>DASUEN010000110.1:0-106409 GCA_036275055.1 Thermoanaerobaculia bacterium
CCAATGTAGCGCCCCAACCGGCCCGGGAGCCGGACAATGGCCGGAAGAAAGGGGGTCCTTTCTTGAGAGAGACGCCCACGGGGTACCCCGTGGGCGTCTCTACATTGGGGGGTGAGGTCCTCTCGAAGTCAGCGTCTGCGCCTTGAGCTCCCGCGGGTGAAGAATCGTGCTTTCTCATCGTTAAAGCCAGCCCTTGCGCCCTGACGCACTTCGCGAGCTTCACTGCCTAAAAGAGGCCTTATGTCGAGCACCATCCTACAGGGGAACGTATCGCCGATACGCGAGAAGCCAAAGCGTTCATAGAATCCTGCTGCTGCCTCATCGATGGCATCTGTCACGAAAAGCCGAAATGCGACCGGCCCACTGCGCGCAAGCTGGAGGGTCAGCCCGAGTGCCTGCTCCAGCAAGTAACGGCCAAGGCCCTGACCCTGCGCGCGCTGGTCAACGGCGAGTCGTGCGAGGAGAACGGCCGGGATCGGAAAACCGGGCAACCGGTCGAGGGATTCCATGGCGCTGACTGCAGACCGCTCCACACTGGCGGTGGCGAGGGTAAAGTAACCGGCGAGGCGGTTCTCTCCGGTTTCGTCGTCAATGGCAAGGTAGGTGCGTGCGAGGAGATCCTTCTCGCCGTGCCGCAAAGCGAAGCGTCGCAGGTAGTCGACGAGAGACTGGTGCTGGTTTCGAAAGCCGTCGAATAATGCCCGATGGTGCCGTCCGAGCACCCAATGCGGAGAGGCATGGATCAGCCCGCGGTCTCTTTCCACTGCAGCCGCGGCGGCTGTCGGTCTGGTTCGGCGAGTCGCGTGAGCGCTCTGCTCAAGGCCGGGGTCGGAGAGAAGCCGCGGGCGAGGATCTCGGCGAGCCGTTCGGCCTCGGCGTCCGTCAGAACAATCTGAGTCACGATGCCTTCAGTGTGCTGCCGAGTCATGCCCGCCCTCCAAGTCTCTCTTCTTTGCTCCACCGGGAACCCTCAAGGCTCGAGGCGCTATCGAACGGTGTTCGTGCTACGCTCATCACCGTCGTTTTCCTGAAAGGAGAGGACATGACACGGAAGCTCTTCGCCGCCGCCTTCCTCCTCGCCCTCTGCTGGATGCCGAGCGCCACCGCGTCGCAAGTCGCGGCTAGCGGCGCGACCTGCACCGCCCACGTCTGCGCGATCTGCGCGGCAAGTGGGCTGGCTTGCTTTCCCAATCCGCATTGCCACTGCGAGTGAGCGGGCTGGCTCCCCAAGGTAGAGACGCCCACGGGGAAACCCGTGGGACGTCATCCTGCCACCGGACGATTCTTTTCAGATCGGCTCACCTTTCCCAAGAATGGCCTGCACCCGTCCCACCGCGCCGCTCGTCAGGCGCACCTTGATCCCGCGCGGATGATTCGGCGACGGGGTGAGGACGTCCCGCACGATGCCGCGGGTCCGCCTGCCCGTCCGCTGATCCTGTTTCAAGACGATCTCGACCTCAAGCCCCGGATGGATTTCCTGTCTGCGTGTCCCGTCCATGGCTCCATTCTAGCTGACACTTGATATGCTGGGCGCGCCGAGCACGGCCCCTACGAGAGGAGACGTATGGCAACCCTCAACCGAACCAAAGCCAATCCGTGGGCGCTCAAAACACCGCCGGGAACCGCCGAGTACACGATGCACGTCGATGAAAAGGACGGTATACGAGTCCTCGTTTGTACGGTGGGCAAAACGGTCCTGCTCTACGACGCGCGTTGCATCGACGACCTGCACGCCATGCTCAAAGCTGCCGGAGATTGGGTCGAGCTCGGTGGGACGGACGAGCAGAAACCCGCCAAGGAAGGAACGGTCGAAGCTTGGGGACGCTCCCCGAACAACCCGATTGGCGGTTGGTACGGTCTGAAGAAAGGCCTTCGCGGACGCTTCGGCGTCTACGTTCCCCCACTCATGGAGGCGCTGGGCCTTTGCGAGCTGGAGCACAATCCGAAGAACAACCGGATGCGGGCGAAGTGAGCTGCCCTAGGCCGGCCTAGGACCTCCCGCCCCCTTCGCCTCTGATTGCGGTATGATTCCCGACCCACAACCGGAATCGAGGTGCACGAGGTGGTCTCGGTGGGGAGAATCGAGGCTCTGGCGGCTGCGGCGGAGGTGTTGAGCAGCTCGCAGCCCGCTTGGCGTCAGCTTTCGCTCCTTCTAGAACACGGGCGCGACCTCCTCGGCCTCGACGAGATCTGCATGCTCGTCCGAAACCGAACGTCCAGTGGGTGCCTCACCCGCGCCGCGCGAGCCGGGAGCGGCGGCCCGCCGCGTTCCGAGGCGGCTGAGGTAGACCTCGTCGCGCCGTTGCTGGAGCCCTGGGATCGCGGCGGCCAGGGCGCTCCACAGCCCGCGCCCTCGGTGGCGTTGCCGGTCCGTGTGCGTGGCGCCGTGCAGGGGGCCCTGGTGGCGCACAGGGAAGACGCGCCGCTCTCCGGCGAAGACCTTGCGACCCTCCTGGCCTATGCCGCCCTGGCGGCCCCCCTGGTCGGCGCTCTCGGCGAGGAGGACGCGGCCGGCCGCTCGCGGCTCGACCGGTTGTCCGAAATCGCTCGTGTCGTGGGGGCCGGAGGCGACGCGCGAACGCTCTTGCGCGAGGTGTGCCTGACCACGGCGCGCCTGTGCGAAGCCGACCGGTGCGCGGTCTTCTTGTGGAATGCCACCACCGGCGAGGTCACCCCGGCGACGTCGCAGATGGTGCGGCACCACCCCGAGCCCGAGGCGTGGGAACAGTTCAAACGCATGGGGCGCCGCCGCATCGGCGAGATGCCGTTCGTCGACGCCGTGGCGCGCGCCCGCCGGCCGCTGGCGATCGCCGACGCCCGGGGATCGGAGCTGGTCCATCAGGAGTGGGTCGCCGCCTTCGGGTTGAAGTCTCTTCTCGGCGTGCCGCTGATCTCCGGGGGCCAGGTGTTCGGAGTCCTGGTGTTGGACAACACCTCCGACGGCCGCCCGTTCACTCCGGAGAGCATCGAGCTCGCCGCTGCCGCCTCCGAGTACGTGGCGAGCGGGCTCGAACGCGCCCTCCTGCTCGAAGAGACGGCGCTGCGCCTGAAGCGGACGCAGGCGAGCCTGGAGATCGCCCGCGCCCTTGGCTCCGCTGGCGAGCTCAAACCCATTCTCAAAGAGATCTCGCAATTGGCCGCCCGGGCGTGCGACATGGACCGCTGCTCGATCTATCGCTGGCGGCAAGGGCGGTTGATCCCGACGACCTCGCAGTTCCGCGATGGGCGCACCGACGAGGCGCTGTGGCGGTTGTTCAAAGGGCTGGGCGCCTTGCGGGTGGAGGAGTTTCCGGTCTTCGCCGAGACCATCCGCTCGCGGACCCCCGTCGTGGTCAACGAGCCGGAGTCCGAACGGCTGCCGGTGGAGCTCCGGTCGCTCGGCCTTCGCGAGTTCCTGGTGGTGCCGCTGGTCCGGCAGGGCGAGGTGATCGGGGCGATGGCGCTCGACAACCTGGGGCCGAAGCCCCGGCCCGTCAAGCTGCTGCAGGTGGAGATGGCCACCACGATCGCGAGCCAGGTGGCCCTCGTGTTCGAGAACGCCTCGCTGCAAGAGGAGACGCGGCGGCGCCTCGTGGAGGCGCAGGCGGCGAACCGTGCCAAGAGCGAGTTCCTGGCCAACGTGAGCCACGAGATCCGCACGCCGCTCAACGGCGTGATCGGCATGTCGGAGCTCCTCCTCACCTCGGCTCTCCCCGCCGATTTCCGCGAGCCCCTGGCGGTCATCAAAACCTCGGCGGATACGCTACGCGGTCTGATCGACAACATTCTCGACCTGTCCAAGATCGAAGCCGGCCAACTGACCCTCGAACGGCTGGACTTCGATCCTGTCGACATCCTCGGCCAGGTGGTCCGCCTGCTGCTGCCGCTGGCGCGAGCGAAAGGCATCGAGCTGCGGCTGGACGTCGCCGCCGGCGCCCGCGGCAGACGCAGCGGCGACGCGGTGCGGTTGCGGCAGGTCCTGCTCAACCTGGTGGGCAACGGGATCAAGTTCACCGCCCAGGGCTCGGTCAGCCTCCGGGTCGAGCCGGCGGAGGTCGCGGGACGCGGCTCTGCGCTCCGCTTCACCGTCCAGGACACCGGGATCGGCATCGCCCCCGAGGCCCAGGCGCGGCTGTTCGAGCCGTTCACCCAAGCGGACTCCTCGATCACCCGCCGCTATGGAGGAACCGGCTTGGGTCTCGCGATCACCGGCCGATTGATCGAGCTGATGGGAGGAAAGATCGATCTCGAAAGCACACCCGGCAAAGGCTCGACTTTCCGTTTCATCCTGCCGTTCGACATCTCCCGGGAGGCGGCCGAAACCGCGCCGGCCGACGGTCTGCGGGCTCCGCTGGAGGCGCTGCGCGCGCGCTTCCGCATCCTCTTGGCCGATGACAACGAGATCAATCGCATGGTCGCCGCGCGCCAGCTCGAGGTTCTGGGCTATCGCTTTCTGGCGGTGGACGACGGCCAGGAGGCGGTGACCGCTTTCTCCCGGGAGCGTTTCGACGCCGTGTTGATGGACTGCCGCATGCCGGTGATGGATGGCTACGAGGCGACGCGCCGCCTGCGGCTGCAAGCCCATGGCAGCGACGTACCGATCATCGCGGTGACCGCCTCCGCCCTGAAAGAGGACGTCGAGCTTTGCCTCGCGGCCGGGATGAGCGACTACCTGGCGAAGCCGATCCAGCTCTCCGACCTGGCGGCCGTGCTCGACCGCTGGCTGCTGTAACGAGACCGAGCCAGGGACTTTTTACGGCTGCCCAGCTCGCCGTCTGCTAAGCTTCCCCTCCGCGTTTCATCTTCCAGGAGGACTCATGATCCGCACCCGTCTCGTCCCTCCATTCGTTGCGTGGATTTGCCTCGGCCTATCCCTTCTCGTCCTCTCCCCGCTTCCGGCTGCGGCGGAGACCGCGGCCGCGACTCTGCGGCCGCCGACGGCCAGGAAGGACCCCCACGTCACCCGGATCCATGGAGACACGCTGGTCGACGACTACTACTGGCTCCGCAACAAGGGCACCCCGGAGGTCGAAAGCTATCTGAAGGCTGAGCTGGCGTACGCCCAGGAGTCCATGAAGCCGACCGCGGCACTGCAGCAGAAGCTTTATGACGAGATGCTCTCGCGCATCCAGCAAACGGATACCGACGTGCCCTACCGCGAAGGCGGTTTCCTCTACTACGCGCGGACGCAGGAGGGAAAGCAGTACCCCATCTTCTGCCGCAAAAAGGGCTCGCTCGAGGCGCCGGAAGAGGTCATCCTCGACGTCAACCAGCTCGCGGAGGGAAAGTCGTTCATGTCCGTGGCCGGGAGACTCGTCAGCCCAGACGGCAACCTGCTCGCCTACGAAACCGACGACACCGGCTTCCGGCAATTCACACTGCACGTCAAGGATCTCCGCACCGGCCAGCTCGGGCCGGAGGCCATCCCGCTCGTCACGAGCTTCGCCTGGGCGGAGGATGGCAAGACTCTGCTGTACGGCGTCGAGCATCCGCAGACGAAGCGCTCCTACCGTATCTACCGCCACGTCCTGGGCGAGCCCACGGACACTCTCCTCTACGAGGAGAAGGATGAGCGTTTCGAAGTGCGGGTCAACAAGTCGCGGGACCGCCAGATGCTCTTCATCGTCTCCGGCAGCCATACGACGTCCGAGGTGCGCTACCTGCCGGCCGATCATCCGGCGGCGGAGATGAAGCTCATCGCACCCCGTGAGCAGGATCACGAGTACGACGTGGACCATCGCCCGGGAGAATTCTGGATCCGCACCAACGACAAGGGGCGCAACTTCCGGCTGGTGGCGGCGGACGAGAAAGACCCGTCGCGTGCCCACTGGCGCGAGATCGTGCCGCAGCGCGACGACGTGATGCTGGAGGACGTCGACCTGTTCCAGAGCTTTTACGTGCTGCTCGAGCAGGAAGCCGGCATCCTGTATCTGCGGGTGGCGGAAATACCGAGCTGCAAGTCGCATCGCATCGAATTTCCGGAGCCGGCCTACCTGACCGTGCCACGGGAAAACCGCGAGTGGAACGCCAAGCTTTACCGCTTCGCATATCAATCGCCAGCCGCTGCGCCGTCGATCTACGACTACGACCCGGCCACGCGCGAGCGCAAGCTCCTCAAACAGGACGCGATACTCGGAGGCTACGATCCTTCGCGCTATCGCGTCGAGCTCATTCAGGCCACCGCTCCCGACGGCGTGCGGGTGCCGATGTGGCTCCTCTATCGCAAGGACCTCAAGCTCGACGGGACCAATCCGGCGCTGCTCTACGGCTACGGCTCCTACGGCGCCCCGATGGCCGCCACCTTCAACAGCAACGTTTTCAGCCTCGTCGACCGCGGCGTGGTTTATGCCATGGCCTACGTCCGCGGCGGCGGCGAGCTCGGCAAGAAGTGGCACGACAATGGCCGGATGATGAAGAAGCGGAACACCTTCACCGATTTCATCGCCGCCGCCGAGCAGCTCATCGCCGCGAAATACACGAACAAAGACCGGCTGGCGATCATGGGCGGGAGCGCCGGTGGCTTGCTGATGGGGGCGGTGACCAACATGCGCCCCGATCTCTTCAAGGTGGTGATCGCGCAGGTGCCGTTCGTGGACGTGATCAATACCATGCTCGACGAATCGCTGCCGCTCACCTCCGGCGAATTCGAAGAGTGGGGCAATCCCAAGATCGAAGCGGAGTATCGCTACATGAAGAGCTACAGCCCCTACGACAACATCGAGGCCAAGGCCTATCCCACGATGCTGGTCAAGAGCAGCTACAACGACTCGCAGGTGATGTATTGGGAGCCGGCGAAGTACGTGGCCAAGCTGCGGGCGCTGAAGACGGACGGCAACCCGCTTCTCTTCAACATCAATATGGAGCCGGCGGGTCACGGCGGCAAGAGCGGGCGCTACAACCGCCTGCGTGACTCGGCTTTCGACTACGCGTTCCTCCTTTGGCAGCTCGGGGTGGAGAAAGTGCAATGAGATGAGGAAATTGGAACGCGCGGCCGCCCGCTCTCCCGTCGGCCATCTCCGTCGCCTGCTCGGGCTCGGCTTCGGGCTCGCGGTCATCGTCGGCAGCACGATTGGCGTGGGCATCCTGCGCACGCCGGGGCTCGTCGCGGGCCACCTGCACAGTGGATTCGCCATCCTGATGGCCTGGGTGGTCGGTGGCCTCTACACCTTGCTCGGGGCGGTGTGCATGGCCGAGCTCGGCACGATGATGCCCCAGGCGGGCGGGTATTACGTGTATGCGCGGCGCGGCTTCGGCGACTGGGTCGGCTTCGGCGTCGGATGGACGGACTGGCTCACCTACTGCACCGTGCTCGCGTACGTCTCGATCGGCCTCGCCGAATTCGGCCGCGTGCTCGTGCCGGCGCTCGACAAGGACTGGTTACCGCCGGTCGCGATCGTCACCCTCCTCGCGATGGTGGCGCTCCAGTGGGTGGGGCTGAAGGTCAGCGCGTGGTTCCAGGAATGGACGACCGCGGTGAAGTTCCTCGCGTTTCTCGCGCTCGTCGTCGCCGCGTTCACGATGGGTCCTTTTGGAGCCCGAGGTCTTCAGGCTTCGAAAGACACGCACGGCCTCACGTTCCCGGGCATCATCCTTGCGCTGCAAGCCGTGGTGATCGCCTACGGCGGCTGGCAGAGCGCGCTCTACTTCACCGAAGAAGACCGTGATCCCGCGCGCCACCTCCCGCGCGCGATGATCGGCGGCGTCGTTTCGGTCATCGTCGTGTACCTGCTCGTCAACCTCGCGCTCCTGGCCGTGCTGTCCATTCCGGATCTCGCGGTGTCCAAGCTGCCGGGCGCGGATGCGGCGGCGAAGATCGCCGGCGATCGTGGAAAGCAACTCATTACGGTGCTCTCGATCCTCTCGCTTTTGCCGCTGCTCAACGCGATCCTGATGATCGGCACGCGGATCCTGTTCGCGATGGGGCGCGACGGGCTCGTCCCGCGGCGCACGGCATCGGTCAACGCGGGCGGCACACCCGGCGTGGCGACACTCGTCACGACCGGCGTGGCGGTCCTCCTCATCGCGTCCGGCACCTTCGAGAAGCTGATCGCGCTGGCGTCGGTCTTCCTGGCCGTGAACTACTGCGTCTGCTGCCTCGCGCTCGTCGTGTTGCGACGACGGGAGCCCGGCGCCGTCCGGCCATTTCGCGCGTGGGGATACCCGTGGTCGGCCGCCATCGTCGTGGCGGGCGCGGTGGTGTTTCTTGCCGGGGTGCTCGTGAACGACACGCCGAGCGCGGTGAAGGCGATTGGATTGCTGGCCGTGGGATTGGTCGCGCGGGCGGCGTTGGTAATCAACTCGGGAAAACCTTGGGCGTGAAATCCCACCCAGCCGCCGCCTCGACACCAAAATCAATGCGGTTGAACAGACCGTGCGGCTGAGGAGATCTCGGACCGGATCTGCATGGCCCGGCTCTCAATTGCGGCTATTTCGCTTGGCCAGAACGCCTGCGGCAGGCGCTTCACCTGGGACTCGATCGCATCGATGATTCTAAGAGCGCTCGGGTTCGGCTCTAGATTCTCGAGCCTATACCGCATCTCCGCGTACCAGGATTCTATAGATCGCATTGCGAGAACCGAGATGGTGATGTCGACAAGACCGAAGGTTCCCGTGGACCAAAAGCCCTGTCCGGCAAAATGGTTCCTCCCCAGACCTCCTCCATTCTGTGAGCTTGGCTCCCGTAGCTTCTTCCAGATCGCCGCGCGTTCCGCCCTTCCTAACTGATCGAAAGGTTTGCCAAAATATCTACTAAACTGAGAATCCTTGAAGAGCTTCCTGGCATCCGTGTAGAGGCTCCCTATTTCAACCTGATTCGGGATTCTGCCAGGGTATTCTTCAACGAACCTGTCCGCCCACTCATCTACACGCTGCTTGCTCGGAACCTCACGTGCCCACCCGGTGTACCAGGTGTGGCTCGTGTGCATGCCCTCCAAGGCCGGCTGAACCAGTGCCGCCGCTTTTTCCGGGCGCTTCAGAGCAAAAAAGGGGCAGCTATCCGTCCTCCACTTCTCCCAGATGCCAGCTATCGTATCGTCTGAGCGCGAATAAACCGCAACCATGTTCGGCGCGCGAGTTGCTTGAGGCGATGGGCCGAGCCAATGCCCAAATTGGACTACCAGACTCTGATTGCTCGGGACATATTCAACGGTCACCTCATAACTGCCAGTGATCTGTGAGGCGCCTCGTTTCGGAATTTCTAATGGGTACAGTTGTAATCTACCGTCAAGCCGACGGTTGTTGTTTTCATAGGAGCGCTGAATTGTCAGCGTCATTCCTGACGCATAAGGATAAAGGTGATAGATTCCCTTCCATTCACCGGTGAGGTCGATCTCGTCTGACGCAAGGGCAGCAGACGTCTGCGGTACGTCAAGCCTCGCCTGGCCGGGGAAGGCGACTGCGAGCGGCATCTCGGCAACCGCCACCGCTTCGAGCCTGACACTGATCCCCTGGCTGATCTCGGCGCGCTCTGGCCTATTGTGACGGATCCACTGGGCCACCTGGCGGTCGACGAAGTCCGCCAGCAGGCGCACCGTGATGAAGCTCCGCTCGTCTGACGGTGCCTGGCCGTGAAGGCCGTCCAACACCGCCCCTGTAAACACTCCGTTGCCCCGGCGAAGATCGTCGTAGGAGTAACCTCCCAAGGTGGTGCTCGACAGGACGACCAGCCCGGAGGCTCCGGCAATGGCATCGGCGAGCGAGGGGCTCATGGCGCCGTGCTTGTCGTTCAAGGCCCGAGAGGAGGACAGCTTCTCGCGGCAGGCATCGAGCAGCAGCAGACGGCGGGGAGCCTGTGCCTGCCCGACGTTCTCGAAGACTTTACCCACCGCGATCCCCGTGCTCATGAGCCGGTGACGCAACGAATCGGAAGCCAACAGGAAGTCGTTACCCTCGTTGCTGAAGCCATGAGTTGCAAAAGCGACAACGAAAATCCCTTGGGGGCGGCTCTCACGTTTTTGTTTATCCAGAAGCGCTAGGATCTCGGAGTGGGTGGCGGGGCGCACGGTGGCACCGGCATCGCGTAGCGCCTTCAGTCGGTCTCGGGAAATGGATTTTTGCGGCGCACCCGCCAAGCTGAGGACGACCTTGCGCGGCGCGATCAGCCTCAACTCCACAGTGAAGAGGTAGGCCAGATCGACGGCGTCATCCACCGCGTAGGGGACCTCGGTGAAAACCTGATCGTCGAAGTGGCGGATGCCGATGAAAAGGCCGGCCGAGTGAGAGGCGTCGAAACCCTGCTGGACACGGACGTCTTGTGGCACGGCCAACATCCTGATGCCGCGTGGCTCTGAAGCCTGACCGGCCACCAAGCCGGGCAGAAGCCCCAGAGCCAGGAGAGGGAGCAGCCATCGATGAATGGAAACCGCAAGCATTCCGGAATTGTACCCCGAGGTTTCGGAGCCGCCCCACCTTATATAGCTTGCTGGCGACGACGTGCTCGAAGGCCTTGAGGAATGCGAGCGTACCGTGAGCCTGGCCTAGCCGCCCTCACGCCTCCTCGTCCGGCACTTGGAATACCGGCAGCCGGAGGCGCCAGAGGATGGCAGCGAAGCGGAGGGCGGCCACGGTCGCCATGCCGGCGAGGGCCGCGGCGGTGGGGTCGAGCCCGCCCGCCTTGGCGAGGAGATAGACGGTGATCCCGCCGATGGCGGCCGTGGCGTAGAGCTCGGTGTGGCGTAGCAGCAGGGGGACCTCGCCGCTCAGGATGTCGCGCATCACTCCCCCCGCCGAGCCGGTGATCGTCCCCATCACCACCACGATGATCCCCGGCAGGCCCCGCTGCTCCGCCACTTGCGCGCCGCTGATCGTGAACAGCGCGAGACCGAGCGCGTCGGCGACCAGCAGCGCGGTCCACGGCGGCTTGCGGAAGCGCACGTACAGGAGCGTCAGCGCGGCCGCCGCGAGGATCACCAGGAGCTGCGTCGGATCCGCGATCCAGAAGATGGGGTGCCGGTCGAGGAGGACGTCGCGGAGCGTGCCGCCCCCGATGGCGGTGACGCCGGAGATCACGACGACTCCGATCAGGTCGAACCCCTTCCGGCCCGCCGCCAGCGCGCCGCTGGCCGCGAACACGCCCACGCCGATCAGGCTCAGCACGTAGAGGACCATGAAACGTCTCCTTCAGGGAATCCGCCGCGCTTCCTGCGAGTACCTTATCCCATGGGCGAGCGGTGCCGTGCTATTCTCATTTCACGAAGGAGAAAAACATGCGAAAGCTGGGCGCGTTGCTGCTGCCTCCGCTGATCCTCGTCCAGGCCTGCGCGACGGGCGTGCCCCCGCATCCGGTGACGGTTCTGGATCCGGCGTCCCTCGCTGCGATCAACCATGAGATCAACGACCAACCGGTCGCCCTGCAGCTCGCCAGCGGCGAGGTCGTCCAGGAGGTCGAAGGGGTCGTGATGACGCCCGAGTCCACCTCCTGGCGCGGGGAGGGCGACCGCCAGCGCACCGTACCCACGGCGGAGGTTTGCAAGGTGACCCGCCAGGTCCGGCACCGGGCTGGAAAAGGTTACCTGTGGGGCCTCCTGGCCTGTGCTCCGATTTCTATCTCAGTGGCGGACTCGCATCGCAACGACCTTTTGGGCGGTGGTTTCCTCGGTGCGTTCGTCGAGGGCCTTTGTCCCCTGATCGGGCTGCTCGTCGCCGCCGGTTTCAAGCAGCCCCCCGATCGCGTCGTCTATTCCGCGCCTGGAGTGTGCGGTCCGGCGCGGTGAAGCGAATTTTCCCCGCGCCGCCTTCAAGGCAATATCGCAATATCCGTAAGGCCCGCTGTTCCCCGGGGGGCTGTCTTTCTTGCTCCTCTTGTGGCAACTTAGTGAGAACCCCGGAGACCTCCGATGCCTGACGCCAGTTCCCCACGGATTCAGCCACCGCCCAAGCGCCGGCCGCCGTTTCGCAATCTTCGCGTCTATGCCTTCGATCCCAGCCTCAACTGGCAGATCGATACGGCGGTCATCAATCAGATGACCCTCCAGGTGCCGTGGGAGGACCTGGCTCCCGGCCCGATGGGGGAGTACCTGGAGGTGGTGGACGTCGATCCTGCAAGCGCCTGCTGCTATGCGCCGGTCGACCTTGAGGACCGCTTCGTGCTCGCCCAGAGCGGGCTCGATCCCGCTGAGGGAGACCCGCAGTTCCATCAGCAGATGGTCTATGCCGTGGCCATGACCACCATCCGTAATTTCGAGCGGGCCCTGGGACGGCGGGTCCTCTGGTCGCAGGCGGATGACGACCAGAACTATCAGTTCGTGCGGCGGCTGCGCGTCTATCCCCATGCCATGCGCGAGGCCAACGCCTACTACAGCCCGCGCAAGAAAGCCCTGCTGTTCGGCTACTTTCCGGCATCGGCCGAGGGACGGAACCTCCCCGGCGGCACCGTGTTCACCTGCCTCTCGCACGACGTGGTGGCGCACGAGACCACGCATGCCCTGCTCGACGGCCTCCACCGCCGGTTCGTCGAGCCCACCAATGCCGACAGCCTCGCCTTCCACGAGGGATTCGCGGACGTCGTGGCCCTCTTCCAGCATTTCTCGTTCCCCGCGGCCCTGAGGGATCAGATCCGCAAGACCCGCGGCAACCTGGCGGGGCAAAACCTGCTGGGGCAGCTCGCCCAGCAATTCGGGCAAGCCATCGGCCAGTATGGCGCCCTGCGCGATGCCCTGGGAACGGTGGACAAGACCACCCAGCTCTGGGAGCCGAAGAAGCCCAACCCGGCCGAGCTCGCCAACACGCACGAGCCCCATGCCCGCGGCGCCATCCTGGTGGCGGCGGTGTTCGACGCCTTCCTCTCCATCTACAAGTCGCGCATCGCCGACCTGCTGCGCATCGCCACCGCCGGCACCGGCGTCCTCCCCGAAGGGGACCTCCATCCCGATCTCGTGGACCGGCTGGCGCGCGAGGCCTCGGCCGCCGCCAGCCACGTGCTCAACATGTGCATCCGCGCCCTCGACTACTGTCCGCCGGTGGACGTGGGCTTCGGTGACTACCTGCGGGCCCTGGTCACCGCCGACCGCGACCTCGTGCCGGATGACGACCGCGGCTACCGGATCGCCATGGTCGAAGCCTTCCGGCGCCGCGGCATCTATCCCCCGGGAGTGCGCAGCTTGTCGACGGACAACCTCTGCTGGTCCGGACCGTTGGACGCCGACGCCGGCGAGCTGCGCAAGCTGCTGCCCGGGGTCGAAGACCTGCGCAAGCTGCCGCCCGACTGGTCGATCTCCAGCGACCGCGAGAAGATCCTGGACGGTACGAAGGCGAGCGCCAAAGCGGTTCACGACTGGCTGCTGTCGGACAACGGCCGCTCGCTGGGCAAAGTGGTGGGGCTCGCCATCGAGCCCACGGCTCCTTTCTCCATCGAGCGGAGCCAGAAGAGCGGCCTGCCCAAGTTCGAGGTCCACTCGGTGCGCCCCGCCCGGCGGCAGGGGCCGGACGGCCAGGCGCTCAACGACCTGGTGATCGAGATCACCCAGAAGCGGCGCGCCTACCTGGACGCCGACTTTCAGCAGCGGGTGGACGCGGCGCCCATGGACTCGCCGCCGCCGGAGGACTTCTGGTTCCGGGGGGGCTGCACGCTGCTGGTGGACCTCGAAAGCCGGGAGGTGCGCTACTGCATCGGCAAGGGGATTCTCAGCCCGTCCCGCCTGGAGGCGCAAAGAGCCTTTTTCGGCGGGCCGGCGGACGGCTCCCTGCGCGCCACCTACTTCGGCGATCCCCGCCGGCAGCCGCGGGCCGAGCCTTTCGCCATGCTTCACCGCCCCGTGGAGGAGGCGCCATGAGTGATTCCAAGCCCGGGATGTCCGCGCCGGACTCCGGCGTCAAGGTGCGCATGTACCGGCAGGGGTTGGGCGATTGTTTCCTCCTCGCCTTCCCCACCCGCGGCAGCGGGCGCCCCTGCTACGTGCTGATCGACTGCGGGGTGCTGCTCGGCACCGAGGACGCGGCCACGAAGATGAAGAAGGTGGCGGCGAGCCTCCAGGAGGCAACGGGCGGCAGGATCGACGTCCTGGTGGCGACCCACCAGCACTGGGATCACCTCTCGGGATTCCAGCAGGCGAAAGAGGTCTTCGATCAGATCGAGATCGGCCAGGTCTGGGTGGCCTGGACGGAGGACCCGAACGACGCCATGGCCAACCGGCTCCGCGCCCGGCGGGAGACTACGGTCCGCGCCCTCCACGCCGCGGCCCAAGGGCTGCGGGTGAGCGGCGACGAAACCAGCGCCGGCAATCTCGAAGCCGTCCTCGGCTTCTTCGGCGAATTGGGAGTGGACGGCCGCCCGTCGGCCATTCAGCAGGCCATGGCCTACGTCCTCGGCCGAGGGAACCCGCCGCGCTACTGGCGCCCGGGCGACCGCACCGAGCTGCCCGGCGTGGACGGCGTCCGCGTCTACGTGCTCGGCCCTCCCCACGACGACAAGCTCCTCCGCTGCTCGGACCCCACGGGCTCGGGCCAGGTCTACGAGCAGCGGATGGCGCTCGATCCGGAGGCCTCCTTCGGCGTGGCGGCGCTGGCGATGATGGAGTCCATGGCTACTCTTGGCGCGGCCGAGGGGATCGCCGCCGGCAGCGCGGCCGCCACCGGCTCTCTGCTCACCGGGGACGAGGAGGAGATGAAACGGCTGAGCTTCCCGTTCGACAAGAATTTCCAGGTCACTCTCGACTTGGGCCGGCAGGACCCGTTCTTCCAGGAACACTACTTCGGCGTCGCGGGGCAGCCGAGCGAGAAGGAGATCGCCTGGCGGCGGATCGATACCGACTGGCTGGGCTCGGCGGGCCAACTCGGTCTCCAACTCGACAGCGACACCAACAACACCAGCCTGGCCCTCGCCATCGAGCTGGTGGGGAGCGGCAAGGTGCTCCTCTTCGCCGCCGACGCCCAGGTGGGTAACTGGCTCTCCTGGCACAGCCTCCAGTGGCCGCGGGAGGGCGAGCCCGCCAATCCCGTCACCGCCGCCGACCTCCTGCGCCGCACCGTCCTCTACAAAGTCGGCCATCACGCGAGCCACAACGCCACGCTCCAGGACAAGGGGCTGGAGCTGATGACCCACCCGGAGCTGGTAGCCATGATCCCGGTGGACGAGGCCATGGCCCACAAACCCAAGGGAGGGAACCCGAACGGCTGGGACATGCCCTTCGCCCCTCTCCTCGCGCGCCTGAAGCAGAAGGCCAAGGGGCGGGTGCTGCGCGTCGACTCCGGTGCCCCGCCGCAGCAGCCCGAGGGGATCAGCGGCGACGAGTGGAAGGAGTTCCAGAAGAAGTGCGACGTCCAGCCCGACTACGTCGAGATCACGCTGGCGGAGCCGGCGAGCCCGGCTCCGGCACCGCGTCCGTCTCCCCGCTCCCGAGCGCGTCGGGGATCTCCCGCTCCAGGTTCCGCAGCCGGGGGTTGAGGGCGGCGATCCCCACCGCGATCAAGGCCGCGGCGCCGAGGCAGAGGAACATCAGCCCCACGCCGCGGCCGGGGCCGGTCCCCAGAAGGCGTCCCACGGCCGTTGCGGCCAGCGCTCCCCCGGGGAGGAGCAGGGGGCCGAAGACCCGATCCGCCAAGGGGCCGGCCGCCAGCACGGCGAGGGGGAGCGAGCCGGCGGAAACCATGGTGGAGACGGCGAGCACCCGCCCCTGGACGGCGGGAGCGATCTTGCTTTGCAGAATCGTCTGATTCGCCGCCATGGCCACCGGCACCGTGAGCATGAAGGCGAAGCTCGCGATGGCGATCAACGGGATGCTGGGGCGCGCGCCGCCGAGGAACAGGATGACGGACTGAATGGCCAGGACTCCCAGGACGCCCAGCACCCGGTGGCGGGGGATCCCCCAGATCGCCACTCCCAGGCCACCGAGAAGCACGCCCACGGCCGCCACCGAGTCCACGGTGCCCAGGTCCACGGGCGTGGCGAAGCTCAGGATGAGCGGCCCCAGCAGCACCTGCACCATCCCCATGCAGAGGTTGGTCACGGCGAAGAGAGCCAGCAGGGCGAGGAGCCCCCTCCTCGCCCGCAGATAGCGCCAGCCGAAGGAGAGGTCCGCCAGCACCGAGGGGCGGCCGGCGTCCTGCTCCAGGCGTGGCGGGCTCGGGATGCGCACGGCGAGCACCGCCGCCACGGCGACGAAGTAGGTGACGCAGTCGATGAAGGCGACGCCGGAGTAGCCAATCCTGGCGATGAGGACGCCCGCGGCCAGGGGACCGAGGATCTGCGCCACCGCCCGCGACGTCTGGGTCATGCCGCTCGCGCGGGCGAGTTGGCTCTCCCCCACGAGCAACGGGATGGAGGCGAAGAGCGCGGGTCCCTGGAAGGCCAGGAACGTCACCATCAGCAACACGAAGGGGTACACCATCCAGAGCTGCATGCGGCCGCTGTAGAAGAGGAAGGCGATCGCCATCGTGGTGAGGGCCGAGCCGAGATCGGCGAGGAAGATCAGCCGCCGCCGGTCCCAGCGGTCCGCGAGGGTGCCCGCGAGCGGCGACAGCAGCAGAATCGTGACGGTGCCCACGAAGGAAACGAGGGCGAAGCGGGTGGCGGACTTCGTCTGCTCGTAGACCCAGACCCCGAGGGCGAACCCACCCAGGTTCGAGCCGACGGCGGAGACGAGCTGGCCGAGCCAGATCACGAGGAACGTCTTCATGCCCGGGGGTGGTTGATGCATGGTCTCCTCGGCGTCTCCTCGGGAGGCGCGGGCGGCGATTGTAGAATCAGTTCCCATGTCCCCCCATCCCTCCGATCTCTGGCTCCCCCTCGGCCTCTTCGTCTTCTTCGCCCTGTTGAGCGTCCTGGGGGCGTACTTGGCGCTCAACACCTTGCGCGGGCGGCGGGCGGCTGTCGCTGGCGCCGTGGCCACGGCCGTGTTCTTCGCCGTCCTGCTGGCGGTGGTGCTGGGCCTGATGCGCTCCGCGGGCCTCGTTCCCTGACGTAGAATGGCCGCGATGTCCGATTCCGAAATCGAATTCGACCTCGAGCGCCTGGTCACGGTCGAGACCTTCTCGTCGCCGTGGGAAGCCGAGCTCGCCCGCGCCTGCCTGGAGGCGGAGGGGATCCACGCCGTCATCGCCGACGCCAACTTCTACCGGCTCTACGGTGCGCTCTCGGGCACGCTGGGAGGCATCAAGCTCCAGGTGCGCCCTGAAGAGGGCGAAAGGGCCGCCGAGCTGCTCCGCAACCGTCAGCCCATTCCCGAGATCTACCTGGTGACGGAGGAGGACCGCCGCGCCGGGCCGCCGCCGGAGCCCGAGGTGCCCGAGAGCCTGGTTACCGTGGGCCGTTTCACCACCCCCTGGGAAGCCCACCTGGCCCGCACGCTCCTCGAATCCGAGGGGATCGACGCGTGCGTGATGGAAGAGCGACTGCCGCCGGTGAGCCTGCTCACCAACACGCCCCTGGCCCTCAACCGCGTCGAGGTCCACCCCGAGGACGCCGAGGAAGCCTTGGCCCTCCTCGCCGAGGTGGGGGAGGTTGGGGAGCTCGAGGACGAAGAAGAGGAGGAGATGTAGGGCGTCTACTCCCCCTGGACGTCCTTCAGCGTCTCCTCCTTGATCGTCGCCTCCAGCTTCTGCGTCTTCATCTCCTGGCGCAGCCGGCCGAAGGCGCTCATGTAGACGTTGGCGACCGCCACCAGGGCGAAGAAGGCGATCACGTACCCCCGCCAGTCGTCCAGCAGCAGCCGGTAGCGGGTGAGGACGAGGAAGAAGACCGTCACGTAATGGCTGAAGCAGTACTCGCAAGTGAAGAGATAGAAGAACTTGCGGGTGGCGAGGCGGGGAGCGTGCAGGGAGCGCTCGGCGCAGTACTCCCGCGGCTCGCGGAAGATCTCCTCATGCGTCACCGTCCATGCCACGCAGGCGACGGGCACGGCCAGCACCAGCAGCCAGACGATCTGGAGGAGCCATTGGGACGCGTCGGGAGGATTCATGGGGGGCGAGGTGCTGCAAGATGGGGGCCGGCCCGATCCTTGCTATCCCCCCCTGCCGAGGAGGACCTGCCCTTGCCCGAGCTTTCAGCCACCCCCGACGACCCCCGCCGCGACCGCGATCCCCGCGAGCCGGCCGATCACCCCAAGCGGGACGAGCCCTGGAACGATCCCGACCATTCCCCCCTCGATCAGCCGTCGGCGGAAGACCCTGACGAGACCCCAGGAGAGGACGAGCCGGTGCGGCGCGATCCGGACCCGGAGGTGCCTTCGATTCAGGTCCAGTGAGATATCGTACCCCCATGCTCAGCCGCCCGCGCTCCGGCTCCACGCTCTGCCCGTCCTGCGGCAAACTGGTGGGGGTCAACGACGACGTCTGCCTGAGTTGCGGCCGGAAGCGGCCGGGGATGTGGGGGCTGACCTCGGTCGTCCGCAACCTGGGGCGCGATGCGGGATTCGTCCAGGTCGTGATGCTGGGCAACGTATTTCTCTACCTCGCCATGTTGGCGGTGGACCCGCAGGGCATCCAGATGGGTGGCCTCTTCTCGCTCGGCGCTCCCAGCCAGGCGAGCCTGCTGCGCTTCGGAGCGAGCGGCGCGCTGCCGGTGTTCTATCTCCACCGCTGGTGGACGGTGCTCTCCGCGGGCTGGCTCCATGCGGGGCTCCTCCACATCGGGTTCAACCTCTACTGGATCCGCATCCTCGCGCCGGAGACGGCGGAGCTCTACGGCCCCGGCCGCATGGTGATGCTCTACACGGCCGCCTCGATCGGCGGCTTCGCGGCGAGCAGCGCGTTTCAGCTCCTCGGTTGGGGAGGCATGGTGACGGTGGGTGCCTCGGCGCCCATCCTCGGGCTCCTCGGCGCCATGGTGGCCTATGGCCGGCGCACCGGCAGCGGCGTCGTGGGACGCACGGCCTGGAGCTACGCGATTTACATGATCGCCTTCGGCTTCCTCATGCGGGGAGTGGACAACGCGGCCCACGTGGGCGGCTTCGCCGCCGGTTTCCTCGCCGGCTACGTCCTGGACCCGCGCCAGCCCGAGACCGGCAATCACCTGATGAGCGCCATCCTCTGCATCCTGGCCACGGCGGCGGCGATCGTGGCCTCGCTGGTGATGCCGGTGCCGTTGAGATAATCGCGAAGTATCCCGCCGAAGGTGTTGAAGGTTGGGCCGGCCAGCCAGCGGCCGGCCCCAAGGCACACTATTTCTTCGGCTGTGGCATGAAGTCCGGCTCGCTGGTGGGAGGGACGATGTTTTTCAGTCGCATGTAGGTGACGAGATTGCCGTAGTGTTCCACGCTGTGGATGTTGTTGACCGTCAGCACGCCGAGTTTCGGTCTGTCACCTCCGAAGAGCTTCACCATTTGAGTCGCGGACGCGTCGGTCATGCCATCGTAGGCCTTGTCGCAGTAGGCGAAGGCGTCCTTGAGCGCGGCGATGAGATCGGCTTTCGAGGTTTTGGTCTCCTCGACCTTCGGAGCGGGGTTTTTCTCGCCGAGCACGATGGAACAAAACATGTACTGCGCGTCGGCGACGTGCCCAAGTATCTGGCCGAAGCTGCGGACCGCCTCCGTGGGCTTGAAGCTGTAATTCTCTTCGGGGACTTTCTCGGCGGTGCGGAGCAGGATCTTCTTCACCCCTCCGTACACTGTCTTGTTCCATGCGCTGAGCGGATTGTCCTGGGCCGAGGCGACGGCCGCCGGCGCAAGGAGGCAGATCAGCAGGGCTGGCAGGAGTGTTCGCACTTTCGTCACGCTGAATTTGAGTCGCATTTTATTCTCCTTTAGGACAGGGGTCTTTCTGCACGGGCTTGCTCCTGCCATCGTTGGACGTTCACGCCGGCCAAGAGGAGCCACAGGGTCAGCGCTCCTTCTCCGAGGATGCCGGGGGCCAGAACGTAGGGATACAGAGAGCTTGCGAGGGACGGTGAGAGAAAGGTCAGCCAGCCCAACCCGCCAAACGCCATCAGCACGCCGAGGATTCGCGGCAGGAAGGCCGACTTGAAAACGAGGTAACCGATCAGGAGGCAATAGAATCCGAAAAATACAAGGCTGATGCTGTTGGCCTGGGCATGCAGCTTGAGCAACAGGAACGCCAGAGCCTGCAACTGTTCCACCTTGAATACGCTCAAATAAGGCGCGCCTCTTAGGACGGCCAAAGGGGCGAGGTGAAAAAATCCGCTGGCCCCGCCGATGGCGCATCCCACGAGGCTGAAGAACGCCGCGAGCAAAGAGAGGCTCCTGTTCACCGGCTTGAACAAGTCGTAGAAGAGCGCCGTCACCACGACGTACCACGCGGTCACCAGGAGGTCGGCCGCGAAAACCAACTGAAGCGAAGACTCGTGCGCCAGGACGTTGGCCGCCGTAGCCGCGGCGTCGCCGGAGACGACGAGGCCACGGCCCGCCGAGAGAACGGCCCCGCCCGTCAAAAACGTGAGCAAATAAAAGACACCGGCCATCCTGGCCTTGAAACGCGGCGACAACTCTTCCATCATGAGCGCTGTGCTCATACTCTGTCCTCCTTTTTACGCCAAGGATTCAATCAACCGTGTATGCGAATCAAATCGGCTCCCGATAGCGGCGCAGCCGCACTGCCGCGGCGAGGAACGCCGCGGCGAACACCAGCCCGATCCACAGACCCGGGCTGCTCAGGAAATTCACCGGAGTGAGGTGTGCCAACGGATCGATCGCGCCCATCCCGTGCGTTTTGAAGTCGAAACCTTCCGTGAACCAGCCAATCAGGCGGTACCTCAGCAGGAAGGCGAAATGCCAAGTGCGGAACGCGATCCTCTCGAAGACGGAGATCGCGAGCAGCGGCAACACGGCCCAGAGAAACGTCGCGCGCCGCGCCCAGCCGGAGACCAGCAGCAGCCAGCCATAGATGGGCGCATGCCAGAGCGCAATCGCCGCCAGGGAGTAGAGCAGCCCCAGCGTCATCCTGAACAACGGCAACCGGTCCCACAGCGGCGCCACGCTCAGACCGTTCCCCAGCAGCACCGCCGTGCTCAGCAGCAGCATGATGAGCTGCGTAGCAACGACCACCGCGAAGATGAGCAGCGGCAGGATCACGAGCGGAACGATCGCCTTCGAAAGCACGGTCGTGCGATCCGAAACCGGCAGCGACTTCCAGAACAGGATGCTGCGATCACGGCGTTCGCCGTGCAGCGCGTCGAGGCAGTAGAACACCCCGGCGAGGAACGCGGTGGCGATGAGCAGAGCCGCCACGAAGCTGTATGGCACGGCGATCGCCTGGCGCTGCTTCGCCGGGTCGAGCGCCGACAAGGCACGCATGCGGTGCGGCAGAGTCAGCGTGCTGATCAGGAAACCGAACAACGCGACGGCGGCGGCGACCAGTGGTGCGACGTAGATCGAGCGGTTCTCCCACAATTCACGCCGCACCGACCAGTACATCGGCCGGGTCGCCGGTATTGCCGGCATCGCCGGGGGCGTGATTCCCTGCGAGTCGTCAGGCGATTCGGGCTGGGCGTTCGCTGGCGTCGTCATCGCGCCTCTCCTTGGGCCTGGCCGCCCTGATTGCCCATCAGGGCAACGAACAAGTCGGCGATGCTGGGCGTGCGCACCTCGCCCAGCGCCGCGAGTTGACTCCGACCGGCGTGATCGAACAGCAGGATGCTGCGGCCGAACACCTGGCGCTCGTGAATGGGCCCAAGCGCCCGTGCCGCCGCGACATGGTCGGGATGCACCATCACTTCCAGATAGCGCGACTCGAATTCTTCCATGCTGCAATCGAGCACGATGCGACCGCGGTCGATGAACATGAGGTCGGTGAGGACGTCCTGAATCTCCTCCACCTGATGTGTCGTCACCACGATGGTGCGGCTGCGATCGAAGTAGTCGTTCAGCAGGGAGTCGTAGAACTGTTTGCGATACAGGATGTCCAGGCCGAGCGTCGGCTCGTCCAGCACCAGCAATTTCGCGTCGAGGGCCATGACCAGGGCGAGGTGCAGTTGAGCCACCATGCCTTTCGACAATTCCCTGACCTTGCTGGTACGCCGGATGGCGGTCTTGGCAAGAAAGCCTTCCGCCTTCGCGCGGTCGAACCGGGGATGCACGCCGGCGACGTAGTCGAGGGCCTGGGAGACCCGCAGCCAGCGCGGCAGCACGGCGACGTCGGCAATGAACGAGACGTCGAGCATGAGCTGGTCGCGCGCGGCCCAGGGGTCGCGTCCGAGCACCGTCAGCTCTCCCTGATAGGGGATGAGACCGAGAATCGCGTTGAGCGCGGTGGTCTTGCCCGCGCCGTTGGGGCCGATGAGTCCGAGGATGCGGCCCTCTTCGACCCGCAAGTCGAGGCCGTTCAGCGCCATCGTCGTGCCGAAGGCCTTGCGGAGGCCGCGTGCTTCGATACAGGCCATGGCTTCAGCGCTCCTCCTCTGCGGCATCCGCGGCCGATCCGCGGTTGGCGGCGGCGGCCAGCAGCTCTTCCGGTGTCAGGCCGAGCCGCTGAATGGTTGCGACGATCCTGGGCCACTGTTCCGCCAGAAACTTCTGACGTTCGCCCTGCAGCAGCAGATTGCGCGCGCCGGATTTGATGAACATGCCAAGACCTCGCTTCTTCTCGACAAGCTGCTCGTCGACCAGTTGTTGATAGCCCTTCAGCACCGTGATCGGGTTGACCCGGTATTCGGCTGCGACGTTGCGCACGGACGGCAGCGGATCGCCTTCCTTGAGCACGCCGTCGAGTATCAGGGCGACGACACGATCCCGGAGCTGACGGTAGATCGGCTGACTGTCGTTCCACTCACTATCCATCCTGTGTTCCAGTTAGCCCTTTCGAGAGAGGTGCGAGGGATCGTCTGGCCGACCGCTACGCCTACTCTGGTGATGTAGTTAACCATAACACCAGTGCACGTGTCAAGGGGTGGCCTGCAACGGGCGCGGTCGGAGGGCGTCAACCCTCCTGAAGGCGCCCGGGTCTTGGGAGGGGGGAGTGCGCTGCGGTGGAAGGGGCCTTCACTCCTTCGGCACGATCCCCAGCTCCTTCGCCCGCCGCCGGACCTGGTAGGCCGCGGTCGTCTCCTGCGAGCTGAAGCGCTCCTCCAGCCAGGGATCGCCGTAGGTGTGGTAGCCGTTCTCCTCCCAGAAGCCCCGCTGGTCTTCCGCAAGGAGCTCGACGCCGTTCGCCCACTTGGCGCTCTTCCAGGCATAGAGGTGGGGGACCACGAGACGGAGCGGGCCGCCGTGGTCGAGGAGGAGCGGCTTGCCGTTGTGGGTGTCCGCGAAGAGGGCGCGCTCGGAGAGGAAGTCCTCCAGGGGGAGGTTGGTGGTGTAGCCGCCGTAGCAGTGGACCATGACGTGCGAGGCCTCCGGGTGCACCCGCACCTGCCGCAGCAGCTCGCGGGTGGCGAAACCCTCCCAGCCGTTGTCGAGCGTCGAGAAGCGGGTCACGCAGTGGAAGTCGGCCGTGACGCGGACACGGGGGAGGGCCTTGAGCTCCTTCCAGGAGAAGGTCTTCTCGCCGTCGACCAGGCCGAAGACGCGGAGAGTCCACTTCTCCGGCTCCACCTGCGGCGTGCGTCCATAGGTCAGGACCGGCCACTTGTTGGTGACGTACTGTCCGGGAGGGACCCGGTCGTCGCCGGTGTGCGGAGTGTCGTTCATGATCTTTTCCTCTCTCACGCCGTATCGTATGGGAAGAGGAACCATGGCGACCGGCCTCAGATATTCCTGGCGTGAGCGGCTCAAGAGCCTGATCCTGGCCGGCGCCTGCGGCCTCGGGGTGGGCTTCCTCCTCGCTCTCGGGCAGCGGCGCCCCGCGGACCGCTGGATCTCCATCCTCTATGGGCTCCTCGCCGGCTTGACGATCTCGATCCTGGCGCGCACCTTGTCCTGGTGGCTCCGCGACCGGCTCCATCGTCTCTCCAACACCCGCCGCACCCTCGCCTATGGGGCGCTGCTCTTCGTCAGCGGTCTCGGGGCCTGGGTCCTCACGGGGCTCCTGATCAACGCCCTCACCGGGGCCGGCATCCGCCTGTTCTCCCTCGACAGCCTGCTCTCGATCGCCTTGACGGGAGCGCTCGCCATCGTCCTCGGCTTCGCCTTCGCGAGCTTCGAGAGGATGAAGACGCGCCTGGCCGAGAGCGTCGCCCGTTTGAAGGAGGCCGAGTTCGCCGAGCGGGAGCTGCAGCTCGCCCGGGAGCTGCAAAGCCGGCTGCTGCCGCCGCCGGAGATTGAAGGCGAGGGCTACCGGGTGGCGGCGCGCAACCTGGCGGCGCGGGTGGTGGCGGGGGATTTCTACGACGTCTTCCGCCTGGCCGGCGGCGCCCTGGGGCTGGCCGTGGCGGACGTGGCCGGCAAGGGGATGGCGGCGAGCCTCATCATGGCCTCGGCCAAGGCGCGCCTCCCCCTGCTCGCCGCGGACCGCCCGGCCGGGGAGGTGCTGCGCGAGCTCAACCGCGTCCTGGCAGCCGAGCTCTCCTCCCGCGAGTTCGTGGCCCTGGCCTTCGCCCGCTTCGATCCGGAGCGGGGGACCCTGTCGTTGGCGAACGCCGGCCTCCCCGATCCCCACCTTCTCCGCCAGGGGGAGCCGCCGCTGGCCCTCTCCGTCCCCGGTCCCCGCCTCCCTCTGGGAGTGCGTCCCGAGGTCGCCTACGAGGCCCTGGAGGTCACCCTCGCTCCCGGGGATCGCCTGCTCCTCTTCACCGACGGCCTCGCCGAAGCCCCCGCCGCGGCGGGAGAGCCGCTCGGTTACCCCGCCCTTGCCGCCCTGATGGCAGAGGGCGATTCCCTTCCTCCCCTCGCCTGGCTCGACGCCCTCCTCGAGCGGGTGCGCACCGCCACCAGCCCGGCACTGGAGGACGATTGGACCGTCCTGCTCCTGGAGCGGGCTATTCGTGACTGAGATCATCACCTTTACACCTAGTCCCCTGTCTGCTACGTTCTTTTGGCCATGCGCACCGTCGCCCTCGCCCTCGAGCATCCGGCTCCCGCCCAGGACCGGCGGCACCCCGTTCACCTCCTGGAGCTGATCGGCAACACGCCGCTCCTCGACCTCTCCGAGCTGACGGGCAAGGCCGGCGTGCGCCTCTTCGCCAAGGCCGAAGGGGCCAATCCCGGCGGCTCGGTGAAAGACCGTCCGGCCCTCTCGATGGTGATGGACGCGCTGCGCCGCGGCCTTTTCACCAACGGCCGGAGGCTGCTGGACGCCACCTCGGGAAACACGGGGATCGCCTACGCCATGATCGGTGCCGCCCTGGGCATTCCCGTCACTCTCTGCCTGCCGGACAGCGCCAGCCCCGAGCGCAAGCGGATCCTGAAGGCCTACGGCGCCGAGCTGCGGATCACCGATCCGCTGGCGGGGAGCGACGGGGCCATCCTGGAGGCGCGGCGGCTGGTGGCCGAAGAGCCCGAGCGCTGGGCCTACCTCGATCAGTATTCGAATCCGGAGAACTGGAAGGCCCACTACCGCACCACGGGGCCGGAGATCTGGGAGCAGACGGATGGGCAGATCACCCATTTCGTCACCGGACTGGGCACCAGCGGCACCTTCATGGGTGCGGGCCGCTTCCTGCGGGAGACGAGCCCGGCCGTGCGCCTCGTCTCCGTGGAGCCCGACTCGCCGTTCCACGGCCTGGAGGGGATGAAGCACATGGCCTCGGCCATCGTGCCCCCCATCTACGATCCCCACCTCGCGGACGAAGCGCGGGAGCTGCCGACCGAGCGGGCCTACGCCATGGTCAAGCGCCTGGCGCGGGAGATGGGGCTCCTGGTGGGGATCTCGTCCGGGGCGAACGTCGCTGCGGCCCTGGACGTCGCCGCGAATTTGCAGCACGGCACCGTGGTTACAGTGCTGTGCGACGGCGCGGACAAGTACCTGTCCGACCGGTTCTGGGAGGAGCCCTGAGTCATGTTTCGCCTGGTGATCACGCCCCGCCACCTGCAGACGATCACGCGGCACGGAGCGTCGAGTTATCCCGAGGAGTGTTGCGGCTTCCTGATCGGCCGCTTCGACGGCGGCGTCACCGTCGTCGAGCGCGTCCTGTCGGTCGGCAACGAGCGTCAGGAGAGCCGGCACAACCGTTACCTGATCAGTCCCGAGACCGTCCTCGCCGCCAACAAAGAGGCGCGCGGCCTGGGACTCGACGTGGTTGGCTACTACCATTCCCATCCGGACCATCCGGCGCGGCCGAGCGAATTCGACCGCGACCACGCCTGGCCCGGGCTATCCTACGTCATCGTTTCCATCGAAGGCGGCAAGGTGGCGGACACCCGGAGCTGGCGCCTCTCCGACGACCGTGAGCGGTTCGAGGAAGAGACGATCGAGCAGGCGGCCGTCCCCGCCGCGGCGAGCGGCTTCCAGAAGGAGGCGGTCCAGTGAGCGTCACAGTGCAGATTCCCACCCCCCTGCGCCGTTTCACCAGCGAGCAGGGCGACGTCGAGGTCGCGGGCACCACCGTCGGCGAGGCGATGCAGGACCTCACCCGCCTCCATCCGGCGCTCCAGCGCCACCTGTACTCGGACGACGGCGCCCTGCGCAGCTTCGTCAACCTTTTCCTGAACGATGAGGACGTGCGCCACCTCCAGCGCGAGGCCACTCCCCTCAAGGATGGCGACACGCTGTCCATCATCCCCTCGATCGCGGGCGGCGCTCCTGCGGCCACCGCGTGGGAAACGGCGCGCGAGGTGGACGAGCTCCCCGAGCTGTCGCCGGCCGAGATCCGCCATTACAGCCGCCACCTCATCATGCCCGAAGTGGGCACCGCCGGGCAGCGCCGGCTCAAGGCGGCGAAAGTGCTGACCATCGGCGCCGGCGGCCTCGGCTCCCCCCTCGGCCTCTACCTGGCCGCGGCGGGCGTGGGCACCCTGGGGATGGTCGACTTCGACGTCGTCGACGAGAGCAACCTCCACCGCCAGGTGCTCTTCGGCCGCACCTCCGTGGGCAAGCCGAAGATCCAGGCCGCCACCGACCGGCTGCGCGACCTGAACCCCCACATCAAGATCGTCCCCCACGAAGTGCGCCTCGACTCCTCGAATGCCCTCGACCTGTTCCGCGACTACGACGTGATCGTGGACGGCACCGACAACTTCCCCACCCGTTACCTGGTCAACGACGCCTGCGTCCTTCTGGGCAAGCCGAACGTCTACGGCTCCATCTTCCGCTTCGAGGGGCAGGTCTCGATCTTCTGGGGAGCGAGGGGACCGTGCTACCGCTGCCTCTTCCCCGAGCCGCCGCCGCCCGGGCTCGTCCCCTCCTGCGCCGAGGGCGGCGTCCTGGGAGTGCTGCCGGGGATCATCGGCTCCCTCCAGGCCAACGAGGTGATCAAGCTGATCGTGGGCGCGGGAGATCCGCTGATCGGCCGGCTGGTGCTGTTCGACGCCCTCAAGATGAAGTTCCGCGAGCTCAAGCTGAGGAAAGACCCCAACTGCCCCATCTGCTCCGACCATCCGACGCAGACCACGCTGATCGACTACGAGCAGTTCTGCGGCATCGATCCGCACGCCGAGCAGGTGGAAGAAGCGTTCGAGATCTCGGCGCCCCAGCTCAAGGGCTGGCTCGACGAGGGTCGCGCCCTGACCCTCCTCGACGTGCGCAACCCCCAGGAGTGGGACATCTGCCGAATCGACGGCGCGAAGCTGATCCCCCTCCCCGAGCTGCAGGACCGTCTGGGAGAGCTCGACCCGGCCTCCACCATCGTGGTCAACTGCCACAGCGGCATGCGCTCGGCAAGGGCGGTCAACTTCCTGCGCCAGATGGGCTTCTCCCGCGCCATCAACCTCGCCGGGGGAATCAACGCCTGGAGCATCCAGGTGGATCCTTCGGTGCCGCGGTACTGAAGGCTGTTCCAATGCAGAGACGCCTCGCCGAGGCGTCTCTGTGCTCCCCATCCCAGCGGCAAAACCTCTCCCGGCCACGCCTTGCCTGGGAGCGCCGGCGTCCCGCCGGCCCACTAACTCCGCTTCTGCTTTTTCTTCTCCGTCTTCACTGTCCAGGGGTTCTCTCAATAAGAAACATCCCGCCCCTATTGTGGAACCTTCCCGGAACAATGCCAGGAGCGGCCCAACCCATTGAAGAAAGGCGCCGACCCAATGTGGGAGCGGCAAAACACAATGAGGTAGGGACTCACCACATTGTTGGCCGAGTCGCCAACAATGTGGTCGCGAGAAAACACAATGTGTCTGGGCCCGCCAACATTGTTGGAAGCTCCAGCCACATTGTTGGGGAAGAAAAACCCAATGTGGTGAGCCTCACCAACAATGTTGGCGGGCCCGGACACAATGGGTTCGAGCCCAGGAACATTGTTGGCGAGCTTAAACACATTGTTCCTGGAGCTTCCCCGCCGAGGAGGAAGCCGGACTGATGCCGCCCAACGCAATCCCTTGACGTGACCGCGGGATCGTGTGACCGCGTCCTGCCTTTTGGGCTGAAGGCACAGGATATCTTAGCCCAGTCCAACGGGCTGGGTAGCAAGTTGGCCCCCTCTCATCGGGAGCCCCAACGGGGAGCGATACCTGCGGGCCGCCACCTTGGGCTCGCCCTGGTGCACCACGGCAGGGAGGGAGGGTTCCTGCCGCGGTGTGTCGCTCAGGGTACACGCGTTCTCCGACCGCGGGCTCCCTGCATGGCCATTTGCGGATTGGTCCTTCGGGGCCGGATTCCTGCAAGAGGCTATCCGGAGCACCTCCAGACCCCGGGAGACCATCTGCGGAAGGCCCGCCTGCGATACGGTGGGTATGGGGCCGTGTCCAAAGATTTGGCGCCGGGGGCGTCAAAGAGGAGTAAGCCGCGAGCCTGCAATACTTTACCTTCACGCAAAGGAATTGGCCTACCCGCTGAGGTGGTACCTTTCCGGGTGCGCTCTGTTGCATTGGCCGCTTTCGGCCCTGTACTGCGTTTCTATGGATGAGGCCATCGCAAGAGGAAGCCGCCCATCCCGGGCGTGATCTCAAGAGAGAGGAAGACCAATGGCGACCATCAATGTGAACGTAAGGGCTGAAGGGGTGAGTGCCGTGGAAAATCCCCAGACCGCCAGGCAAACGGAGACCGTAACCTGGGTCTTTACCTTTATCGGCACCGATTCGGATAACCTGCGGGTGGTGTTCAAGAAAGTCGAGCTCCCGAACAACGCCGGCGCACTGCTCATTTACGAGCAAGGCCCCTTTTCCAGCCCGCTCTCGATGATCGGAGGACAGATCAGCGGCACCATCGCCCAGGAGGCGCCGAACGGCCGCTATCTCTATGACATCCACGATGGCAACAACAAAGTCCTGGACTGGTTGACTAAACTTAGCATAAACCAAAACTTCGGCGGCCTCGACGTTCCGAAGTCACCGCCAGGGGGGTAGAGCCTCCAGGCCCAGCAGGCTGCCTTGCGCCATGTCGCCTTTAGAGGTGCCGGCGGCGCTCGGCAGCCTGGTGGGCGGCTTGAGTATTGAGGAGGGCCTGAAAGTCCGGGTCCTTTTTCAGGGAGTTGAACTCGGGGATCATGAACCACTCCCGCCGCACACCCTTAAGGGCCAACTCGGTGTAGTAAAGGGTCTTGTACCGCTCTCCTAGCAGCGCATAGATCTGGGCAGCCTGATTGAGTACCTGGACATCGTCTGGCCTCTTCTTGAGCACCGCGTCGGCCAGGCGGACCGCATCGTCCCTTCGGCCCAGGCGCACGAGGCACTGAGCGTGCAGCATGCGGATGCGGTCATCGCTGAGATTGGGGACGGCGGCGAGCTCTTCGGCCAGGGCGCGGTAGAGCCGCCGTGCCTCCGGCAACTTCCCCTCGGCTTCGAGCGCGGTCGCGAGATTGAAGCGGGTGAGCGTGCCGTGGGGTTCCAGGGCTAGGGCTTGGCGGTAGGCGCTCTCGGCCGCGGCGTAGTCTCCGAGTAGAAATCGGATGAAGCCGAGACTTGAGAAATACGGCCGCGCCGGCTGGAGACGGATCAGCTTTTCATAGATCGTCGCGGCGCGCTCCAGGTCTCCGGAGGCCCCCTCCAAGAACGCTAGATCGTGCAGTACGTATTGATTGCCCGGCTGTGCCTCGAGCAGCTCCCCCAGACGGCGGCGGGCACTGTCGCTTTCACCGAGACGAACCTCGAGGGTCGCCAGCTCCAGGATCGGACGCCAGAGAGGACGCCGCCGGACGACCTCCTGCAGCACGCGGCGGGCTTCCTTCAGCTCTCCTCGAGCCTCCAGCAGATCGGCCTTGGCTCTGGGGACGCGGGCGTCTCCCGGAACCAGCTCTGAAAGCCGCCTCAGCGTCGCCTGCGCCGCTGCCGACCGGTTCCCGGCCATCTCGGTGCGAAAGCGGGAGAACAGAACCCGCGGGTCGTTGGGCGCGATGGCTTCGGCCCGGGAGATGTAGCCGAGAGCACGATCGACTTGCTCCAGATCGCGAGCGATGTCCGCCGCCAGCCGATAGGCTCCGAGGAGATCGGGCGAAGTCCGGAGCAGAGCGTCCAGCCGGTCGAGCTCCTTGGGGCCGAGGCGTTCGCCACCATCGACCCGCCGCTCGAGCTGGAGGTAGGCGGAGTAGTCCTCCGGTCTCACCCTGCCGCCTTTCGACTCCGGCCGGAGCCGATGATCCGGATAGAGCTGTTGCAGGTTCGCCCGCACTCCTTCTGCCAGGCGCTGAACGTTCTCAATGCCGGTCTGGACTTCGAAAGGCCCGACCGTCCCCAAGACCACATCTCCTGGTTCCCGAAGCCGGCGTAACTTCACTCGGCAACTCTCTTCTTGGCAATCGAGGAGGGGAGAGACCACCTCGTTCGCTTCGGCGCGGCGTGACCTCTCGGCCGCGGAGCCGCTCGCTTCGTCCTTTTCGGGCGGGTCTATCGGCTGCAAGCCTTGAAGAGGGATGAGAGTGTCGATGGCGGCGTTCATAACGTCGGAAGCGACGTAGGCGAGATCCGGGTTTTTCCCCGTGGAAGTCATGGCCGGGCGCAGCACCGCCACCCGTAGGGGGGGCGGGGCTGTAGAGTGCCACAGAAATTCCTTGAGGCGAAAGGCGAGGAGCACGCTGGCCGCTACGATCAAGACCAGGACGGCCGCTCGAAAGCCCTTCCCTCGCCGCCAGCGGCGGAGCGCCGGCAGTATCCACGGCGATGGCTTCAACAACTCCAAGTCCGACAAGAGCTCCGCGGCGCTCTGGTGGCGCTCGGCGGGGTCCTTGGCCAGGGCCTTCGCCACCGTCCGGGCCAGGGTCGCGGAGACCTCAGGCCGGATGCGGTCGAGCGGCGCGGGTTTGCAGCTTTGGATGGCGGAGAGAACCGCCCGCTCGTCGTCCCCTGGGAACGGCCGGCGCCCGGCGAGCATCTCGTAGAGCAGCGCGCCCAGCGACCAGACATCCGTACGGCCGTCCACCGGCTCGCCGCGGGCCTGCTCGGGTGACATGTAGGCAGGCGTCCCCAGAGAGCTGCCGACGCGGGTTAGCGTCGCGTCTCCCCTCATCTTGGCGATGCCGAAGTCCAGGACCTTCACCTTTCCGTGGCGGGTCAGCATCACGTTGGCCGGCTTGATGTCGCGATGCACGATGCCGGCTTCGTGGGCCCGCGCCAGGGCCCGGGCCACCTCGATGGCCACCTGCCGGGCTTCGGATTCCGGCAGCGGCCCTTTCGCCAGCCTCTCCTTGAGGGTCTCGCCCTCGTAGTAGGCCATGACGATGTAGAGCTGGCCGTCGCACTCGCCGACGTCGTGGACGGTGCAGATGTTGGGATCGTCGAGGGCCGAGGCGGCGCGCGCCTCGCGCAGGAAGCGCTCCTTGGCGCCGCGGTCCCGGCTGAGCTCCGGTGGCAGCAGCTTCACTGCCACCCGGCGCTGGAGGCGGGTATCCTCCGCCTCGTAGACCACGCCCATGCCGCCGGAGCCGATCTCGCGGACCAGCCGATAGGGCCCGAGCTCGCGGTCCGCGAGGGGCGCCGCTTCGCCGGAGGTGTCCGCCAGCAACTCGACGGCGGCCCGGTGGCCCGGTGCGGCCAGGAAGCCTCCCGCCTCCTCGTGCGCGGTCAGCAGGGCTTCCATCTGCGCGCGGAGCTCCGGGTTCCCGGCGCAGGCTTTGTCGAGGACCGCGCGGCGTTCCTCAGCCGGACGCTCGAACACCTCGTCGAGCAGGGCCTCGATCCGCCCCCAACGCTCGGGGTCCGCCGGCAGATCGGGCTTCATCCCTCGTCCCGGCCGCGCAGGGTATGGAAGAGGAAGGCGCGGGCCTTGAGCCAGTCGCGCCTTACGGTCCGCTCGGAGATCCCCAGCGTCCGGGCGGTCTCCTCCTCCGTCAGCCCGGCGAAGAACCGCAGCTCCACCAGCCGGCTCAGCCGCTCGTTCCGCGCGGCCAGCGAGGTCAGGGCCTCATCCAGATCGAGGATTTCGACCGCTAGGCGGGACGCATCCGGCTGCCCCGAGCCCGGCCGCAGCTCATCCAAAGAGATCCGCAGGTCCTCGCCTCCACGCTTCTTGGCCGCCCGGCGGCGCGCGGCATCCACCAGGATGTGGCGCATGGCCATCCCCGCCACGGACAGGAAATGGGCTCGGTCCTGCCAGGAGGCGCCGGCTTGGTCCACCAGCCTGAAATAGGCCTCGTGCACCAGGGCGGTGGTGTCGAGCGTCTGCCCAGGAAGCCAACGGCGGAGCTGCCGGCGGGCCACGGCGCGCAACTCGTCATAGACCAGCGTCACCAGCCGGTCCATGGCGCTCCCGTCCCCCTGGCGGACGGCTGCCAGAAGCTGCGTCACCTCTCCCGGGATCGGACCCTGCGCGCTCTGCGACACCTTTTCTCCGCTTTCCTGAAAGTCCTGGATTTCAGCAGGTTACCTCGCGCGCGGCGGGATTTCAACCCGCCGCGCTCCGGCGGGTGTCCGCTTTCTCCGCCGCCTCGCGTTCATCCAGGTGAAGGAGACGACCGGACCCTGAAAGGAGGATGAGATGAGATTCACAGCTTGAGCTTTTAATTCGAGCGGATTGCCGACTCAGCGGCGCCCGTAAGGGCGTCCGACGGAGGACTTCGGATAGACGCTTAATGGTTAGGCGTCTGACGCCATCCCCACATTTCGAGAACCGATCAGGAGATCCCAATGGCTGCTCGTAGCGTCACTGTAAACTTCGTCAACAATTCCGATGTCGCGCTGATTCAAGATTCCACCAGCCTGAGTCACGGAATCTGGACTACCCAACCGCCGGCCAGAATCGAGGCGGGGACCACCGTGAGTTGGGAATCGGAATCGTCCGGGGTCGCAACTGGGACAGAAGGCGAAGCCACCTTTAAGATCGAGACGGGGCCGGGACAGACGGACGGTTCGGCGCACTTCCACTGGGACAATCCTTTCGTGGGGTCGAACAGCTACGACGAAGCGACGCCTGTGGGATACAAGGTGGATCGCAGCGGTGGCGACGGCGACAACGCGACGGTGAATTGGACATTCGATTGTTCGTCCGCAACCTGTGACGGCATCCCGGACGATTGGAAGAAGAACGGCGTTACGATTGATCCGGGTGACGGCAGCGGTCCGCAATTCATCGATCTGCCCTCGATGGGCGCCACCGTAAACACGCCTGATATCTTCATTCAGCTCGATTGGATGGCAGATGCCACGCATAGCCACGCCTTGTCGGCGGCGGCGATCAAGTCCGTCGTGACGGCGTTTAAGAACGCGCCATTCAAGAGTCGGACCGGCTCGGTCGGGATCAATCTTCATGTAGATCACGGTCCCGCCAGCATCATGAATTTCGCCACGAACCAGACGTGGGGCGCGCTAAGCCGCGCTCGGCAACTTCCGGAGGTGCCCAATCTCGGCACGGGTGGCGTGAATAACTATAGTTGGGCGGCCTTCGACGCCATCAAGAACGCGTTGGGCGGCTTCAAAAGCACGGGGCAGGTAGCGATTTTCCGCTACGCGATCTCCGCGCATCAGATCAGTAACCTTACCAATAGCGGCGTCGCGCGCACGATTCCCGGCAGCGACTTCATCATCAGCCTCGCGCCAATATCGCTTACACCGACCGACCTCCAGCAGGCCGGCACTTTCATGCACGAGCTCGGGCATAACCTCGGACTCCAACATGGCGGCGGCGACAACGTCAACAATAAGCCGAACTACATCAGCATAATGAATTACCTGTTCCAGTTGGTCGGACTCACACGCGCCGGGTTGACCAGTATCGTGGATTATTCGAACGTTGCCCTGAACGCGCTGAATGAGGTGAATCTGGATGAGACGACCGGCGTGGGCGCCGCAGCCAGCGGCGTTGCGACGAGCCACTGGCTCCCCGCCGCCGGCGGCAATCCCGCCGGCTTTGTTTCGGTTGCCGACGCCAGCAAAGCCATCGACTGGAACGGCAATGGTCTACTGACGGACAAGAACGTAGCCTTCGACGTGAATAACGATGGAGTGCAAACCACGTTGACGCCGTATGACGACTGGAAGAACCTCAAGTTAAAGGGAGGATCGATCGGCGCGGGCGGCGACGCGGTGCAGCCGATGGTCACGGTGGTCGACGAGATCACCCCGGAACAGGCGGCCCTGGTGCTGCCGAGGGATACGACTCCGCCAATCACAACGGCCTTCATTACCCCCACGCCCAACCCCGCGGGCTGGAACAGAACGGACGTGGTGGTTACGCTCAGCGCCACCGACGATATTTCCGGCGTGGCGCACACCGAGTATGTTCTCGATGGCGTCGGCCCAACCGCGGGAACCGGACCGATATCGATCACGGCGGAAGGTATTCACACGCTGCAGTTCCACTCGATCGACCGGTCGCAGAACGTCGAAGCGACAAAAAAGCTCGTCATACGGATCGATAAGACACCTCCCGAAGAGGTCATCACATACGACCCGGTGAATCATCAAGTTGTGGTGACGGGGCGCGACGCGCTATCCGGTGTGAACCCGGGCGCAGTCAGCCCGATTTCCGTCACGCCTTCGACCTGGACGGAATTCGGTTCGGACACCGCCCAGGTTCGCACATACCTGGTGGTCGATCAAGCGGGAAATTCGGTGACGCTCACCATGAAGGTAAAGTGCGAACCGGACGAATACGAATTAAGCGTGATGGGCATTCGCTACAACGAGGATCCAACGCGCTGCGAGCAAACGAAGCCGCACAAGCCGCAGCGCAACACCATCGAATTCGAACGGCTGATCGGCCGCGGTCTCGACCATCCGCTGCTCGGCGTCACCCAGGAGGTGAGTTTCGGCGAAGGCACCACGCGGGGCACAGTGGAGGCAACCTGGGACGTACTGCATGACGAGCCGGAGATCCAGCATTGGACCGGAGACTGCAACTGCGGCCAGCCTCGCGGCGACAGAGGCAAGAGCAGCGACCAGCAAGAGGAAGAGAACGACCCAGAACAGCGCGGCCTGATCCTACTGCGCGTTGTGACCGATAGAGGACGCCTCAAGCTCGAAGAGTGACGCTTCACGTCGGCCGACTATGCCCATGCATCTTGCACTCAGGAGGGCGGAGGTAGCGTCTAACGAAAGAGAGATTACTGCCGCGCGCTGCTTTCGAGCTGAGGGGGCAAAGGAGACGTTGCCTGACAAAGCTTGGAGCCACAGATTTTCACGTGGCACCTTTCCCGTATATTGGTAGGACAATCACTAACGCCACAATGGAGGGCACATGATGAAAACCCAAAAAACAGCCACTTATCAGCAACCATCCACAGGATCGCATCCAGAATACAACCTCAATCACAACCCGGACAGCCGATGCGGAACGTGGGATTTGCCCGGTGTTGACCCGAAACCCAGCGACGCGCCTTGTGATTGCTGCAATCCGCCGCCGTCGAAACAATCCGAACCCTGCCAGAAGCCCCCGCGCTCCAAAGGCAAAGATCAGGACTGTTGTCAGCAGATTCTCAACATTCTACGGCAGATGCCTGGCGGGCGTGATATTAGCGTGAAAAAGCCTAAACAGTCGCCCAAAGTCAAAATTGCCAACCTGTGCTGCAAACTGCCCATCAAGGATGCGATCGTTCCGATCCTTCTGCTGTTCCTGCGCCGCTTCTTGAATCCGGTGCCGCCCGCAAACGATTTCGAGAAAGGCATTCAGGCATTTCTTGCGAGCCTGCCTGCGGAAAAACTCGACGCGCTTAAGATCGGGTTAGATGCCTACGACAAATTGCCGCCGAGCATCCGCGAATGTGCATTTGAGACCCGCTTCGATACCTGCGACAATGAATCCCTTCTCGACCCACAGTTCATCTTCAAGGTCTGGCTCAATGAGGCGATCCACATTGGCAGAGCCTCGACTTTTGACAAAAAAGACGGAGAATTACGCATCGGCGGGGTGCGTCCCTGGGACCGAGTGACGCCCGCTCCGCCCGACGACAAAAGCGGGGATAAGATTGAGACTGCGCCATGGCCCTGGATATGTCAGGTGAATCCCGGCGGGGATGGTCGCAATTGGTACAAGAACACCGAAGTCACAACGCCCGGAAAACTACCCTTGAATATTTTCCGATTTGAGGATCATGAATTCTCAAAGGTGTGCGTCCAAATTCCTGATCCCGGTGACGCGAGCAAGTTCAAGTTCGACTGCCACAACGAACACCCCATTGCTCCGCCGCCTCCGCCACCCGGTGGTTTTGGGACATTCGCAAATAGCTGTCAGAACAATAGGCGCTACGATTTCCCTGATCCGAGCGGAACAGTCTGTCTCACGGTTCCGAAGACTTTTCCTGGACAGGGCATTGCGCTACGTGGCCTCAATTTCATCTCTCCCAACTGTAAAGCCCGTCTCCGGCGCGTTGGCGGCGGTTTTCAGGATTTGATTCTGGATTGCGGCGTGATAGGCGACACGGAGACGCCCCTGATGCGCGACGGCAAGGTTGTTGTGTCCTGTGAAGTGCGCGACATTATCATGTTCACGATTCCCGAAAAGGTCAGGATTGGTGTGAACGATGTTCCGGTTCCGCCCGGACGATATGCCCTCGAAGTGGTCGTGCCGAACGACACGAATTACGCGCCGAAACCGGGGCCAGCGCCCACCGAGTTTGTCAGTAATGATGTGTGGCTTGATGTATTGCCCAGCCCGAATCAGGAATACCGCTTCTGGACGGACGAAGCATTCTGTATTGAGGAAACCGACGGACTTGGTTCGGATGAGCCCTGGTTCCAGGCGTATAGCGTGCGGTTTGTGCCATCGGGGACAAGCCTTGTCACGATGCTCCCACAGCAGCAGACTACGATTCTGCGGACAGATGATGTTGACTCCGGCGAGTCAATTGCCTTTTCTGCCCCCGATTTGTTTCATGGCAAATTCGCTATTGGCGAGGTGTTCGCATTGAGTGTATACGGCCTCGAAGTGGACAGCGATGATGCCGCCGAACAGCAGATCAAGGACTTCGGTGAAGCTTACCTGCTGTACTGGGAAAATTTCTTTACGGGGCTTGCAGTTGGTACGGACGTTACACTGGTATCAGGCGCAATTGCCAGAGGGGCGGCAACCGGCGCAACGCTGGTGGCCGGAGCCGCATTTTTGGTCTTGGTCGCGGTGGTTGGGCTGTTTTACGCGGGGTGGGCTCCAGCTGACCCGATTGGCTTCGACGTGATGACATTCGACTCCCTCTCTCTCTTCGACCTGACCAATCCGACGACGCCTTTGCCCGCCGCTTTCTCAAAGTCCTTTGATGAACTCTCGCTTGAAGTCAATCCGCAGAACCCCAAAAAGGTCCAACCGGGCGCAACGCAGGCACTCTATTCGGAGGATCACATCTACCGCAGCGACGACGAGGACAGCACCTACAAGCTCGTTTATCGTGTCGAGCGGGTTTGACGCAGAGAGACATCCTTACTTCCTGAATTGGAAGGTTGCGTTGCAACGAGGCAACAGTAGAGAAGACGCTCCGCATTTCTCGACGTGGCGCGAAGAGAAGGGCGCGCCTCGATCTCCTCGCCGCAGCCTCTCGGCGGCATCGCGGAAGGCTCCCACGAACCAGGAGTAGGTCCTCGTGGAACGCCTTTCGCGCCGCCTGGGTCGCGGCATGTGCCAGCCGTTCATCTGATCGAGACGGTCAATCGCAAGCTTCCATGAGTTGATCGTGGTCTTGGCAAAAAATCCCTTCGTTTGTCATCTGAGCGGAGGATCGATCCTATTTCGGCGCGAGATGGAAGATCGAGGCGTGGAAGTGCGTGATGAGCCACCTTCCGCCTCCACGCCGGAAGACGAACGTGCGCCGCTGCACTGAGTCCGGGCTGCGCACATTGAACGTCACGATTGCGGTATCGCCGTTCCGATCGATCGTAAGATCCTCCGGGACAATGTTCGTCCGGGCAGTCGTCTTCCTCGTCGTCTCGCAATACCGGCGTAAAATCTCGACTACTGCGGCCTTGCCGTTCACACGCTCGCCTTGAGCAGGAGCCGGCCGAAGCGCCAGGCTCTTTTGTCCCACGAGAGGCGTACAAGCCAGAGGAGCCAGGTTTCTTTGGCCCATGTGCGGCCAGAAGAGGAGCCAGAGTATTATTGGATCCTGGGTTGTTTGAGCGACTTGTTCGGGAGTCGGACCTTCAAACTTGGTGCTGTCAGTCTCAGAAATAGCCTTCGGGGGTTGAAGCGGGCACACCTCCCCCGAGTAGAGCGAATCAGCTCGCAGCAATGCGCAGGAATGGCCCTCAGGCGGGCGGTGAGTCTGTCAAAGAGCGACGGCGATGAGGCTATCCGGCCACGAAGGGTAGGGCCGACGGGAAGCTGCCGATGGGGAAGGGCGCGTGGCGATCACCATGCCGCAGGCGATCGGACGCCTCTCGAAAGGCGCTGACGAAAGCGGCGTAATTTTCGTAGAACGCCCTTCGTGCGGCCTTGGTGGCAGCGTGGACCCGTGGGGCAGGAGAGCGGGCGAGGGAAGAGGGACGGTGTTGCGGATCGCGCGACAAGATGGCTTCGACGCCGAGCACGACGGCGCCAGTGTGCTCTCGGGTTTGAGCAGCTTCGGCCTCGATGGACTCGACCATCTCCGCAATGCGGGCGCGATAGAGCTCTGGTGACAAGTGGGCCCAGCAGGGAATCGGCGAGAGGGTAACCGATTCGACAGTCGCGTAGCGCATCCGACTGAAGTCCTCGCGACGCAGGCGGGCGGCGAATTCCTGGGTGCGATCGAACCAGTGTCCCACGAGAGGCGTACCGTCGATCAGAGCTCCTGCGCAGTGGACGCCAGGCCACTGGCTGACCCGTTCGACAAGTCCCTCCTTAACGGACTGTGAAAGTACGTACCGCAATCTCTCGACCTGGGCGGCCTCTTCGTCGGTGACCACGGTCATTTCATAGCGCCGGTCGAAGACGGGTCCTCGCCAGCCTGTCAGGCGGTTGACCTCCCTGGCGAGCTTCGACTTCGTGTATCTCATGAAGTCGGATACCTGTATGGCCATTTTGCGGCCTCGTTCTCCGGGGACGGATTCCTTCTCTCCGGTGGTACCCGGAGCACCCCGAGACGGTGGGCGATCATCTGCGGAAGGTGCGCATGGACCGGGGGCTCTGGCAGCAACACGTGGCGCGCGAGCTTGGGGTCTCACTCTCGACGGTCGTCAACTGGGAGATGAACCGCACAAGCGTAGCGACCCGGTACCTCCCTAAGGTGGTGGCCTTTCTCGGGTACGATCCGAGGAAGACAACCGGAGAGCTTGGCGACCGGATTCGGATGCTGCGGGAGCGTCAGGGTCTCTCCCAAGCGGCCTTAGCCGAGAAGCTCGGCCTCAATGTCTCGACCGTGGTTGCCTGGGAACGTGGTCGGGTACGCAAGCTCTTCCCGAAGGTGCGGCGACGGTTTGAGGCGTTCCTCACGGAAGGATGAGATGACCTTCTCTGTACCTTTGAATGCAACGAGCCACCCTGAAGGTGGCTCAATTTCTTGGTGTGCCTTGGTTCCGGCCGATAGAGTCCAGTCATCTTCATTCTTTGAAGTCGTTCGCTCGCCCTTCTGTGGAGCGTTTCGGCTTGCCTGGAAGGCAAAAGCGCTCCCACCTCCACCCCGTAGAGCGTGGCGAAGCGCTGCAGCTCTATCGGGTCGATCCGAATCTCCCCGCTCTCCATCTTCGAGATCGCCCCCTGGGTCCTGCCGAAGGAGCGGGCAACGTCCGCCTGGGTGAGGCCGCTAGCCTTCCGTGCCGCCCGCAGGAGACGGAGCATCTCGGCGTACTCGTCGCTGAAAGAGAGGCCGGCCACCTCTCCCGTCTACATTCCATGCTAGAATATTCCAACTAGGAATGTTTCGGGGAGGCTCTCCCGGGACTTGCCGTCTCCAAGCCACTTCTTGAGAGGAGGTTCACGATGCGGGTACGCTGCCTGACGCTTGCCCTCGTAGTCCTTGTTTCACTCCTGCAAGTCTTCTCCCTGCCCCTTCTTGCCGAAGAAGTCCTCACGAACCAGGACGTGGTGAAGATGGTCGCCGCAGGCCTCGGAGAAGAGGTCGTCGTTGCCAAGGTCAGGGAAGCTCCCCGGACGGACTTCCACCTGGGGGTGGATGACCTTGTCGAGCTGCGGAAGGCAGGCGTCAGCGAGCGGGTCGTCGCGGCCATGCTTGAGCGCAACCGTCCTGCCCCGCTCTCTCCCTAGGCCGAGATGAACCGGGCACTCGGCGTAAGCACGATAGAGGTATCCCTCAAGGCGGGAGAGAAGACCATCCCCCTTGCGATCTCCCGAGGCGACCGGTCAAAAGCGGGCTTCCTGGTATGGGGCAACGACTTCATGAACTACCCCGGCCTTCACGCCAAGGTGAGGATTTCGGAGAAGCGTCCTTCTCTCCTCATCCGGTCGGACGTGACTCCGATGTGGGGCCACTACTCCATCGGGAAGCTTGACGTGGACAAGAAGAACGGGGTCAGGTCGCTCAAGATCTCCTCCAACAGGCAGGACTTCAGGGCGGCGTTCAAAGGAGGCATGAGCCAGTCTCCTGATACGGACTGGACCGTTCCCTTCGAGGTAGCGGAGGAGGGCGAGGGGCTCTGGCGGGTAACCCCGAAGGAAGCGCTTCCGCCGGGAGAGTACGGCTGGTACGTCGATCCCTTCACCGGTTTCCAGGGAGGCGGACTCTTCGACTTCGGGGTTGACTAGGTCTTCTCCACTGTGGTGAAGACGGCAGGAGATGAAGCCCCGGTTTCCCGGGGCTTTGTGGTCTTCACTAGTCGGTGAGGGTGTCGAAGAGGCGGATGAGCTGCTGAGCCTTCGCTTTGTCGGGAGCTTCGCCGAGAACCTTCTCCGGATCGGACTCCCGCCAGTTGACGTTGAGGGTCGAGAGTTCCGAGGCCAAGGCCATGCAGGCCTTCTTGAGGGAGAGGGTCTTCACGATCCGCTGGGAGGGGCGGTGAACGAGGCTGTAGATCCCACAACCCGGCTCCCCGACTCCGCGATGATTGCCCCGGAAGACGGCGAAGTAATCGGAGACGGCCCCTCGGACCTCCCTCTCCCCATCCACGAAAGCAACCCGGAAGGAAGTCTTCCACCACGAGAGAGGCGGACGCTTGCCTGTCCTCGCCAGTTCTTTGAGGCAGGTATCAGCGGTATCGGCAAGCCAGGTCTCCACTCCCTTCCCCTCCCACGCGGCCGCTTCTCGCCACCGCTCCACCTGCATCCGGTCCGCCGGCACGCTGAAGCTATGGACTTTCTCAAAGCGGTTCGGCATCTTTGGCCATCCCATAGAGCCCTCGCTACCCGGCCGGGGGCGTCCCGAGCTCGTCCTCGATGCGATTGGCGATCGTTCCGACCTCCCGAGCTTGGCGTGCGGCAAACTGAGAGAGGGCACTGTCCCCGGTACTGAGGGAGGAAAGGACGTGCTCTCGTCCTACCGAGGAGAGATAGCCTTCAAGGTGCCGCAGGTCAGCAAGCGCTGCCAGAAGCTCGGAGCGGGTCGTTCCCTCCGGGCGATCAGGCCAGGAGCGGGAACCTTCAATGGCGAGGTCAAGGAGAAAGACACCGAAGTCCCGGACTATTCGGTTGGCCTTTCCCTCGGTGAAGTAGAGGAGGAGGGTCTCCCGGAATCCCTCGTGCTTCTCCCAGAGGGCTGGGTCGATGCGGGGAATGGGGGCTAGGGTAGACTCGTCTTGGTCAGGCATGGAGCACTCCTTCATGCTTGGCTAGGCTCCGGGCGTCGTCTCAAGCTTCGCTCGGGGCCGCTTCCGTAGATAGGGGGAGAGACGCCCTCTCCCCTTGCTGGCAGGCGATTCTACTCCATGTGTCTATCTTGTGTCTAGCCTGTCTCTAGGCTAGGCAGTGAAGTGCGGTATCCTCCCGGGGTATGAAGAGCAGAGAGAAGGCCGAGCCCAAGCGCTTCGCCGGTACGAACCTCGTCCGCGAGGTAAGCTACCTCCATGAGGACGAGGCGCGAGCGCTTGCAGCTCGGGCGGAGAAGGAGCGCGCCTCCAAGGCTGAGATCATCAGGCGAGCACTGCGGGCGTATTTGGGGATTGAGGATTAGAAGCTATCAACCTCCATCACTATGGAGAGACCTTGGACCTATAAAGCTTATGTCTTCCCGGCTAACTACATCAACGAGAACCCGGCCAAGTATTCCAACAGAGGTCTCCCGCGCTGTTTTAGTTGAATCGGGATATCGGTGCGCAGTATGCGGGGACGCGTGTCCACTGGAGCGAGCACACATAGTGCCCTGGAGGAAAACGCACGAGCACAAAAAGGAAGATATGATTTGTCTTTGCGCAACCTGCCACCAACGTGCGGACCTTGAGAATTGGGGCGAGACGACACTGCGCGAATTCAAAACCAAACCGTGGGTTTTCCGCCGCATCATGAATGCCGAGCCCCCACAGAGGCCGAAGAAGATTGAGATTACTTTTCAGGTAGAACGCGCTTCGTACGCCAAGGAAGACGAACGCTTGTTGCTTCGTGCTCTCGCATCTATTTTAGGGATTGATGTTACAAGCATCAAGATCACATCCATTGAGGAAGGAAGTACCAAGGTAACTATAGAATTGCCTGGCGACAAAGCTGACGAGCTAGTCTCGAAATTCGAAGCCTCTCCCGATGTTCTCCAGAACAGATTGTCGCGATATAACATAGCATCGATGGTCCACAAAGAAGAAGACTTAAGGACCAAGCTTGAGCGCGGGCGTTCTCCCAGGGAGCTTTCTCCTGAAGAATACTCCCAATTGAGAGAGATGCTTCTACATTCGACCACCAGTGAATATAGTTGCCACATAGCGTGCCGCTTGGCCGAGTCGCTATCGATAAGCAAGTATTACAAGAAAGCGCTGTTCTACAATAGGATCGCTGAGGAGCGTGCAGGCGAGGCAGGTTTGTCGAACACTCTGGCTACGATCTATAACCAGCGTGGCAACATTTTGTTAGCCGAGTCGTTTGTCGAAGAAGCTTTGGGTTTTTACAAGAAAGCGTTGGAGAAGCTACCTGAGTCCATACATCGCCCGCCCGTTTTAGCCAATGCGGGGTACTGTTGTATTCTGCTTGGCCAGAAAAAGGAAGGTTTTTCTTATCTTATCACCGCGCTTCGTACGCTAACACACCTTAAGGTCACAGGGGGAGTTTATCTTCTGAGCGTACATTTGGATCTGACGTTTGCTTATGTGGATACTGGGCGATTACGTTACGCAAAGCGACATGGCGAGAAGGCTTTGCGAATAGCGAAGGAGAGCGGTGAATCTGACGCAGAAAAAAACGCACTTTATCTTTTGGGCGAAATTGCACATCTCAGCGGTGATTTCGCAGAGGCTCGTGAATACTTTACAATTCTTCAGAAGAAATTCTTTCCTTCCGAAATATATTTGCCGCAGTTCCTTATGTCTGAAGACCTCAAGCTCCGGAGGGGTCTAATTGGGGGGCGTCTTGCATGAGTTGACGGTCGGCCCTAATATTGCTCCTGGGGACTGTCTAGGTAGTCCATGATTGCCAAGCGTACCCGATGGTCCTTATGCGACCTTGATTATAGAAAGCGAAAAGCTCCCGACCTTTCGGGAGCTTGTGCTAGGTGGCATCCACTTCTACGACGGTCAGCGTCAACCTGCCCTCGGCCACTTCGACGCGAACGAGCTGACCTTCCCTGAAGCCTGCAAGCGCAAGCCATTTCCCGCGCAGGCGGATCATAGGAATGCTCGTATTATCCTGGAAGCTGTAGGTCACGGTAGTCTTACGCACGGGTCAACCTCTGAGTAAATTGTAGTATGCCGGGCCGCCGAGTCGCAGCAGCCCGGCTCCCTTTCCGTGTTTGGCTCAATGCCGTTCTCTCTCGTCGGCGTCTCTCTCCTTTCCCTTATTTACCACGGACGGTTCATTCCGCCAGTGGAGTTGACTGTTGCAGTTGGTGCACACCAAAGTGCTATCTGGTTACAGGGTATTTGAGAAGTGCAAATCGAGAGAGACGCAGAATCTTGCCGCTTTCGGCAGGTAAAAGTGGATATACAGCAGTCACCCCGACGGCGCTTCGATGCGGTCGGGGTGATGTGCTGAGAGATAGGAGTCTCAGGAGTCAGTCTCATTTTTGGCTCAGCAGACGATAGAGTTTCCGGAGCAGTACGGCAAGGTATTCGTGAGAATCTGCCTTCTCCGGCAGGTTTCGACCGCTTCGAGATTTGTCTCTAGAGGGGTCACCACATAGGTATGAGTGCCGCTTTTGGATGAGCGAAAACTCCGAAGAGAGCGTAACCACAACGTTTTTTCCATCTACCAACCGGTTCGAGGTCGCCTCCCGCACTACATTACGTTTTTCTTCGTCATTTCCCGATTCATATATAATTCTCGGGCTTTTTGTCAGTTCGAGGAATTTTTCCATGCGGTCGCCAGTGCGGAGCGATCCTGCTTCGGGTTCGACCATTTTCTCCTCGATGTCCTTGCGCGCGAGGAGAAGATCCTGCTTCCGCTCCTCGAAGAGATCTCTTTCAATCGCTCCTTCGGCGTATACGTCAAGGAGCCCGGAGAGTCTCGCCTTTATCTTGCTCAAGGAGAGGTCAAGCGCTTGCTTGTGGTACGTCCGCTCTACGGTAAAGTCCCGCCTGAACTCGTGCACCTTCTTCTTAAGCACGATGTACTCCTCGGGCGAAAATTCCGTCGGTTGCAGAGCGTCGAAGAGGGCTTTCTCTATCAAGTCCTCCCGCACGCACACTCTGCGGCAGGTTTGGCTGTGGCAGCGGTAGTAGACACGGCCCTTCTGTCTCTCCCCGACGAGAGAGTAGCCGCAGTGCTTGCAGCGGAAGAGTCGGCGGAAGAGAAAGCCGTTTCGATTCGATCTTCTTGTCGCTTTGCCGGAGAGAATGAGTCCGACACGGTCGAAGAGAGACTTTGGTATGAGGGGTTCGTGGATGCCCGCGAACATCTCGTTCGTCTTCCGTATCCGGATGAGGCCGATGTAGAAGGGATTGTGGAGAAGGGTAGCAACGCCGTTTATGGTCAACGGTTTGCCGTTTCGGTTCCGCAACCCGAGGCGGGCAAGCTCATCGCGCAGAGATAGGAGGCTGTAGTCACCCGTCGCATAGAGTTCAAATACCGTGCGCACCAGAGGCCCCTTGACGGGGTCGATCTCCTTCGCCTTCCCCTTGCCGCGGTCAAGGTAGCCGATGGGCGCAGGGATCGGATAGAGTCCTTGTTTCAGCCGACCGTAGAAGCCCTTGCGGGTTTCTTCCCGGAGGTTTCGGATAAAGTCGGCCGCAACGACCGCCTGGATGTCGGCCGAAAGCCTGCCACCTCTTGACTGAAGGTCGAGGCTCTCATTTGCGAAGTGGATCTCGACACCGGCGTCAATCAGTTCACCGAGGTCGGCCCAATCGCGCAGGTTCCGGGCGCTCCGGTCGATCTTGTGAATGATGAGGCCGCGGGCTTTGCCTTTTCTCAGGCAACCGACGATCCGGTTGAAGGCAGGGCGTCCCCGCTTGGCCGCGGTCTCGCGCTCCTCAAACCATTCGATTATTCTCAGAGAGTGACGTGTTGCGTAATTTGCAATTGCCGTTTTCTGCTCCTGAAGGGATACTCCTTTCTCGCCTTGCTTTGCGGTAGAGACCCGCATATAGGCGTAGTACCCGTTCATGAGGTTCCGTCTTTTTTTCTGGTAAATTTCGACCTTTGGGAACTCATACTACGACCCTCTGCATCTTCGGTCAAACTGCCGCGAGACTCAAGGTCTTCAAAAACGCGAAGAGCGATAGCAATGTAGCGCCCGAGCGCCTGGTCGAGCGCCTTCAGCTCTTCCTCGGAGAAACCCGGGAAGAGATTTGAAAGCAGGTGGATGGCAGATTCCTTTTCCTCTGAATTCTTTTCCATCGCATCAGGGTAGAGGCCCTTACACTGACAAAAAAGAAGTAGTCTCTTGCCCGGAGCGGAAAGATTCGACACCTTGAGCTATAACGGAAACAGCCCAAGATGAGAGAATGGAGAAGAGAGACAAACCGGGTATTTCAACAACGCTCGATGGCACGCTCGTCGAACTTGTCTACGACAGAGTGCGGGGCGAGACTGCCTTCATCGTCTTTTCAGACGGGAACTTCGAGGTTAAGCCTTTCATAGATCTTCCTTCCGGAGATCGCCTTGTTCCCTATTCTCCCGACAACAATTTGATCGAACACAAGGTGGTTCTGCTTCCCTCCGTCCCGAAGGAGTACGGCTCCGAAACCGATCTCCTTAGGGAGGTTCATTCCTTCATCCACCGGTACGTGGACGTAAGCCCGCTCTTCGAGCGGGTGGCCGCGCATTACGTTCTCTTCTCCTGGGTCTATGACTCCTTCAACGAGCTGCCGTACCTGCGGGTTCGCGGCGACTACGGAAGCGGCAAGTCCCGCTTCCTCCTCACGGTGGGCTCCCTTTGCTACAAGCCGATGCTCGTTTCCGGCGCCTCAACCGTCTCTCCCATCTTCCGGATCATCGACGCCTTCCGGGGGACGCTCGTCATCGACGAGTCCGACTTCCGGGAGAGCGACGAAAAGGCAGAAATTGTAAAAATACTGAACAACGGCAACGCCCGGGGGTTCCCCCTTCTTCGGGCCGAGCAGAACCAGCGCAAGGAGTTCGACCCAAGGGCATATACCGTCTTCGGGCCGAAGCTCATCGCCACCCGCCGCGCCTTCAAAGACCAGGCGCTCGAATCCCGCTGCCTGACCGAGGACATGGGGCAAGGGAAACTCCGGCGGGACATCCCCCTGAACCTCCCGCCAACGTTTGAGGGGGAGGCGCTTATGCTCCGAAACAAGCTCCTCCTCTTCCGCTTCCGGAACCTCAGGAAGCCGCGCGCTCTTTCAGGCGAGCTGCCGGAGACAATCGAGCCCCGATTGCGGCAGATCTTCGCACCTCTCCTCTCCACGATCGAGGACCCGGTAACCCGCCGGGAAGTGGTCTCCCTGGCTGAGGACTACGGGCGCACCATTGTCGCCGACCGGGGGCTTGAACTCGAGGCCCAGGTCTTGGAGATTCTCCATCGTCTCTCCGAAAGCGGCAGCGAGCTCGCGGTAAAAGAGATTGCCGCAGCCTTTACCGAAGCGTATGGCGAGGAGTACGGTGGCAAGGTCACGCCGCGCTGGATCGGCGGGATCATCCGCAAGCGCCTGAACCTGAAACCCCGCAAATCCGGCGGGGTCTTCGTCGTTCCGGTATCCGAGTACCCCAAGCTTCGGCACCTCTTCGAGCGCTACGGCTTCATGGGGGACATTGGGGATGTTTCAGGGGGAGTGGAGAAGCGACTGCCCGAGCTTTTCTAGTCTCTTGTTTACTTGGACTACTCTTCTATCCCTCGCCGAACAACTCCCCAACATCCCCAAAATCCTTTTCATATTTATTTCAGATTCAGCCTCTTCGTCGAAAGATTAGCCGAAGCGTGGATGTATCCAAACTTTGCCAGAGTGGCACGTTTCTCCTTCTTTTTTGCGCATCTTCTTCGGCTACGCTAAGAGCGACTATGCCACCAAAGAGATTCGACAACTACATTCGGATGCTTCGGAAGCAGAAAGGCTTGTCCCAGGACGAGCTTGCCTTCCTATTGGGGTGGAAATCCGGCTCGGCAGTTTCGCGCCTGGAGCAGGACCGGCGTAAACCATCGCTTGAAACCCTCCTTGCCATGGAGGCTATCTTCGGCATCCCGATCCGGGAACTCTATGCGGGCAAGTTTCAAAAGGTCGAAAGTGCCGTCAAGGAGCGTGTCACGCTTTTCATCTCAGCGCATGAGGAGAATCTCTCCGTGAGAAAGCGCCTCCGCGATCTCCTTGCAGCCATTTACTCACGTGAAACACCACCAACAACATGGTAAAGATTTCTGAAACTATCGCCCTCGCCCTCGACATCACTCCGAAGGGAATCGCCTTTGCCGTACTCGAAGGAATGGAGCGGCTCTATGACGCCGGAGTGACCTATGTCGACCTACCGAGCAAGCACGCATACGTCGAGAAAGTCGAGACCTTAGTCTTGCGGTATCTGCCGCAGGTGCTTGTCCTTGAAGATACGGAGGGAATCGGCTTCAAAAAAGGCCCGCGGTCAAAGCATGTCATCAAACGGATTGAACTGCTTGCTCTCTCAAAGACCCTGCCTGTCGTGAAGGTCTCCCGAAAAGAGGTTCTCTCGGTCTTTGGAACTAAGAACAAGTACGAGACAGCGACTACGGTCGCGCGATTCTTTCCGGAGCTTGAGAAGCGCCTCCCGGACAACCGCAAGCCGTGGGAGAGCGAGCTTGACCGGACAAACATCTTTGATGCCGTGTCTTTCGCCCTGACTGCATATCGAAAGCCGCTCGACCTCGAAGACATAGCCGCGTAAGGGCCGCTTCGCGCAAAGAACGGCAAAGCCTCCGCTCTCTCGGGAGAGAAGTGATGGCTTTGCCGTTTTCTCCGCTCGCTCTGAGCAGTCGAATCACAAACTCATACGGAAGGAGGAAGGAATGGCGCCCTCTCCGAGGGTAGTACGGAATTTCTTTGTACGGGGAGAAGTGGACGGTAGAAGAAGCCTGGTTTGCGGAGGCCCCCGAGCCCGGGATGGCGGACTCACCCTCACGCTCTATCAGCGAAGTAGTGGAGAAGTCGAAACCGCACTCAAGCTCTACTGCATTGCCCGCTCTAACGGGACCCTTCTTGTAGAAGCGGAGCCCCGCCTCTCCTGGAGTTTTCAGGGCGGGAAGCTCCGGATCGAAACCAAACGTTAGAAAGGAGACTTCGATGAACGAAGAGGACGAAACAAAGCTCAGGACTCTCGCCGATCAGTACGCCCACACCGTTGACGAGCTTCTCATTGAATGGGGCCTCGAAAGCTTGGTGCCGAGTATCTGCATGAATCCGGACTGCGAGTACACCACCGAGTACGAACCGGATCAAAGAGCGGGGTGGTGCGGCGCCTGCGGTACGGAGAGCGTCAAAAGTTTTCTCGTTCTTCTTGAACTCCTCTGAAGGAGGATCGCATGACACTCTCAAAAACTCTCTTCGAGCCGGGCCAGGTCTCCATACTATCGGAAGCAGCAGCAGCGCTCGCGGAAAGCAGTGAGGACGCAAAGCTCTTTCTTGATCGCCACGTCACAGGCGATTGGGGCGAGATTTCCCCAGCGGATAGGTCAGCAAACACCCTTGCCCTTGCAATCGGCGGAGAGCTTCTCTCCTCCTACCGGACATCGCTCGGTGTAGCACTCTCGGTCATGACCGACGCCCGGGGCTCGGAAACCTACATCTACTCGGATGACGCGGCGGAGAAGGAGGACAGCGAAGCGGTGCCGGACTTTGAGAGCTTCACTACCACCCTGGGGCTTGCGCTTGGTAACTTCCTCCTCTCCACGGGTAGACCGGAGGCGCTCGGGGGATGCCTGTCCGCTATCGAGACACTGGCTTCTGCGACCATGCGTGCCTCTCAGTTGGGGAGTGAAGCGGCGACTCCGAAAGCGGGTGAATAGTAGAGCTGTTCTTTTTAAGCTTCCCGGGTCTATCCTCGGGAGCTTTTCTTATATACCATCTTCATACGGAGAGGTGCATATCCCGCGACGACAGGCGAGGAAAAAATAGCATGGGAATCGTCCGGACACTTACCGCAGGAGACCTCCCAGCGCTTCTTCTTCTTGAGAGAGAAGTCTGGGGTAAACGGAAGATTGAGAGCATAGACTTCGCTACCGGAAGACGTTGGATCGAGGAAGGATTCTGTCTCGGCCACTTCGACGAAAACAGGCTTCGGGGATATGCCTATGGAGAGACGATAAGCTTCAGCCGTGTTCCCCCATACTCTCTCCAGATTATCGAGGCACTTGAAAGCTACAAAGAAACCTCCTCTGTTCCAGGAGGCAATGCCCTCCACGGCTTGAGTATGGCGGTGGCACGGCCAGGAGCAGGAGCATCTCTCCTCACTGCCCTGGTCGATCTGGCTCGACATCGAGGCCTCGAATACTTCGTCTCTCTCGCAAGACTCGAAGGTCTGGGTCGCTTCATCGTGGACAATCCAGAACTCAAGAGTCGTGATATTCAAGAGGTAGCGTGTTTCTATGCTATCCAAGCGGTCTCCTAGATCGATTCTGTTCTCGTTGGCGCACCCCTCTCGCTTCTCTCACCTCCGCCTTGGTTCCCGAGGGTAAGGAGGAAAGACCCGGTCGTGTGCCGCTTCGCTCGGCTGGGAAAGGAGCTGTGGGGAGTAGCACGGACAAGTTTTGGCGATCCGCAAAGCTTGGGCTACTCGGCGCTTCTTGTCTTTACCCTCTAGTAGGCGTCTACTGACTCACTACCTTCCCCTCATGAAACCTCCTGCCGCGCTCGACTACCTCAATGTCAGCGGTAGAAAAGCAAAAAATCTCTTTGATATAAGCAACGGCTCGATCGTATTCAAAGTCTTTGCAGGAGTAAACATCAGCGGTAACAAATCCCCGCTCGGAGTAGGTGTGAATCGAGATATGACTCTCCATGATAAAGACAAAGCCTGAGAGCCCCGCAATTCCATCTTCCGAGACCTCAAGGATTTGCGGGAGTCCTACCCTCCTCATGCCGATCATGGCCGGTAAATCGAGAAGCGTACGATAGAGGAGCGCGATGTCGCCGAGCTTATCCGGCGGCGCTCCGTATGCGTCGAGCATCAGGTGGAGACCATAGCTTTTCGTATCCATTGCTTGATCTTATTTGAAAATAACCGGTACAAGCAAGGTGTCGTGCTTCCAGTACCGGCAATCCGGAGGTGGCGTGACGGGACAGAGCGCATCTTGAATGTCACGAAACCCTGCTCTCATAAGTGCTCGCCGATGTGACCTTGAGAAGCCCGTTGCCTCATCGGAATAGTAGGTGAAAATGCCGCCTTTCTCTAGAAGCCTATGTGCTTCGCTGAAGAATGCGAAGTGATTGCGGTGAATCTCCTGTTCCGATAATGGATAGGTATCGAAGAGAATCGAGGAGAAGCTCTCGTCCGGCAGTGTCGGCGTAACATCCTGCCAAAAGCCGAGAATAGGGCGGACTTTCTGATCCACCTCCTTGGCGAATGAGATGAGCATGTCGTACACCTCTCGATTCGCTTCGATTATCACGTGCTCCTTGATCTCATAATTCTGGATAAACCCAGCCGATATTCCCATCCCAAAACCGACCTCAAGAATCCGTCGCGGCTTGCTCGCCGCGATAGAGGCGAGGCGCTTCATATATTCCCCCTCCCAAGATTCCATTACTGGATGGCCGGCTATCTCAAGACGTTCGCTAGAAAGCTTCGCGGGCAAGTCTCTCCATGATCGCGGGTCGCGAGGAAAGCCCGTCTCAACTCTGTTTCTGTATGTCTCTGTTTTAGTCATAATTTTATCCTACAGCAGGAAGCTAGAGAAACTATAAGCAGACTATGAAGTATTCCTGAACCTCCTCGGTTTGCTTCACTGTGAAGCTTTAATGTGCCGGAGATGCAGCTTTCGGCGTCTTTCAATACATCAAGGGCTCGGGCACGATGGAGCGATGGAACACGACATCACCTATTTCGCCCGCACGAACCACCGCAATACGGGAACACCCTTCGGCATCCGGAGAGCCGACCGGCGCAATCACATGTACGCAATCGGCAAGACCGGCACCGGTAAATCTACGCTCCTGAAAACCCTCATCCTCCAGGACATCGAAAACGGCGAAGGGCTTGCGCTCTTTGATCCGCACGGAGACCTTGCTGAGGAGATAGTCTCCCTCGTTCCTCCCGAGCGTGGGGAAGATTTGATCTACCTCGACGTGCCGAATATGTCTCAGGTCTGGCACTTCAACCCGTTCGCGGGCATCCCCAAGGAGCAGCGAGCGCTCGCCGCGGCCGGCATGGTCGAGGTCTTCAAAAAGCTCTGGCCTGATGATTGGGGGCCTCGCCTTGAGCACCTTCTGCGAAACGTCGTCTATACGCTCCTTGAAGCGGAAGGCAGTCTGGCCGACATCCCGCGCCTCCTTTCGGAGAGAGGTTACCGGAAGGCGATCGTGCAGCGGATCACGAACGAGGCAGTACGTACCTTCTGGGAGGAGGAGTTTGCCGGATACTCGCCTGCTTTCCGGGCGGTCGTGACAGCGCCGCTCCAGAACAAGGTGGGGGCCTTCTTGATCGACCCCCACCTGCAAAGCATCCTCTCGGGCAGAGAGTCAAGCTTCGACCTGCGGGAGATCATCGACCAGGGCAAGCTCCTCGTGGTGAGCCTCGCCAAGGGGAAGCTCGGGGAGGGGCCTGCCGCGCTCCTGGGGTCGCTTCTCGTCTCGCACCTCTCGCTTGCAGGGCTTGGGCGAGCCAATCTTCCACAGGAGAAGCGGCGGGACTTCTACCTCTACCTCGACGAGTTCCACACCTTCTCGACTCTTACCCTGGCCACCATGCTCTCGGAGCTGCGGAAGTACCGGCTTAACCTCATCCTCGCTCACCAGTATCTCGGACAGCTTGAACCGGAGATTCGGGATGCCGTCTTCGGGAACGTGGGAACCTTCATCGCCTTCCGGGTGGGGGCGCTCGACGCTCCGACTGTAGCCCGGGAACTCTCGCCCACCTTCGAGGCGGACGATCTCCTGTCACTGCCGAACTTCTCGGTCTACCTGCGGCTCATGATCGACGGGGAGCCAAGCAGGGCGTTTAGCGGGGAAGCCTCTTTGAGAGAAAGTCGACAATATTAGGCTGCAAGGCAGAATTTCCTGTATTGAGCAGCCAACGCTCCAAGTCGTTGTCTTCATGCCACGCTTGTTGCGACACGTGTAAATCCTTGGGCAAGATAGCGAAGGTAGCGCCAACTACTAAGGCACTCCCGACTTTCTGGAGCAACTCTCGCCTATTAAATGCCATATCGTGCTCCTTAAGGAAAACTGCTTATAGAGGCTTTGTACACTTCCGTAGGGATTTTAGACTTGCCAGTATCGAGAAGCCACCGCTCTAATGCTCGCCCACTGTCAACAAAATAATCGCTCGAATCGCCTGCGTGTTTTCGCACTATTCCGCCGAAGACAAAGACCTCATCATTACTGCCATCAGGATATTCAAAAGACACCTTGATTCCTCGGTACCCCAAATGATTGGGTAACTCCTCTGCTCGGCCGCGTGGTAACTTAACGAGCCACTCGCTAAGAGCGTCGAGGCTATTGGTAGATAGACTCCAGGTTGGATTTGGTCTCCCGGAGAATACGTCGAGTTCAACTTCTGCTTTTGTCATAGTTGCACTAGCTATCGGTAGCTTGTTAATTTGGGCGCAACCAAGCACAAAAAACATAATGCTTAAGGCGACAGCATACTTCATGGCGGAGATTATACCACCCTAAGATACTATGATCAAGGAGTTGTTCGCGTACCAATAGCCACAGAACTGAGTGTATGGGCCACGGTCACATGTTTGAGGGTTATAGATGAGATTATTTGAATTGTCATAGTTTCGTGCCGGGGTATTACCAGGCTTGTGACACCATATGTCATTTTGACACACGCGATAGAAATGAAAATCTTGGCCTGGCCAAATGACTAGAGCAATAGATAAATTATTTGCAGATTGACATACATTAAACCATCCATCAGATTGGATTCCAGTAGTCGTATTACTGCAATTAGGTGGAAAGGTTAGCGTGTAGCCTGAGTGACGTCCGGGCTGCGCAAAGTTATAAGAGCTATATCTGCAATTTCCGGCAAAATCGTAGCAATTATTGCTGGATATATAGGGAGCTACGTTCCACGGACTAAAATCAGTAGAGCTAGTTAGATAACTGTTAGCACAGCTCATCATGAGCCCTTTGTTGACATTGGAGACGGCCTCTTTGTCAGGGTTCCTAATTGCCTTATCAGTTATTTCGCGCAGATGGTTATCTACTTCTGGATTATCTTTCTCTGATGTATCAAGAAGCCAAAGAGAGGCGTCTTTGTTATTCCCTCCTCCGATGCGAAAACTTTGAGGCAATGAGCTATGGTTAGCTCCTTTTCTGGTCTCGGCGTCTTTAAGAACTTCGATGATATAGCCGCGATACCCAAGCCCTCCGACCCTAGTGGAAGCAGGAATCACCAGAGAGGGATCACTCTGTATCCGGTCGACCATTTTACGCTCATCATTAGGGGTCAAAATCCATTTAGGGTTAGGGCGACCAGAGAAGATGTCAAGTTCAACCTGTAACATGTAGATTCTCCTTTAATAGCCATGAAAATTTAGACTGCCCTGTTCTTTTCCTGCAGTCGCCGTCCTGATTGCTAAAGCGTAAAGCAGGGCAAAAGAGCATCAGCGTCTAGGTACAGCCGGATAGCCGCCGTTCCTACACCGCGGCCTGGACGCGTTTTGACGCAATTTTTTGCCTAGCACTAGCGTATGGAACTCTCTAATTCGAGAATCTGCCAGTGGAGTTTCCTGAAAGGAAGATGGCTGCTCATCCGCATGTAGTAATATGAAGGCCCAATATGACCATTCCTCCCAATACCCCCATTACCGACCTCCTTCATGCCTGGGGAGACGGAGACCGCCAGGCGCTCGACGAGCTCATGGAACTCGTCTACGGGAAACTGGAGGAGCATGCCCGGCGGGCCATGGCCCGAGAGCGGGAGAGCCACACCCTTGACCCTGCCGCTCTGGCAAACGAGGTCTACCTGCGGTTGCGAGAATTGAAAAAGTCCTCCTGGGAAGGGCGCGGCCAGTTCTTTGCCTTCACTGCCCGTCTCATGCGGCACATCCTCGCGGAATACGCCAGAGCCAGAGAGGCGCAAAAGCGCGGGGGTGAAGCAGAGCGGGTGACGCTCTCTCATCCGGAGCTTCAAGCTGCACCTGGCCTCTCAGTCGATATCCTCGACCTCAACAGGGTACTCGAAGAACTCTCAGCCTTTGATCCAAAGCTCGTCCGTCTGATTGAGCTGCGCTTCTTTGCCGGATTCTCGGAAGAAGAGGCAGCGGAAGCTCTCGGGGAGAGCCGCTCCTCGGTGCAGCGGGAGTGGAAGGTCGCCAAGAACTTCCTTGCCGAGCGACTCAGGCCCTAGAGAGGTACCCGCATGAGCCCTGATACCTGGCAGGAGATCAAGCGACTCTTTCATGAGGCACTCGACCTGCCGGTGGAGGAGCAGGAAGCGTTCATCGCGGGCATTGCCGATCCGGAAGTGCGACAGAGGGTTGAAGCACTTCTTGCAGTCTCGCCTGAACAAGCTGATGTCTTCGACCACGTCAGCATCGAGCTGCCTACTGCCGAGCCCCTTCTCTCGCAAGGTATAGTCGGGAATTACACCGTCGAGCGCCTGCTTGGTCGCGGCGGCATGGGGAGGGTCTTTCTTGCCTGGGATCGGGTAAACGAGCGGCACGTCGCCCTGAAACTCCTCAAGCCCTCGGCAAACGAGCGTTTCCAGGCCGAGCACAAAACACTTGCCCGTTTCTCTGACCCGAACATCGCAGCCCTCTATGAGAGCGGCACGACGGAAACAGGAACGCCCTTCATCGCCATGGAGTATGTGGAGGGCGTTCCCATCACCACATACTGCGACGAGAGAAACGCATCCCTTGCGGAGCGCTTGAGGCTTTTCCGGACGATCTGCGCCGCAGTCTCCTATGCCCATCGGCGCACTGTCGTCCATCGCGACCTCAAGCCCGAAAATATCCTCGTGACGGAAGAAGGCGTGGTAAAGCTCCTTGACTTCGGCATCGCAAAGCTTCTCCCGGAAGAGGAAGACCTTGCGACCTTAACGGGCGCAGGCGAGCGGCTCTTTACCCTTCCTTTTGCAAGTCCGGAGCAGCTCCAGGGCGAAGCCACTCATACGGCAACGGACATCTATTCTCTCGGGGTCCTTCTCTCGCTCCTCCTCACCGGGCACCTCCCCTACAGGGTTGAGCGCTCCCATGACCTGCCGCAGGCAATCCGGAACGAGGAGGCTATAAAGCCAAGCCTTCTCGTTCCGGAATCAGACCGGAAGCTCCGGGGACTCCTTGAAGGAGACCTTGATGCCATCGTCTTGCGCGCGCTTCGCAAGGAACCGGACCAGCGGTACCGATCAGCGGATGAGTTCTCCGAAGACATACGCCGGTACCTCGACCGCGAGCCGGTTCTCGCCCGGAAGGGCACCCGCCGCTACCGGGCCGCGAAATTCTTCGAGCGGCACCGCTTCGAAGTCTTGGCCCTCGCGACCATCCTCCTCGTTCTCCTTGGATTCACTGTCCTTCTCCTCGTGGAACGTCGCGCCACTCTTGCCGAACGGGACAGGGCGCGCAGGGAAGCGGCGCGGGCGGAAGCCGTGTCGGACTTCCTTGTCGGGATGTTCCGGGTACCGGGCTCATCCTCCCTTCGGGGCCGGACGATCACTGCGCGGGAGATCCTCGACGGGGCGCTCCTGAAGCTTACCGAAGCACCTCCTCGCGAGTCAGAGACGCGGGGAACGCTTCTTCACTCCCTCGGGAAGATCCATTACAACCTCGGGCTCTATGCCCCGGCTGAAACGCTCCTCGCGCCTTCGCTTCATGACCTGGAGAAGGATTCGGAGAGGAACCGCTCCCTCATTGCCGAAACGCTCACCGATCTTGCGACCGTGCGCTACTATTACGGCCGGTACAGCGAGGCGGAGCGCTACGCTCTTCGGGCACTCTCCATGGAGGAGAGCAAAAGGGAAGCCCCTGTCCGGTCGCTTCTCGGACATCTTGCCTTTGCAGGAGGGAATTTCGGCAACGCAGAGCGCCTCTTTGCCCCATTGGCCGACGGGAATCTCTCCGACGGAGACCTTACGCAGGCCCGCGCTCAAAACGACCTCGCCGCGTCCCTGCATGCAGAGGGGAAATATGCGGAAGCAGCGGCGCTCTATGATCGCTCTCTGACTACCCGCAAGAGGATTCTCGGAGCAAATCACCCGGAGGTGCTCGAAACCGAACAGAACCTCGCCTGCCTTTATCGGGACCGCGGAGAAGGAGGCGCGGCAAGCGACCTCTTTCTTCAGGTCCGATTAGGCTATCGAGCAATGGGGACGCTCAATGATTCAGCGCTGGCGCCCCTCTTTCACAACATGGGATCGATAGAGATAGATGAAAGAATGCTTGGAGAGGCGGATGTCTTGCTCTCCGATGCTCTCTCCGCAGAGCGCCGCCTCCTCCCCGACAAGCATCCTGACATCGCCCGAACCCTTGCGGAATTCGGCAGGCTCTCCCTTGCCCGTGGGCGATATAAGGAAGCCGAAGGGTATCTTCGCGACAGCCTTGCGAGGTTAGACAGGACGCTTGGAGAGGACCACCCGGACAGGATCATTGCGGCAAACAATCTCGCGGTGCTCCTCTCGCGAAGCGGACGAGGGGAAGAAGCAGAGGCGCTCTGGAGGAACATCCTAGAACGCTTGGCGCTACAGCGAGTTTCTCCCCAGATTGGCGCGGTGATTCGGGGGAATTATGACCTTGCTCTTCGTCATGGAGCGGAAGCTCCATACCAGACGATTCCGATAGAGATGCTCATCCTCTCGACACCGGCCGAGCCTCTGCCACAGAATCCGCCCAGGCGATTAGCCTTGTCTTCACGCGAGGTACCGGGCACTGTCGTGCGATTCGTTGATGACTTCGCGGATGGAATTATTGACGTGCGAAAATGGGAGTACGGCGGGAGCGTCGTCCGGGAGGGGGATGGCGAGCTTCGGGTCATGCGGACGGTTACCGATCAGGGCGGATGGGCTCGTACGCTTCCCATTGAGATCGACCCGGGACGAACTCTCACGATAACCCGAAGGGCAAAACTCCATCCAGGAAATGGCTATTTCGACGGCTCAATGCAGATCGGCATCACGGGCTACCCTGAAAAGCGGTTCGGGGTAAGCTATGCCAATTACTATTACAGAGAAGGGGGCGAGTGCGTAACAGTGGGGTTCTCGCTCTTCCGGAACGATGCAAACTCGCACCGCTTTGCCGAGCGCAAGAGTGATGCAAGCTCCCTCCTTCCGCCGATCTGGGATCGATGGTTTGACGAGAGGCTTGTTTATGATCCGCGAACTGGCGAAGTCCGCTACTTCCTTGACGGCACCGAGCGCCTCGTCTACAACGTGGGCGCCCTTCCCTCCACCGCATCCTCCATTACCCTCACCCTGAGTTCCTGGGGCTGGTATACCGGCCACGAGCATGCCGTCAAGAGCCTCTCGGTGGAGCAGTAGCGGTCCGGTTGGTTCCTCCCTCACGAGGAGGGTGAAGCTCTTTTCCCGCGGTTTGCGCTCATACCTATAGGAGCCATTGAAGGCTGCTACTGCTCTTCGGAGAAGAGGAGACGAACCGTGCGCATCAAGATCTTATGTCTAGCCCTCAGCCTCGTGACAGCCTTTTGTCAGTTAGTGGCAGCACAGTCTCAAGTCGTGCTTCAGCCTGGACCGGAAGGTAAGGATCTCTGGATTACCGACACTTACAGCTACAACTCGGACTACGGCGTCGATGACGACAAGCTTCAGGTCGGCGGCTGGGGGGATAAGTATTACTCACTGATCCAGTTTGATCTCTCCAGGGGACCAGCAATTGCTGATTCTGCAATTCTTTACCTATACTCTTTCTCGACCCCCAACGATGGAACCTATGTTTCGATGTACCTTGATCGGATTACACAGCCATGGACTGAGGATACTGGATGGTACAACAAGCCCGCATCCGTACAGCAGGCAACTATTTTGCAGGCTCCTGTGCCAAACCAATGGTATGCAATTGATCTTACATACCTGTACAATAACTGGAAGCGGGGTGCATATCCTAATTATGGAATACAACTGCGACCGACTCAGTGGTGTTGTAGGAACTCTGCTAATTTCAGATCGAGCGACTATTTTGTAGCGGCATACCGGCCTAAGCTGGTAATAACAACAAATCAGTTCAAGCTTAGTTTCCCTCTTAAGCTGAATAACGTTACCCCTTACAATGCAAATATTTCGTCGGTGTTTGACCATTCGATGAGAAATTCATTTGAAACTGACGGAATCATAGTCGCATTCAATGCCGAACAGATTGGAGCTACCGGCGTTAAGTATCCCTCTGATCCAACCTGTATAGCCAAGAAGGATATGACCGCTTTTCTTCTCTTTGGGAATTATGTGGGCGCAGCCGAGTGTGGAGGAAAGTACTATCTTTCTTATGATGGACACCCGGGTATTGATTATCCGGTTCCAGACCAAACGCCGGTCTATGCAACCGCTGACGGCAAGATTACGATTCTCGACTGTCCACATAAACACGACGGAGGCACTTGTTTTGGGAGGGGGACGGGTTACGGAAAACTCTATATCGATCACGGTAACGGCTATGTCACTATATTTAATCACCTTTCCTATACAGCGGACGGCTTAAACTTAAACAGCTCGGTAAAGAGAGGCGACTTAGTTGGCTATTCTGGTCACACAGTTCCTTCCACGGTTAAGCAGGTGGGGCCCCACCTCCATCTGTCGGTAACGAAAGGTGGCGTTTACGTCGATCCATACGGATGGAGTGGAAACATCCCTGATCCATATGTAACGATCCATCCGGGGACGGTTAATGTAAATCTGTGGCAGTAGCGTTTAAAAAGGTCCTTCTCGCCGATCCGGCCTTACTATGGTTTAGAGGTTCGGTCCTGCAAATGAGTTCAATATGGCTCGGAATGCGTCGAAGGATTCCGGGCCAGCTTGACCTGGTTCGTTTAGGGTTAGGTAACTGACGGTGTGGCCGCCGAACAAAGCCACCCTGAGCATATACGAGGCGTTTTGATCGCCTACATTAAAAACTGACGCGGGCATGCCGGCTAAGGTACAACTCAGTTGTTCTATGGGGAGAGAAGTATGCAAGCTAATCTCATTCCTGATCTCTGGCGGAGTAGTGGTGGCCTTAAGAATAGTTCTAATTGTTGTGCCGAATTGAGATTTAGAGCTATCACCCGGAAAGATATATGCCATATACTCAGCGGTTGAGGAGCTATATATGCTGGACACCTTCCAGTCTGGTGGGTAGGTAAAAGAAAATAAGTCATTGGAAAATGTCGGCCAGTCGTTGGTATTCAGTGCTTGGCTCAGGGAGATCATCTTCTGATGTCCTTGAAAAGCAATATGAATTTCGCAATCGTATTTAGGAGTCAAAGCGACGCTGCGTGAGGTGCGAAATATGCCGATAATAGCAACAACCATTAATGCCAATCCGACGAGAACTAGCATCGTTTTTGTTTGAAACATCATTACCTCATGGTAATCCAGAATATTGAATTAGCAAGTCCATCTTGCGTCTTTGTAGACTTAGTAGAGGCACGCCGTCGATAATCTCATGGTCGAGTGGTAGAGGCCGCTGATGGCGTGAAGCTCTTTTCCCGCGGTTTGCGCTCTCCGTAGAAGGAACCACTGGCTTCTAACTGAGTCTGTCAGTCGTGAGGACGATCCTATGCCCCGCAATTCCGATGAGGGAGCCCTCTCCCACTGGTACGAGCTGTTCGAGGACTTCTCGACCTCGACCCAGGACTTCTACGCCGCGGTGGAGGAGGCCATCCGCAGCCGCAAGATTCCGGACATCACGATCTCCCGCGTGCTCTTCAATGAAGGAGGCGTCTGGACGGCAAAGCGCGAGTACCTCCGTATCAAGCGAGGGAGGATTGTCGTTGACATCTGCTCGGCACCCTACGGAACGAGCCACTTCTTCTCCTGGTGGGTCGCCAAGGTGCCCGCGAGATACGGCTTGTTCAAAGTCCTCGGCCTCGCCTTTCTGCTCTCTCCTCTCTGGAACATCCTCTTAGTTCTTGCTCTGAAGGCAGTTGGCGAAACACTCTCCGCCGTCATTTTCCTTTCATTCCTGTCTTTCCTCGGCGTCCCCATCATTCTTCTCCTCCTTGGCATCGCCGTCGAGCGCGGCTATGTCGGGAATGAGGAATGGGTGCTGTCGGTGCCCATAATCGGCTATCTCTATGCGCTTGTCTTCAAGCCGCTGACCTATTACCGTCTCGACAGTGCATACATGTTCCGCGACTCCATGGCGGCGATCGTGGGCGAAGTCGTTAACGGCCTGCGGGAAGAGAAAGGACTGCGGCTTCTCGAACCAGAGGAACTCGCGCCCCAGAGTCCCAAAGCACTGGCAAGCTAACCTTCGATGAGAAGCAGTGTCGAGGAACGCACCCGTCACTTTTACCGGTGGGAGCGGCGCGGACGCGGCCACTGGAGCTTTCCCTTTCCGGTCGCTCTTGAGCCGCCCTTCGTTCCCTTCCGGTTCCTCGACCACGCTCCGCAAGTCGAGGACGATGGCCGGCACCACAGCGCGCTCTCGGGATTTCTTGCGGGGCTTCTCGGAAGCCGGGAAGTACCCCCGCCGCGGGTTCCGGAGAAGATTCCGGAACCGGAGCCCGAGCCGCAGAAGATAGAGGAGCGGGGAGAGCTATTGCTCTTGCCGCGGGCGGATCGCTCCACGAGCGGAGCCTCTGCCGAAAGCTGGCTCAAGAATCTCCCTGCCCTCCAAACTCCCGCCTCCTTCGAGCTTCTCGGGGAAGGCCGGAGGGTCAAGCTCATCATGAGCGCCGGAGAGGGCGACCTGCCCTTTCTCTCCTCAGGGCTTCGGGCCTTCTTCCCCGCGCTTGAAGTGGAGGAGGGAGAAGACCTCCTCGCGAACGCCTGGATGGAAGACCCCGATGCCATCTTCTCCGTGGTCGAGTTCGGCCTTGCCCGGGAGTTCATGCTTCCTTTATGCGAAACGAAGAGCGTCTCCCCTGATCCACTGACGGGCCTTATCGTCGCCCTGTCCGGGGCAGAGTCCCGGGAAGCGGCGCTTCTTCAGATCCTCTTTCAAGGGGTAAGGGCTTCCTGGGCGGAGAGCGCGGTGCGCTCCGTCACGACTCCTTCCGGCGAGCCGTTCTTCGCCGATGCTCCGGAACTAACCGACCTTGCCCGAAGGAAGATGTCCGCTCCGCTCTTTGCCGTCGCCGTCCGCGCTGCGGTGCTTTCTTCCTCCGAGGAACGGGTTTGGTCGCTTCTTTGCAGCTTGAGTGCCGCCCTCTCAAACGCGACCCGGGGAAGAAACGAGCTTATACCCCTCGGCGGTGCTGATCAGACTGGGCTCCTGCGCGATGTCCTCCTTCGCGCGACTCACCGGAGCGGGTGCATCCTTTCCCTCCCCGAGCTTTTGACTCTGGTGCACCTGCCCGACCTTGCGGTCTCCTCTATTGTCCGGGAGAGCGCCCGTACCAAGGCCCTTCCCCCTGAAGCACGGGGAAGCGGAGTCTTCCTCGGATACAACCGGGACCACGGGAAGGAATACGAAGCGAGGCTTTCAGTCGAGGCCCGGATGCGGCATGTCCATGTGGTCGGCGCCTCGGGAAGCGGCAAGTCTACCCTTCTCGTGTCGATGATTCTCCAGGACATCGCGCACGGTCACGGAGTAGGGGTGATCGACCCCCACGGGGACCTCATTGATGCCGTCCTCGGCCTCATTCCCGAGAACCGGGCAGGGGACGTGATCCTCTTCGATCCGGCAGACCCCGACTACGCGGTCGGCTGGAACATCCTCTCCGCCCACTCCGAACCGGAGAAGGAGATGCTTGCCTCGGATCTCGTGGCCGCTTTCCGGCGCCTTTCAACCTCCTGGGGCGACCAGATGACGGCGGTCCTCGCAAACGCCATTCTCGCCTTCCTCGAATCAAATGAGGGCGGAACCCTCTCCGAACTCCGGCGTTTCCTCTCCGATCCGGGCTTCAGGAGAAGCTTTCTCGCGACGGTCAGAGATCCGCACGTCCGGGACTTCTGGACGACAGAGTTTCCGCTCATTATGGGGAAGCCCCAGGGTTCGATCCTCACCCGCCTCGACACGCTCCTTAGGAGTCGCCTGGTGCGCGGCGTGGTGACGGCGAGGGAGAAGCCCCTCGACTTTCGAGCTGTGGTGGACGAGGGACGGGTCTTTCTCGCGAGGCTCTCCCAGGGAGCGATCGGCGAAGAGAATGCCGCGCTTCTCGGTTCTCTCCTCGTCTCGAAGATTCATCAGGTCTCGCTTCTGAGGCAGGATCGGGCGGAAGAAAGACGTAAGCCCTTCTTCCTCTACCTCGACGAGTTCCATAACCTGGCCACGCCCTCAATGGCCTCCCTCTTCTCCGGCGCCCGGAAGTACCGGCTTGGCCTCACGGTCGCCCACCAGGACCTCTACCAGATCCGGAAGAGCGTTCCCGAAGTGGAACGGTCGGTGCTTGCCAATGCCTACACCCGGATCTGCTTTCAGCTTGGAGAAGAGGATGCCCGGACTCTCGGGCAGGGATTCTCCTTCTTCACCGCCGATGATCTCGGAAACCTGCGGGTCGGGGAGGCAATCGTCCGGATCGGGAGGCGGGAGAACGACTTCAACCTCCGGACCGTGCCGATTGAGGAGGGCGATGCCCGGGCGGCGGAAGCGAGGCGCCGTGACATCCGGAGGCGGTCTCTCTTGCGGTGGGGAACGCCCCGGACTGAGGACGCCCCTCGTCTGCCCGAAGTGGAGAGATCGCCACCTGCTCCTACACCCAGAGAGATTCCGGTCGCGCGGATTGAGGACAAGAGCACACCAACAGAACCCGCGAGAGAGGCAGAACTTCCGGGCAAGTCCTCTCCCGAACCCCAGAGGCCCGGCAAGGGTGGCCCCGAGCACACGTACCTCCAGGAACTCGTGAAGCGATGGGCCGAGGAGCACGGATTCCGGGCGGCAATTGAGGAGCAGATACCGGGCACACGGGAGTCAATCGACGTGGCGCTCTACCGGGGAGATGCGCGGATCGCCTGCGAGATCAGCGTGACAACGCCTCTGGAGTACGAGGTTCTGAACGTGGAGAAGTGCCTTGCGGCCGGATTCGGAGAGGTCGCCGTGGTGTCCTTGAAGAAAGGACGGCTGGAAAAACTCGGCAAGCTCCTCTCCGGTTCTCTGCCGCCTGAAAGCTTCAGGAGAGTGCATCTCTTCACTCCGGAGGAACTCCTTGTGTGGCTTTCCGGGCAGCCGGTTGGAGAAGAGACCGGCATGACCCTCGGATACAAGGTCAAAGTCCGGTACCAGAATCGCGGGGATGCCCGCTCAAAGCGGGTGGCGGAGATCCTGGCAAAGAGCATGAGCCGTTTACAAAAAGAGAAGGAATGACCTCAAAGAAACGTGCCGCTCCGGCAGGTTTCGCTGCCTATTTAAATGCATCACGCGCAGATAGCGTACTGAGAGAGTTGTTCTCTGCACCCTTAATAACACTCCGCACTATGCGGACTCTCTCGAAGGAGTACGAAATGCGACAGCGCGCCAGTTCCTCCCGCAACGGCGGCGAGGAAGGAAAACGGGTAGGTCTCTTCATCAGAGTTTCAACCGAAGACCAGGCCAAGGGAGAAAGCCCCGAGCACCACGAGGCGAGGGGCAGGATGTACGCCGAGAGCAAGGGCTGGACCCCGGTCACGGTCTACGACCTTGCCGGAGTGTCGGGCAAGTCCGTCATGGACCACCCGGAAGTGAAGCGGATGCTTGCCGACATCAAAGAGGGTTCGATCTCGGGCCTCATCTTCTCGAAGCTCGCACGGCTTGCCCGGAACACCCGGGAGCTTTTGGAATTTGCCGCGATCTTTGAGGAGCACGGAGCGGACCTCATCTCCCTTCAGGAGTCGATCGACACCTCGACACCAGCCGGCCGTCTCTTCTACACCCTGATCGCCGCCATGGCCCAATGGGAGCGCGAGGAGATCGCTGAACGGGTGGCGGCATCGGTTCCGATCCGGGCCAAGCTCGGCAAGCGCATCGCCGGCGCAGGGCCGTACGGGTATACCTGGAAAGACGGGAAACTCGTTCCGGACGAGACGGAAGCCCCGGTGCGCCGCCTCATGTACGAACTCTTCCGCGAGACCAAGCGTATCCGCACCGTTGCCCGGCTCCTCAATGAGCGCGGCTACCGAACCCGCAAAGGCGGCCTTTTCACCGGCCAAGCGGTCTATCAACTCCTCTTTGACCCCACGGCCAAGGGAGTACGGCGGGCGAATTACACCACGATCCGAAACGGCAAGAAGATGCTCAAACCCGAGCATGAGTGGGTGTACCACTCCGTTCCCGCCATCGTCTCCGAGGAGCTGTGGCACGAGTGCACGGCCTATCTCACCAAGCGAAAGGAGGGCATGAAGCCAGGGCGGCGCGGTGTCCACCTCTTCTCCGGCCTCACCTATTGCGCCTGCGGCAAGAAGATGTACGTGGTATCGGACAGCCCCAAGTACGTCTGCCAGAAGTGCCGGACGAAGATCCCGACCGGTGACCTTGAGGCAGTGTTCGTGGAAGAACTCAAGGGGATGATCTTCTCGCCGGAATCAGTCGCCGAGCAGCTTGTCGGGGTCGATACGGAGATCGCCGAACGGACAGGCCTCCTTGAGGCCCTCCGGCATGAGCACGGGAAGCTCGTTCTCGAAGGAGACAAGCTCTACCGCCTCTACCTCGACGGGAACATCACCGGCAAGGAGTTCGGGGAGCGCAACCAGCCCCTCGCAGTGCGCCGGGAGCAGCTCGACCGGGAGATCCCCCGGCTTGCCGGCGAGATCGACTTCCTGACCATCCGGAGGCTTTCAAGCAGCGAGGTGCTCTCCGAAGCGCAGAGCCTCTATAGCCGGTGGGGCGACCTCTCCTTCAAAGAGAAACGGGAGATCGTCGAGACCATCGTTGAGCGGGTGGTTGTGGGGAAAGAGGACGTAGAGATCCACCTCGCCTATATGCCACCACCTCCGCTCTCTCCGAGAACCCCACCCACCTCCCCTAAAGACGCCGCAAAAAGGGAAAGAACTCCGAGGCCTCTTTCGCAGAGTCGACGACCAGGAGCAGGTGGAAGTGACTGGAGAGCACGGCGAACGCTGTCATCGTGGTCTCGTAGCGTCTCTGGGCCCGCCCGAGGACGCCGAGGACGATGTCGTTGACCTGCGGTCCGGGCCGGAGCAGGAAGCGGCCCTGAACGGTGCGGCAGGTGATGGAGATGAGGGTCCGGACGTTAGGTATGAAGCGAAGTTTTCTGGCCATGCCTACTAAAGACGTAAAAACCGTCTCGCGTCTTACAACTTTACCCGATAGACGTTACGGCAGATGATGGAACTGCCAATCAGGCATCTGATCCAGGAATCACGTCGCCGAGATCGATCTCCCCCCTCGGAAGCGGAAGCACCGACGGAAGCGCCAGGCTCTTTTGGTCCGCCTCGAGTGTCTGGAAGAGCTTCGTCAACTGCGGCTCCATCCAGGCGGAGATCCGATTGGGATAGGGCCAGGGGTGAAATTTCGGCCCGCCCGGCCTCACCTAGACCTCCAGAGACACTGAGCCGCCCGAGACTCGGACCGGCTCGAAGGGCTAAAGGAGGCTGTATGAAGCGAGGCTCGATGTTGCCGTTATAGACATTCGTATCCCTGACTCTCGCCCTGGGCTTCCTGCTGTTCGCCTGGGCGACCACAAACGGACCATAACCGGCTAAGGAGCCAAATCATGGATACGAACGGATATTCAGTGCAACTTGCGGTCTACCCAGAAGGCTATTTCATCCAGACCGGACCCCTAACCTGGAGAGAAAACGGGAGAGCCGCCAATTTCGAGTTTACCGAGAGCGCTCGGGATGAATGGTCGGTCTATTTGGACGATCCGTCTCGCAAAGTCTCGATCCAGATCGACCTCCACCGAAAAAAGATACGCTACAGCGATCCGGAGACTCCTTGGCAAGATCAGCATGATGTGACGAGAGCGGCTTCGGTGGTCGGCTGGCTCGTCGGTTACGCCGAATTTCGTACAAATAGCACGGTTGGCTCGTACATTGAAACCGGCCCGAAGGCATGGAGGGAATTGAATGCGAAAGGAGAAACGGTCTTCGAATTCGTGGAGTCGTTCCGGGATGATTGGTCGGTAACCTTGAATCATCCATCGCGCAGGGTATCGATCCGAATCGACCTCCACCGGCAAAAGATACTCTACAGCGATCCGAAAACGCCCTGGAGGGATCAATATGACGTATCGATCGCGAGATCGGTCACTGGCTGGACGGCCGGAACGGTCATTTTCTCCGCCGGCAGCGGGAAACGCGCCTTCGTTCAAATCCTTTCGAAAGTATGGGAAGAAAGAAGCCCAGACTCGAAGACGGAATTTGATCTTCACGAGACCAGCCGTGATGACCGGTCGATCTACTTGAAAGACCCTTCGAGCAATGTGTCGATCCAAATCGACCTCCACCTGCAAAAGGTACTCTACACCGATCCGACGACGCCCGGGCGAGATCAGTATGACATCTTGAATGCGGTGCGGCCTTATCCTGGACAGATACAGCCTAAAGCCACAATCGATAGCACCGTTCCGCAGCGCGTGCAGGGCGCTCCGCAAGTGCTTACACGACGGTCACCAGGGTTCATCATCAAGAATGACACGATTTGGCCGCTTCAAATATCCTTGAACCAGGTGGGGCCCCTATACTATGGCATAATAGAACCGGGTGAGTATTTTATTAGAGACACGGGAGCCGTTTGGTTCACTATCAAAGCGGCGATTTTCCTCGACGAAAAAGATAAGATTACGCCCTTGACTGCCGTGTTGCCAGTCGTTTCGATTGTAGGCAGCGTAATTCTGGGGGCGGTTACCGCAGGTGCGTCTGCTTTTGCAGGAGGTCCTGCGCTAGCTGCCGCGGGAGCAGCCGGTGTCTCGGGTGTAACAGGGTTGAGCTCTGCGGCCGCATTGGCAACTGCTACGGCAGCCTCGACCCTGGTTGGCGCGGGGTTCTCTGCGGGTGCTGCACTCGTCATTGGAGGTGCCGTCGTTGGAGGCACCGGGGCAGCTTTATCTGCAACGACTAGAGGCGTCCTTATCGATATCTTCAAGGACGAGAACATTTCAGCCTCTAAGGCGGGCGTCTACGCTGGGCCACCCTGGCCTTTCCGCACGACTGTTATGCCTTGGCGGGTAACTGGCGGACCTACATTACGTCAGGTGCCTGGAAAGAATCAAGTAGAGCCGGTGGGTGGGGCATTGAGTATACAAAGATAAAAGGTATCCGTTCCGGCGCGAGCGTGTTCGCTGGGGCGGCTCCGTGGCCCCGCCCCAGCCCTCCTGCTACGCACCTCCCCGCCCGGCCGGCGGCGTGAGGACGCAACGCGGCTCGTACACGTAGCCCCGCATTCGCCGGGACGGCGGAGGTGCTGAGACAACAGGTTGGTGTCGCTCCGGCTCACGACCGCCGTCTCATACCGATTGCTTCGGCGCCGGCACGGCGACGCCTTTGATGAGCAGCCACAGAGCGAGGGCCACCTCATACACCAACGCCGGCAACCATATGAGCCAGGTAATCGATGACGACCAACTCGTAGGGCCACCCAGCAGTCCGGCGCGCTGCAGCGGAAGGATCACGACGAGCAGAGCCGACGCGAGCACGCCGAGCCAAGCCAGTGCGGCGGGAATCATTCTGCCACGAAGGAGGAGCCAGGAAAATAGCACGCTGCCCACGGCGAAGAAGATGGCGCCCTGGTGGCCGGGGATGGCTTCGATGACGCGACAGGTCAGGGCCAGCAGTGCGAGATCCGCATCCTGTTCGCGCGTGATCGAATAGAGCGTCACACCCAGCACCAGGGCCGAGAAGGAGGTGAGCAGGGAGAGGATGTCTGTCGCGTGTGCCCGGCCGGCCAAGGCCATACTACTGACGCCGGCCGCAATGTAGAAGAGGAATGTGAATCCGGCGAGCCGTGCGTTCGTCCTGCGAGTCATGTTCCTACCTCCTTCCGCTTCCCCCTACGGCCGGAGGTCTTCGGGGGTTTCACGAGCCAGGCCAAAGAGGAGCCATCAGGGTGTTTTTGTCGGAGAGGTTCCGTTGGTGTGAGGCGCTGAGGGGGACTCGGGGTAGAATCTCCGAAACCTGCATGGCGCAGGAGTAAGGAGAGACCGATGAGACGACGTGCGTTTTCTCTCGCCGCGAGCCTTGGCCTTCTGGTCGCGAGCCTGCTCTACTCCGCCATTTGCGGTGGCTCCTCAACCACCACCGTGGCACGTTGAGGCCGGCCGATGAAAGAGCTTCTGGAGTTTCTCAAGGACGCCACCCCCGGGCTGGCGGTCGCCGTCGTCGCCGTGTATTTCCTGAAAGTCTTCCTGGAAAAGCGGCTCGAGGGGCTGGCGGGCCGCGTCGAGGAGATCGCCAAGACCTCGCTGGACGTCAAGAAGGAGCTGCGGGGAGAGGAGCGCAGCGAGCTCGTCGCCTTCCGGGTGGCAGTGGAGGAGTGGGAGAGCTTCCTCCAGACGCTGATTTTCGACTTCTCGATGCTGCCGCCCTCCAAGGCGCAGGTCGAGCCGATCTACCAGAAGGACAAGGAGCTCTTCCTCAAGGTGAAGATCGCGGTGGTCAAGGTCGGGATCTATCTGCGCGACCAGGAGCTGGAGCAGCGCCTCATGTCGGCGGTCCTCCAGTTGCGGAAGACGTACTATCCCCTCATCAACGAGCCCATGCCGCGGCTCATCGACCTGCAAACGAGCCTGCTGCCGATCGAGCACAAGCTGGCCGCCTTCGAGCAGAGCGGCTTCACGAACATGGCCGTGGCTCCGACTGCCGAGGACCGCGACCAGCACGCCGCCCTGCAGGCGAAGCTGACGGAGGAGATGCGGCTTTTCTCCGTGAACCTGCTCGCGGGCTACCGCGAAATCGCGGAGCAGTTGGTGGCCCTGAAGGAAGGCATCAACCAATACATCTACCGGCCGATCCACGAAGCCGCCATCGACAAAGCCTGACAGGGAAATGGGCGGGTTGGGCTGCCCATGCCCATGCCTTCCACTAGAGTGACGATCGAGCTCGGAGCTCCTCGGCGTGATCGGTCACCCAGTCACGGAACGTCCGCGCCGGACTCCCGGTGATCTCCGCGACCGTGGAGGTGACGAGTGCGGGCTGACCGATTGCGGCAGCCCACGCATTGAGCAGCATGTTCACGACGGACGCAGGAGCAAGCAGCTCACGCCGCCACTCTTCCGGCGATACCTCTTCGAAGCGCAACGACCTGCCGATCACATCGCCGATCGTGGCCACCTGCTCGAGCTGGCTAAGGGATTGGGGCCCGGTCAAAACGTACTCCGCACCGTCGTGTCCGTCCTCCAGCAACGCGCGGACCGCAACCGCTGCGACGTCCCGCTCGTGGATCGGAGCCGTCGGGGCAGCAGCATAGGGCCAGCGCACGACGTCGCCAGCGCGGATCTGCGGAGCCCACCAAGAGAGGGAATTGGCAGCGAACATCCCGGGCCGCAGAAACGTCCATTGGAGACCCGAAGCCTCGATCAACCGCTCGATGTCCCCGTGCAGCGTCGCAAGTGGGTTTGGCTGCTGGAAGAACGGATGCGGCGTCCGGTGCGGAGAGGATAGGAACACGATGCGCCGGGCGTGCTTGGCCATCCGGTCCACGGCGGCTGGGACGGCGCCGGCCGGGGCGGTCCATACGAGGAACACGACATCGACGCCGTCGAGGCATCCATCAAGAGCTTCGGGATCGGTGAGGTCGCCGCGCACGACCTCGACTCCGGGCGGTAGGTCGGCAGCGTCCGGGTTGCGCGTCAACGCGCGGACTCGGGCGTCCGTGGCCAGCAGTTGAGAGACGACTTGGCGGCCAATGTTTCCTGTTGCCCCTGTGACGAGGATTCGTTTCATGCGGACCATCCTACATGCTATTCGCGCGCTCATGGACTCGCTTTTGGGGCGGCGAAGCACCCTGTTGAGGGAGGGATCCAACTCACCCACTCTCGAAGGGAGGCTGCATGAAGCGACTCGTCCGTGCCTTCGCCGTGTTCCTCGTCCTGGGTGCTGCCTGCCTACCGGCCAGCAGCACCGCCACCCCGACCGGCTGCCGTTACTACTGTGGCACCACGGTCCACCAGACCACGTCGACCTCCTGCTGCACCCAGACGTTCACCTGCCCAAACGGCCAGCAGGCGCAAATCGTACAAGTCTACAACGTCGCCGTCGGCGGGTGGATCTACTGCCCGTAAGACCCTCCGGCGGGGTGCAGGCTTTACGGGGGAAAGATCAGAATGGAATCCAAGTTGGAAAGGGAAGTCCGTCTCTTGAAGGCCTACGCAACCGTGGCTACGCTTGTTTTTGCGGTGCTCATCCTTTCCGCTTTCGCGACGCAAAGGAGAAAGCCGAAGTTTCAGGAGATCGATGTCGAGCGCATCAACATCGTCGAGAAAAACGGCGCCATCCGCCTCGTGATTTCGAACGAAGAGCGCTCGCCGGGACCCATCGAGCGAGGAAAGCCCTTCGGTTATCCGGGAGGGTCCCGGGCCGGCATGATCTTCTACAACGACGAAGGCACGGAAGACGGCGGATTGATCTTCAGCGGCAAGCGGGAGAACGGAAAGGTTACCGCAGTCGGCAGTCTCACGTTCGACCAGTACGAACAGGATCAGACGATCGCCCTACAATACGTTGACGACAACGGAAAGCGGCGCGCTGGCCTTGCGATCAATGATTATCCGACGAGCATAACGGGGCTGGAGCTTGCCGAGAAGTGGAAGACCTTGGAGCGAATGCCGGAGGGGCCTGCCAAAACGGAGGAACGGCAACGGCTCCAGCAGTACAGGTCTAAGCTTCGCATGTACGCCGGACGAGGAAGAGATGGGAACAGTCTTGTTCAGCTTTCCGATGCCGAAGGAAGGCCGCGCCTCCAACTCGTCGTGGACCCCGATGGCGCTGCACGCATTGAGTTCTTGGATGAAAGCGGCCAGGTTACCTCTCGGCTTCCGGCGCCGATCAACAAGCAGCCGTGATCTCCGAGGAATGGGCGGCCCTGACTTTGACGAGGGCTCCCGGCCCTATCGTCCCGATCGCGTGAAAGTGTAGATGCCGTCGTTCGGAGTCGTGGCGTAGAGCACGCGCGGGTTCGCGGGGTCCTGGATCAACTGTTGCACGAGGCCGGGCAGGCCGTCGCGCAGCGGCTGGAAGGTCCGTCCGCCGTTGCGGCTCCAGTAGACGCCGCTGTGGGCGGCAGGACCGCCGGTGTAATCCGCCACGGCGGCATAGAGGATGGCCGGCTCCTGCGGATCGATCAGCAGGTCGGTGAGGGTCCAGCTCAACGGCATCGGGCTTCCCCAGGCGCTCCAGTGATGCCCGCCGTCGCTGCTGCGCCAAACCCGTTGCAAGATGCCGCCGGACAAGTGTCCGGTGCCCATGTAGAGGACGCCGGAATGGACGGGATCGATCGCCAGCGAGAAGCGGAAGCCGGCGTTCTCCAGCCCGTGAGGCTGGATCTGCGTCCAGTGCTCGCCGCGGTCCGTGCTCTTCTCGAGATCGTCTTCCGACAACATCCAGAGCGTACCCGGCACGGCGGGATCGAGGAGCAGCCGGCCGCCGGGTGTCGGCAGGCACCGGCGCGTCAGGCCGTTGTCGTCGCTTCGCGCCAGCCCGCAGAAATCGTCGGCGATGCGCACGTCGGTAAGGTAGAGGACGCCTGTCGTGGGATCGACCACGAGGCCGGAAGGTCCCAAGGGAGCGGAGGAATTGTCGGGAAGCAGGGTCCAGTGCGCTGCACCGTCGTCGCTGCGCGCGAAGCCAGCCAGGTCCTGCGAGGCCGCATAGACGACCTCCGGCTTCTGCGGATCGAGCGCGAGGAGGGGGGGACGTGTACTTCACGGTGAACGAGCCGGCCGGCAGACCGGTGTCCACAGGTTGCCAGCTCAGGCCGGCGTCGACCGTCTTGCGGATACCGATTCCCGACACTCCGGCGTAGAGCGTTCCCGGCTGATCGGGGTCGATGGCGATCGAGGTCACCGTGGTGGCATGGAGGCCGCTCGACGAAGGTTGCCAGGTGGCGGCGCCGTCGTCGCTCCGGAAAACTCCGGAGAGGTCCATTCCGGCCCAGAGCCTCCCCTCGCCGGCAAGGTAGCGCTTCAGGGAGCCCGGGGGCACGGCGAGCGGCTGCCAGCTCGCGCCGTGGTCGGTGCTCCGCCGGTCTCCGGCATAGACGACGCCGTGGCGGTCCACGGCGAGCGGGAACCCGCCCTCGGTGGCCTTCCAGGTGGCGGCGCCGTCCGTGCTGCGATAGGCGACGATCTGCGGCGCCGCGTCCGGATCCTGCGAGCGGAGGACGAAGCAGCCGTAGACCACGTTCGGAGCCGTGGGATCGATCGCCAGCTCCGTCCCCGCGTCGTAAACGGTGTCTTCGAGGCTCACGTCGTCCAGGCCGGCGTTGCGGCGTGTCCAGGTTTTGCCGCCATCCGTGCTCTTGGCGATTCCCGTCTCACCGACGCCCACCTCTTCGACGCTGGTCACATAGAGCGTATCGGGATGGACGGGGTCGATGGCGATGTCCCAGACGCTGCCGAGGATGTCCGCCTTGGCCGGGTTCCAATGGGCGCCGCCATCGTGGCTCCAGAACAGACCGCCATGGCCGCCGGCCCACACCCAGCGGGGGTTGCGCGGATCGACCGCGAGCGACTCGATGAAGGGAGGGAGGGAGGAGGAAGGGAGCTGCCCGGGCGTCGGGCTCCAGGTGCCTGCGCCGTTGCGCGAGACGAACACGCCGCCCATGCTGAGGTAGAGCACCGAGGGATTGGAGGGTGCGACGGCGAGGGCGGGGATCTCGTTGCTCGGCAGACCGCGGCTCGCTCGCAGCCAGTGGGCGCCCCCATCGGTGCTCTTGAAGATGCCGCCCGTGGTAGTGGCGTAGAGAATCCTGCTATCCGACGGTGCGGCGGCCAGGATCGTGATCGTCCCGCCGTCCGGCCCGATCGGGCTCCAGAAGTTGACCCCGGCCGCCGCGGGTACGGCGACCAGGCAGACCCACAGAAGCGAGAAGCTCAGGATGGTCCGCATGGGTTTGCCCTCCGGGAGAATTGTAGCACCGAAGGCATAAGCGAAGCAGCGTCGAAAAGATCGGACGCCTTGCGTCTGGAAGATCGGACGAGCTCGTTGATTGTTCTAGACGCGCGAACCCAGCTTCAGCCTTTATCTCCGGCGCGGACCAGAGCCCTTCCGGCCCGCCTTGCAAGGCTGGCATCGCCCTTGCCTAAGGAGGGTGGCGGCGAAAGGAGATTGCGATGGGCAAGGAAAACCGTGGGTACTCCTGGCTGGCGGCTCCGCTTGGGCTCCTGGTCTTGGTTGCGATGACTGCGTGCTCGGCGAACGGGCTTGCGGCCGACGGCGGAGAATGGGGCTACGTTCCTCTCGTCGCTCGCGTTACGAACATATCCGACTCAGCCTGCCGAGGCTCCTTGTCTGCGCAACTTGCATCTACGCTGGTGAAGCAGGGTGAGACGCTCGACGACGCGTGCGCCATGTCCGAAGACGCCCTGGACGCGCTCTCACACAGCCCTGACCCTCGTCCGTTTTATGCGTTTTCGCCGTCGTACATGCGCTATGGATTCTTCGTGCAGGAGAAGAATTCCGGCTGCGTGCTCCATCTGTTCGAACGTCAAGGGAAGTTGTTCGGAAAGGTGAAGGCCACCTTTACGAACACCAGCACCTATTTCTCCACCAGCCTCCTCGTCGATTGTTCCTGTGAAATTACGTTCCCACTGGCTGATGAGGGTTGATTCCGGCTCCACACGGAGGCGCGATACCGTGGGCTGCCACTTGGGCACTCCTCGCAGCGTGCGGGTGGACGCCCTTCTCGAGACGTTCTCTGAGAGGGTGTCTCAGAAGTTCCGAGACCGCCTACCGCCGGGGGCTGAAGACCCCGGCTACCAACGGTAGTCCCTGCGGGACCCATGAAGAACAAGGCGCGGTCCCGCAGGGACTACCGTTGGTAGCCAGGGATTTCAATCCCTGGCGCCAGCGGAGTTGCTGACAACCCCTTTCGAGACACCCTCTGAGTCCGTCTTCCTTGTCGTGACGATTGGATGTAACCTCACTCAGAACCCGACGGCTACCGAATCGCGTTCGCGAAGGTCGTGAGCGAGGAAGATGCCCTCTCCGAAGGGAAATGCTATGAACCACTCCACCGAGCGCCAAATCGCCGCGTTCCTGGCCAAATATACTCCCGAGATCGCAGCGAGCCTCCAAGCCTGCCGCACCAAGTTGCACGCGTTGTTCCCGCGCGGATACGAGCTCGTCTACGACAACTACAACGCCCTGGTGTTCGGATTCGCGCCATCGGAGCGCACTTCCGAGGCGGTGCTGTCGATCGCTGGGTACCCGCGATGGTTGACGCTGTTTTTCCTCAAGGGTACGACGCTCGACGATCCTGAGGCTCTGCTGCAAGGCGGTGGAGCCCAAGTTCGCGGTATACAGCTCGGCTCGCCTGAAGACATCGATAAACCGGCCGTCCGCGCGCTCATCGACCAGGCTCGGAAGCCGATCGAAGCGGAGCTTGCCGCGGCGCCGCCGCTCTCTTCGATTGTGAAGTCGGTGTCGGCCAAGCAGCGGCCTCGCCGCCCCAGGAAACAGAAGTAGCAAAGGGCAGGACCTGGGAGGACCCCGCGGCCGGCGACTACGAGCGCTGCCTGGACCGAGCTCCGTGTCCCGGTTCCGGCGGTTCGCTCACCGTGTAGGTTAGGGGCTGGGTCAGCCCCACGAACGTTCACAGACCTTGGTAGGAGCCTGTTCATGAACCGAATGAAGCTGTTCGTAGCCGCATTGATCCTCACCACGACGGCCCTGATGCCGAAGAACGCGCCGGCCTCCACCTTTTGCAGCTTTCAGCAGTGCTTTGGCAATCTGAGTTGCTCCCAGGTCGTCTGTCCCCCGGGTTCCAGGGCACTACCGAGGTGCACCCCTGCCCCGACTTGCGAAGGGTACTGCGCCTGTGTCCCGATCCCCTGAGATCCAGGCGGTCACTCTCTTGAAGGAGACCCGGCCCCCGGCGCTTTCACTTCGACCGTCTGGAAAAGCTTCGTCAGTTGGGGCTCCATGCTGGAGGAGATCAGGCTGGGATAGATGACGTCGATCAGCCATCCCTTCTTGCCGTCCGAGACGAGAATGCCGTCGATCTTGGACCGCTCCAATTTCAAGGAGAGCGAAGTCGTCATGCGGATGGCGGGAAGACCGGAGACGGTGACTTGGGTCTGGTGGTGATCCACCTGGGCTCCGTCCCGTTCCGCCGCCTTCTTGAGGGCTCGCTCGAAACCGGCGGCCCCCTTTTCCAGGTTGTAGCCCGTGCCCGAGCCGTACAGCAACACCCGGATGAGCACCTTGCCCGCGCGGCACTCGAATTTCCGGTTGCCCGGCTTTTGGGTCTGGTCGTCCGACTTCTCGACCGGGATGCAGGGAAGCCAGGCGTTGAGGCCCACCGGAACCCTCACCATGCTCCAATCGCCCGGCGTCTCCAAACTGGTCAGAGCCTGGCAAGCTCCGAGAAGCAGGGAACACAGTCCGAGAACGGCGGCTTTCTTCGACGTCATGACGAACCTCCGGGAAGATTTTGGACTAGCTTATCATCCGGAGGCCGAACTGCTGTCTCGAAGCCCGCCTCAGCTCATGAACCCCAGATCCGGCGCCGCGAACCGCCCGAGGTTGGGGAGCACGAGCGGCAGGTCGCTGCTTGCCACGCCGAACCAGCGGGCCAGGGTCGCCGAGTATTCGTCCACCGAGGTGGTGGGAATCCAGCGGCCGTCGCCGGCGTCGTTCGGGCCTCCCAGGGCGAGGGTGGGGAGCTGGCCGTAGATGCGGCCGCCGTTCACGGCGCCGCCGAGCACGAAGTGGTGGCTTCCCCAGCCGTGATCGGAGCCGCTGCCGTTGGGGAGGTAGGTGCGGCCGAAATCCGAGGCGGTGAAGGTGGTCACCGTGTCGGCGAGATTCAGCTCGGTCATTGCGGCCTGGAAGGCGGTGAGGGCGCCGTCGAGCTCGGTGAGCAGATCGGCGTGGGTGCCGTCGAGCGAGGTCGTCCCTACCTGGCCGCCGTGCGTGTCATACCCCTGGCCGGAGCAGAAGAAGACCTGCCGGCGCAGCCCCAGCGTCTCGCGCACGGAGATGAGCTGCGCGATCATCTTGAGTTGCTGTGCGAGGTCCGTGTCCGGAAACTGGGTGGTGATCGCCGGCGCCGCGGAAAGAGCGCCCGAGAGCAGCTCCTGGTTGTCGATCGCGCGGTTGAAGATGCTGCTGTAACCGCGCTCGAAAAGGTTGCCGTAGCTGCGCGCGAGGAGGCTGCGGATGGCGTTCGAGGAGGCGTCGGGAGCCTGGCTCGCGGGAACGTAGGAGGTGAGGCCCACCGGCCCGTCCGGCGACACCTGGTATTGCGTGATGACGTTGCCGACCTGGAAGGTATTGGTGCCGGCGAGGGAGATGGACATCGAGATGCGGGCGTTCTCGTTGAGCGAATGCAGCAGGTCCGCCGTGCGCCCTCCCCAGCCAGTGCGCGCCGGCTGATCGGGGAGCGAGGTCTGCCAGTGCACGGTCTGATCGCTGTGGGAGAAGAGCTGCGGCGGTACCGCGACGCTGTGATTCATGTATTCGTCACGGGTGAGCGGCGCCACCAGCGGCCCCACGTTGCCGACGACAGCGGCCTTGCCCGAGTTGAACAGTCCCTGCACTCCCTTGAGGCTCGGATGGAGCCCCCATTGCCGCGAATCCCCTGGCGTCGGGGCGAGCGGAGTCAACGGCAACAGCGCGCTCTGCGGCAACGCCAGGGCGTCGCGCGTCGCGGCATATTGCGCGTAATCGCTCGCCAGAGTCGGCACGATGACGTTGTTGCCGTCGTTGCCGCCATACAGGAAGAGGCAGACGAGGCTTTTGTAATCGACCAGCGGTGCCGCGGCCGCGATACGCTGCAGATCGAAGATCGTGTTCCCCATCGCGGTCATGCCGACCGCGGCACAGACGGAACGGCGGAGGAATTGACGGCGGGTCGAACCATGAATTTCAGTCATCATCCACCTCCTACTTCTGGACCACGGATTCGGGAGTCAGGCTCGCGAGCCACAGGAGCGTGAGCACGCGCTGATCGGCGGCACGGGGAAAATCGGGATCGGCGAGAGCGCTGCGCAGAGTGGAACGCGTGGGATCGGACATCGCGTCGGCGAAGAGCAATTGGTCGATACGATCGAGGAGGGCCTCGTCGTTCGCCACCTGCGGCGACTGGAACGGCGCCAGGTTGAAGATGAATGGCCCGCTCCGCGTCGAGTTGCCGAGCAACGCGCGATAGAGGTTGGCGGTGCCCACGACCGTGGTCTCGGTGGCGATCTGGAATTCCGGCGAAACGAGGCCCGCCTGCGCGATCTCGCCCGGCAGCGCGTAGCCTGGCTCGAAGAAATTGAACACGGAGGTCGCGTGCAGCGGGGTCTCGCTGGTGCTCTGCCCCGGCCGGTCGAGCTGGGTGAGCACGCGCCACCTGCCGGTGCGCGGCTTGGCGTCGAGGGTGCGCAGCATTCCCACGAGGCGCACCGCAGGCTCGCGCAAATGTCCTTCATCCGGCCGCGCCGCGACCGTCGTCGCCCGCGCCTCGTAGTCGAGCAGGATGGCGCGCAGCACCGCTTTCAGGTCGCCCCGCACTCCCGCGCCGTTGTTGGCGAACGCCTGGCCGCAACGGTAGACGTATGCAGAGCTGGGATTGCTCGTCACCAGCCGCTGGATCATGAAGTGGCAGAAGAAAGGCCCGACGTTGGGATGATGGAAAATGATGTCGAGCGCCTGCTCGAGGTCCGTCTGCGCGCTCTGTCCCGCCGGCAGGACGGCGCCGTCGAGCAACTGCTTCTCGTCGGTGGCGTGGTACGTCGCCCACGACTCCATCGGAATGCGGAAGTTCCGCTCCGGGTGGAAGAAACGCTGCGGGTTGCGCTGGTTCTGGCCGCCCAGAGTCCAGCCGGTGAAAGCACGCGCAAAAGCCTTCACGGTGTCCTGATCGTACGTCGGAATCGGCTGGTTTGTGGTGTCCAGGTGCAGCGTGCCATCGGGATGGAGCTCGTAGAGGCCGATGGAAAACAGTTGCAGGATCTCGCGGGCGTAGTTCTCGTTGGGATTGATTCCCTGGTCGGGGATCGACTTGCTGCTCCCCGCCATGTCGAGGTAAAGCCCCATCGTGGAGCTGAGCGTCACCGCTTCGAGCAGCTCGCGGAAGTTGCTGAAGCCGTGCGTCGCCAGCAGGTCGAGATACGCCGCCAGGCCGTCCGGACTGTTGCGTACGCCGGCGTCCTGATCGGAGACGACGAAGAGCTGGGAGAGCGCGAAGGTCACCCGCTGGCGGAGCTGATCGGGTCCCTGCACGGCCTGACTGAAGAAGGATTCCCGCACCAGCCCGGGCGTGGGCTTTTCGTCCGTCCCCAGTTGGCTCACCAACTGATCGTAGGTCGCGAGATGGGAGGCGGCGGGCATCGCGAATTGCTCGTCGAGCCAGCGCGAGAAACCTTTCTGCTGAAGGGCTTCGACCTCGCCGGGGCGCGGCCCGTACGTGGCTTGGAAGAGGAAGCGGGCGGCGTCATCCGCGGTAGGTGGCCCCGCGGGGAGAGACGGCGGCTGGGGCGGCGGCGTGAAGGTCTGGCTGCCGTTGGTGCGGCGGAAGAAACCTTTGATTTCCCCTGCAGGGAAAGCGGCGGTGTGGAGGTTGAGGTAGCACTCGCCGCCGAGCAGCGAGGCGAGGATCTTCGCCGTGTCGAAAGTCCCGACCGGCTGGATTCGCCAGACCCGCGAGCCGTCGGCCTGCGGCGGCGTGGTGTCGATGTCGAAGAGGATCGTGCCGTCGCCGGCGTGGATGTGCTCGCTGGTGATCGGACCGGTGAGGCCGGAGAAGGAGAAGCGCAGTACCGCGGCCTTCTGATCCTGCGTCAGGGTCAGGGTTCCCGAGCCGGTGCCGTTGCTCGCGGCGCCGCTCTGCGGAGTGAGCGAAGCGAGGAAAAGCGTGCCGCCGGCCTCGGAGGGAGGCTGCGATCCGCTGAGGGTGTAGACGCCGGAGACGACGGCGCTCGCCCTGAGGCCTTTCTTATAGGTGAACGCCTTGAGCGTCTTCTTGCCGGAGCCGGTGAGTTGGATCGGCCCCTTGTAGACGGGGCTCTTGGTGCGCGACGGGCTGGAGCCGTCCGTCGTGTAGTAGATCGTCGCGCCGGCCGTGGCGGTGGTGAGAGTGATCGTGAGCGGCGACGGGTACGTCCCCGGCGGCGGCGCGAAAACCGGCGCCGCAGCGGTCAGCGCCTTGGACTCCGCGACCTCCGCGGCCATGGGGTCCGGAGGACCGCTCCGCGAGGCCGCGTCCTGCGCCACCCCCGGCATCGCCAATCCGAGCAGACTCAACAGCATAGCTCCGCTTCGAAGTCCCATCATGCACCTCCGATCTCGTCGCACCTCCGGGTGCTCGCTGGACGGTGGAACCCACGAGGCGGCGATTTCCTGCGGGTCCGTCCCGAACGCCTTGGGCTCCTTGGCGGCGCGGTTCTATCGCAGTGAAGCACCTTCTATTCTAGAAACCTCGGCACCCGAGACATCGGGAACCAACTCTTGAGGAGGAACCATGGAAAAGCGGACTGGAAATAGATGCGGCTTGGCGTTGTACATCGTCGCAATCACCTTCGGGCTGAGCGTCTGCCCCCTGGCTGCTCAGACCGGGGCCTGGACCGCGGTCGCCTCAACCGGAGCGATCGATCCCTCATCCCTCAACTCCTATGACTTCGCGGGGTACAACCTCCTGCACAGGTACCTCGCGGTGGACGACGTAATCGCTCATTACAACGTAACGAACACTTTCGGTGGAGGGATCACCGACCGTCCGAGCTGGACGACTTTGGAGCTGACCTCCTGGGACAACTCTCCAACCAGTTACGTGATGGCGACCCTTTTCAGGATTCGTTCCTGCACCGGGACCGTGGAGCGTGTCTGTGACGTGACCGGTCGCGACGGTCTCGAAAACTCCTGCAATACCTGCAAATTTCAGCCTGATACCTTCGATTTCAGTAACAGCCTCTACTACGTCGAGATCAGGATCCACCGCGACAAGCCGGACATCGGCCCGATGGCCATAGGTCTGCGCATTTATTGATCGAGTTGACCGTCCCCCAGCGCTATAGCTGACCGTACCCGGCTCGGTGCCGCCCGGCACGTTGCGTCGCTGCGGGCGGCGTGGCCGGGCGGTTTCCTCGAAGGTTAAAGGATCAGGGAGCAAAAATAGGCGTGGAAACAGGAGTGGGATCGGGAGTAGGGGTAGGAACAGGAGTGGGCGTCGGAGTAGGAGTGGGCGTCGGCTGCGGGCAGCCTCCGCCGGGCATCGCTGGCTGGCAGCGGGCGATGGTGTAGAGGTTCTTCGCGCCGGTGGTGCTGCCGCCGTCGAGGTTGCGGAGGATCCCGTTGGCCATGCCGCGATTGCCCTGCGTCGGCTGCATGGTGGAATTCGCCGGCGGATTGTCCGGGTGGTCGAGCCCCAGCACGTGACCCCACTCGTGCAGCGCCGTGGTGACGAAGTCGAACTCGTTCGGCCGGTTCGTCGGATCGAGCGGGTTGCCGATCTCCTGGTACCAGGTGACGTTGCGGTTGAAGGTCAATCTTTTCAGGGACGGCGTCCAGAAGGCGAGGATTCCCTCCCGCCCGCCTTGGGGAGCTCCGCCTCCGGGCATGGGCGGAATGGCAGTGCCGCCATCGGGGTAAATGTCCGACGGGAACGGTATCTCCATCCACCCCCCGCCGGGCGCGGGAGTCGGGAAGGTGGCGGCAAAGCGGATCTCGATGTCGCCACCCTGCGCGACCTGCTGGAACTGGATCTGGGTCTGGATCGGGACCCCGTTGACGTTGTTACCCATGCCGTTGATCGTCGTCCACTGGGCGATCACCTGCATGATCAGGGGGCGGGCCCACATCGGCACGTCCGTCATCGCCGCGACGTTGTTGTTGAAGGAGTAGCGCGCCGGCAGGGCCATGAAGCCGTGCCCGAAGTCCTGCGCGTCGCCGGGCTTGCGCAGGGAGCGGTCCATCGCCGCGTTGTACCGGTAGTTGTTGTCGTCCCACACCGAGTAGGTCTTGTACTGCGCGTTGACGTTGAAGAGGTTGTTGGCGTCACGATGCTGGTGCCCGTCCGAGGCGGGGTTGAGCACCAGGATCGCCACGTTGGCCCATGGGGTGCACATCGCGGTATGGCAGGGATCGGGATTGGTCGGGATCGCGTGTACTACGGCCACGACCAAGAGGCCGGCGGCGACCAGCAGACGAAGGGGGGCAGGGATGCGGTCAAGGGTCTTCATCGCGTAAACCTCCTAACATAGACATGTGCGCAAGAGGGCCAAAACGCGACAACGTGCCCCCCTCCCCCTACCGCTGCCCAGGGCTTCGAGGCGGCAGATGAGGATCCGATTCAGGAGGTCCCTCGGCGTCAGGTCGAGGGCGCCCGTACTTTCCAGACACCCTCTTACAGATGGAACTTGGCAAGCTTGCCCTGGAGCTGGGCAAGCGCGCTCGCCGGGCTCCTGAGCTGCGCGGTGGCCTTGAGAGTCTGCAGAGTCGGGGCCAGGGCCGCGGTCGTCCCCAGGAGAACGGAATAGGCGTCCACGTGCTGATAGGCGGCCTGGGCGAAAAAGTTGAGGACGGCCGGATCGTTCGGATTGATTTTCGAAGTGTCGACCGAGCTTCCGGAAAGCGGCGGCGTATTGAGGTTGATCTGGGTGTAGTCGCCATCCTGCGAGATGTCGGTCGCCAGGTCGGCGAATCCCTTGATAAGGTCGTCCGGCGGAATATCCGGAGCGTAGAGGTTGGGGATCTGCTGGAGAGTCGAGGTCATCCAGGCTTTGGGGACGACGTCCAGCGGATTGTAGAGGCGGGTGACCTGGGCGCCGATTTGTGAGTCCAAGTACTGGGCGAAAGCCGCGTTGCCGGCGGTGGGGCCTGCCGAGGGGAGGACGGAGAGGGTGGCATTGCGGGCGGGATCCCATTCCGACCGAACGTCGCTGAGCCACAGAGCCAACGTCGGTGAGAGGGCGCCGCCCAAGCTGTGGCCCGCGACGTTGATCGTGATCGGAGCGCTGACTTGGGACGCGAGGAAGTCCTTGAGAAGGATACCGGCGCTGGGTTGGCCCGGGCCGGGCGTCAGGTTTTGAAGGACCGAGAGGCCAATGAAAGTGCCGAGGGAGATCTTGCGCTCCAGAGAGAACGGAGAGCCAGTGAGCCAGGGCACCTGGGCGGACACCAGGAAGTCTTCGACGATCCAATCGAGGAACGAATAGGGATTCGTGCCGGCGATGGCCACCACGAGTTGCCCGCTGCTACTGGCCACGAACATGGTGTTGTCGGGGCGGTCCGAGGTGGGGAGCTCATACACGGCAGGCCCCCACACCAGCTCCCACGAGCCGATCTGCGGTTGCAAGGTTGTGAGCTGGTTTTCAATCGCCGTGGTCAACGCGGGCTCGATGGTCCCCACACTGCCGGAAAAGCTGTCGCTGAGGCCTGCAAGCATCGAGAGGGTGAAGACGGTTTGTTGAGGGTTGAACGTTGCCACGGGCATCTCCTTTCAAGAGTCGGAATCGGGCTGGGATTCTATCGAGAGCAACGGCTATGCCTGGAGGGAGGGCTTGATTGGGAGGCGAATCAGAGTGTGCAGGCAGGTGTCGAGGTGCGCCGACGTGTCGGTGACGTGTCGGTGGACGTGTCACTGCTCAATCCCCTCCGTAACTCACAGCACCTCTCCAAACAGCCACTGCTCGAAGGTGAACCAGCCCACGTCTTCGGAGATCATGCCGTGGACTTCGAGTCCGCGCTCGTGGAAACCGGCGGGCAGGGCCAGGCCCCATTCCTGGGCGAAGCTCTTGCCGGTGATCGTTTTCACAGAACCAAATTCGTTTTCCCACGTCTGCACCTGATCCTGAAAGACGTCTTCACTGGTATAGATGCAAACTTCGCTCGCGAACATGCCGGGCCAGCAGATGGCGGCGACGACGCGAAACGGCTTGGCCTCCTCTGGCTTGGACTGGATGAGATGGGAGCAGGCGTCGATCAGCCGCTGTGCGCATTCCCGGCGAACGGCTTGAGTCGTATGCTTTCCATCGACGAACCCCTGAAGGACCGGTAGCTTGAAGTTCCAGTAACGATCGCTCTCCGAGAGTCCTTCAGGGAAATAGCCGCGGAATCCTTCGGCCCACCGGGCCAAGGCCCGCAGCCTTCGCGGGACTCCGCGGGCTCGCTTGTTGGTGAAAGAAAGGCGGCGCATGATGGAGGCCGTCACTTGCTGCACAGTGACTGCATGGCTTTACTCTACGTGGCCTCCTGAAGGCCGTCAAGAGAAGAGGGAGAAAAACAACTACCTCGAAGAACACCCCGGCTGATTCGCGCACTGCGATGGGCTGAGCGATGAACAGGCCGTTGCGGTGCCGATGCAGGCGTCTTGCCATGAACAGCCGGGAGTGGCGCCGCAGGCGAAGGAGCCCTTGCCGGCGCAGAGCAGGACGCCGCTGCAGGTCTTCGTAAAGCTTTGCCAATAGCAGCCGGGGGTCGCCGAGCAGGTAAATTGGACTTTGCCGAAGCAGGACTCCGAAGGCACGCCGTTGCAGTAGCCACCATTGAAGCAGCCCGAGCCGGAGCCGCAATTGAACCCGCTGCGCTGGGAGCAAGGCAGGGGCACGCCCGTGCAACTGCTTTGGGTGCTGTCCTGGGGTTGGCGTGCCGACTCCTCGCCGTCCGTCTTACTGGAGCTGAACAAGCGGCGGAAGAACGACTTGTGCTCCTCCGCCGGCTGCGGCTGTGGGGCTGCGGCCAAGGCGGGCTTCGGAGCCGGTGTCGCCCGGTGCACCACCTCGGCGCGAGAGGCGGGGGTGATGATCTGTTGCGAATCGCTGACCTCGATGGGGCCGGTTTCCGTAAGGTTCGACTTGCGGCCGTTCTCCGTCACGGTGGCTGCGGCTTGCAACTGACCAGTGAACTGGTCCGAGATGTCGAGATAGGTCTTCAGGGAGCGGCGGATCTTGCCGCTCCCGCCCAGGTTGAGGTCGGTAGGAACCTGGTTGTCGTCGAGAAACCGGACCTTGAGCTCGAGGCGGTAGGAAATGAGGGCGCGCCGTTCTCCGGCCTCCTGAATCACTTTGTCCAGGGTGTAGGTCGCCTTGCCGTCGGCAGCCAAGGCATCGCCGTAACCTTGGAGCATGGCGAGCTTGGCTCCCTCGACCACCCAGCTTTCGCCGATCGCAACCGGCTTCGCCGGATAGACCTCGGCACTATCGAAAAACGGCTTGCGTAGCCGCGCTTTCTGCCGCTCGTTGGGCTCGTGCCCAAACATCGTCGTTTGCCAGCCGTCGTCGCGGCGCTCGATCAGCAGGGTCTCGCCGACGAGCGGATCGTCCACGGTCGTCGCTTCCGGAGCGGAGCCGTCCTTCTCGAACGAGGTTTTCCACCAATCCTCAGCGACTTTCAGCCGAAGCATGGTGAGCTTTGGCCCGGCGGTCTGCACGATTTCCTTTTCAGAGATCGTCACGCCTTCCCTGACCGACTTTACCCGGTTTACCGTGTCCCCCGACTCGACGCTCAGCACGCCCCCTGGCATTTTCGTTTCGGACCGCCTCTGGACGATGGATCCTTGGCTGGGGGCGTGGCCCCGCAGGTCGTAGGTTTGAGCGCCGCTGCTGCCCGCCGTGGCCGGCAGCACGAGCAGAGCCAGGAGTATCGACTTTCCGGAGTGCATGGTCCTCTCCTTCTCGTGGGAGATGTGAAAAGAAGCTGTGGCATCAGGCGAGCGGGCGGTCCGCTGGAGCCTTTCTGCTTGGGATAGTTCCGGGAGAAGGGAGGATGTTTAGTGGCGGGAGGGGAGACAAGCAAAGCAAGGGACGGCAGGGACCGCAGGGACAACAAGGACGAGGGAAAAAGCCAGACCGCCCCAGCCGGGCAGGGGTGAGAGTCTTGGGCTGGGGCGCTCTGGCAGGAGGAGGACGGGCGGTGTGGTTTACTTCTCTTGTTTCTCGGGCCAGCGCACGAAGAATCCATCCGTCCAGACGATGTCCTCGTCGAAGTCGTTCGGCGCAAAGGATCCGAGAGGATATTCCGTCGTGGAGAACCTGCCGTCCCGGCCGGGGCTCCGGATACCCATGACTTCACGGGCCAGGACGTTCTTGACGCTCAAGTAGTACTCATAGGGATGGCCCCACCCGTCCGTCTCCGGGATGGACTTCGCATAGTGGGGGACGAGAAGCTTTTCGAGCTCGGCACGCGTGATCGGGACGTACTTCTGGATTTCCCCTCGTCTGCCCAGGCGGTCGGTCAGCGACAGCCCCGCCGCTGCGGCCCCCACCTGGTCGGTCAGCCAACTGAACATGGCAGTGCCGGTCGTTCGAATGTCCGCCATGGTCCGCCGCTGTGCCTCCCGGTCACGAGACTGGCCGGAATCCGTCTCGGCCGACTCGTCCGCGTGGCTCTTGGCATCCACCTTGTCCGTCTCGGAGCTCTTGGCCGTTACGGTAGAACGCTGATATACCTTCGTCCTTCCCATGGAGTTGGTGAAGATCGCCCTGTCTCCCTCGATCGCCACCTGATAGACCTCGGCCGTGTTGCTTCCCCGCACAAGGGAATCGACCTTGATCCGTCCGTCTTCGAGACGCTTCCAAGTACCACTCGCTGATACCGAGCCATCGTTGAAGATGACGTCGCCGTCGGGAAAATACTCCGTCCAACCGCTGGTGCTCACCCCCTGCCATCGTCCGACGACCGGGTCCGCTCTCCTGCAGGAGGCCAGCAGGGCGAACAGGGCCAAAATCGTCAGGATCTTCCACGTTTTCATCGCGCACTCCAGGCTTCTACCGCGGACCCAGCTCTTCGAGCCGGGCGACGACATCGCGGTAGTTGGTGTCCATGCCGTAGAGGTCGACGAAGGTCTTGTAGGCGGATTCTTTGTCGCCCACGGCGAGGTAGGCGCAGCCGAGGTCGTAGTGGAGGCCGAGGTTGTCTTCCTCGTTGAGGCCGGGGGCTTCGAGGCCACGGCGATACCAGCGGACGGCCAGCTCGGGGAGCCCCTTATCCAGGAAGCAGAGCCCCAGCATGGAGCAGCAGAGCACGAGGTGGGAGGCGTCTTTGGCGGCGATCTGGAACTCGCCGATGGCCTCGTCGAGAAGGCTCATCTCCCGGTAGGCGATGCCGAGGTTGAAGTGGGTGTCGTAATCGGTGGGTGAGAGGTGCTCGGCGACCCCCTTCTTGAATCCCTCCACGATCTCTTCGAGCGACTGCTCGGCCGGCTGCATCACGCCGTCGCCGCCCTGGAGGACGTCTTCCTGGGAGAGCTCCTGCTCCAGCTCGCCGGCCAGGTCGAAGAAATCCTCCTCGTCGTCGAAGAGGCGGTCGGAGCGCTCTTCGGCCGACGGGCGCTTGCGTTCCGCCTCGTCAAGCCAGCTCATGCTGCCCGTATCGTCCAGACCGGGGTAGAAGCCGGCGGGGGCCGGGGCTCCCGGAGCCGCGGGCGGGGGAGGAGGAGGCTGCAAGGCCTCGAACGCGGACGGGCCGGCTGGCTCGGGCTCGTCCCAGTCCAGCTCTTCCCGCTCGATCATCTCGCCGATTTCCAGCGGATTGAAGAGGCCGGGCCGGGGAGCGGCGGAAGGCGCCGCCACCGGAGGAGGCGGAGCGCTCGCCATGGGGGACGGAGCCGGAGGGGGCGCGGGAGCAGGGGCCGCGATCACGGGCGGCGGCTCGGGTACGGAAGCCACCGGGGGCGGAGGTGCCGGGGGTGGCGGCGCGGGCTTCGCGGGAGGCGGCGCAGCCGGGCGAGCCTTCTTCGGCTCCAGCAGGCTCTGCACCATCTGGTCGAGCTCGGCGGATTTCTTGCGGGCCGCCGGGGAAGCCGGAGGCACCGCCGCGGGCGGCTCCACCCGCGGGGCTGGCGCGCTCACCACAGGAGGCGGGGGAGGAGGAGGCGGAGCCGCGGCCTTGGGAGGCGGGGGCGCCGGCTTGGGCGCCGGGGGCGGCGCTTCCACGATGCCGTGCGGCCCGGCCAGGACGCGGTCGCCATCCAGCCTGTAGCCGGCGTCAGCCAGTTGCCGCCGCGACTTCGGCCAGAGGTACTTGTCGCCCGTTTCCGCGGCGAACTCCGCCATGGTCCTTGCCAGCTCGACGACCCGGTCGTGGCGACCCTTTTCCAGGTGGATCTGGATCATCAAGGCATAGGCGCCGAGGTTCTGGGGACGGATCCGCAGGGCGTCGCGCAGACGCTCCAGGGCCTTTTCTTCCAGGCCGTACTTGGCCAGCACCTCGGCCTCGCTGACCAGGTCCTCGTCGCGTTCGGCGGGCTGCTCCTGAAGCTCGGCCGCGGTGCGCTCCAGGAGGTCGGCGTCGATGCGCAGGGTCTCCTGCTCCTCATACCCGGGCTCGACGGTCCACGCCGGGGCCTCCAGAGGGGGAAGCTCCTCGTCGAGCTCGAAGAAGAGCTCGCCGCTGCCATCCAGGCGGGGGAGCTCGACCGAGTCGAAGGCGCTCAGCTCCGCGGCCGGAGGGAGCGCCGCTTCTTCCTGAACCGCGGGGGCCGCCAGCTCGGGCTCCGCGTCGAGCTCGATCTCCAGCTCCGGGAAGGCCTCGATCTCCTCCATCGCCTCCGGCTCTTCCTGAACCGGCGCGGCGGCGGCACCCTTCCCCTCCGCGGACCAGGCGGAGCCGAGACGCAGGCCGGTGCCGGCGGCCATGTCCGGGGGCGGCTTGACGAGGCTCGTGGGCTCGTCATCGCTCTCCATGTCGAGGACGAAGACCTCGTCGAGGTCGAGCTCGATCTCGTCGCCAGGCTCCGCGACAGGGGCGGCCGGCACCGGGACGACGGCGTCCGCCGCAGCTTTCAGAGTGGCCGCAAGGTCGTCTTCTCCGGCCTCCTCCACCTCCGTGTCCGGGTACATGGGGGTGTAGATCCGGGGCTCTTCCTCCACCGGTTCCGGCGGCGGGGGCGGCGGCACATAGCGGGGCTCGGGGACGCGCGTCACGGCGCGCGGCAGGGGCGGAGGTGGCGGCGGGGGCTCGGGTTGCGGGGGCGGCGGCGGAGGCGGCGCCGGCCGCGGAGGCTCGGCGACTTCTGCCGGGGCGGCGGGAGCCGTAGCCCTCGGCGCCGGCGGCGCTTCCCGAGTCAGGTGGATCAGCCGGCCGGCCTGGGGATTGCGCTCGACGGCGATGGAGAGGAAGTGGGCCGCCGCGGCGTTGTTGCCCGACTCCTGGAGCCGCTCGAGAGCGTCCTGGATGAAGTAGACGTTGCTGCTGTCGATGTCCAGTGCGCGCTCGTAGACCTGGGCCGCGTCCTGAGCGCGGTCATGGGCGATCATCATCTCGGCGATGACCCGGTACTCGGCCATCGCCTTCTCGGTGAGCTGCTGGCGCTGGTAGATCTCGGCGAGCTTGACGTGGTAGCTGGGGTTGTTGGGCTCCAGATCCGCCATCTTCTGGTAGATGGCGATGGCGGAGGCGGCGTTGTCGTGCTTCTGGTAATAGTCCGCCAGCACCTGGTACTGGGTGCGCGCTTCGTTGACCAGCCCCTGCTTGTGGTAGAGCTCGGCGAGCTTCTCGTAGACCTCGAGCCGCGTCGGGTCGAGCTTGATGATCTTCTTGTAGATGGCGATCGCTTTGACGAAGAAACCCTCCGTCGCGTACTGCTCGGCGATCTGGGTGAAGAAGTCGACGGCCTCGTCGATGCGCTGGATGCGGGCGTAGAGGTCGCCGATCCGGTTCAGGGTGTTGATGTCGTTCGGGTTGTCCGCGAGGAGCTTGCGGTATTCGCGGATCGCCGGCTCGATCTTGCCGCGGGCGACGAACTTCTCCGCCGTCTGGACGACCTGCTCACGCTGGATGGCCATCAGCAGCGGGCCTCGCGGGGGAGCACGGGCCGGAAGGTCAGCCGGTGGATCGGGGAGGGACCGTAGACGGTGAGAGCCGCCAGGTGCTCGGGCACCGAGTATCCCTTGTGGGCGGCGAAACCGTACTGGGGATAGGTACGGTCGAGCTCGACCATCATTCGGTCGCGGGCCACTTTGGCGACGATCGAGGCGCAGGCGACGGCGTAGCTGAAGCAGTCGCCGCGCACCACGGGGAAGCAGGGGAAGCCGAAGCCGGAGAGGGAGACGGCGTCCACCACGGCGCAGTCGGGCACGGGGCGCAGGCGAGCGAGGGCCTCGCGCATGGCCTGGCGGGTGGCTTCCAGGATGTTGATGCGGTCGATAACCGCGGGGGAGACCTCGGCGACGGCGGTAGCCACGGCGGTGGAGCGAATGGCCTGGGCGGCACGCTCGCGCTCTGGGGCGGTGAGGCACTTGCTGTCGTCCACACCGGGAACGAGGCAGTGGGTGTCCACGATGACGGCGGCGGCCACCACGGGACCGGCGAGGGAGCCGCGCCCCACTTCGTCGACGCCGGCGATCAGCCCATAGCCCGAACGGCCGAGCCCCTCCTCCAGCCCGCGCAGCAGGCGGAGACGATAGGCCTCCAGGAACAGCTCGATCATCGCCCGGGCCGGCTGGGCCGCAGGTCTCGCCGCCCTGCTCACCGCCACTCCTTTCTCAGCCACCTGCGAGGCGCCGGCACCGCAAAGGCCGCCCTACGACCGGCCGCCCTGGTCTTCCCGGCGCTCGTCGATGCGAGCCGCCTTGCCACGCAGATTGCGCAGATAGTACAGCTTGGCGCGGCGCACCCGGCCCCGGCGCACGACCTCGATCTTGTCGACGTTGGGCGAGTGGAACGGGAAGATCCTCTCGACGCCAATGCCACCGGAGATCTTGCGCACGGTGAAAGTCTCCCGGGTGCCGCCGCCGCGGCGGCCGATCACGACGCCCTGGAAGACCTGGATCCGCTGCTTGTCGCCCTCGACCACGCGCACGTGGACGCGGACCGAGTCCCCCGGCTTGAAGTCGGGATGGCCCTGCCGGTAGTACGCACTTTCGACCTGCTCCAACTGGTTCATGACTCACCTCGCAAACCCGACGGATCGCCCAAGGACGTTTCCGTCATTATTCTCATTTCAGAATGGCCGCGCAAGCAGCCTTTCACGTCTCGTCTCTTTGGACCTCGCCGAGCGCCCTGCGCTGCTCCGGGGTCAGCCGGGCGAGCGCCTCCGGCGCCTGAAGCAGGTCCGGCCGCTTGGCAAGGGTCGCCTTCAGGGCTTCCCGCTCCCGCCAACGGCGAATCGCCGCGTGATCCCCTCCCGTCAGCACCTCGGGCACCCCCAGCCCTTCCACCTCCGGCGGCCGGGTGTAGTGCGGGTAGTCGAGCAGGCCGGCCCGGAAGCTGTCGTTCGCGACCGAATCCGCCAGCTTGACCACCCCCGGCACCTGGCGCGACAGGGCTTCGATCAGCACCATGGCGGGGAGCTCGCCCCCCGACAGCACGTAGTCGCCGATCGAAACCTCCTCGTCCACCACGGTCAGCCGCACCCGCTCGTCGATCCCCTCGTAGCGCCCGCAGAGGAGGACGAGGCCGCCGCACTCTCCCTTCGCCGCCAGCTCCCGCACCTTCGCATCGTCGAGCCGCGTCCCTTGAGGCGAGAGGAGCACCCGCCACGGGCGCTCCGGCCCATCCCCGGAGACGGCGCGGACGGCGCGGATCCACGGCGGCGCCGTCATCACCATTCCTCCACCGCCGCCGTAGGGCTCGTCGTCGACGCTGCGGTGGCGGTCCTCGGTAAAGCTGCGCAGGTCGTGGACCCGCACCGCGAGGAGCCCCTTGTCGATCGCCCTTCCCACCAGGCTGGTCGAGAGGAACGGCTCGAACAGCTCGGGAAAGATGGTCAGGACTTCGACGCGCATGTCTCGACCAGCCCCGGCGGCAGCTCCAGATCGATCCGCGCTCCGGCCACGTCCACCTGCCGCAGGAACTCGCGGACGAACGGCACCGGAATCCGCCGCCCTTCCTCCCCTTCGACGATCAGCAGCAGGCCGCCACCGTCCTCCACCACCTCGGCGACCCGCCCCAGCTCCGCGCCGCTCACGCTGCAGAGGCAGTTGAGCAGCTCGTACTGGTAGTAGGTGCCGGGCTCCGCCGCAGGCACCTGGGAGCGGGGGACCTCCAACCAGAGGCCGCGCAGCTCCTCGGCCCGGTCGCGGCCGTCACAGCCCGCGAAACGCACCACCGCGCCGCTCTTGTGGACGCGGCTCGCCGCCACTTCCAGCGGCAGGGACGGCTGCTTTTCGGGGACGCCCAGCAGCCGGCTCCCCTTCTCGAAGCGTCCCGGCACGTCCGAGAGCACCTCGACGACCACCTCGCCGCGCACGCCGTGGGGGCGCAGCACGCGCCCCACGGTGACGGTCTCCGGCAGGTCGTCCCGCCGGGCCGCAAGTGGAGCCAGGGGTTCAGTCTTCGAGGATTTCGAGCTCATGGCGCACTCCCCGCCGGTCCTCGCGGGTTTCCAGCAGCGTGCGCATCGCCCGTGCCGTCCGCCCCTGGCGGCCGATCACCTTCCCCAAGTCGCCGGGGGCTACCTTGAGCTCCAGAATGCCGCCTCCCCGCCGGCTGGGGATCTCCTGCACCTCTACGGCGTCAGGCTCGTCCACCAGCAGCCGGGCCAGCTCCTTCACATCGTCGGCGAGCTCGGGCACGGTCAGGCGCTCTTCTTGGTCTGGGCCAGCAGCTTCCTGACGGTGGGCGACATCTGGGCGCCCTTGCCGATCCAGTAGTCGGCGCGGCCGGCGTCGATCGTCACCTTCGCGGGGTTCTTCGTGGGGTCGTAATGACCGATCTCCTCCACTGCAGCGGCCGTCGGGGTGTTGCGCGAGTCCGACACCACTACGCGGAAGAACGGGTTGTTCCGGGCGCCCATACGGCGCAGCCGAATCGTCAGCATCTCAAAGCCTCCAGGTTTCTTGTCGTGCTTGCCTTGCGCGGAGCACTCCATGGCCCTCCGCCAAGGGAGGGCGCGCAAAGACGGGTGAGTGTAGCAGGGAACGGCCGGTTCGCAAAACCAGGGGGGCCTGACGACAGCTTCCCGCCGCGCTCGGGTCCCCGGGAGCGCGGCGGGAGCTACCTGCCTTCTAGCTTGTTTGGGGGCAGAAGATCGGGCAGACGCATTCCGACCAGCAGTTCGCCAGATCGCAGATGAATTCGGCACAAGGGCAGCCGCTCAGACACTGTTGCTGGGCTTTGGCGCAATTGATTGGGCAGGTCGATGCCTCGGCCGTTCCAACTCCAGTGAGGGCCACGAAACAGAGCGCCAAGGCGCCGATCAGGGAGAGGATTCTGATTTTCATCGGTACTTCCTCCTACGTCGACCGCATTGATCGTGCTGCCGGCCAGCCCGGCAGCGTCAGGAGTTCCGATGATATAACGCTATAAGTGAATCTCTTCAGGAGGGGCCGTCTTCGGCCGCGATCCCCGCGAAGCGGGCCGTTCAGGAAGCGCGGCCGGCCCTCGGCCTTGGGCAGCGAACGGATGGGAGACCGGGGAGGACGATCGGCGCCCCATCGCGGGACGGTACGAGACCGCAGCGGAAGACTGGTCTCGCGAGCCGGGCCGTTGGAGACCCGAAGCGAAACATTGGCCTCGCGAAGCGGGCGATTGGGAGCTCGAACCGGGCGGTCGGGAATTCGAACCGGGCGGTCGGCCTCGCGAGCCGGGCAGTTGGGAATTCGAACCGGGCGGTTGGCTTCGCGAAGCGGGCGGTTGGGAATTCGAACCGGGCGGTCGGCTTCGCGAGCCGGGCAGTTGGGAATTCGTAGCCGACCGTCCGGTTCGCGAGCCGGGTGTTCGGGAAAGCGGGGCCAACCGTCCGCTTCGCGGCGCGCGGAGCCGGGAAACCGGCGGCAACCGTCCGCTTCGCGGAGCGTCTCCTGGCCAGACCGGGGTCCATCGTCCGCTCTTTGGCGCGGCCGCCGCGTGCGGCGAGCCCCACTGCCCCCTTCGACGTGGGAAACCTCCGCGAAGGCAACGGGGGAGTCCGGAGACCGGCGGCCGGTTCGCGCCTCCTCTGCTGCTGGTCCGCCAAGCTGCGCGCCCTGGAAATGATCTGGCTCGCCGCGGACGGGAAGGAACGAGGCGTACGCGGCTCCGGGCAGCCCGAATTCGAGCGAAGCGTCGCCAAGTGAGACGGTCTCCCGTGAGACAGTCCGAAGCGAGACAGTTGAGAGTGAGACGGTCCAGACGGAGCCCGCGACCGTTCCGACCGACTCACCTTCCCGATTCCTCGGTTACGATAAACCGGTCTGGAAAGGAGCGTTTCAAGAAGAGCCTTGTCGCGGAAACGAGACCACGCGACACTACCATGATAGGCTCCGCTTGATTTACGCCATGACGAGAGGACTTCAGCCGTGAAAGCCCCCCATCCTGAAACCGAGAACCCGGGAACTGACTTTGAACGCTTGTTCGAAGATCTGGGTTTCGTCTCGCGGCCTCTCTTCGGTCCGACGCATCCAGCCTCTAATGGCACAGGTGGTCGACGCAATGTGGTGATGCTGGACGGAGCCGTAGCCAGCTTCGTCGTCACCGTCCAGGATCATCCTGCCGCCTCACACCTCCAGATAGAGGACGAAGAGTTCTATGACTGGGCTTGGTCAGTGGATGTCCCTCACCACATCGAGGTCGGCGCCAGAGAGAAGAATGGTGTCGTTCTGCTACGCCGCTGGGACTCGGCCGGAACCATTCGCCGGTTTGTGCTGCCTAGCGTTCTCCGGCACGGGGTCGACTTCCTGGACGCACTCGAGAAGGCGGGCAGGCCCAAGGGGCTTCGCGTTCTGCAACACGGTCTTCGCCTGTTCCGGATCGTTCGGGAGAGTCTCGGCTCGACCAGGTCCGGCGACCTGGAGCCCATTCGCACCTTCCATTTCCTCCTGCGAGCCGCCGCTGCTTGCTCCGAGCCAGAGTTCGAGAAGCGTTGGCTGGGAGTGCAGACGGTCGGAGAGACTGCTGCGCTCCTGGGCGAAGAGCTCCCGAAGGACCTCGGCTCTCTGAAGCTGCCGCTGGGTATCCACGACGAGTTCCTTCGGCCGGAGCCCACGACAGGCCGCCGGCTAAACGCCAGCCTTCTGCTGCGTCATATCGCGGGCGCCCTCTACCAGGAGGCTCATCTCGAATGGGAATCGTCTCAGTTTCCGCTCTTTGCAGGACACGAGCCAGCCTCCCGCGGCAGGAGCAAGCGCAAGGACGTCGTATACACCCCGCTTGGCCTCGCCCGGCTCCTCGCGGAGCTCGCCTGGTCCGGGTTGTCGGGGAAGGCTGATCGTGACCGCTTGACGATCCTGGATCCGGCCTGCGGCTCCGGAATCTTCCTCGCCGAGATGTTCAGGATCCTCAATGAGTCCTCCGAAATCCCTCCAGGGATTGACGTTCGCCTGGTAGGGATGGACGTTTCGCCGGCTGCCGCTCTCATGGCCCAACTGGTTCTTGGTGACGTCAGACGCGAGACGCCGCGGGCCGATTTCAGCACGTCCGTTGACGTCGAACCCGCCAACGCCCTGAGAGAGGACTGGCCCATCTGCGATCTGATCCTCATGAACCCTCCCTTCATTGCGTGGGACGAGTTGGACGTAGACCAGCAGATCACGGTCACTGAGATCTGTGGCGCCGAGCAGGGAGGGCGGCCCGACCTGTCCATGGCCTTCGTCAGCCTCGGACTCAAGGCCCTGCGGCCCGGAGGGGTTCTCGCCACCGTTCTCCCGTCCCCTCTGCTCGAGACTTGGACAGGTCACAAGTGGCGCGAAGGGCTCCTGGCCCAAGCAACCCCTCTGCTGATCGCCCGGCTCAAGGGAGGCGACGTCTTCCCCGGAGTCATGGTTGAACCCGCGCTGCTGGTTTTGCGCAAGGGCAAGCCCGAAGGCGGCACCACCCTCATGGGCTACTCCGATCCAGGTTCCGGTGAAGCGTTCCTTCGCGCCCTGCGGAAACGACGGCCACTCGGGGAACCAGGCAAGCGCTATGAGGTCTATGAGCTTCCCACCGCCGATCTCAAGGCGGTCTCCTGGTTGCCAAGGCCTCAGGGCCTCCGCACTCTTGTCGAGGAGCTCGCCAATTCCAGCGCTCGCCGGGTTGGGGATCTCTTCGACGTACAGCAGGGAATCAGGACCGGAGCGAACGCCGTGTTCGTCCTGTCGTCCGATCAACTTCGCCGGCTGCCGGCCCGGGAGCGCGAGCTCTTTCGCCCCCTGGCGGGAACGAAGACCCTCCGCGATGGGCGTATCGAGAAAACACAGTTCGTCTTCTATCCTTACTCCGAAGGCGGGCACGTTTTTCCATCAGAAGAAAGTCTGAGGTCGCATGTCCCTCGTTACTACGACGAGTTCCTGAGGCCAAATCGTTCCCTCCTCGAGAACCGCTCCAAACATTCCGGCTCGTGGTGGGATCTGCTCAAGCCTCGGACTTGGCAGTTCCGCAAGGAGCCGAAGCTCGTCTCCGCCTACTTCGGCCTGCCGGGGAAATTTGCCTTCGATGAGACGGGGGAGTTCGTCGTCGGCCAAGGCTTCGCCTGGATCCTGAAGAGCTCCTCCCTCCCGCCCGAGTTACCTGCTGACGTGATTGCCGAGGCCCCTGTACCGAGCGAGGGAGCCGATCCGGACGAAGTTACCCGCCAAGTGGGCCCGTGCTACCTCGCGGTCTTCAACAGCCGATGCTTCGAGATCCTGCTCTCCTACTTCGCCCCTCGCGTCTTGGGCGGGCAGTTCGACCTGTCGCCGAGGTTCGTAAACGACGTCCCAGTTCCCGACTTCCTCTCCAAGGACGCAGTGCCGCCTGACGTGGTTTCGGCTCTGCGCGAGGAGGGAGAGCAGATACTCAAAGGCCGAGGCATCGACCGCTCGGGCCGCCTGGACGAGCGGGTCGCTGAAGCCTATGGCCGGACTCTGGAACAGTGGCCGCTCACAGACGCTCCTTGAAGAAACAGGCTCCCGCCACGTCGCTCGTCGTGGGGCCTGGGAGGATCGAATCCCTGCATCAAGGCATCGTGGCCATGCTCGAGCAGTACGCCGACGGGGAAGAGATGTCGATCGGCCAAAGGGCTTCTCCAGGCGGTCCCGGCGCCTGGAAGAACGCCCGGACGGGTTCTCGAGTCGAGCTCGAGCTGCTGCCGTCGGCCTGGGAAGTCGGCTACCGGCGCAATAACACGCCGACGCCGGTGGTGAGGCTCAAGGTAGCCCAGGAGGCTTGGCTCTCCTGGTACGAGCGCTGGCAGGTCGAAGAGGCAAAGAAGCGCCTGCGGCTGGATACCGTGAGCCTCGGATTTTGGCAGGGACCAGCGGGCTCGATTCACCAACTCTTCCGAGCTGAATGGGAGCACTGCGGGATTCAAGAAGCTTCCGGAACAGCTCAGCCGCACTGGAACATTGACCATCCGGTCCCAGTCCTCCTCCCTTCTGGCCAGGAGCCGCTTGGCAAGGCGCTATCGCCAGGAAACGGCTTGGAGGAGCTTCCTCCAGAAGGAGGCGGCCTGATCGAAGAGCCGTCCTCCTCTACCGGCTGGGGAAGCTCTCTCTTGGACATCAGCCAATATCACCTCTCCATGGGCGCTACTTGGTCACCTCCGGAAAACCGGGCTTGGCGACGCCCTTACGGAGAGAACGTCTCCAGCCTCCTGGCCTGGATTGAGCTCTGCCTGGAGCACGTCTCGCTGGAATTGAGGTCTCACGCAGTCAACTCTGCGCACCGCGCGAGCCGGCTCAGATAGCGCTACGCCCGTGCCCCGCCCATCCCCATCGCCCGCTTCAGCCACTTGCCCTGGACGCCCTTCATCATCTTCTGCATCGTCCGGTACTGCTTGAGCAGGCGGTTGATCTCGGCGACGGAGGTGCCGGAGCCCATGGCGATCCGCTTCTTGCGGCCGCCGTTCAAGACGTCCGGCCGGCGGCGTTCGAGCGGCGTCATGGAGTTGATGATCGCCTCCACCCGCTTGAGGCCGCTCTCGTCCACGCTGGCGGCGTCGAGCCCGCGCAGGGGGCCGACCTTGGGGAGCATCTCCAGCACCGAGGCCAGGGGGCCCAGCTTCTTGAGCTGGCGGAGCTGGTCGCGCAGGTCCTCCAGAGTGAACTGCTGATTGACGATGCGCTTCGCCAGCCGTTCCGTCTCGGCGGAGTCGAGCCCGCGCTCGGCGGCCTCGATGAGCGACAGGACGTCGCCCATGCCTATCATCCGCGAGGCCATGCGCTCGGGGTGGAAGAGCTCGAAGTCGTCCGCCTTCTCGCCCACGCCTACGTAGCGGATGGGCACCCGGGCGACGGTGCGGATGGAGAGGGCCGCGCCGCCCCGGGAGTCGCCGTCGAGCTTGGTGAGGATGGCGCCGGTGAGCGGCAACACCTGGGCGAATTGCTCGGCGCTCTTCACCGCGTCCTGGCCGGTCATCGAGTCGGCGACGAAGAGGATCTCGTTCGGCTTGATCTCGTCCGCCAGGCGCTTGATCTCGTCCATCAGCTCCGTGTCCACGTGGAGGCGGCCGGCGGTGTCCATGATCACCACGTCGTGGCCGCGCTGGCGGGCGACGGAGAGGGCGCGGGCGCCGAGCGCGATCACCTGCTCCCCGGCCTCCGGCTCCAGCACTGGCACCTCCACCCCCTTGCCCACCTGCTTCAACTGCTCGACGGCGGCGGCGCGCTGGAGGTCGCCCGCCACCAGCAGGGGATGGCGGCCGTTCTTCTTCAGGCGCTTGGCGAGCTTGCCGGCGGTGGTCGTCTTGCCCGAGCCCTGGAGGCCGCAGAGCATGACGACGGCGGGGCGGCCATCGAGACGCAGCTCCGTCCCCTCGTCTCCAAGCAGGGCGGAGAGCTCGTCGCGGACGATCTTCACCACCTGCTGGGCCGGGGTCAGGCTCTCCATCACCTCCTGGCCTCCAGCCCGCTCGCGCACCCGGTCGATGAAGGGCTTGACGACCCGGAAGTGCACGTCGGCCTCCAGCAGGGCCAGCCGGATCTGACGCAACGCCGCGTCGAGCGCGTCGGGGGTGATCCGGCCCTCCCCTTTGAGCCGCTGGAAGACGTCCTGGAGCTTGTTCTGAAGACCGTCGAACATGGAGACCTCGCGTGGAAGTGGTGACGACCCGCGCCGCAGGGTTGCCCGCGGCGTTTGCGGGAGGGGAATGGTAGCACGGGGGATTTCAGGGGGGCCGAAACGTTTTCTCCCCCGCCGTCACTTACCCACGAAGCCCCCCCTCCTTTACGGGTTCTCCCCTGGGGGCTCTTTTTTTATTGGTCGCCGTCTTTCTCCCAGCCGCTCGTGGTGGTAGGGTTTTCCTTCCTCGGAGCGGTCCGATGAGCCCGAAGCCCCGCCATGTGATCCTGGTCGGCAATCAGCCGGTATCCCTCCCCGAGGGGGTGACGGCCCTCGACTGGTCGCTCGAGCGGATCAACTACCAGAACCCGCGGATCCGCTCCTTCCTCGGCTCCATCCGGCTCATCGAGGGGGTGCTGGAGAGCAACTACGCCCTGCTTCACTGCTCGCCGGAGCGACTTCTCGACATCTGGGGGAGGGTGCGGCGGGTCTCCCATCTGATCCGCAATCAGCTCGCCCCGCTGCTGGAGGTCCCCTCCCGCATCCCGCGGCTGGAGGATGCGCGCCAGGGCGCGGGGCTCGCCCTCTCGATGCTGGAGACGCACGTGCTGCGGGACCTCGACGCTTTCCCGGACGCGGTGCCCACGGGCCAGCTCCTGGAGGTGCGCAAGCTCCTCTGCGTCTCGATCGGCCAGATCCACGCCTTCCTCCACGACACGTTCGGCTCGGTGATGGCGGCCGATCCGCGCAGCCTTCACGATGCGGACTACTTCCTCTCCCGGCGCTTTCCGCGCGACATCGAGGAAGCCGAGTGGCTCCATTCCACGCTGATGCGGCTGGGCGATTACCTGGAGGGGCTGGAGAACGGCCGGCGCACCCGGCTGTCGAAGCCTCGCGAGCGCATCCGGCGGGACGAAGCGGTGCCGTCGCGAGAGGACTGGGAGCCTACGGCCGAGTTCCTGCGGACGCTGCTCACGGGGCTCACTCCCAAGCTGAAGGAGATCCTGGCCCTGCGGGGGATCCGGTTCTACGAGATGGAGATCCTGGACCGCCATGCGTTCGAGATCCCCCACCACTGCCGGCTGGTGCTGGACCTCCACGAGACGGCCCTGGAGGCGGTGGAGGGGATCAAGGCGTCGGTGGGCACGTCTCACGAGGCGCAGGAGCAGGGCGTACGGGACCTGATCCATTGCCACGCCGCCGTCGGCCGCCGGATTGCGGCCCGTCTGGAGGAGATCGATACCGTGCTGCGCGATCTGGTGGCCTTCGTCCCGCTGTGGATCGAGGCCGTCGAAAAGCGGCGCGCCCTGCTGCTCAAGCGCAGTCTCGACGAGGGGCAGAAAGCGGAGTGAGCCGATGCTCTACGAAAAGCTGAACCCCGAGATGAAGAGGATGGTGGACGACTGGGCCCGCCGGCTCCAGGTCTACGACTGGGGACGGCGGGGCGAGCTGCTCTCCGAGGTCTCCCTCCCCTTCGGCGAGGAGCTCGATCCCCGGCGGGCGAAGCTGGCCGCGGCCGGGTTCCTCACCGGAGTCCTGGAGCGCTGGAACGCGCCGGAGGTCGAGGACCCTCGCCAGGCCCGCCTCTACCTGACGTCCCTCAACCCCGAGCATCGCGCCCTGGCTGAGCGGTACCTCGACGATCACCCGGAGGAGAGGGCAGCTCTCCAGGGGGACCTCGATCCCAAGACGATGTAGGATCTCCCCGCCGCGCGCCGCGGACACCCCGGGCGGCCCATCAGGAGAAGGAGAGCGATGAAGACGCTGAAGAGCTACGTCCTTGGGAGCTGGCAGGAAGGGAAGGGAGGCTTCGTGACGCTGGTCGATCCCTCGACCGAGGAGGAGATCGCCCGCGCCTCGAGCGAGGGGATCGATTTCGCGGCCGTGCTGGCCTATGCCCGCGAGCGCGGAGGACCGGCGCTGCGGGCGATGAGCTTCGGCCAGCGGGCGGCGCTCCTCAAGGAGATGTCGAAGGTCCTGCGGGATCACCGGGACGAGCTTCTGGACCTCTCCGCCCGCAATACGGGGACCACCAAGCCGGACGGCTCCTTCGACGTCGATGGCGCCTCGGGCACCCTGGCCTACTACGCGAGCCTTGGCTGGCGGCTGGGCGACCGCACCTTCCTGCCGGAGGGCGAGGGCGTGCAACTCGCCAAGACGGAGGGGTTCTACGGCCGGCACGTCCTGGTGCCGCGCCCCGGAGTGGCGGTCCATATCAACGCTTTCAACTTCCCGGCCTGGGGATTCGCGGAGAAGGCGGCGTGCGCGCTCCTCGCCGGCATGCCGGTAATCACCAAGCCGGCCACGGCCACGGCGCTGGTCACGGAGCGCTGCGTGGAGCTGATCGTGGAGGCCGGTTTCCTTCCCGAGGGCGCCTTTCAATTGATCGTGGGCTCGACGGGCGACCTCCTGGACCGCCTGGGACCCGAGGACGTGCTCGCCTTCACGGGCTCGGCGGATACGGCGCTCACCCTGCGCTCGCGGAGGAACCTCCTCGCCGCCAATACGCGGGTGAACGTGGAGGCCGACAGCCTGAACGCGGCGGTGCTGGCGCCCGACGTCCAGGACGGCTCGGCCACCTTCGCCTTGTTCCTGAAGGACGTGGTGCGGGAGATGACGCAGAAGACCGGGCAGAAGTGCACGGCCGTGCGGCGCATCCTGGTGCCGTCGGACCGGTTGAGCGCCGTCCAGGAGGCGCTGATTGGGAAGCTCTCCACGGTCGTGGTGGGCAATCCGGCGGATCCCAGCGTGAGAATGGGGCCGGTGGCGACCGCGCAGCAGCTTGAGGACACCCTCTCGGGGATCGGCGAGTTGGCCAAGGCGGCGAAGATCGTCCACGGCACGGGCGAGCGAACCGATGGTGTGGGAGCGCCGGCCGGCAAGGGCTTCTTCGTCCAGCCCACGCTGCTGCGCAGTGACGATGCCCGGAGCGCGGGCGCCGTCCACAGCCGCGAGGTCTTCGCGCCGGTCGCGACCCTCCTTCCCTACGACGGCACGCCAGCGGACGCGGCCGGAATCGTGGCCCTGGGCGGCGGCACCCTGGTGACCTCGGCCTATACGGACGACGCCGGCTGGGCAGGCGACTTCGTGGCGCGGGGGGGAGGCGGCACGGGGCGGATCTACATCGGCTCCGAGGGCTCGGCCGGGGATGCTCCGGGCTCGGGCGCGGCGTTGCCGCAGACCCTCCACGGCGGTCCGGGCCGGGCCGGCGGCGGCGAGGAGCTGGGGGGCCTCGTGGGCGTCAAGCTCTATTTGCAACGAGTGGCCGTGCAGGGGAGCAAGTCCCTGGTGGACGGCCTGGTGGGGGAATCCTGAGCATGGACGACAAAGACCAATCCCTGCGTGACCATCTGGTGAAGCTGCTGCGGGGCGGCGGTGCGCACCTCGATCTCGACAAGGCGATCCAAGACCTTCCTCACGAGCTGCGGGGTAAGAAGGCCGCGGGGCTTCCCCATACGGTCTGGCAGCTCCTGGAGCACCTGCGGCTCGCGCAGTGGGACATCCTGGAGTTCAGCCGCAGCCGCAATCACGTTTCCCCCAAGTTCCCGGACGGCTACTGGCCCGGCGCCGAGGCTCCGGACGGTGAAGACGCCTGGAAGGCGAGCGTCGAGGCGTTCCATCAGGACCGGAAAGCCATGGAAGATCTCGTCACCGATCCGGAAACCGACCTCTACGCCAAGATTCCCTGGGGAGACGGGCAGACGATCCTCCGCGAGGCGATGCTGATCGCGGATCACAACGCTTACCATCTCGGGCAGATCGTCAGTCTGCGGCAGGTTTTGGGGGCGTGGGAGGAAAAGTAAAGGTTGGCCGTCCGCAGAGGCTGGAAAGGAAAAGACGCCATGAATTTTCGTCTCTTGGGGCTCATTGTGCTGCTGCTTCTCGCCAGTCTGGGGGTCGCGGCCAGCAAGAGCTACGCCGCCGCGAAGACCGCCGCTCCGTGGCCGAAAACGTTGACCGACGATCTGTTCGTCCCGGTGGACTCGAAAGACGCAGACCGCCTTCTCGAAGACTGGCGATGGAAGGTGGGGCCGGACGTCAAGATCTTCCGGGCCACGGTCTTCGGCGATCTTTTCTTGCAGACCGCCAACGGCAAGATCTTCTGGCTCGACGCCGGCAGCGGACGCTACGTCGAGGTGGCGCCCAGCGCCGAGCAGTGGGCCGAGTCGGCCAAGCTTCACGGCGAGGAGTGGTTCCACTGGAAAACCCTTCAGCAGCTCCGGTCTCTCGGAGCCAAGCTGACCGAAGGAAAGGTCTTTAGCTGGCGCAAGCAGCCCATGATCGGCGGCGTTGAAACCGCGGACAACGTCGACTTCGTCCCGCTCTACGTTCAACTCTCTTACTCTGGCCAGCTCGCGAAGTTCGTCCACGACCTCCCGCCTGGAACCAAGCTCGACGAGGTCGAGTTTGCGCCGCGTGACGAAGCCGCGGAAGATCCGGCCGCCCTTTTCAACGTCGTCATCAACAGTGAAGAGCAGTACTCGATCTGGCCTGTGGGCCAGCCCATTCCGGCCGGCTGGAAGAGCGTAGGGAAGTCCGGCACGAAAAAAGAGTGCTTGGAGTACATCAAAGCGGTTTGGACCGACATGCGTCCGCAGAGCTTGCGGAAGAAGAAAGGCGGCCAGTAGCAACCTGCTGGCCTTGACTCCCAAGGAGGATCAACTGATGAGAACGCGTATCCTGTTTGCCGCAGCCGTCCTTCTCGCCGTCTTCGCCACGCCGCTGCTCTCCATTGGAATCGGAGGCGGCTGCCCGATGGCGAGGTTCTGCAACAGCAATTCTCAGTGCACCTTTGGTGCGATCCACGGCGCCTGTGTGAACAACGTTTGCCGGTGCTGAGGACCCGGCGCCGGTCTCCATAGTCCTGAGCCGGACTGTCACTGCGCGGCAGGCTTTGGGGGCTCGGCAGGAACGGCCATGCTCAGGTGGCTGACCAGGGCGATTCTTTCGTAGCTGACCAGATAAAGATGGAGACGGTCCGGAGCTCCGGCCTCTCGCCAGAGGTAGACGCGGTCGAGACCGGCGTGGTGATTGTCCACGAGGTTCCCCTTGGCGTCTAGAAGGAAGAGGTAGGCCGGCCGCTCCGCCGCGAGCTCGCGGTCTCGCTCGTCGGCGTTGGCGTAGATCTCCGGGGTCTCGATGCCGAAGGTCACGTGAAGGAGGTCGGCCTCGTCGGCAGGCTTGGTGCCGCGTGCCGGTAGATTCGCCAGCCGGGCGTCGGCAAGGAGGAGACGATAACCGTTCTGGTAGCGCAGCTCGATCTCGGCAAAACCGTCCGGGAAGACGGGGCTCTGGACCCACCGCCAGTGCGCCTCGGCGGGATGCGCGAGCCAGGCGAGGTCGAAGCGCATGGGATCTTTGCTGTCGTAGAACCCGGGCTCGCTGAACTTCGCGGTGACGATGGGCTGCCGGTCGGGAGCAGACCAGTCGCCATAGGTCCGCACGGCCGGGGAGATCACGAGCTTCGCCTTGCGCGCCTGCTCCGAGAACTGATCGACCGGCTCCCCCAGATGAGAGTCGATCGCCGGCACCGGCACGTCGCGCACCACGGACCGGATCTTGGCGAGAGGCACGGCGAGGCCGTCGAGCTTCGGATACTGGTCGAGATCGGCGGCGACGGTCGAGTAGGACACCCCGTTCAGAGTCTCGAAAAGTCGGGCGTACTCGGTCTTCGGAAACGTGAACCAGCCGTGATAGTAGGTGCTCGCACCCTGAGCACCCTTATGATCGAGTCCGATTTCCCAGAGCCCTCCTCTCAGGCAGTTGTTGGCGACGAAGACGGTTTCCGGCCTGCCGGGCGCTGGATACCGGGTCTGATTTCGATTCAGCTCCCGCTGGATGAGCGCGATCCGGGTGAGCGAAGGATCTCCCTTGGCGAGGAGCGGTATGCGGGGAATGAAAGGCCGCAGATCGATCTCGGGCAGAGCCGGCGTCTCGGTTCCGGAGGAGAAACGGAGCGCGTACCGCCCCTGCCCAAGGCCGGTGAGCTGCAATGATGTCAAATCCTGCCGTAGCGGCGTCTCGAAAAGTCCGACCCGCCCGGGGTAGCCGGCGGGAAGGTCCGGCTTGACGGGGATCTCGAGGCTTGGGGCCGAGGTGGAGGCGTCCCCTTCGGCGCCCCGGGCCGGATGGACGGCCCCGAGGCAACCCACCGCCAGCGGGAAGCAGAGGACGAAGGAGAGTCGACTCGCACGTTTGGACTCGTTCATGGGCTTCTCCCGGCTGAGCTGCAGATTCTGAACAGCCCACAGCATCTCCGGATTCGCCCTTGTGCCAATAGTCCCAAGGGTCCAAAACAGGTTCAACCCTCGAGTCCCAGCACGTCGCCAGCCTGAGGACCTCTTGCCTTGAGCCTGATCGACGCGACAGCTTCATGTACGAAGCGAGAGCCGAGCGTCATCGTACGGCAGGTTCTTGGGGCTTGCCAGGGAATGCTTTCCGTTCGAAGCGATCGAGAATCTCGATCGTGATGTGACGGGGATTTGCAACTTGAATCGCCCGGGCCACCTGGAGAGCTGCTTCTGATGCGAGATGTCCGGTCGCGATCAGCTCGAGCATCAGCTCCAGACCCCAGAGTACGGGAACGGAAATGCCATCGCAAGCTTTGCGTAAAGCCCGATCATTGGTCAAGCAGGTCCAGCCGCTGTCCCGCGCCAGGATCAGACAGAGGTGGTCGTTGAAGGTCAGGCCTCCTCTCTTCTGTCCTGCTTCCATAGCCTGCTGTAGGGAGGCCTCGACGATCTGCAAACCCAGCCGATAGCAGTCTGTCTCTCCAAGCTGATCCACCTCTTCCAGAATCGTGCGAGGAACGTGGATCGTTCCCACGAACCGCGCCGCGAGACTCAGAATCGTCGCATCGGCCGTGGCATAGTCGATGAGGACGTTCGCGTCGACGACCAGCAGCCGCCCCTCGCTCCCCAAGGTCCTGTCCTATCCCACCCAGGAGGCCGAGAGTTGGCGCATGTCTTGGAGAGAGAGGGCAAGGATCTCGGCGCCACGCGCCAAGGTGATGGCCTCGGACTCCACCGCCCGCCGAACGAGGCGGAGGAGGCGATCCTCCATGAAATCCGCCGGTGAGAGGTCTTCCGGCTCGCCCGCACGCGAGGATTCCGGGAAAGTGGCCCGAAACGCATCCGCCGCCAGCGCCTCGGGCTCGTCGTCCTTGAGCAGAGTCCGGCCGTGACGGCGCTGATACTCGGCCTGGAAACTCCTCCAGACCCCGGTCCCAAACCGGCCGGTCTCACCGAGCCTGTAGAGCACGGTTCGGTAGCTGACCCGGAACATCCTCTTCACCTTGAGAACGCGGTCCACGAAAGCCAGGCCGTAGGTCTCCTCCCACTCTTTCTCGAAAACACTCTGCGGCATGAGGAAGTGAGCGGCGAAGAGGTTTGCCTCCTTCTCATGCCTTTCCTCCTCTTCCTTGTTCTCCAAGCTGTAATCGTCGAGGTGGAGGACAAGGTGGCCCAACTCATGAGCGGCGGTGAAGATCCAGCGCTCGACGGAGATCCGATCCCAGGTGTTGACCACTACCGCCGGCCCGCCATCCTCCGCCGCAACGGACAGACCGAAAAAGGCGTCCGAGGCGATCCGGAGCGGCAGAACCTTGATTCCATTGGCTTCGAGCAGACCGCAGACGTCCCGGACGGGCTCGCTTGGCTTCAGGC
>DASUEN010000111.1:0-11352 GCA_036275055.1 Thermoanaerobaculia bacterium
CTTGGACGATCCTCGCCGCGAGGAGGGCCAGGGGCACGCGCGTCGTCTTGCCGGCCCCGGTGGGCGCCACGAGGACGGCCGACGGCCCCGCGCGCAGGGCGGCGAGGAGGGGAGACAGGACTTCGTCGATGGGCAGGGGAATCAAGACGAGGCTCGCAGGGACCGGCGGAGCGGTCCGCTCCGGGATTCTAGTCTCCAGTCTAGCGGCAGAGTCGTCAGCAGGTGCGGGAGTCGAGGAGGCAGGCGCCCACGATCCCGGCGATCAAATCCTCCCTGAAGCTCAGCAGGTCCGCCTCGGCGTCCGCGATCGTCAGACCTCTGAGCCCCCAGGCGAGGTACAAGGCGCAGAAATCCGGATTCCGCAACGGCGCATCCATGAAACCTCGCTCCAGGGAGATCCCGTTCGTCCAAAGCAGGTGGAGGTTTTCGAGGTCCTGGACCTCCGATTTCTCTTCCAGGAAGCAGAGGGTGGCGGCGAGGACCTCGCGCGGCGTTTCCATCGCGGGGCAGGCTCCCGCCAGAGGGGTCCGCAGGTGCGCTTCCAGCGGCGGGCCGGGCTGGGCAGACAGCCTCAGCAAGCAACCGCTACTCCCCTCCCGGACCCCGATCCAGGCCCGCCTCCGGGTGCCGCGGATGCGGATCGTCTCCATGCCGGCCTGGGCCAAGGTCCGGCGGATGACCCTGGGCAGGGATCGCAGGCGGTCCCTGCCATACCAGACCAGGTCGAGCTGATGGATGGGGCTCGGCATGCCCGGCAATCTCCAGAGGGCCGCCGGGCCGGAGAGGGCCCACTCCGGCTCGAGGCCGGCGAGGACGGCCAGCACCCGGCCGGCGACCGGCGAGAGGTCGGCTTCAGCCGAGGCAGCGCTCTTCCAGCTCATCCAAGAGCCAGCGCCAGAAATCCTTCTTGTCTCCAAGGCAGTCCTCCACCAGCGGCCACATCTCCAGGATCTCGCCGGGTGAGACGAGAAAGAAGACATCGTCCGCACGGGCATTGCGCAGCAGCTCGGCCAGGAACACGGCGCGGGCTTGCGGGTTCGGGTCGGCGAGCGCCTTCCGGAACTGCTCCAGGGTCATACTCAGCCCCGGGAGGAAGTACGGCCGGCCCGCCGCGTCCACCATCCGTTCTATCGGCGTTGGATTCAACATCGTGGATTTCCCCCTGACGGCAGAAGAATCTAGATCTTCCTCCGCAGTTAGAATGGAGTAGTCTACTGCCGAATCAAAGGTGGGTCAATGTGGGAAAAAAGTAGCGTACCGGAGTAAAATCCCCTCCCATGCCGGACGCAACCCTCGGGACCGCCTTGGCCGTACTTCGGTTGGTCCGGGGACTGAATCAGGAAGAGCTTTCCAAGAGCTCGGGAATCCGGAGCGGTACGATCTCCGACTACGAGCGGGGCAAGATGGTGCCGGGGCTCAAGACCCTGCAGAAGCTCCTGGCGGCCCTGGACTTCCCGCTGTCGGCCGTGGGGCAAACCCAGGCGTTCATCGAGGCCTTGCGGGGAACTGGAGCCTCCTTGGAGCCCCTGGAGGGTCCCCCAGGTCTCCCGCTCGACCTGCGCCGCGAGGTCGAGCAGGTCTCGGTGGAGGCCGGGCGGATACTTTCCCGGGCCGCCCGGCTGATGTTCTTGCTGATGAGCGAGGGTGGCGGCGGGGGCCGGCCCCAGCCTGGCGGCTAGAGCGACGTTTACTTCTCGGGCGGCTCGGGCTCGTGGACCTCGCCGGCATAGGGGAGGACGCGGAAGCCCTCTTGGGCGGCGGCGAGACGGAGGGGCTCGTCGAGACAGACGAAGCTCACCCCCTGCGTGCGCTCGCGGCACCAGACGAGCGCGGCGGCGAGTTGGAGGGCGCGGCCGGCCTTCAGGGGGTGGACGGTGAGGATGCGCAGGGCGCGGGCGCGGACCTCCTCGGACGGCTGGATCTCGAAGGCGCGGGCGCGGAGGTGATCGAGGAGGGACCGCGCCCGCTCGAACCCGATCTCGGTGACGTGCCCACGCCGCCGGAGGTCCGCCAGGGCTTCGACGTATTCCAGGATGCCGCCCCACCAGAGGGCGACCTCCGGATCCTGCTGGAGGAGGGCGTCCACTCCTTCCGAGAAGGGCTCCCGTACCGCCAAGGCGAGGAGTGCCGAGCTATCCCAGAACCTCAGACGGCCTCCCCCGCAGCTCCCAGCTTTCGACGGCTTCCTCGACGTCCTGGTCGCCCTGCCGGACGTACCGGGCGCGAGGCATCTTCCAGAAGGTCTTCCAGAACGCCTCGTCCGCCGGCTTCTCCGGCGGCTTGACGAGCCCGGCCCGCACCAGCTCCTGCGTGGCCACGGCCGGGTTCAGGCCCGAGAGCGGCATCAGCTTGGCGATGGGTCGACCATGCTCGGTGACCTGGATCTCCTCGCCCGCTTTCACCCGGACGAGCGTTTCGGAGAGCAACGCTTTCAGCTCGGCGATTCCCATGGATTTCATGGCCAAAATTGTAGCCAGGCGAAAATGACCTGTCAAGTCATTTTGGTGAGGACCTTCGCTCCTCTCTGTCGCTCAGGCCCCGGGCGTCCCCGGCTTCGAGGCGATGGCGAGGAACAGCTCCTGCACTACTTCCTTGAGCTCCACGGTGTAGCTCGCGAGGTCTCGCACCGCCTGCTCGAGCTGCTCGGAGGAGGGGCGGCTCGACAGTGGCCCGCTGGAGCGGGGGCGGACCTTGTAGGTCATCCGCTCGTCAAGGCTCTGCAGCTTCTGATAGGCGTCTTTCAGGCGTTGCGGGTCCATGTCACGGGGTCTCCTTGGGGGGACGGCTGAGCTTCAGGGTGTAGTCGGCGAGCCGCTCGATCTCCTGTGGCTCGAGCCGGCGTTTGAAGGCCGGCATCGGGCCGTAGCCTTCGGCGATGCGCTGGCGGACGGCGGCACGGTCTCCCCGCAAGGCCATGGGTGAGGCGAGGAGGTTGGCGTGGGGGTAGAGGGTGAGCGAACGCCGGTCCCCCTGCCCATGGTCGCCGTGGCAGCGGGTGCAGTATTCATCATAGAGCTCGGGCGTCGTCAGGTTCTTCCGTACACAGCCGGCCAGCAAACCGGCGAGCGCCGCGAGGAGGGTGAGCGGAAGCAGCTTCAAGGCGTCAGGAAGCGCCGGGGTTGCGCCGGTGGACCATGGTGGCCGTGGCCTGGTCCCGTGGCCGCACCACGATTTCGTCGATGTTGACGTGGGATGGCCGGGTGGCCGCCCAGACGATGCAGTCGGCCACGTCCTCGGCCGTCAGGGGATCGAGGCCGCGATAGACCGCCTTGGCCCGCTCCTCGTCGCCGTCGAAACGCACCCGGGAGAACTCGGTTTCCGCCAGGCCCGGCGCGATCTCGGTGACGCGCACGGGCTCGCCCAGCAGCTCCAGCCTGAGGGTGCGGGTGATGGCGCGCACGGCGTGCTTGACCCCCGTGTAGCCCGCGCCCCCCACGTAGGTCTCGAAGCCGGCGATCGAGCCGACGTTGATCACGTGGCCGTCGCCGGAGGCCCGGAGGGCGGGGAGGAGCGCCCGGGTGAGGCGCAGGATACCCATGACGTTGGTCTCCCACATCCACTCCCAGTCCTCGTCTTTGGCGCTCTCGATGCGGTCCAGGCCGTGGGCGCCGCCGGCGTTGTTGACCAGCAGGTGGAGGCGCTCCGGCACGCGGGTGGCGAAAGCCGCCACGCTCTCGGAGTTCGTCACGTCGAGCGGCACCACGGTGGCGCGGTCGCCCAAGGGGGCGGCCACCTCCTGGAGGCGGTCGAGCCGGCGGGCTCCCAGGAGGACGTGGAATCCGGCCTCAGCCAGCATGCGGGCCGTTGCAGCGCCGAAGCCGGCGCTGGCCCCGGTGACGACGGCGGTCTTTTTTTCACTCATCTTCATACCTCTTCATACTTCGGCCGACGGGCAGAGCTCGGCGATGGGGCAATGCCCGCAGTCGGGCCTTCTGGCCTGGCAGGTCTTGCGTCCGTGATCGATGAGGAGGAGGGAGAAGAGCGTCCACTGCTCCTGGGGGACGATGGCCGTCAGGTCGCGCTCGATCTTCACCGGGTCGTCCTCTTCGGTGAGGCCGAGGCGGCGGGAGAGGCGATGGACGTGGGTATCCACCACGACACCCTCGTTGAGGCCGAAGGCGTTGCCGAGGACGACGTTGGCGGTCTTGCGGCCGACCCCTGGCAGCTCCACCAGCGCCTCCATCCGGGCCGGGACTTCGCCGCCGTGACTGGTCATCAAGGCGATCCCCAAGCTCTTCACGGCCCGCGCCTTGTTGTGGAAGAAGCCCGTGCTCTTCACCAGCTCTTCGAGCTCCGCCATGTCCGCACCGGCGAAGTCGCGGGCTTCCGGGTAGCGCCGAAAGAGCGCCGGGGTCACCTTGTTGATCTGCACGTCCGTCGACTGGGCGGCGAGGATGGTGGCCACCAGGAGCTGGAGGGGAGTCTCGAAGTCGAGGGCGATGCGCGGGTTGGGATCCTCGCGGTGCAGGCGCGCGATGATCTCCGCCACCCGCTCCCGCCGCGCCCGGCGGGACTCCTTCCTGGCCTGGCCGGGGGTGATCCCCGGGGGCCCGGGCCGCCGGGCCGCCGTCTTCACCGTCTTGGAGGGTGTCGCTTTCGAGCCTCTCATGGCGGCGGATCTTATCCCGTCTCGCCGCTGCTTTTCAGGCCCGGCTCCAGGAGCTCCTGCAGGATTTCGCGCGCCTGGATCACCACCCGCCGCTCGTTGTCGAAGCTGAGCTTGGCGATCCCCTCGTCCCAGGAGAACCACTCGGCGCCCGAGACCTCCAGGGCGTCGAAGTCGGCGGCCGAGCCGCTCACGTAGCCGAGCAGGAAGTAGTCGACCCGCTTGTGCACCCGCCGGGCTCCCTTCTCCACGAACCAGTACTCCACTTCCGAGAGCGGCGCCATCACCCGGCCGGTGACGCCCGTCTCCTCCCGCACTTCGCGCAGGGCGGCCTGCTCCGCGGTCTCCCCCTCCTCGATGTGCCCCTTGGGAAGCTGCCAGCGCCGGCCGGACTGGGTGGAGATCAAGAGGATACGGGAGCCTTCCACCACCAACCCTCCCGCCGAGCGGTGATGCTCGGTCCGCATGCGTTCCGGTTCGGATCGCCCGGTGAAGCCTCGGGGAGGCCGTGTTGGAGGGTTCAGTTGGCCGACTCCTCGGAGGGGCCGTGCGGCATCCAGGAAGGGAGGGCGGCGGGATCGATCCCCACCGACCGCAGCGCCGCCGTCCAGACCTGCTCGGGATCGGGGGCGAAGATCAGGCCGGCATCGACCGGCGCCGTCAGCCAGTCGTTGCGGAGGATCTCCTCCATGAGCTGCCCCTCGCCCCAGCCGGCATAGCCGAGCAGCAGCCGGAACCGGTCGGGCGGCTCTTCGGCGAGGAGGGAGAGGTCGCCGATGTGCTGCGTGATGGCGACGCCGGGGGCGATCTCGGAGGCCGTATCCTTCTCGCCGCCGCCGGGCAGCACCGGGGCGAAGAGCACCGTCCCCAGGTTCGGCTGCACCGGGCCGCCGAAATAGGCGACCGTCTCGTCCCGTCCTCGCCAGCCCACGTCCATCCCCTGGAGGATCTCGCTGACCTTGATCGCCGTCGGCCGGTTGACGATGAAGCCCAGGCTCCCTTCCTCCTCGTGATGGAGCAGCAGGATCACGCTGCGGTGGAAGAACGGGTCGAGCACCTGCGGCATGGCCATCAGGAGCACCGGGGTGACCAGGTCGGAATCGCTCACGGGCATGGGCTCATCTTACTCCCGCTCGCCGCCTCCGGGAGAAAGCTGTTATCGTTGCGTGGTCTTGGCAGTACCGGCGGGCCTCCGCCGCACCCGGCGGCGCTCGCCGTAGCTTCCCGTGCCCCAAGAATCCGAGGAGAACAGATCCCATGAACGATAGTTTCGGAAGCCGCGCGACGTTGCGGGTGGGCGGCCGTCAGCTCCGCCTCGCCCGGCTGGACGCCCTGGAGAAGCGCGGGCTCCACGTCTCCCGCCTCCCCTATGCCCTGCGCATCCTGCTCGAAAACCTGCTGCGGCGCGAGGACGGCCTGATCGTCAACGCCGGGGAGATCGAGGCGCTGGCGACCTGGGACCCGCAGGCCGTCCCCTCCCGGGAGATCGCCTTCATGCCCGCTCGCGTCCTCTTGCAGGACTTCACCGGCGTGCCCGCGGTGGTGGATTTGGCGGCCATGCGCGACGCCATGGTAGCCATGGGGGGCGATCCCAAGCGGATCAATCCGCTGCAGCCGGTGGAGCTGGTGATCGATCACTCGGTCCAGGTCGACGAGTACGGCTCCGCCGCCGCCTTCCTCATCAATGCCGGGAAGGAGCTGGAAAGGAACCGCGAGCGCTACGCCTTCCTGCGCTGGGGGCAGAAGGCCTTCGCCAACTTCCGGGTGGTGCCGCCGGATACCGGCATCGTCCACCAGGTGAACCTGGAGTACCTGGCCCGGGTGGTGATGGAGGGGGAAGTGGGAGGCGAGCTTTACGCCTATCCCGACACCCTGGTGGGAACGGATTCCCACACCACCATGATCAACGGCCTCGGCGTCCTCGGCTGGGGCGTGGGCGGCATCGAGGCCGAAGCGGCCATGCTCGGCCAGCCGGTCTCCATGCTCATTCCCCAAGTGGTGGGCTTCCGTCTCGCGGGCGAGCTGCCGGAAGGCGCCACCGCCACCGATCTGGTGCTCACCGTCACCGAGATGCTGCGCAAGAAGGGGGTGGTGGGCAAGTTCGTGGAGTTCTTCGGCCCCGGCCTCGCCAACCTGCCACTGGCCGACCGGGCGACGATCGGCAACATGGCGCCCGAGTACGGGGCCACCTGCGGCATCTTCCCCGTGGACCAGGTCTCCCTCGACTACCTGGCCTTCTCCGGCCGGGCGCCCGAGCAGGTGGCGCTGGTCGAGGCCTACATGAAGGAGCAGGGGCTCTTCCACACGGTGGATTCGCCGGAGCCGGAGTACTCCGATGCGCTGTCGCTCGACCTGGGATCGGTCGAGCCGAGCCTCGCCGGCCCCCGCCGCCCCCAGGACCGGGTGCGCCTCGGGGACGTCAAGGCTTCCTTCGAGAAGGAGCTCACGGCGATGACGGCCGCCGGCAAGACAGGCAAGACCCGCCCCGCCGCCGCTCCCGGCCTCCAGGCCGTGGGCGGCACCGCGGCTGGCCTCGCCGTGGCCGAGCCGGAGGTGGAAGCCGCCGCGGATGCCGCTGCCGGCGCCCTGCGCCACGGCTCGGTAGTGATCGCCGCCATCACGAGCTGCACCAACACCTCGAACCCTTCGGTGATGGTGGCCGCCGGCCTGCTGGCGAAGAAAGCCGTGGAGAAGGGGCTGAAGACCCAACCCTGGGTGAAGACCAGCCTCGCCCCCGGCTCCAAGGTGGTCACCGAGTACCTGCGCGAGGCGGGTTTGACCCCCTACCTCGACCAGCTCGGCTTCAACCTCGTGGGCTACGGCTGCACCACCTGCATCGGCAACAGCGGCCCGCTCCCCGCCGCCATCTCGAAGACCATCGAGGAGAAAGACCTGGTGGCGGTGGCCGTCCTTTCAGGAAATCGGAACTTCGAGGGGCGCATCAACTCCGACGTGCGGGCCAACTACCTGGCCTCGCCGCCGCTGGTGGTGGCCTACGCCCTCGCCGGCCGCATCGACGTCGATCTGCGCTCCGAGCCCCTGGGCACGGGGAGCGATGGCCAGCCGGTCTATCTAAAGGACGTCTGGCCGAGCCGTAACGAGGTGGCGGAGACCATCCTGCGCTCCCTCCACTCCGAGATGTTCCGCAAGGAGTACGCCGATGTCTTCCGGGGGGACGAGACCTGGAACGCCCTCGCCGTCCCGGAGGGGGACACCTACGCCTGGGACCCCGAGTCCACCTACGTCCGCCAGCCGCCGTACTTCGTGGACATGCCGGCCCAGCCGCGCCCGGTCCAGGACGTGCACGGTGCCCGCGTGCTGGGCGTCTTCGGCGACTCGATCACCACCGACCACATCTCGCCGGCCGGCTCCATCAAGGTGGCGAGCCCGGCTGGCCGCTACCTGACCGAGCACGGCGTGGCGCCCAAGGACTTCAACTCCTACGGCGCCCGCCGTGGCAACCACGAGGTGATGGTGCGGGGCACCTTCGCCAACATCCGCATCCGCAACAAGATGGTCCCCGAGATCGAGGGGGGCTTCACCGTCCACCTGCCGGACGGCGAACCCCTGCCGATCTACGACGCGGCCGAGAAGTACCAGCGCGACGGCGTGCCCACCGTGGTGCTGGCCGGCAAGGAGTACGGTACCGGCTCCTCCCGCGACTGGGCGGCCAAAGGTCCCCTGCTCCAGGGCGTGCGCGCCGTCATCGCCGAGAGCTTCGAGCGTATCCACCGCAGCAACCTGGTGGGGATGGGGATCGCGCCGCTCGAATTCCTCCCCGGCGACACCGCCGAGAAGCTCGGCCTGACCGGCCACGAGGTGATCGACGTCGAAGGCATCGCCGCGGGAGTCGAGAGCGGCTTCGCGGGCGGCCGGGAGGTGACCGTGCGGGCCCGGAAGGACGACGGCTCGGTCGCGGAATTCAAGGCCCGGCTACGCCTCGACACGCCGCAGGAGGTGCAGTATTACCGGCACGGGGGGATCTTGCATTACGTGCTGCGGCAGCTTTTGCGTGGGTAGATGCCCTTGAAGGGTATCTGGAAGTTGGGCGCGACCGAGCCCCGCCGCCCGGGCATAAATACCCGGGCTAGGAACGACGCCGGATGAATCCGGCTTTGAAGCCCCCTTCAGGGGGCGCCGTTCCTAGCCCGGCGATTCATCGCCGGGCGGAGGCTTGAACGGCGTCTTACCTCTCGTCCTCGCCGTAGAGCTCGGCCCGCCGCAGCGACAGATTTTCGGGCCAAGGACCGAGATCGTGAACTGGAAAGTCCACCAAAGAGCGCTTGACGCGGGGGGCCGGCGATGCAGGCCGCCTCTCATCGGGCAAGTCCTGGGATACGAGGACCTCTGTCTCGATCGTCTTCATGCGCCATCAGCTTACAACCCGGGAGTTCCTCCAGGATAGAAGGAGGCCCTTGCAGAGGTAGCACAGATTGCCTTAGAGTATTTGTATTGACCGGAGGATCGAACAATGCTCAGGGATCTGCTCAGCCCTTCTACCCCCAAAACCGCCGGAGTTATCGTGCTCCTGGGGCTTATGGCCGGTACTCTACTCCTCCTGACGCCCGAGGGAGCTGCTGCAACTCCAATCAATAAGATCGACACGATCTACTTCGATGACGCTTCGCATACCGTCATGGTCGGAGAGCAGACATTGAATTGCGACGGATCCGTCACCGGTTTTGGGGGTCCAAGCTCATACTTCGAACGCTCCACTTGTAGATGTCCCTGCTGAGACCCGAGGTGGGGTGTAGCCTGGGCAGAAACAAAAAAGCCCCGCAACGGGGAGGGAGCCGTGCGGGGGGAGGAGAGAGAGCTGAGAAGATTGCGGAGTGGTTGAGGCTCCAAGACGGGTCAACTCCCGAATCCCGTCCCAGCCCGTACAACAGGGGCGGGTTATGGCGGATTCCCATTTCTCCAATTTTATGAATCGGCGTACCTGCGATTAGAATCCGCCCATGCGGATCTTCCTGACCGGCGGCACCGGCTACATCGGGCGCCCTTTGGCTCGCCGCCTCGTCGAGGCAGGGCACGAGGTGCGGGCTTTGGTGCGCCCCACCAGCAACGCCGAGCCCCTGAAGCAGCTCGGCATTGCCACCTTCGTGGGCGACGTGGGTGACCGCGTCTCGATGCGGGAGGGGATGTCCGGCGCCGACTGGGTGATCCACGCCGCAGCCGAGCTCGACCTGACCGGCCCGCCGGAGCGGATGCGCACCGCCAATCTCCAGGGGAGCGAGAACGTCGCCTCACTCGCCTACAAGCTGGGCGTTGGCCGCTTCCTTTCCGTCTCCTCCGTGGCCTGGTGGGGGGGCAGCCCCCCGGACGGCCGCGCCATCGACGAGACGTCGCCTCCCTTCACCCCCTTCCCCACCCTCTACAGCGCCACCAAGCACTCCGGCGAGCAAGCCATTCAGGAATGGGCGAAGAAGGGGCTGCGCGTCAACACCGTCTTCCCCAGCCTGGTCTACGGCCCGCCGGGGAAGAAGGAAGGGGCGAACGCCATCCTCCGCGGCTTCCTCAAGGGGCGCTACCCCGTCCTCGTGGGAGCGGACAAGAAGACCGCCTGGATCTACCTGGAAGACCTGGTGGACGGCATGCTGAAGGTGATCGACAAGGCCCCGCCGGGCCGGGGCTACCTGCTGACGGGAGACGTTACTACCCTGCGCAGCCTGGCCGACCGCGTCTGCGCGCTGGGCGGAGTGAAGCCGCCGCGCCTCGACCTGCCCATCGGCCTGGCCCGCGCCGGCCTCGCCCTCTCCTCCCCGTTCTACCGCCTGCGCGGTTTCCGTCCCCCCTTCTCGAACGAGCAGCTCAACAGCCTGGAGCGCCACTGGGCGTTCGACGACTCCCGGGCGCGGGCGGAGCTCGACTGGCGGCCGCGGACGCTGGACGAGGGGCTGCCGCCCACGGTGGAGTTTCAGAAGGCGGGGTGATTCGTAGATCCGGAGCACCCCCTCCCAAGACCCTCACCCCTGCCCCTCTCCCGACCCCCTTATCCCCCTCCCCGGGAGAGGGGAACCCGCCGAACCGTTTTTGCTGTTGGGTGGGGGCTCCCTCTTCTCCCGGTGAGGGGGGAAGGGAAGGGGCGGGAGAAGAGGGCCGGGGTGATGAGGGTCTTGGGTGGGCGGTGCTCGCTTCTCGCAACCTGATCTGGCGCGAGCACGGCTTTCCGCAATAAACTGCGGCGCATGGCGCGCCGCAAGCAAGACGATCAGCTCGCCCTCTTCGATCTTGGACCGCCGCCGGAGCCCAAGCGCAAGGGCGTGGAGGCTGCTTCCCAACCGCCTGAGGTGGAGGAGCTCGGCCGGCGGCTGCCGCCGGAGATCCATCTCGGCGGATCGACCTGGTCGTTTCCTGGCTGGGCCGGTCTGGTGTGGGACCGCTCCTACTCCCAGTCGCTGCTGGCCCGGGAGGGGCTCGCGGCCTATGCCCGCCACCCGCTGTTCCGCGGCGTGGGGGTCGACCGCACCCATTACGCCCCTGTCGAGGCGGCCGAGCTGGCGGCCTACCGGGAGGTGGTGCCGCCGGGATTCCAGTTCCTGGTGAAGGCTCACGAAGCCTGCTCCGTGGCCCGCTGGCCCGATCACGACCGCTACGGCGTCCACCGCGGCCAGCCCAATCCTCTGTTCCTCGATCCCGCCTATGCCACGGACCAGGTGGTGGCGCCGTTCGTCGAGGGGATAGGAAGCTGCGGCGGCGCCCTCCTCTTTCAGTTCGCGCCCCAGAGCCTGGGCTCGGCCCTCCAG
>DASUEN010000112.1:0-15634 GCA_036275055.1 Thermoanaerobaculia bacterium
TCCCCGGGAGAGGGGAACCCGGCTGGTGCGGTCTTTCTTTTCTCCCTCGCCCCTGTTGTCCCTGTCGTCCCTGAGGTCCCTTCTTGGCTGTTCCCTGCCGAAATACATTGGACCCTGCCAGAGCGAATCCATATTCATTGCCGCAGATTCGTTCCGGAGCCAGGGTCCGAGGCTCATTCTGTACCGCCGAACATAACGAACAACATTACGGCAAATGCGAGTGTCTACATCCGGCGGCCCGGGAGCAGTCGCCGCTGGGCAGCCAGCAGAGCCCCGTCACCGGCATTGCGGTCCGGCGAACCGGGGTGTACGATCGCAGCTCCGCGGGTGAAAAGAGCCAGACGACATGTTCGCACGCATGCGCCCTCCCCAGGTCCCAGCGCCAGGCGTCAGCTCGCCGGGCGCCACACCGCAGCTCGCCCTCGGCCCGCCAGCCGGCGTCCACGAGCGCGCGGCGGAGCAGGCCGCGGAGCAGGTGGTCGATCGCCTGCACGCCGGACCGGAGCGCACCGACGGTCTGCACGGCTCGCGGGAACGGCCGGACGGGCCACGGCTTCCCGAGCCGCGGACTGCCGCGGCGCCACCGAGACAGGCCGCCGCTCCCGCCGCGGCGACGCCGGTCGTCCCGGAGGTGGCCACGGCCATCCACCAGCAGGCAGGAGAGGGAGCCCCGCTCCCCGCCGCCATCCGCCGGAGCATGGAAGGGGCCTACGGAGTGAGCTTCGCCGGGGTGCGGGTGCACGCCGACCAGCGCTCCGCGGAGCTCAACAAGGCGCTGGGCGCCGCCGCCTTCGCCACCGGCCGCGACGTCTTCTTCCGCCAGGGCGGTTTCGACCCGCAGAGCCGCAAGGGACAGACGCTGATCGCCCACGAGCTAGCCCACGTGGTGCAGCAAGGCGCGGCGCCGCCGCAGCCGGCCGCCGCGGCCGGACCTGATCTCGCGCCGGACTGGAAAGGATCGGATGCGGCCTCACTGCATCCACTCCTCCCCTCGTCTTCCCTGTCCGTGGCGCCAGGCTCGCTGATCCAGCGGCAATTCGCCGGACCAAAGTTCGGCCTGGCCAATTACCACAACGGCAACTATCCGGGGCACTCGCTGACCTTCCCCGGCGGAGCTCGGCCCAACACGGCTTGCGGCGTCCGCAACCTCATCAGGACGGCCGGCGAGCAGTATGACGCGGGAGCGATATCTGCCCCGGGCGATCCCACCAATTTTCCCGATTACCGGGATGGTTATTCCCGCGCCGGGGGGCTGGTCAAGGACACGAACCTCCACCAGGCATCCACTCGCATGCATCTCATCAACCATCACTTCGACCCGGCCAACGGCGCGGCAGGCACGCAGCAGAACCCTACCAACATCCTGCTCGGCTCGAAGCGTAGCAATGGCGCACACTGCAACCAGGTGGAGAAGCCGGTCAAGAACGCCGTCGTCAACCACGGCACCCAGAAGAACGCCGGCTACGAAACGGCGATGAACAAAGCCATCCAGACACACGCCACCGCCAACCCGGCGACTAAGATGCTTTTCTGGACCCCGGCGAACAAACCCCCCAACGCCGCGGTGAAGCACGCGAAGCTAGCGCAGAATGTCTGGCTGCAGAACAACAACCCGGCGCAGGGAGTGGATCCCGTCAACCACAATGTGGGAACCGACGTCCAGGGTGACGCGCTCGAGGTGGTCGCCGCCACACCCGGCAACAACTATCGCCATCTCTGGGTGGAGTACGAGGTGGTAGCCAACTACGGCGTGAGGCCCGCCGACGTCACCGCTAATATCGTTCACGAGAACCTCAAGAACAACCCGTTTAACGCGGCCCTCGCTGCAAAAATAACCAACTTTGACAACAACTGGTCGAAGGACGCCTTTCCGCCCGACTTCGACTGCAAGGTGGATTACTACTCCGCCACCTACGATCCCTGGAACGGGATCTACCAGGTCGAGGGCGAAACACAAAACATCCTCACCGATCTATGACGGCTCGCGGTGACAGGAGCGCTCTCAGTGTGCCGTTCTCCCAGTGCGCCCTCTGGCGACAACAGCGAACGTTCTTCGAGACCGAGGGGGTCAACGCCTGGAACGGACAGGTGCCGTTCTACATCACCAGCAACCCCTACCTCGCCCATGCCTACGCCACGCTGATCTTCCGCTTCCTGCAGGACTGCCGGCAGAGAACGCCGGCAGCCGCAGGCGGACCGTTCTACATCCTGGAGCTGGGGGCCGGCACGGGCACCTTCAGCTACCACCTGCTGCGTCGCCTGATGGCGCTGAGGGAGTCTGCGGACGTATTCGCCGCGGATTTCTGCTATGTAATGTCTGACGTCTCGCGCAAGAACCTGGAGTTCTGGCGGGCTCATGCAGCGCTCCAGCCGTTCGTGGTCCAGGGAGTGCTCGACTTCGCGCAGCTCGATCTGGATGGCGACGGCACCGTGGCGCTCGAGCTCTCCGGCACGGTGCTGGGAGCCGATCCGGCTACCACTGCTCAGAAACCTTTGGTGGTGATCGCCAACTACGTTTTCGACTCGGTTCCCCACGATCTGTATCGCGTGGAAGAGGGGAGGCTGCTGGAGACGCTGGTGCCCCCCGCCCTCGCGGCGCCCTCCAATGACTTAACCAACGGGTTCTTGAATCTCGCCACCCTGCTGGGCGACCTCGAGGAGCACGAGGTGGCATGGCCTCGCTACGAGCAGGCGGCTCTCGACGGCGTCCTTCAAGGGTACCTGGGTCTCTCCGGCGCGGGGCGTTTCCTCTTTCCCGTGAGCGCCCTGCGCGGGATCGCTCGCCTGCGGGAGCGCGTGTCGCCCGAGATCCTGCTGCTGGTGGCGGACAAGGGGATCCTGCATGCATGGGACAAGAACGAGGACGGGAGGCTCACGGTCGGCCTGCACGGCGGCTGCCTTTCCGTGATCGTCGATCTGGAGGCCGTGGAACGCTACGCCCGGGACGAGGGAGGCGATTGCTTTCACCAGGTGTCGGAGGGGATCATCACCTCGCTCTTCACCCTGGGCATGGAGCTGCGTTCTCTGCCCGAGACCCGCCTCGCCCTGCAGCAGTTCATGGGGACGTTCAATCCCGGCCATCTCTACGACGTGCTGCGCTACTTCGACGAGACGAAGCCGCGGGCGCGCCTCGAGACGCTGGTGGCTCTGCTGGAGCTGACGCTGTGGGACCCCTACGTCTTCAATCGCTTTTTCGACGTGATCCTGGCGAGCCTCCCCTATGCGCAGCCCTACGCCGTTCATCGTCTGGCCGAGAATGCGCAGCAGATCGCCGGCAACTTCTACTTCGTGCCCGGGGCCACCGATTCGCTCTTCAACCTGGGGATGCTCCTTCAGGAGGTCCGGCTGTACGCGGAAGCGCTGGAGTACTACGAAGCCTCCATCGACTATTTCGGCAGGACGGACGCGGTTCTCTACAACATGGGGCTGTGCTGCCACGCTCTCGGCCGACGAGACGAAGCCCTGGCCTGGCTCCGCGAGGCCGTGGCGATCACGCCGAACCACGTCAAGGCACGGGGTTGGATCTCACTGATCGCGGACGAGGGCGCCGCGGAGCCTTGAGGCTATCAATTATAATTTAACTTTTTTCGGCTGCTTCGGGATCTCGTGCTGCTGCTCCTCCTCGAGCTGGTCCTTACCTTTCCTTTTCGTATTCAGGCTCTTGTCCGGGCTCGTTTTCGGGCTCTTGCCGACATCCGGATCGTCCTCGCAGAACCGTTGCAGCACGGTCTCACGCCGCCGCTGAAGGACCGGGGACGGCTGGCCGCTGCCCACCGCCTGAGCCACCTGGTGGGCCTCCCGCTCGAAACGGTCGTCCCGCGGCCCCAGGGCGAGGCCCGAAGAGGGAGAGGAGGTCTCTGCAGTCCGGTGCTCCGGGTCCTCCTTGGAGCTGCCGCACGCGCTGCACGCCTGCGCCACGCCCGCCGCCGGCACCTGCCCCGTGCCCTGCTGCACCACGTGGGTCATCTCGTGGGCCAGGAGCTCGACTCCCCCACTGCTTTCGGGACGGTACTCGCCGCTGCGGAAGAAGACGTCGCGCCCGACGGTGAAGGCGCGCGCCTGCACGTCGGCGGCCAGCCGGTCGGCGTGGGAATCGGCGTGCACGCGGACGCGGGTGAGAGGAGCGGTGCCGAAGGTCGGCGCCAGTGCCGCCTGGGCGGGAGCCGCCAGCGGCTGGCCGCCGCCGCGGGCCTCGGCGACTCCCTGCTCCACGCTCAAAGGCGCTCGTGACCGCTCCGTGGCGAAGCGGGGAACGTCGGACGACGGCGAAGGCGCCTGGACAGGCGCGCGCTGCATGAATTGGCGGATCATGGCTCACCCCGCAGGAACGGTGTCGTGAAGCGAAGTATACGAGAGCTCCGTGCCGGGCGCCAGCCTCGTTCCTCCATCGACTCCTCTCACTCCACGGGATTACTGCTGTCGAAGCCCACGCGGCCGTGCGAGCCGTCGCAGAACGGTTTGGTGTACGAGCCGCCGCAGCGGCAGAGGGCGCGCTGGCGAGGATAGGCCGGCTGGCCGTTGGCGTCGATCATCTCGAACTCACCTTCCAGGATCAGCGGACCGTTCGGACGGCAGAGGATGGTCAGGACAGGATCTTGCGAGGGCTTGACCATATCGGGCTCGCCTTGCCACAACCCCGGGTCTGCAAAGCCCTCCTGTTTGTGGGACTGATCGCAGAAAGGCTTGTTCTTCGAGGCGCCGCAGCGGCAGAGGGCCATCCGCGTGTCCCGAAACAGGACCTGACGGTCCAGACCCGCGACGTCGATCATTCCCCGCAGGTAGAGAGGGCCGGAGGCGGTCACCGCGATGGTGTTCTTCTCGTCCGGCATCTCCGGGGCGCCGCCGTCCCGCCGCTCGTAGTGCAGGGCGCCGGAAGGGCAACGCTCGATGACCTCCGCCACCTCCCCGGCGCCGGCGGCATCGGGAGTCACCCAGGGGCGGCTCTGGGCGTCGAACACGCCAGGCAGCCCGTGAACGCACTCGGCGGCGTGGATGCACCGCTTGACGTCGTAGAGGACGGTGAGCTTTTCCCCTTCGTAGCGATGGACCTTCGGCACGGCGTCCCTCCTCCCCTGCAAATCCGGCCCCAGTATACGGCCTGGGGCCGCCACTGCCAGCCACGCCTCCTATTTGCGCGCGTGGGACAGGATCTTCCCCTCGCAGCCACTGGGTTGGAGGATGCCGAGGAGGTCCGAGAGCGTGGGCGCGGTGTCGAGCGTCGAAACCCGCTGCGTGTAGCGCCCCGGCTTGATGCCGAAGCCGGCGAGGAGGAGGGGGACCGTGGTGTCGTAAGCGTAGGGCGAGCCGTGGGTGGTGCCGGTGGGCGGGGACGAAACACTGGGCATCCAGTACGGCTCGGGCACGATCACCACGTCGCCGGAGACCTTGGGGTGGAAGCTGCGCGAGACCCGCTGCGCGACGTCGTTGTCGAGCATCCGGCCGTCCAGGATCTGGCTGCGGCTGTAGGCCGCGTAGACCCCGGGCTGCGCCCGCAGGGCGGCGGCGGCGATCTCCTCGGCACGGGCCACGGGCACGTTCTTGGCCTTGAGCGCGTCGAGGTCGAGGTAGTAATTGTCCTCCACAAGTTTCTTGGTCCACCGGCCGGGGCCGAGCTCGGCCACCAGAGCCGCTTCGGCGGCGTCTTCGAGAGCCTTGTCCGTATAGGTCCCGGCGGGGATTCCCGCCTTCTGGGTCTCCGCCGCGATGGGGGAGACGCCGTGATCGGCGGTGACCACGATCGTCACGTTCGCAAGGCCGCCCGGAATCGTCCGCGCGAGGAAGCGGAAGAAATCGCTGAGCTGCCGGTCGGTCTGGACCGCGGCGTCGAGCACTTCGGCGCTGTCCGGCCCGTAGGCGTGGCCGATGTAGTCGTTCGAGGAGAGATTGATGGCCAGGATATCCGGGATCGCATCCGCCCCCAGCCCCTCGCGGCGGATCAGCTCGCGCGCCGTTTCGAGCACGTAGGCGTTGCCGTAAGGAGTGGTGGTGAACGCCTTGTAGAACGCCGGCCCGGGAGCCTTGAGGCCGCCGTCGATGGGGTGCCCTTCGGCGCCAAAGGTCTTGCCGAGGCCCGAGGGATTGCCGGCGTTTTCGTTGGCCGGCGTCCACAGCCGCTGGAGCGCCGCGGGCGGCACGGAAAGCTGCCAGCGCTTGCCGAAAAAGGGATCGATCTTCTTCGCCGCGTTCCAGTCCGCGACCCACTTCGGCAGCGTACCGTCCTTGCGGTAGTACCGGCTGGAGATCCAGTTCCCCTTCTGATCGTCGAACCATAGGACGGTGTCCGCGAGGTGCCCCGCCATCAGCACGGCGGCGCGGTCTTTGAAAGCCAGCCCCCACACCTTGGCCTGGCCGCCGGTCGCCATCTTGAGCTCGTCGCCCACGGTGGTGACCCGCAGGGTGACGGGGGAGACGCCGCGTTTCCCCTCCGGATCGTCGGCGCCCACGAGCGGGCTCTTCGGGTCCTGCACGCAGTAGCGCTCATCGTTCCAGCCGCGGTCGAACCAGTCGTTCCCCACGATGCCCGATTTATAGGGCGGCGCGCCCGTGAGGTGGACGGAGTGGCCCACCGCCGTGTAGAGGGGGAAGTGGTCGTGATGCGCATCCGTATGGTAGGCCCCGCGCTCCATGAGGTAGCGGAAGCCGCCGACGCCCTCCTTGCCCGCTGCCGGCCGGTAGAGGTCGACGAACCGGGTCTGATAGTCGCCGCGGAACTGGTCGATGGAGATCAGCACCACCAGCCGCGGCCTGGCCGGCACGGCGGCTCCGGCGAGGGTGGCGAGGAGCAGGAGCGCCAACAGCAGCGCGAACAGACGAAGAACACGATTCATTGACTTTCCTCCCTATCGAAAGGCTTTGGAACAAACCTACCCCCGCCGCCGCACCCGGAAACCCGCCACCGCCTGGGGCTTGGCGTCTTTCGGCAGGAGGTCCGCCATGCGGCGGATGGCTTTGCCCCAGCTCGCCTGGGCGGTCCACTTCTTGACCTCGATGGGCTCGGGGACGATCGGCTCGCGGGTCAGGCGGTCGGCGAGGTCGGGGCGCAGCGTCCCCTTGCCGTCCACCACTACGGCCCGCCAGTCCGGCCCGTCGCTGTAGACGGCGAGGAGGGCGAAGACCTCTTCGTCGCCGGGGATCTGGAACAGGGCCACCCGCCCCCGCGGCCCCTCCTCCAGCTCGATCAGGATCCCCTCGACCAGCGGATGGCCCGAGGAGAAGAAGTCGAGCGTCTCCTCGTCCACCGCCCGCTCGCGGCTGAAGGTGCCGAGGAAGGAGGTACCGAGCGGCACGCCCGGGAAATGATCCACCAGCGCCTCGCCGCCGAACTCGATCAGCCACGTCCGCTCGCCGCTCTGGGCATCGACCTCGAAACCGAAGCGCGAGGCCGCCCGCACCACGATGCTCTCGTTCAAGGCGTCGAGCTCCGGCGGCACGCGGGAAAGGATCTCCGCCACCATCTCCGGCCGGTAGGGATCGCGGTGGAGCTCGTGAAAGGCGGCGTGCTGCACGCGGTCGTGGGCCGCCTGGGCTTCCCGCAAAACCTTGCGGAAGACGGTGGGGTCGATCTCTGCCGGCCCCTCCACCGCCGCCTTCTCGACCGCCTGGGCCACGTGGCGCAGCTCCCGCTCCAGGCCTCCCAGGGGCTCGCGATAGAGGCCGATGGCCTCGTAGAGATCGGCCACCGCGCGGCCGAAACCCGTCTCCGGCCGGAAGTAGACGATCTCGGTGGGGATCGTGCGGCCGATGCGGTCCAACCGGCCGATGCGCTGCTCCACGACGCCCGGATTCCACGGCAGGTCGAAGAGCACCAGCCGGCGGCAGAACTGGAAGTTCCGCCCCTCGCCGCCGGCCTCGGTCGAGATCAGCATCGCCGGCCCCTCGGGCAGCCGGAACTGGGCCACCTCGATGTCCCGCCGCTCGGGCGTCAAGTCCTCATGAAAGATGCCGGCCCGCCGCCCCTGCCGCTCGATCACCCCCTTGAGCAGCTCCAGCGTCTCGCGGTGGGCCACGAAGACGAGGGTCTTCTCCTCCGGCCCCACCCAGCGGCCGGCCTGCTCCGCCAGCCAGTGCACCCGCGGGTCCGCGTCGCGGGCCTCGACGGCGAGCGGAGCCGTCTCCGTCTCCTCGCGGCTCAAGCCCGCGAGCAGGGCGGCCGGCGAGGCGAGGGCCTTGAACACGCGGTCCACCTTGCGCCGCCGCGCCAGGACGTTCTCCGCCGGCTGCGCCCGCAGGTGCCGCACCAGGCGGTCCACGGGCTCCCAGTCGCTCGCCGGCAGCTCCACGGGCTGGGGGACCCGCGGCGGCAGGCCGCCGATGTCCACCCGCCGCGTCGAGCTGGTGCAGGGAGGGAGCGGCTCGCGCCGGGCCAGCCTTTCGTCGAAGGTCTCCTCCTCCGGAAACTCTTCCGGACGCAGGAGCTGGAGGATGCGGAAGAAGCCGTGCGCGTCGTCCTCCAGGGGCGTCGCGGTGAGCAGCAGCACGTGCCGCCCCAGGGCGGCGATGGGGGCCACGGCGCGATAGGGCTCGGTGCCGGGGTGCCCCTTGGGGCGCTTCAGGTGGTGGGCTTCATCCACCACCAGCAGGTCGATCCCCGCCGCCACGGCCTGCTCGGTGAGCCGGCGCCGCTGGGTCAGCGTCTCCAGCCCCACGATGGCGCGGCGGTGCACGTCGAAGGGATTGAAGTCCTCGCCATAGTCTTTCGCCACGTCGGAGAGGCGCTTGTCATCGAGCAGCACGAAGACCTGGTGATACTTGCGCCACAGCTCGCCCAGCCACTGGAGGGTGAGGGTCTCGGGCGCGATCACCAGGGTGCGCCCGGCGCGGCCGGTGTGGAGGAGGCGGTTGAGGATCAGGCACGCCTCGACCGTCTTGCCCAGACCCACCTCGTCGGCGAGCAGCCAGCGCACGGGATCGCTGTGGCAGGCCCGCTCCGCCACGTAGAGCTGATGGGGGAAGAGCTGGATGCGCCCGCCGAGGAACGAGCCCAGCCCTCCGGCCTGGCGGATGCGCTGGAGGCGCAGCCCATCCAGCCGGTTGGCGAAGTCCTCGAAGCCGTCCACGTTCCCCCGCGCCAGGCGCTCCACCGGGGAGACCTCCGCCGGCAGCGGCCACAGCTCGTCGAAGGGCACCTCACGCCCATCCGCCAGCCGGCAGACGCCCTCCTCACACGACTCGACGACCACGATCTCACTGCTCCCCTCCAGCCGGGCCTTCCCCCCGGGATGGATCGCGAGCGGCACCAGCGCGTCCGTCCCGGCAGCGAAGCTCAGCGTCTGGGCCGTGTCCGGAAACTCGACGCGCAGGCTCCGTCCCTCGACGGCCACGATCCTCCCCGGGCCGAGCTCGGCATGGAAGCGATGGCTGACACGATCTCCGGGTTTGAGCATGGGACGGGGATTGTACGGGATTGTTCGTACGCGCCGGGACCCGGCCGGTGTAGCCTGTGCGGCATGACGATTCCGAAAGGGCCCTGCGACGACGGGGTGGTCCTGGCCGGGAAGGGCACCGTCCCCTGCGGGCGGGCGGGCGAGAAGTGGGTGCTGGCGGCGACCATTCTGGGCTCCAGCATGGCCTTCATCGACGGCACGGTGGTGAACGTGGCCCTGCCGGCGTTGCAGGCGAATCTCGGGGCCACCGTCACCCAGGTGCAATGGGTGGTCGAGATCTACGCCCTGTTCCTTTCGGCCCTGCTCCTCGTCGGCGGCTCTTTGGGAGACCGGTTCGGCCGGCGGCGGGTGTTCGTTTTCGGCGTCTCCGGGTTCGCCCTGGCTTCGGCGTGGTGCGGCCTGGCTCCGGGCATCGGGCAGCTCATCGCGGCCCGGGCCGTGCAGGGGATCGCGGCGGCGCTCCTGGTGCCGGGGAGCCTGGCCCTGCTCTCGGCCTCGTTCGACGAAAAGCGGCGGGGGCGGGCCATCGGCACGTGGTCCGGTTTCGGCTCGATCACGGCGGCCGTGGGACCGCTCCTGGGCGGCTGGCTGATCGATCACGCCTCGTGGCGCTGGGTCTTCGCCCTCAACGTGCCGATCGCGGCCGCGGTCATCGTCATCGCGCTGACCCGCGTCCCGGAGAGCCGCGATCCCGACGCGGCCGGCCGGCTCGATTGGGCCGGAGCGATCCTTGCCACGCTGGGTTTGAGCGGCGTCACCTACGGGCTCATCGAGTCGTCGCGGCTGGGTTGGGCAGACTCCCGCGTGTGGGGAGCGATCGTGGTGGGAGCGCTCTCGCTGGCGGCTTTCGTCGCCGCCGAAGCGCGGGTACCGCAGCCCATGATGCCCCTCACGCTGTTCCGCTCGCGGCTCTTCACCGGCGCCAACCTGTTGACGCTCTGGCTCTACGCGGCGCTCGGCGGCACGCTCTTCTTCCTTCCTTTCGACCTCATCCAGGTGCGGGGCTACAGTGCCACGGCGGCCGGCGCCGCACTGCTGCCGTTCATTCTGCTCATGTTCACCCTCTCCCGCTGGTCCGGCGGCCTGGTCGATAAATTCGGTGCGCGCCGGCCGTTGATCGTCGGGCCGGCGGTGGCCGCCTGCGGCTTCGTTCTGTTCGCCGTCCCAGGAACCGGAGGGAGCTATTGGACGGCGTTCCTGCCGGCCATTCTCGTCCTGGGGTTGGGGATGGCGATCAGCGTCGCGCCCCTCACCACGGCGGTGATGGGCGCCGTGGGAGAGAGCCATGCCGGTGTGGCCTCCGGCATCAACAACGCGGTCTCCCGCTGCGCCGGTCTGCTCGCCGTGGCCGTGATGGGGCTCATCCTGCTGAGCGTCTTCAGCCATGGTTTGGATCGCCGCCTCGCCGGATTCGGAATGCCACCTGAGTCGCGCCAGGCCATGGCCGCCGAGCGCTCGCGGCTGGCCGACCTGCAACCTCCCGCCTCCGCGCCGGCCGAGGAAAAGGCGCGATTCCGTGCCGCGGTGAAGGAATCCTTCATCGACGGTTTCCGGCGGGTGATGCTGACGGCGGCAGGGCTCGCGGTGCTGGCGTCGCTCAGCGCAGCGTGGCTGATGGGAGAGGAGAAGACGCGTGCCTCTGGACTTTAAATAGTCCTAATTTTTCCTGCTCCATCCCTTGAGCTACCCCGGGTTCTGCCGTAGAGTCCTGCGCGGACTTCACGAGGAGACCGTGATGATGAAGAAATCCGTTTTGGGAATCGCCCTCCTGGGAATCTCGGCAGCACTCGCCACGGCTGTCGCTGACGCCCCGCGAGCCCGGGACTTCGACTTCACCTACACCGCCCACGTCGCCGAGTTGCCGCAGGACGCTCACAAGGTCGACGTCTGGCTGCCCTATCCGACGAGCAACGACAATCAGGAGGTGACGGTGACGGAGGTGACGGCGCCGTTCCCGCACGAGGTCCTCAAGGAGCCCAGGTACGGCAACTCGATCCTCCACCTGACGGCGACCGACCCGCAGGTGCACGAATTCGACGTCAGCATGAAGATCCACGTGCGGCGCAAGGAATATCTCCACAACGCCTTCGCCAGCCTGAAGCCGGATGCGAAGGGGGGGCGGCCGGCCGCGGTCGCCCAGTGGCTGAAGCCGGACCACCTGGTGCCGGTCGATGATCGCATCCGCGGCATCGCCAAGGAGGTGACGCAGGGCAAGAAGGGCGACCTCGCCAAGGCGCGGGCCATCTACGACTACGTGGTGGACAACATGGCCTACGACAAGAGCGGCACCGGCTGGGGCAACGGCGACATCAAGTGGGCCTGTGACGAGAAGCGGGGCAACTGCACGGACTTCCACGCCCTGTTCATCGGCCTCAACCGCGCGGTGGGGATCCCCGCCAAGTTCGCCATCGGCTTCCCCCTGCCGCCGGAGCACGGCCAGGGCGACGTCGCCGGCTATCACTGCTGGGCCGAGTTCTACCTCGACGGCTACGGCTGGGTGCCGGTGGACGCCTCGGAGGCCCGCAAGCACCCGGAGAAGCGGGACTACTTCTTCGGCGCTCACGACGAGAACCGCGTGCAGTTCTCCCTCGGCCGCGACCTCGTCCTCAACCCCAAGCAGGCCGGCGCTCCCCTGAACTACTTCATCTATCCGTACGTCGAGGTGAACGGCCAGACGTACTCGAAGGTCACCAAGGCCTTCCGTTACAAGGATCAGGAAGGGCAGACCAGCGCGGGGAAGTAGGCCAGGGCGGCCCCTTCTGCGATAGATTGGAGGCATGGCCTCCGTCCGCCCCCCCGCCGTCGCCGGTCTCTTCTATCCCTCGGACCCGGAGGAGCTGCGCACTGCCGTGGACGGTTACCTCCGCGCGGCTCCGGCCAGCGGCGGGCCGGCGCCCAAGGCCGTGATCGCTCCCCATGCGGGGTACGTCTACTCGGGGCCGATCGCGGGGAGCGCGTTCCAGACCGTGGCAGGCCAGGCGGGGACGATCGAGCGGGTGGTGCTCCTGGGGCCCACCCACTTCGTGCCCATCCGCGGCATGGCGCTGCCCGGTCACTCGTCGTTCGCGACTCCCCTGGGCACGGTGAAGCTCCAGCCGCAGGGCGCCCAGGCGGCCCTCAAGCTGCCGCAGGTGCGGCTGGTGCCCGAGGCCCACGTCCGCGAGCACTCGCTGGAGGTGGAGCTGCCGTTCCTCCAAGTGCTGCTGGGGGACTTCGAGCTCGTGCCCCTCGCCGTGGGCGATGCCAGTCCCGAGGACGTGGCGGAGGTGCTCGATCGCCTCTGGGGCGGTCCGGAGACGCTCGTCGTCATCAGCTCCGACCTCTCGCACTACCTCCCCGATGAAATGGCCCGGAAGGCGGACCGCGAGACCGCGGATGCCATCTTGGCCCTGCGCGGTCCCCTCGATCCCCGCCAGGCGTGCGGCGCGGCGCCCATCAACGGCCTGCTGCAGGCCGCCCGGGCGCACGGGCTCGCTCCCCAACTCCTCGATTTACGGAATTCGGCGGATACCGCCGGCGATCCTTCCCGGGTGGTGGGCTATGGCGCTTTCGCCTTCCATGAACGTGCTTGAGCGGCAAGGCCCGTGGGACGAAGCCCGCGGCCGGGTGCTCCTGCGCATTGCGCGGGAGAGCCTGGCCGAGGCGCTGGGGGTCGGCCAGGCGGCGGATTACCGCGAGCCGTGGCTCCAGGAGCCGGGGGCCTGCTTCGTCACCCTCACCCTCTGGGAAAACCTGCGCGGCTGCGTGGGCTCCGTCCGCGCGTACCGCGCCCTGTTCGACGACGTCTGGCTCAATGCCCGGGCCGCGGCCTTTCACGACAACCGTTTCCCGCCCGTGGAGCGGGACGAATTTTCGGCGCTCAGCGTCGAGGTCTCCCTCCTCTCGGCTCCGGAGCCGCTGCCCCCCTTCGCCCGCGAACGAGATGCCCTGGCCGCCCTGCGCCCCGGAATCGACGGCATCGTCCTCGACGCCGGCGCCTACCGCAGCACTTTCCTCCCGCAGGTCTGGGAGCAGCTCCCGGACCCCGCGGAGTTCCTCGAACACCTCAAACGCAAAGCCGGCCTGCCTCCGGGATATTGGTCTCCGGAGGTGCAGCTTCAGCGGTATACGGTGCGCAAGTGGGTGGAGGGGGAGTAGGGATCGGAGATTGATCGTTGTCCGGCGCTGCATTGCCGAATTGAAGCCCCCGCCGCCTCAACCGGGAGGGGCGTTCTTGTGCTTCAGTTGTCAAAGAACGCACTGAGCGGGCCGGGCCGAAACCCGGGCCGCTCGCTCCGATCTCAAGGTCCTCTGCACCGATCTCCAAGCCCTTCAGACCTTGCTCCACGTGCTCCAGACCTTGCTCCAGAACCTCCGGACCTTGCTCCGGGTCCCCCGGATCTCGCTCGAGGACCTCCAGACCAAGCTCGAGGGCCTCCAGACCTTGCTCCAGGAGGTCGGGGCCAAGGTCTCGACCCTCCGGAGCTCGATGCGCGCCCTTCAGACCTCGGTCTGGGCTGCCTGGAGCAAGCTCCGGACTGCTTCGAATTCGACTCCGACGATCCAGTCGGACGCGACCCGGGTCGAATGAGACCACGAAGATGCCCAAACGTCAACCTTCACGCAAAATAGGTCTTGACAAGCCCCGGTGAGCTGGAGTACGTTGACGGTCCTGAACCAAGCTTTCGTGGTGAGCCACGGGCCGGATCCTCTCCTCCGTTTCAGGGAGAGGGGCGGCTTGCTCTTTGACAATTGATTCGATCAAAACCCGGGGGCGGATGCCGGCCGCTCCCCGGGTCCCACCTTGCCTGCGGATCAGGGTCTGAGGCAGGAGCCCTACTCCGCCCGCAACGCCTCTCTCCTTGCAGAGGAACCCGTTGCGAACGGTCCTTTGCCCATGCAAGGCCGCGTTGGACGCTCTTCATGTCGCGGTAGCTGTCAGCGGTGGAGTCGATTACCTTTTGACGTGGAACTTTAAGCATCTCGCTAACGCGACCAGACGCAGCCGAATCGACCGCGTCTGTCGGACTTACGGCTACGAGCCGTGCATAATTTGTACACCGGAAGAGCTTATGGAGGAATGAAGCCATGGAGCAGGACGAGATCATCCGAGAGGTGCGAGCTCTACGCGAGGACTACGCAGCCCGCTTTGGGTTCGACATTCGCGCTTTGTACCGCGACGCGAAGGAGCGTGAGGAAAAGAGTAAGCGGGAGGTGGTGGCGCTAGAACCCAGGCCAGTGGAACGTATGGCGGGCTAGCGTAGCGCGTTCACGCGGCGCGCCCCCGTCCCCCGCAGGCACCCCGTTCTGTGGACGCTCCTCCAATCTCGGAGGATCGCCTTCCGAAAAGGGGTTTCCCATGATCCGCACGTCACGTCTGATCGCGCTGTCGCTGGCCCTGGCTGCGTCGCTCGCGGCTTTCGTTGCGCCGCCGGCGAGCTCGAGCTGTCTGGTGGTCTGCGATGGCGGCTTCTGCGGCGCCCACCTCGTCTCGGGCACCGACGTCTGTACCCACAAGCACGTCTGCACCACCATCTGCGCCGAGTAGATTCCTGACGGCCCCGCCCGGAGCATGGCCAGGCTCCGGGCGGTTCGGCACGGATTCAGGGAGCGGGCGAAGGGGGAATCTGATTGTTCCCAATGCCCAGGCATGCCTCGTAGTTGGCATAGCACGAGGTCTGGCTTGGGGGAGGGAAGAGCTCAACGTTGTAGCAAACGCAGATGCTTCCCGGGAGGCCTGGGCACTCCTGGACGCTCCAGGCCGAGGTGTCGTAGCCGTTGATGCAGGCCATGAAAACCGCGGAGCAAACCTCGTCGTGAATGTCGTCGGTGACGATCTGAGAACAGAACAGGGGGCCCGGCACGCGTTGCGGCGGTCCCGCCGGGGTCGGGCCGACTTGGGCAAGAGCCGGGAGAGCCGCTACGATCATCACTGCCGCGAAGCATGGAACCAACCAGCGTCGATTCGAAGACATGTCTGCTCCTCCTTGGAAGAAAAAGGCCTGCCTGTGAGCCCTACGTTGCCTTAGTGCCGTGGACGGCGGAAAGGGGACAGGGTCGGCCTGCTTCCGCACCCCAGACCGGATACCCCACTGCAAAGGCGTCACCGTCCCCTCTACCACCACCGGTTACCCCCCACTGTAGAGATGGGATGAGAAGGCCAACCTCCTGTGACGCAGTGTCAGAATACTGGCCTGCAAACAGGGTAATCGCGCGGCTAGACGCGAAAGGAGGTTGACCGTGATTGAGCTTAGCAAAGTGGAGGCGCAGGA
>DASUEN010000113.1:0-34519 GCA_036275055.1 Thermoanaerobaculia bacterium
CTATATCAGAGATCCCTGTGCCCCGTTTTCGTCACTATTTGCGCGGAGCGGGAAAGCTGCCATCCAAGAATCAATAACTTAGCGGCGGCTCTCCCGTGATTCCCGCCCTTTTCCACAGGGGAGCCGCCGAAGTTGGGCTAGCCCGCTCCGGGCAGCACACTAAAACCCCACGGCCCCGCGGGTCGCGAAACGCGACCCCTAGGGCGAGCTTCTCGACCCTCGGGTCGAGGGCCGCGACCCGTGGGTCGAGCTCTCCGAACCAGGGGTCAAGAGCCGCGACCCAGAGGTCAAGCTCTCCGACCCGTGGGTCAAGCTCTCCGACCGCTGGGTCAAGAGCCGCGACCCGTGGGTCAAGCGTCGGGACCCACGGGTCTGGGGCCGCGACCCGTGGGTCGAGCTTCCCGACCCTTGGGTCGAGAGCCGCGACCCAGAGGTCGAGCTCTCCGCTCCATGGGTCAAGCTCCCTGACCCTCGGGTCGAGCGCCGCGACCCTCGTGGGTCGCCACTCGAGGATCTCGCCAGCCCGTCGCACGCCCCGCGCTCACGGAATGGGAATTATCCGTCCAGGTTTCCCCCGTTCGTACGGATCACTTCGCTGTAGAACCGCGCGCTCGCCTTTGGAGTCCGCTTCTGGGTCTCGAAGTCCACGTGCACGATCCCGAACCGTTTCGAAAAACCCAGGCTCCACTCCAGGTTGTCGAGCAGCGACCAGGCGAAGTAGCCGCGCAGGTCGACCCCTTGCTCGATCGCCCGGTGCGCGGTGCGGAGGTGGGTGCGGAAGTAGTCGACGCGGAGCGGGTCCTGAACCTCGGTATCCGCCGGGGGGGCAGCCGGAGGATCGTAGAAGGCGGCGCCGTTCTCGGTGATATACAACGGGATGTCCCCGTAGCGCTCCTTGATCCAGACCAGCGTGTCCGTGAGCCCGTCCGGATAGACCTCCCAGCTCGTTTCCGTGTACGCGTGCCGCTTCTGCCGCACGCCGCTGGCGCGGACGGGGAGCACCGTGGGATCGAATCGAGTCACGTTTCGCGTGTAGTAGTTGATGCCGAGAAAATCGATCGGTTGGCGGATGCGGTCGAGCTCATGCGCGGGGAAGTCGGGCCAGGCTTCGCCGAAGATCTCCGTCATCTCGGACGGGTAGCGGCCGTGGATCGCGGGGTCGAGGTATTGGCGATTCATGTAGGCGTCGGCCCGGCGGGTGGCGGCGATGTCCTCCTCCCTTTCCGAGGCCGGATACTTGGGCTCGATGTTCACTACCAGGCCGATGCGGTGCTTCCCGGCGGCGCGGTAGGCTTCGACGGCCGCCGCGTGCGCCAGCAACAGGTTGTGCGAGGCGATGGGCGCCTCGAAAAGGTTGCGATGCCCGGGCGCCAGGGCGCCGTAGAGATAGCCGCCGTCGGTCACCACCCAGGGCTCGTTGAGCGTGGCCCACATCGCGACGCGGTCATCCAGGGCGTGGTACATCACCTGGGCGTACTCGGCGAACCAGTGGGCCACCTCGGGATTGAGCCAGCCGCCGCGGTCGTCGAGCGCCGCCGGCAGGTCCCAGTGGTAGAGGGTGGCGAGCGGCAGGAGGCCGTTCTCCAGGAGCGCGTCCACCAGGCGACGGTAGAAGTCGAGCCCCTTCTCGTTGATCCGCCCCGTGCCTGCGGGGAGGATGCGGCTCCAGGAGATGCTGAAGCGGTAGGCATTGAGCCCGAGGTCGCGCATCAGGCGCACGTCCTCGGGATAGCGCCGGTAGTGATCGCAGGCGATATCGCCGTTGTCGCCGCTCGGCACCAGCCAGGGCGTGCGGGTGAAGCGGTGCCAGATGCTGGGGCCGGCCCCGTCCGCCAAGGGCGAGCCCTCCACCTGATAGGCTGAAGTCGCGGCTCCCCAAAGGAAGCCGTCGGGAAAAGAAGTCATCGCAGGAACCCTCCGGGCGCGCCACTGTATCGCAAACGGACTGAAAGCGCTTACATCCTCCGGGCGGAGAGGGGCTGGCCAGGGTATGCTGGCGCCATGTCGCCGCCGTTCGACGAAGCCCTGCGCGTCACGATGGGGGAGCACCTCGCCCATTTCGGCCGGAGGAGCGTCCCTGCGGGAGACCGCCGCCCCGCGGCTGTGGCCGTCGTGGTCGTGCCGGAGGCTTCGGGCGAGGCGGCCGTCGTCCTCACCCGCCGGGCCGCGGGTCTGCGGCGGCACGGGGGACAGTGGGCCCTCCCTGGCGGCCGCCTCGAATCGGGGGAGACGGCCGAGGCGGCCGCCCTCCGCGAGCTGAACGAAGAGGTCGGCCTCGCTCTGGAGGCCACCCACGTCCTGGGCTGCCTGGATGATTTCGCGACCCGCTCCGGCTTCGTCATCACCCCCGTCGTGGCCTGGGGGAGCGCCGAGCCCCTGCGGCCGGACTCGCGCGAAGTCGCCGGCGTCTACCACGTCCCGCTGGCGGACCTCCTCGACCCCACCAACCTGGTGATCCAGACCATCCCGCAGAGCGACCGCCCCGTCCTCGCTCTCGCGATCCTGAGCACCCTCATCTACACCCCCACCGCCGCTATCCTCCACCAGTTCGCCGAGGTGGCCGTGCTGGGGAGGGAGACGCGGGTAGGGGATTACGAGCAGCCGGTGTTCGCTTGGCGGTAGGGGTCAGTCGGACCAATAGGACGCAGAGCCCTGCTTCGCCAGTTTTTTCCGCAGCGGCTTGTCGAAGGTGGCCACGGCGTCGTACCGCTCCTGAGTTGCGACGGCTGCGACGATCGCGTCACCGAAGGAGGGTATGGTCTGCGGCCAGCGCTCCAGAACGAGGCTCCAGGTGACCTCCTCCGCGGGAGTCACGCCGGGCATCGCCAGAAGCTCTTTCACGTTATCGGCCACTTCGTCGGGAGAGACGTTGTAGAGCTGGAGGAGGACGAAGACCATCTCCACGATGACGACCGTATGGACGATCAAAGTGTGCTCTTTTGCGGCCGCAGCATGAAAGAGGGCCGCTGCTCGTTTTCGTTGGTCCTCGTCTCTGTTGGTGAGGAAAGAGACCAGCACGTTCGTATCGATGAGGATCTCTTTCATAGGCCTTTGAGGCCCATGAGCTCCCGAGCTCTACGGACATCCTCTACAGGGTCTCCCGGCCCCACCTTGATACTCCCTTCCCGCTTCAGGAAGGCCGGCTCGGCTGCTGTGACTCGCGCGTGGTCCCCGACGATTTCCCACTGAAGGACGCCGCTGGGACCTATCTTCAGCTTCTCCCGCACCTCCTTGGGCACCGTCGTCTGATATTTGACTGTAATCGTAGACTTCGTCATGGCTTCCTCCTTACCGAATTCTAAGGGCGGTAAGGAGCCGAAGTCAACGGGTGAGTCTCTCTCCCTTCGCCTTGCCAGCACACGCCGTCATCAGACCCCACAGCCAATTGATCTTGTAGCGTTCGATCCGTGGGTCCCGGTGACCGGCTGCGTGCAGCAGGTCCCGGCACTCCCGCTCGCGGTAGACCTTGAAGTGCGCGGGGTGGAAACGCCGCAGGTACCAGTCGCAGACCCGGCAGGCCAGGTAGTCGTCGCACCAGTCGGTGATCACCAGACGGCCGCCTGGGCGCAGCACCCGGTCCATCTCGCGCAGGGTGGCGGCCGGATTCCGCACGTAGTGGAACATATTGCAGGAGACGACCACGTCGAACCGCTCCGTCTCGAAAGGAAGCTGCTCCGCCCAGCCTTCCCGCAGCTCGATCTCCGGCGGCAGCCTGTGGCGGGCGATCGCCAGCATCTCGGGTACGGGATCGACGCCGGAGAGCAGCTCAGCGGGGTGCGACCGCGAGAGCGGGAGGAGCTGGGCGCCGGTGCCACAGCCCACGTCCAGCAGCCGCTCCGTGGGCTGCAAGCGCAAGCGCGCCAGCGTCTCCCGGGTGGTCGCCTGGACGTAGAAGGACCACTTGGCGTCGTATTCAGGCGCGAGCCGCGCGTACTCCGCGAGCACGGCCCGCTCGGCCGGGCTGCCGGAGCGGGGTTCTGGGATGTCCATTCGTCGTCCCTCTACAAGCTGCCGGCGAAAGACGGCCCGCTCGCAGTTACCATGATACCCGTCATCCCAACCCGGAGATCCCATGCCCAAGCTCCCCGTCCGTTCTGGATTCCTGTCCTTGATGCTCCTACTCGGCATGGCCACGGCCCAGGCGGCTCATCCCGCCGAAGGTGCCACCGGCATGGTCGAGGTGTCGAACGGCAAGCTCTGGTACGAGGTGCGCGGCGAAGGTCCGGCCGTCGTGCTCCTTCATGACGGGCTCCTCCCCAGCGCCGCCTGGGACGGACCTTTCGTGGAGCTGGCCCGGAGCTTTCGCGTCGTCCGCTACGACCGCCGCGGGTACGGCCGCAGCGAAGCGGGGAAGGACCCCTTCTCGGACGTGGACGATCTCCAGGCCGTCTTCGAGGCTCTGAAGATCGGCCGCGCCGCCCTCGTCGGCTGCTCCAACGGCTCCAAGCTCGCCGTCGATTACACGCTCGCCCATCCGGAGCGGGTGGAGGCGCTCTTCCTGATCGGCCCCGTGATCTCCGGTCTTCCCTACTCCGAGCACTTCCAGCGCCGGGGGACCGCCAACTTCCGCCCCATGTTCCAGGAGAAGAGCGTCGAAAAGCTCATTGATGCCTGGGTCCGCGATCCGTTTCTGGTGGACACCGCCGATGTCGCGGGGAAGGAGCGCCTGCGCGCGCTGCTGACGGCCAATCCCGGCCCGGTGAGCGGCGCCGCACCCCAGAGCCGGGCGCCGGAGCGCCCCGCCCTCGGCCGGCTTGGCGAGATCCACGTCCCTACCCAGATCGTGGTGGGAGCCTCCGACATCCCGGACGTGCACGCCCATGCAGGCATTCTCGAAGCCGGCATTCATGGCTCCCGGCGGGAGGTTTGGCCGGGGGTGGGGCACTTCATCCAACTCGAGAAACCCGAGCAGCTCGCCCAGGAGATCCACGCTTTCCTGCGGCCGGACGAGGTCGCCAAAGCCAACCTGATCAGGGTCTCCCGGACGATCGATCCGGAAAAGAACCGCCGCCTCTTCGACTACGACGCCAAGGCGCCGTTCGACGTCCAGGAGGCTGGAACGGAGCCGCGGGGGGACGTGCGCGTCGTGGATCTCTCCTACGCGAGCCCGCTGGGCGGCCGGGTTCCCGCCTACCTCATCCTGCCGCCTGGAACGGGGAGGCACCCGGCCGCCCTCTTCCTTCATCCCGGCCAGGGGAGCCGCGCCACTTTCGTGGACGAGGCCGTCGAGCTCGCCCGCGATCGCGGCTTCGTGTCCCTCACGATCAGCGCGCCGTTCCTGCGCCCCGAGAACCGGGGGGCCCGTGCCGGCAATCCCTGGAACCCGGAGGTGAGCCGCAAGGAGCAGATTCAGATGGTGGTGGATGCGCGCCGCGGCTTCGACCTCCTCGTCTCCCGTTCGGAGGTGGACCCCAAGCGGCTCGCCTACGTCGGCCACAGCCTGGGGGCGACGGTGGGCGGCACCCTCGCAGGGGTCGAGAAGCGCCCCTCCGCCTACGTGTTGATGGCCGGCTACTCCTCGCTCACCCGCGCCACTTCCAGCGGGCACGACCAGGGTGCCATCGCCTTCCAGGAGCTGCTGACCCCTGAGCAGCGGAAAGCCTGGGTGGACGCCCTCGCCCCTCTCGACGCCGTCGCCTATCTGGGCCAGTCGCGCCCCGCGAGGCTCCTCTTCCAGTTCGCCCGCAACGACGAGTTCATCACGCCCCTCGACGCCGCCACGTCCCTCGCAGCGACGCCCGATCCGAAGGACGTGAAGTGGTACGACACGGACCACTACTTCAACGCCGAGGCGCGGCGGGACCGGGGGGAATGGCTGGGACGGATCCTCGCGGCTATTTCCGCTTCGCCGTCCACTCCAGATAGGTTTTGAATTCGTCGGCTTTCCCTGGGGGCGCGATTTCGAACTTGCCGCTGAGCCGTCCATCCGGCAGCTTCGTATAGGAGAGCCGGAACCGAGGCATCGCCGTTTCTGCTTCGGACACGAAGGTCGCCGTATCGGGAGCACCGGAGCTCACGGCGTAGCGGATGACATGCCTCTCGTTGTCGAAATAGACCGCCCGGGTCGCCGCCGGCGTGCCTTCGCGGTAGACCACCATCAGGTCGTCGTGGTTGGTGGCGGGCCTGCCGTTCGCGGCCGGAGCCTCGGAGTGGTTGCGGCGGACGAGGACGTTGCCCTGGACGTCCGGAGTGAATTCGAAGTGGCCGCTGCCCGCCGCGGCGGGGCCGTCCGCGACCCAGTCCCCCAGCAGGAACCGCAACGCCGCGTAGGGATCGCCGGGCGGAGCCGGGGTCTGAGCGAGAGCGGCGGTGCCGCCGCAGAGGAGAAGGACGAGGAAAACGAGTCGGCGCATGGGCTCCCTCCTGGTTCGGACGCCTGATGGCCCTGGTTGCAGGGTCGCGGCACGGGAAAGTACCACGGGCTCTCCCGGCCTCCCCCTAAACTTTCCTCCTCTCCTCCCGTAGAAGGGGCTTGACGACAGATGTCGTCACGAGTACCATGACGACAGTTGTAGTCATGGCGGCTACGAGGAAGCTTATGAGACCCAAGTCGATCGGAGATCAGGAGCTGGCGCTGCTCCAGTACGTGGGGGAGCAGGGCGGGGCCACCGTGGGGCAGGCGGCCGAGGGCTTCGGCGCGCCCCGCGGCCTCGCGCGCTCGACCGTGCTGACCATGATGGAGCGGCTGCGGCAGAAGGCGCACCTGGAGCGCCGGCAGGTGGACGGGGTCTTTCAGTACTTCTCTCCCGCCGCTCCCGGCGAGGTGATGCGGGACGTGGTGCGCTCCTTCGTGGAGAAGACGCTCGGCGGCTCGGTGTCCCCCTTCGTCACCTACCTGACGGAGGAGGCCGAGGTCTCGGACGGCGAGCTCGCGGAGCTCGAAGAGCTGGTGGCGAAGCTTCAGTCGAAGCGCAAGGAGGACGCATGAGCGCTCTCGCGATCCTGGAGACCCTCGTCCGCGCCTCGCTCCAGGGCGCCCTGGTCATCGGTCTCGTCTGGCTCGTCTGCCGCCTCGTCCCGCGTCTTCCCGCCTCGGTGCGGTGCGGCCTGTGGTGGCTGGCGTGCCTCAAGCTGCTCGTGGGGCTGGTGTGGATCGCGCCGGTGCGGCTGCCGCTGCTGCCGGCTCCCGCGGGAGCGGTCCCGGCCTCTATGTCTATTAGAGCTGTGTCTCCGGCGTCTCCGCCTCCCATGACGGTCTTCGTCCGCAGCTCTGAAGCGAGCCTCGGGACGCCGGACCCGGAGGGCGCGCCTGCGCGCAGCCTGGCCGAGCGCGGCGCGCCGTGGGCTCTGGGCCTCTGGCTGGCGGGGCTGGCGGTGATCTCGCTGCGGGGCCTCCGCCAGCTCAGGCATACGCGCTGGGTGATCCAGCGCTCGGCGCCGGTGGGGGAGGGGTGGATCCGGGGCGCGTTCGCGGACCTCTGCCTCCGGCTGGGGATTTCACGCTCGCCGGACCTGCTCGGCTCGGCGGACGTGCGCACGCCGCAGGCCATCGGGATGCTGCGCCCCCGGGTGGTGGTGCCGCGGCCGGGTTTCGAGCGCCTGTCCCCGGCCGAGGCGTCGATGACTCTTTGCCACGAGCTGCTGCACGTGCGCCGCCACGACCTGTGGCTGGGCTGGGTGCCGGCTCTGGCGCAGCGTATTTTCTTCTTCCATCCGCTGGCGGCGCTGGCCGTCCGTGAATACGCGATCGCCCGCGAAGCGGCGTGCGACGCGGAGGTGCTCCAGGTCTTGGGGTCGGCGCCCCAGGCCTATGGGCGCCTGCTCCTCCGGTGGGGTGTGGCCCCGCGCGAGACCGGTCTCGCCGCCGCGGGCGCTTCACCCTCGCTCGAGAACCTCAAAAGGAGACTTCAGATGCTGCAGCAGATTTCCGATAGCAGGCGCCGGATCTCCGGCTGGTGGTGGGTGGCCGGGGCGGCGGCGCTGGTGGCGTTGATTCCCATCCGGATCGTGGCGCAGGAGCCCGCTCCTCCGCCGGAGCCGCCGGTGGCGGTGGCTGCTCCCGGGGTGGCGGCTGCCCCCGAAGCGGAGGCGCCCGAGCCACCCGAGCCGCCGGATGCAGAGGCTGTCCCCGTGGTGGCTCCGGCACCGCCGGTTCCTCCCATTATCGGCGAGGGCGTTTCCGGCGGCGTCAAAGGCGGCGTTTCCGGAGGTGTGACGGGTGGCGCTCGCGGTGGAGTGAAAGGGGGCATTTCCGGGGGCGTCAAGGGCGGCGTCTCCGGCGGCGTGAAGGGTGGCATTCCTGGCGGTGTGAGGGGCGGTACTCCGCGGGCCGTGCCGGTGATCGCACCTGTCCCTCCCGCTCCGCCCGTTCCTGGCGTGGCCCCGGTGGCCATGGCGGCTCCTGGAATTCCGGCGGTGGCTCCCGTGGCCATCGCGGGCTCGGTTCCCGGGATTCCGGCTCGGGCTCCCGTGGCCATGGCGGGTCCAGTTCCTGGGGTTCCTGCCGTGGCCCCCGTGGCGCGGATCGCCGCGGTCCCCGCGCCCTCCGCGGCACCGCGGGGAGGGCTGCGGGTGCCTCCGGCTCCCCCCGCGCCTCCGGCCCCTCCCGCACCGCCGGCCCCTCCCACACCTCCAACCCCTCCCGCGCATGGGCATGGGCACTCCCATTCCTCCTCCTACTCCTATAGCCATTCCAGCGGCGGCGATTCCTATGTCCTCATGTTCGGCGACAACTCGGTCAACATGAGCGGCTCCATGTCCGATGTCGACCGCGTGAAGAAGCTGCGCAACGGCAACGGCGAGCTCCTCTGGTTCCGCCATGGCGGCAAGGAGTGGGTGGTCCGCGACCCGACGACGCTCAAGGCCGCCCGCGAAATCTTCAAGGACCAGATGGAGCTGGGGCAAAAGCAGGGTGAGCTGGGTGCGCAGCAAGGCAAGCTCGGCGCCCGCCAGGGCGAGCTCGGCGGCAAGCAGGGCGCCTTGGGAGCGAAGCAGGGTGCCCTGGGAGCCCAGTTGGGAGCGATCTCCGCCGACCGCGCCCGCCGCGGCTCCGACGCCGACGACCGCGACCTGGACAAGAAAGAGAAGGACGTCGACCACCAGATGAAGGAGCTGAGCCGCCAGCAGGAAGAGCTCGGCAGCCTGCAGGAGGAGCTCGGGCGGCAGCAGGAAGCCCTGGGCCGCCAGCAGGAAGAGCTCGGCCACCGGCAGGAGGAGGCTTCCCGCAAAGCGGAGAAGCAGCTCAAGGAGCTGATAGATCGCGCCGTCCTGAACGGTACGGCGCAGGAAGTCCACTGAGGTCTTCCTCTCTCACCTCTCGCCGCCCGGGACTGCGGTCTCGGGCGGTCCGCATCCCGCCTGCAAATTCTTCGATTTTCACAAAGCTGAACCGCGTTGCGTCTTAGTGGCAAGCTTTGGTGCACTTGCGGTTGCCTTGAATCGACGATTCCTTGGCGCTTTTGGGCCTCCGGTGTGATACCTTAACGGGACCCGTGGTTCAGGTCTCAGCTCAGGGTATCGGCGAGTCTTGCAGGCAGCTCTAAGGAGCTTGGAGAGCCGGATCTCCGGGTGAGTCGAGTGGAATCGAAGCCAGCCTATGAGGTCCCGCACCCTTCTTGCCCGCCGTGGCCCGGCCTCCGTCCGGAGGTCCGCTCGGGGCGCCCTTGCCGAGGAGATTTCCATATGAGTTCTTGGATCCCCGCCAGAGCCAGAATCGCTCTCGCCCTTCTGCTGCTGACGATCGGCGCCGCCCCCGCGGCCCATGCGGTGACATCGAAGTTCCAGGTCCTGCTGGATCTGGACAACCACACCAATACCGGCTGTGACGTGCCGGCGCTCAGCGGGACCTTCAATGGGGTCGAGCGGATCCTCATCACCACGGTGGACACCGGGCTCGTTCCACCCCAAGTGACCAAGATTGAGTTCAGCAGTTGCATCTCGGGCACCAGTTTCACGGCTCCGACCGACATCACGCCTCCAGGGGTGCACCCGATTGGGGTCAGCAACGGCACCGGCGGGACGAGCGTCATCGAAACCACCATCCCGTTGAGCCTGGCCCCCGTCGCCCAACCGCCCATCGTGCGGCTGGGTGTTCTCGGTTTCGACAGTAACGGGGTTCTGCGCGACGAGATGCTGAAGGTTAGGCAGGGCAACGGAAACGGGCCGCCGATCCTGTTGCAGGCAGGGTCCATCGCCGAGGTTCCGACTCTCTCGGAGTGGGGGTTGATGCTGCTCGCTTTGGCGCTCACCCTGGCGGCCGTCGCCTTGTTGCGGCGGCGAACGGCGGCGGCCCTCCTGGTTGCCGTTCTGCTCTTGGGCTTGGCTGGGATGGTATGGGCCGCGGCCAGCGACCTCAATGGCACCACCACGGGCGAATGGAACCCGGGCAACCTTCTGGCGACCGAGCCGACGTCGGATGCACCCGCGGGCGCCGACATCCGCGCCCTCTATGGCTTCAAGGACACAGCGGCCTTCTTCTTCCGCATCGACGCGCAACTCCTGTTCGATGCAGCGCCGATCGCCGTCCCTGACACGGCGACGGTGAGCGAGGATACGGCGCTTACCGTAGCGGCGCCTGGAGTGCTGGCCAATGACTCCGACCCCGACGGCCCGCCGCCGCTGACCGCAGCGCTGGTGACGGGGCCCAGCCACGCACTGTCGTTCACGCTGAACGCAGATGGGTCCTTCACCTACACGCCGGCCGCGAACTACAACGGGCCGGACAGCTTCACCTATCAGGCGAAGGACGGGCTGAACGTACTGTCCAATACCGCCACGGTGTCGATCAGCGTGACGCCGGTGGACGATCCGCCGGTGGCAGTCAACGATTCGGCGACGGTGACTGAGGACGATCCGGCCACGGCGATCAACGTGCTGGCGAACGACACGGATATCGACGGCGGCCCGAAGAGCATCGCGTCGGTGACTCAGCCGGCCAACGGTGTAGTGGCGATCACGGGCGGCGGCACGGGCCTGACCTACAAGCCGAACGCGAACTACTGCAACAATCCGCCGGGCACGACACCGGACACGTTTACGTACACCTTGTCGCCGGCCGGGCCCACACCTACGGCGACGGTGTCGGTGACGGTGACGTGCGTGGACGATCCGCCGGTGGCGGTCAACGATTCGGCGACGGTGACCGAGGACGACCCGGCCACGGCCATCAACGTGTTGGCCAACGACACGGACGTCGACGGCGGCCCGAAGAGCATCGCCTCGGTGACGCAGCCGGCCAACGGTGTCGTGGTGATCACGGGCGGCGGCACGGGCCTCACCTACCAGCCGAACGCGAACTATTGCAACACCCCGCCGGGCACGACGCCGGACACGTTCACCTACACCCTTTCGCCCGCCGGGCCGACTCCCACGGCGACGGTGTCGATGTCGGTGACGTGCGTGGACGATGCGCCGGTGGCGGTCAACGACACGGCGACAGTGACCGAGGATTCGGGCGCCAATGCAATCGACGTGCTGGCCAATGACACGGACATCGACGGCGGCCCGAAGAGCGTGGCCTCGGTGACACAGCCGGCCAACGGCGTCGTGGCGATCACCGGCGGCGGCACCGGCGTGGACTACACGCCCAACGCCAACTATTGCCAGACCAACGTCACTACCGCGGGGCAGTACCGGCTCGGCGAGAACGACCCCGGCGCCCTTTCGGGCAACCCCGGCGACAATCCCACCGTGGCCCTGATCGGCGGTGTGAACCTGGCACGCGTCGGCAGTCCTACCTACAGCTCGACGACTCCGCCCGCCATTACCAGCTCTCTGGCCATGAGCTTCAATGGCACAACCGATGCCTATACTGCCTCGTCCCTCGTCTCCACAGCGGTGGACAACTTCGGCATAGAGGCCTGGGTCCGCTCCGCCGGCAGCGTCGCTGGCAACGCGGTCATCGCCTACAACGGCAGCACCGTGGCGTCGGGTTGGGGTCTCTACCGGATCGGCGGCAGCTACGGCTTCAGTTACGGTGGTGTGACCAGCGTCGCGGCTACGCCTTTGGTGGCCGGTGCCTGGACGCATCTCGCCGTGGTGCGGCAGAGCGGGACGACCACTTTCTACGTCAACGGTTTTGCCGTTACGACCTCCGCGGCGGTTCCCAACATCCCGGGTTTGGTCCCGTCTGGCGGCATGATGATCGGCGGCAACCTGGCGGGTGGCGAATTCTTCGACGGCGAGATCGACGAAGTGCGGATCTTCACCTTCGCTCCGGGCGCGTTCTCGCCGTCCGATCTCACCCTTTCCGGATCGCCGACGCGGACTTCACCGGACACCTTCACGTACACCCTGTCGCCGGCAGGACCTACCCCCACGGCGACGGTTTCGGTGACGGTGACGTGTGTAGACGACCCGCCGGTGGCGGTCAACGACTCGGCGACAGTCGCCGAGGACGCTGCTGCCACTACCATCGACGTGTTGGCCAATGATACGGATGTCGACGGTGGGGCAAGGAGCGTCGCCTCGGTGACACAGCCGGCGAACGGTTCTGTGGTGATCACCGGCGGCGGCACGGGCTTGACCTACAAACCGAACGCAGACTATTGCAACAACCCGCCGGGTACGTCGCCAGACACCTTCACCTATACGTTGACGCCAGGCAGCTCGATCGGCACCGTCTCGGTGACGGTAAACTGCGTGGACGATCCGCCGGTGGCGATCAATGATTCGGCGACGGTCGCTGAAGACGACCCAGCAACGGCGATCAACGTTCTGGCGAACGACACGGATGTCGACGGCGGCCCGAAGAGCATCGCCTCGGTGACGCAACCGGCCAATGGCGTGGTGGTGATCACCGGCGGCGGCACGGGCCTCACCTACAAACCGAATGCAAATTACTGCAACACCCCGCCGGGCACGACGCTCGACACATTTACGTACACCCTGTCGCCGGCAGGGCCTACTCCCACGGCAACGGTGACGGTGACGGTGACGTGTGTGGACGATCCGCCGGTGGCAGTCAATGATTCGGCAACGGTCACTGAAGACGACCCGGCCACAGCGATCAACGTGCTGGCGAACGACACGGATATCGACGGCGGCCCGAAGAGCATCGCCTCGGTGACGCAGCCGGCCAACGGCGTGGTGGTAATCACCGGCGGCGGCACCGGCCTGACTTACAAGCCGAACGCGAACTATTGCAACAACCCGCCAGGCACGACGCCCGACACCTTCACCTACACCCTGTCGCCAGCCGGGCCCACCCCTACGGCCACTGTGTCGGTGTTGGTGACGTGCGTGGACGATCCGCCGGTGGCGGTCAATGATTCGGCGACAGTCACTGAGGACGACCCGGCGACGGCGATCAACGTCCTGGCGAACGACACTGACGTCGACGGCGGTCCGAAGAGCATCGCCTCGGTGACGCAGCCGGCCAACGGCGTGGTGGTGATCACCGGCGGCGGCACCGGCCTGACTTACAAGCCGAACGCGAACTACTGCAACAACCCACCGGGGACGACGCTCGACACGTTCACCTACACGCTGACGCCAGCCGGGCCCACACCGACGGCCATGGTGACGGTGACGGTGACGTGCGTGGACGATCCGCCGGTGGCGGTCAACGATTCGGCGACGGTGACTGAGGACGACCCGGCGACGGCGATCAACGTGCTGGCGAACGACACGGACATCGACGGCGGTCCGAAGAGCATCGCCTCGGTGACGCAGCCGGCCAACGGCGTGGTGGTGATCACCGGCGGTGGCACCGGCCTCACCTACAAGCCGAACGCGAATTATTGCAACAACCCGCCGGGCACGACGCCGGATACGTTTACGTACACCCTAACGCCGGCAGGGCCTACACCTACGGCCACGGTGTCGGTGTTGGTGACGTGCGTCAACGATCCCCCTGTGGCAGGCAGCGACACCTTCGATTTCATCGGCAATACCGAGCTGCGGGTGGATCTCGGAGCAGGTCCGACCCCAGCCGTCCTCGCGACCACGGGAAGCACCTTCGGCGTGCTGAACAACGATAGTGACCCGGTGGAAGGCGATGCCATCACCGTCACCGGGATCGTCGGCTGCGCCGACGTCACCGCGCCTTTCGGCGACTCGCCGACCTGCGCCACAGCCAACGGCGGCACGGTCGTCATGGAATCGAACGGCCGGTTCAGCTACAAGCCGAAGGCGGGAGACACGGCGGCTAGCGACAGCTTCCAATACACAATTCAGGACAATGGCACGCCGGCACCCGCCGGCGCCACGGGGACGGTGACGCTCAGACGCCTTGAGCGGGTGTGGTACGTCAAGAACAACGCCGCGGCCGGCGGCCTCGGGCGGTCCCACGACCCGTTCGACACCCTGGCAGAGGCGGAGACGGCATCGAGCCCCAACGACTACATCTTTGTCTACCTCGGCGACGGCACGTCCACCGGGCAAAACGCCGGTATCCTTCTCAAGAGCGGGCAGCACCTGATTGGCGAGCACGCAGGGCTCACGGTCACGATCCCAGCCTCGGCAGTCACCTTCAATGGAGCTCCGGCCCCGACGAACGTGAACCTTGTGACAGCCGTCGCCGGCAATCGGCCACTGATCGACAAGGCAGGCGCCGGCAACAACGCCGTCTCGGCGACAGACGTGATCCCCGTCGAGATCGTTGGCCTCAGCCTCTCCGGTGGCGCCAACGCGATCGACTTGACGACCGGGGTGGCGCTCCCGGCCTCCGCCTCCCTGTTGATCAAGGACAATATCGTCCGGAGCGCCGGTGCCGAAGGAATGGATATCAGCCTCAATGCCGGCACCAGCGGCACGCTGACACTAGACGTGCAGGGCAATAGTTGGACGACGACGGCGGCGAGCCACGTGGGTAACGCGTTCGACGCTCGGACGGCCGCAGCCGGGGCAGCATTGCGCCTCTCGTTCAGCAACAACACGAGCATTACTTCGAGCGCCACTGGTGTTTTCGTCGACTCCTCGGGCGGCGGCTCGATTACGATCACCGGCTTTGCCAACAACACGGTTCACCAGAACACGCTCGGAACCGGTATCTCGATCACCGGTGCCAAGTTCGACGCCAACCCGGGCACCGTCGCCTACGACCAGGTGTCTGGCGGCACCACGGTGCTCGGCGCCTCGGGTAACGGTGTGGGTGCGAGCGGCCTGGTGCTGACAGGCGTCTCTGGCGACCTCGCCTTCACCGACCTCGACGTCTTCGCCGACGGCGGCGCCGCCGTGCGGATCACTGGCACAGGCGCCGTCAACACCGGGGCCGGCACGGGCACTCGAGTGACCGTGGGCGCCGGGGTTGCCATGTTCGAGGCCATCGGCGGTCCGGCGGTGGACGTCACCAACGCGACAATCGATCTGCAGCCGACGAGCATCAAGAGCACGAACAGCGCGACGACGGGTGTTTCTCTCGACACCATCACGGGTACGTTCGCAGCCGGCAGCGGTAGCGCAATCAGCAACGCGACGGGCACGTCGTTCAACGTCAACGCCGGCACGGCGACGATCAGCTACGACGGCACGATCACTAACTCGGCGGGTCGCTCGGTCTCGGTGACCAGCAAGGGCAGCGGCTCGACGACCTTCAACGGTACGATCACCGGCACCGGCGGGACCGGCATCTTCCTCAACAGCAATACCGGCTCGACAATCAGTTTCACCAAGGCAATCAGCCTGACCACGGGCGCCAACGACGCCTTCACGGCGACCGGCGGTGGCACGGTGACGGCGACGGATACGACGAGCACGATCACCACGACGACGGGCACGGCGATTAATGTGGCGAACACGACAATCGGGGCGGGCGGCTTGAAGTTCGCCAGCGTCTCCGCGGGCACTGCGGCGAGCGGTCCGGCGAGCGGTATCGTGCTCAACAACACGGGGGCTTCGGGCAGCCTGGCAGTGAATGGCGGAACGATCCAGAAGACGACGAGCCACGGCGTGTCGCTCACCAGCACGCTGAGCCCGTCGTTCAGTAACGTGAACATCCAGAATACGGCGAGGAGCGGTATCAAGGGGAATCAGGTTAACGGATTCACACTGACGAACAGCACGATTAACAACTCGGGCACGGCGGCGATCGCTGGTTCGTTCGATTCTAACGTCGCCTTCAACGACCAGTCAGTGGGCACGGAACAGAACCTGACCGGAACCGTGTCGATCACGGGCAACACTCTGACGAACGCGCAGTACCATGGTGTCGATATCACGAACTTCAACGGCACCATTGCCGATCTGACGTTGTCAAGCAACACGATCACGAGCTCGACTTCGGCGGCCTCCTCACTCGGCTCGGGAATCGACCTTCAGGCGCTCGGCTCGACAACAACGGTGGCGAACGTGACGAAGGCGACCATCGCCAATAACGTGATCACCAACTTCCCGAGTGGTGCTGGGATTCAGGCGCTGGGAGCCAATGCCAACGCCGCGGGTCCAGCCGGCACCTTCGGCACTCCCGGCAGCGGTACGAACGTCATCAGTATTACCGGCAATCGCATCGCCGGTCAGAGTGCGGCAAACAAGCTCGGTACCAACGGTATCCTCGTCTCAGCGACGGGCAAAGGCCAGGCCAATTTCGACGTATCGAGCAATGGCACCGTCGCCAATCCGCTCGCGAACATCGCCGGCTTCGGCATCGGCGTCTCGGTGAGAGGTGCCGTAACGGTGGTCGCGGATGTGACGAACAACGTCCTCGCTCCGAACAACACCTTTGCCAGCCCAGGCATCTCGGTCGGCGCGGACAGCCTTTTCGCCGTCACCGACGCCCCTGATCTCACCAGCACGATCAGCAACAACAACATCAGCCAGTCAGATGGCAACGGTATCCTGGCCACGGTGCGAAACTCGAACGGCATCGGCCGTTACAAGATCCAGAACAACACCGTGGCTGCGCCGCTCTCCGGCGTGCGCCCGGGAATTCGCGTCGACTCCGGTACTGCTTCTGGGAACACAACGGTCTGCTTGAACATGTCAGGCAACACGAGCGCAGGCAGCGGCGGCTCTCAGGGTCTAGGCTTGCGCAAGCAGGGAACAGTCACGGCCACCAATGCGTTCGGCGTAAACGGCATGGCGGCCACAAGCTCGCCGGGTGTAGAGACGTACATCGATGGTTTGAACCCGGCCGGTAACGGAACGTTGCTCATCTCGGCGACGAGCGGTTTCTCGAACTGCTCGCTGCCGTAGGCAGCCTCATGGTCCGGCTCTGGACCCAGAGCCGGACCACTATCACGGTGGCGGATCAAAGGGAGGATCGTATGGCGGAGCCGTTCTTGTCGGAAATCAGGATCATGAGCTTTGGGTTCCCCCCCAAAGGTTGGGCCCTGTGTGATGGGCAGTTGCTTCCGATCAACCAAAACCAGGGCCTCTTCTCTTTGCTGGGCACGACCTTCGGCGGTGACGGCAGGGTTAATTTCGGGTTGCCGAATCTGCAAGGCAGGACGCCGATCCACGTTGGATCCGGTCATACTCTCGGAGAGCGGGGGGGTGAGCCGGCACACACTCTCTCAATTTCCGAGCTGCCGACGCACGTCCACGTGGCAAGCGCCACCTCGGTCCAGGCGACGACCTCGACACCGGCGACGAACCTCCTGCTTGCGAAGTCGACGCCTCAAAACCTCTATGGAGCGGCGTCGAACCTCCAAGCCATGGCACCGTCGGCCATTGCGAATGTCGGCGGCAGTCAAGCGCACCTGAACATGCAGCCGTTTCTGGTCCTGAACTTCAGCATCGCCCTGCAGGGCATCTTCCCGAGCGCGACTTAAAGGAGAACCGCCATGGCACAACCCTATGTCGGTGAAATCCGCATGTTCGCCGGGAACTTTGCCCCTGCTGGCTGGATGTTTTGTGAAGGACAGCTCCTGCCGATCTCAGAGTACGAGACGTTGTTCAACCTGATCGGCACGACCTACGGAGGAGACGGACAGTCGACGTTCGCCTTGCCGGACCTGCGAGGCCGCATACCGATTCATTTCGGGAATGGTTTTACTCTGGCCGAGACGGGAGGAGCTGAGGAAATCACGCTCACCGTCAGTCAGATCCCAGCGCACTCGCATGCCATGCTCGGGACACAGAACCAAGCCAACCAGACAGACCCCGCGAACCTTGTGGCAGGAACGCTGGTGACGAACGTGACGGCTTACGGCACGGACGCCCCCCGGACGACTCTGAGCCCCTCGGCCGTCTCGGCGGTCGGAGGCAGCCAGCCCCACACCAACTTCCAGCCCTATCTCTGTGTCGACTTCATCATTTCGCTGTTCGGGATCTTCCCGTCCCAGACCTAGGAGAGAAATATGGATCCTTTCGTCGCAGAGATTCGCATCTTCCCGTTCAACTTCGCCCCAAAGGGCTGGGCGTGGTGCGATGGCCAGATCCTGCCACTGAGCCAGAATACGGCGCTGTTCTCGCTACTCGGTACGACCTACGGTGGGGATGGGAAGTCCAATTTCGCTCTACCGAACATGCAGGGCAACGCACCGATGCACCCCGGGCAGGGCCCCGGCCTCTCCCTCCACGATCTCGGAGAGACAGGAGGCAGTGAGACCGTGTCTCTCCTCGAGTCGGAGTTTCCCTCCCACTCGCATGGCATGGTGGGTTCCCAGGCGGACTCAATCGAAGGAACGTTGGCGGGACAACTCTTCGCCACAGGAATTGGAATCGGCCTGTATGCGGCGCCCGGGGCTCTGGTGCAACTCAACGCCAACGCCCTCGCCCCCGCCGGCGGCGACCAGCCGCACAACAACATGCAGCCCTACCTCACGTTCTACTTCTGCATCGCCCTCCAGGGCGTCTACCCGCCTCGGACCTGATCTTTAGAGCGCGAGACTTCTCCCGGGCCTTCAACAGCTTGGCGGAAGCTCGGGAGGAGCGCTTAATGGTTGCACGTATTGAAATAGCATTGGCTCCTCAAGTGACTTTCCGGCCCATTGCGCCGGACGACATGGATTTCCTCCTCCGGGTGTACCACAGCACCCGCGAGGAGGAGCTTGCCATGGTCATGGATTGGACGGCGGAGCAGAAGGACGCTTTCGTCCAGCAGCAGTTCCAAGCCCAGCACGCTTGGTATCAGGACCACTATCAGGGAGCGCAGTTCGACGTCATCCTGGTGGACGGTGCCGCCGCGGGCCGGCTCTACGTCCACCGCAGGAATCGCGAGATCCGGCTGGTGGACATCACCCTACTCCCCGAGTTCCGGCGAACAGGGATTGGCACCTCGCTACTGAAGGAGCTGCTGGCGGAAGGGGAGGCTGCGGGCAAGCCGGTGACGATCCACGTCGAGGTCTTCAATCCCGCGATGCAGCTCTACGAACGGCTAGGATTCTCGCCCATCGAGGAGCGGGGACCTTACCGCCTGATGGAGTGGAAGTCCCCTCAGTTGAAGACGGCTTCGTAGACCATCCCTCCCAGCTTGGGATCCGGGCCGATGGGGACGAGGAACAGCTCCAGCATGCCCAGGGCCGGGTGCTCCACCCGGTAGATGGCCTGCGGCAGCACTCCTTGCCCAGGCCCAGGGCTTCGGAGGTAGATCGAGAATGGCTCGGCGCGCGGACCCGGATGCGGCTCATGGCGCCTCACCCCTTGAAGCACCACCTCCAGCGGCTCTTGGCTCCCGTAGTGGATATGGAAGGACGTACCCAGGTGCGCCTCGAACGAGGCCGGCGAGAGGTCCTGCAGCATGGTCAAGCCTCCAGATTGAGGCCGGTACTCTAGTGCAGGCGGCTCAAAAAAGCCACCGGGACGGAAAAAAGGAGAAAGCGCGAGAAAGTTTTACGCGTCCCCCATGGGCGCACCTCGCCCGGAGCGGGCCAAGAGCGTCCGGCCAGGCAAAAGTTTCCCGACGGGGCGGCCGGGAGAGCACCGCCCGAGGGAGCGTCGCAGGGCCTGGGAGAGCGCCGAGAAGGAAGGATCTACCAGCGGTCGCCGCCGCCTCCACCATAGCCGCCGCCGTAGTTGTCGCGCCGGCCGCCCCCGCCGCCTCCAGCCCCACGCCCACCTCCACCCCCGCCGCCGCCCTCACGGGGCCGGGCCTCGTTGACGTTGATCTTGCGTCCCATCAGGTCGTGGCCGTTCAGGTTGCTGATGGCCGCCTCGGCTTCCGAACGCTCCGGCATCTCCAAGAAGCCGAAGCCCTTCGACTGTCCCGTCACCTTGTCCTTGATGATGGTGCAGGACGAGACGTTGCCGAACTCCTCGAAGGCGGCCTTCAACTGGTCTTCGGTGATGCGGTAGGGCAGGTTCCCTACATACAGATTCATCGTCGTCTCCTTTGACATGGGTTCGCAGACCCTGTAAGCAAAACTGCTGCCCGCTTCGTTCAAGGCGCCATCTCCCGCACCAGGATCTCCCGCAGACGCTCCAAGTCCACCGGCTTGACCAGGTGGTGGTCGAAGCTGGCGAGGGTGGCGCGCCGCCGGTCCGCCTCTTGACCATAGCCGGTGACGGCGACGAGCTTCATCGCGTCGTGGCCAGGGGCGGCCCGGAGCTGCTGCGCCACCGCATAACCATCCATCCCCGGCAGGCCGATGTCCAGCAGCACGACGTCGGGCCGGTTCCGCCGGGCCACCGCAAGGGCCGAGGTGCCATCATGAGCCACGTGCACCGTGTGACCCCACAACCGCAACAGCTCGCCGAGGGCCTCGGCGGCATCCAGGTTGTCTTCCACGAGCAGGATGCGCGCCAACGGAGCCTCCGCCTCGCCCTCGGGCTGGCCTGCGGCGGTACCCATGCCCCCTGGCGCCTCCAGTCCTTCTTGTGTTTCCGGGGCGGGCCTCAGCGGCAGCCGTACCGTGATCTCGCTTCCGCGACCCAGCCCGTCGCTCGCCGCCGCCACCGTGCCACCGTGCCGCTCGACCAGGGTGCGCACCAGGGTGAGGCCGATCCCCAGCCCTCCCTGCGAACGGTCGAGCGACCGCTCCTCTTGAACGAAAAGGTCGAAGATCCGCGGCAGCAGCTCGGGGGAGATGCCGGTGCCGTTGTCGCTCACCGCGACCACCACCTCGTGCCCCTCGCGGCGGGCCGCCAGCTCGATGCAGCCCGCAGGCGGAGTGAACTTGGCCGCATTGTGCAGGAGGTTGGCCAGCACCTGCTCGATCCGGGTGACGTCGGCCTCGATCCACAGCGGCTCGTCCGGCAGCACGATCGAGAGGGCGTGGCGCCGTTGCTCGAGGAGCGGGCGGGCGGTCTCCGCGGCTCCCTCGACGGCGCGGCGCAGCTCGAAGGCCGTTTTCCGCAGCTCGATGTGGCCGCGGCTGAAGCGGGAGACGTCGAGCAGGTCGTCCACCAGCCTCGCCACGTGGCGGGTCTGCCTGCCGACGATCGCCGCCAGCTCCCGCATACGGGGATCACCCTGGGCGCGGCGGTCGAGAGCGTGGCCGGCATTGGCGATGGCCGCCAGGGGATTGCGCAGCTCGTGGGCCAGCATGGCCAGGAACTCGTCCTTGCGCCGGTCCGCCGCTTCCAGGCGGCGGGCGGATTCCTGCGCCTCCGCATAGAGGCGGGCGTTGTCGAGCGCGAGGGCCGATCGCTGCGCTACCTCCTCGGCGAAAGCCAGATCGGCAGGGCCGTAGCGCCGCTCCCCCTGGGTGATGGAGAGTGCAAGGGCGCCGAGCACCCGGCCGTGGGCCACCAGGGGGACCAGGATGGAGGACCGGGGCCGCAGCCGCAGGAGCAGCTCCAGGTGGTGGGCGCTCCGGGCACCGCTGCGGATTTGATCCTCCGTGATCTCCGGCGCCAGGATGGGCTCGCCGGTGCGGAGGACGCGCCCCATACCGAGGGGTGCTCCCACCTTCGGCGGATCGAGCCGCTTCAGCTCATCGGCCAGAGAGCAGAGCGCCGGATCGCGATGGGCCACGGCAGCGCGCCGGATCTCGCTTCCCTCGGTGAAGACGTCGAGGATGACGTAGTCGGCGATCTCTTGCACCAGAAGCTGTGGCAGGAGGACCAGCATCTCCTCGTAGTCCAGGGAGGTAGAAAGCTCGCGGCCCAACTCGGCGAGGAAGGTGAGCCGGCGACGGTTCTCCTCCTTGTCGCGGCGCTCGGTGACGTCGCGAATCACCGCGAGGCCGCCGGCGAGATCGCCCGTCTCGTCGAGCAGCGGCGCATAGGAGCCTTCGAACACTCCTTGCCGGCCGCTCTCGGGGACGCTGTAGACGCGGTCGTGTGTAAGCGAAGCCCGGCCAGCGAGGGCCTCTCGGAAAGCCCGGTCCTCCCCCGTCTCCACGAGGAAGGGGAAGACCTCGAAAGCCACGCGTCCGAGCACCCGCTCGGCGGGCACTCCCGAGATGCGCTCCATGGCAGGGTTCCAGATCGTGTAGCGGAAGTCCCGGTCGAAGGCGAGTATGCCGTCGAAGCTGCTACGGATCAGCGCGTCAGAGAGCCCCATCCCCAGGCCGATCCCATGAGCGGCGGAACCTGGCAGCTCCATTCCTGCGAACGTGATGCGCTCCTTGGCGTTTCCAGTCATACGACAACGACAACCCAAGGGTAGCATTATAAGCTCCAATTCGCGTCAAGTCGTCCCGGGGGGCCTGGTTTGCCGATGCGAATTCGCTGCGAGGGCCGGGAGAGGGAGGGAGAGGCGGAGGCTGCACCCCCGAAGCGGCGCGCGTAGTGTCTTACCCGTCAAGACCGCGTGAGCCTGACATGCTACGATCTTTCTCCATGCTTCAGTCCCCCGCAACGGCCCGGTCCGCCTCTCGGCAGGAGTAGCCGATCGTGCCCTGCAACTTGTACCAGAGCGCTGCGGCCTCTCTACTGGAAGACGAGAGAGAGTCTTTGGCCACTTTCGAGGACTGGCTAGAGGATCTAAGTGAATCCTCAGGTAGGGCCTTTCGGGGCGATCAGATCCTTGACAACCTGCGTTCCGAATCCCACCTCCTGGGGGATGGGACCTGGGGAGATGCGAGTGAGATGACGGAGTTCCTCCGGTGCTGCGTCCAGGGACACGCTGGAGTTGCCACCGACCAGGAGCGCGAAACGGGCTACAAGAGCTCGTGCTTGACCTTCGAAGGAAAGGGGTTCCCGATCGAGCGGGATCACCTTCCAGACAAGCTCCTCCGGTACAGCCGGGACGAGCCGACGGCCTTGGACCTCATTGGGAGGGTTCTGACGGATCGGGTGAAGCAAGACGTTATCGACAAGAAGATCTCTCTGGCCGACGCGTTTGCCCGGCTAGGTCCCTCCTCATGGGACTCCGGTCTCGTGGACGACCTTCGGCTTGGGGGAGGAGCCATGGTTTTTGCGACCTTCGAGCATCCCGCCGGAGCTCCCCGGGATCATGCGGGGAACATGGCGGCGGCTCTGGCGCTTCCTCCCCGGCCCCGCCGCAGGAAGGAAATCCTCGTGGAGTTCTCCTACCCAACAGACTCCGTCAGCAAGTATCGCTTCCCCACTGTGGCCGATGCCGGCTGGGTTCAAGAGTTCAAGCCGGCTGCCGAGATGGAGCCCAGCCGAGATCGGCCGGAGACCTGCTTTGGCTGGACGAGGCCCACTGGAGGTTGGCGTCCGCAACCAGAGCTGGTTCATGGGAACGAGTCGCTACGGGTTCTGGATGGCCCTCCCCGCTTCGTCGGGAGGTACTAGAATGAACGAAGAGACCTTCAGGCCCTGTTTGCGAGAGGACGGCACCGTTGACCCCGATAGCCTGAAGCCGGCGGGGCAGCCTTGGGTGACCACCTGGCTCAAGGGGCGTTTCAGCGGGGACGACCCCTACTTCCCACTCGACAAGCGAGGTGGCGAGGCACCGTCGAGCCTGATCGTCGAAATTCTCGAGGACGCGGGTACGGCCCATCGCTCCACGGGCTTGATTGGCGAGGGCATTCTGGATCTTCTCGATGAAGCCCGCCAGCGAGCACCGGAGATTCCGCCCTATCTAAAGCCAGCTTTACAAGTCTGCCAAAGAGCCTCGCTGCCAGGGACCAGCACCTGGTTTACGGAGGAGCTTCAAGATCTGGCGGCAGCTCCGGAGTCTGTCGAGGAGCGGTGGGGAACCCAATTGGTTAAGGAAATCCTTCATGGCGCGATACGCCAGTCACCAGGCCTGGGCCGAGCGGCCTCGTACGCGAGTTGGCGGATGATCCTGAACGTTCCACGGTACGCGACCCTGGCGTGGATGGGCCTCGCGCAATCATTTGCCGCGAGCCTCAACTACATGGAAGATTGGTGGAAAGCCTGTCCGGTAACCCAGCGCCAAGCCGAGATCGACCAATTTGTTTTTACAGGCCTGAGGACGGAAGGAAGAGAGCAGGTTCGTGCTCTCCTCAGTCCCCGTTCAAGGTCATGGCCGGCCGCACTCAAGTCGGCAGTCGATGCCGCTTTGAAGAACAACGGTATTCCTGAGGTCTTTGGATCTCAGGGAAAGGGCAAACTGAACGCCCATCAGAGCGCCATCCTGGGAGCCGCCCGCAGGCGGGAGATCGTTCTGCTGGAACAGCAACAAGAGCAAGCGGCTTGAGTCGGCATGTGACCCAGATCATCACCTTCTACTCCTACAAGGGCGGCGTCGGGCGGACGACGGCGCTGGTCAATGCCGCGCACGTGCTGGCCCGGGACGGCTATCGGGTTCTGATGGTGGACCTCGATCTCGAGGCTCCAGGCATGACGCATTTCTTTGCCGAGTCCTTTCGGTCGCAGAGAAATAGTGACGGCCTGCGCGACAGCCTGGACCTGCTGCTGGAGGCCAAGCGAACCCTGGCCGAAGCGGACGCCAATGAGCTTGCACCGCAGAGCTTCTGTTCTTTGGATGACTTCATCGTCAGAATAAGGCTCCCCGAAGGATGGAGCCGGTCGCCTCGATACTTGAACGGTCGCCTGGACCTTTTGCCGGCGAGGATCAATTCTCTTCAGCCGGAGGTGGAGGACAAGCTCCCGGACGATTATCTGGAGCGACTCGACGATCTCGACCTGGCAGGAATCTTTTCTCCGAGCGGTCCCCGTCACCGGTTTGGCGATCACCTGCGTGACTATTTCTTGCGGGCCCGTTTCACAGCTCCTGGCGATCCGTTGTTCGTGATACGGGATGAAGTTCGCGCGGCTTATGATGTTGTGCTCATCGATTCGCGGACGGGTTTGAATGAAATCTCGGGCCTCTGCGTCGGCCCCTTGTGTGACGGCTTGGTCGTCTGCTGTGGATTGAACCGGCAGAGTATCGCGGGCTCTCGGTATTTTCTGGAGAAGGTGGGCCTGCTGGAGAGTATCTACGGCAAGCCCTACATCGTAGTTGCCGGGCCGGTGCCGGCCTGGCGTAGCCGGGAATCAGCGGAGAGGATTTCAATTTTACGCAAGTCTCTCGGGAAAAAACACGTAGTCGAGGTACCCTACCATCCCGAGGTGGCCCTGGAGGAGAACGTCTTCGTCACGGAGAATCCCGAGGAAGCGATCTCGGGGGCATACAGGGCCTTGGCAAGGGAAATCCGGCGAGAATTTCCCGCGATTCAGGCGGATCAAAAGCTCCGCTGGCTCGATGCGGGATGGGACGACCTTGGCGGGCCGGCGGCGGCACCTGGGCTTGTCGAATATCTTCGCGCCCGGCGTGTGCAGCCGCTGGAACGGCCCGGTGGCGCCCTCTGCCGGTTCCCCACGGCGAGCGCACTGGTCAGCATGCCGAGGCGCATGGGCAGCTCCTCCGCACCTCCTCCCGAGATTTTTGCGCTCTCCGCAGCGGTGGCGAGCTACTGGACCCGCTCAGACCGGGCCTTTCGCCGCGCCTGGGATCTCCTTTCCCAGGGAGTCGGTCATGGCTCGCCGAGATTGCCCCCCACGGTTTCCAAGCTCGTCTTGCTCGAGCTTCGGGTCCTGGGAGCCTTCAGAGGATCGCGGGAGGACATCGAGACGGTGAAGTCGCTCGGCAACGAACGTTATCAGGGCGATCTTCGGCTGGAGTACCTCCTTGCCATGCATCTCCTCGGGCAGGGCAGCGAGGAGGCCGGCCAGGAGATACGAGCCTGGTTTTCCAGCCAGGAGCGCTGGGGCCGGTACGGGACGGAATTCTGTTCTCTCCTCCTCGTTGATTCTTTGAATCGTGATCAGGTCAACGCCTTGGAGCGGGCGGTTTCCAGGCTGCCGAAGGAGGTGCCCAAGAGTGGCTCCTCCTCTCGCACTCCGGCGCCTTTCGGCTTTTGGCCCGAATCTCTTCTGATCTCCGCCCTGAGCGTAGCCAGAGAGGGGAAGGCGATTGACGAGACTCTGGAGCTCGTCAAGGCGCTACGGGATCGCTATGGCTACGCCTGGCGGGTCCTGGTGGACTGGCACCGCCTCGAGAAGACCAAGGAGCATCCTCTCTTTCAGGATCTCCTCGGTAAGGAGGACGCGATGGTCAAGGAGATCGAGTCCGCTATCGACCAGGGCATCTATCCTCTCTGAGCCTTGGTCGGGCACGTCAAGTCGGCCCGGTCACCCTGTCTCCCAGCGCCGGGTAGAGCTGGCGGTAGCTGTCCGCCAGCACGAGGATGCGCTTGACGTAGTTACGCGATTCGTCGAGGCTCAGGGTTTCCAGGAAGTCGTCCATGCGGGCCTCGGGGCCCGACTCCTGCCACATCCGACGGATGCGGTTCGGCCCGCCGTTGTAGCTGGCGATGGCGAGCTCCAGGTTGCCGTCGAAGTCGGTCAGCAGCTCCTTGACGTAGGCTGTCCCCAGCCGCACGCTGAGGTCGGGGTCGTACAGCGCGCTCGGCTGGTAGGCGATGCCGGCTCGCTGCGCCATCTCGCGGGCGGTCGGCGGCATGAGCTGCATCAGGCCGCGGGCCCCCACCGGGCTGGTGGCGCGGGGATCGAAGGCGCTCTCCTGGCGGATGATGCCAGCGACCAGAGCGCCGGGCACGCCGGCGTTTCGGGAGTAGGAGAGGATCAAGCCGGCGTAGCTTTCGGGAAGGGGGTAATAGGCGAAGAGGACCTCGGTGGGCACCGTCGACTGATAAGGCCCGCCGAGGGCGGGGAACGCCTCGCGCAGCAGCACGAGGCCGCTCCGCAAATCGCCCTTGTGGCAGAGGATGAGCCCTTTCAAAGCCAGCACGTCCCGCCGGTTCGCACCCTCGGCCACCAGCTCGAGCTCGGCGCTCGCAAGCTCGTCGAGCCCCAGGTCGGTGAGCAGCTTGACACGCTTCAAGGCCGGCTCGGCCGGCCACGTGCCCGCGGGGGCTTGCGCCAGGGCGCCGCCGCCCGGTGCCTGCGTCTCGCCCAGCCGGGCGAGCGCCTGGCGGGAGTAGAAATCGCTGGTGTCCGAGGTGGCGACGAGCCCACGGTAGAGCTCGCGGGCCTGGCCGGGCTGGTTCATTTCCTCCAGCACCCGCGCCTTCCAGTAGATACCCCGGTGGGCATCGCTGCACCGGGGATAGAGCTCGGCGAGCACCGTCCACGTCTCCACCGCGCTCGCCTGGCGGCCGCTCCTGTAGTCCTGCCAGCCGCGCTCCCAAAGGGCGGCGGCGCCGGTGTCGTCCAGGGGATCGAGCTGCCGCAGCAGCCGCAACGTGTCCAGGGCCGGCTGGAGCATGCCGGCGCCCAGGAAGTCTTTGTAAAGTCTGCGCAGCTCGGAGTCCGAAAGCTCCAGCCGGGCGTGCGACGCCACCAGTGGCGTCAGGTAGGCGGAGGCGGACTGCGCATCGCCGGCTTGGGCCATGGCCCGCACCCGCTCCCAATCGACGGATGTCCGCTCGTCCTGGGTGGCGGGCAGGAGGGTGCCGAGGAGGTCGAACGCGGCCCGCCCCCGGCCCGACTGCGTGAGCCCGCGAGCTTCCAGCAGGTGCCATTCGAAGCCGCGCGTCTCAGAGGGGATGGCGGAGAGGGTGGTCAAAGCCGCGTCGACGCTGCCGCCGTCGAGGAACGAGCGAGCGCGGCGCAGCACGTCTCCGGGCGAGAGCAGCCGGCTCCAGTCGAGCCCGCCGTCCGCGAGGCGGAAGGTGTGGGCGACCTGCGAGGCCACGGCGGACAGCGGATCTTCCATCAGCAGGCGGACGCCGGCCTCGCGTTGCGCCGCGGAGTCCTCCAGCTTGCGGCTGAGCTGCCAGGCGAGGCTGTCGAGCTCCTTGCCCTCCTCGCCGTCCACGCCGGACTTGCGGGCCTGGGACGCGAGATCGAGGGCCAGGCGGTCGTTGCCGCTCGCCGCCGCGAGCCGAGCCGACGCCAGGAAAGCGCGGGGGCGAAGCGGCGAGCCCGGGCAATCGGCGAGGAGGCGCGCGTAGGCACTCTGGGCCAGGGTCGCGTCGCCGCGCCGGCTCGCGTCGCCGGCCAGCAGGTAGAGCCGCCAATCTTCCAGTATGCCACCGGGTTCGGCCGCCGCCGTCAGCAGGTCCACGGCGAGGGTGGCGTCTCCCGCCGAATGGGCATAGAGACCCGCGACCACCCGCGTCCGGGCCGCTTGGTCAGGATGCCGTGCCGCCACTTTCTCCAGTTCTTGGCGCGCGCCTTGCAGATCATTCTTGCGCAGGGCTTGGGCGGCCGGGGCGTACAGGTTCTCAGGCAAAGACGGCGGACGCCGCCAGCCCTTTTCAGGATTCGCGGTGACCACGAGGGCCGTGGTCTTCGGCGAGCTGATGAGGACGGAAACGGTCAGCAGAGATGAAGTGACGACGAAAACGAGGACGCCGAGACGGGAACGCAAAGACTTCGTGGGCACGCAGCCGCACCTCCAGACCCAAGGGTTGCAGTAACAGAGTTGTAGGGTCATCCCCAGGCAGCCCAAGCCTGGGGCCTTGCACGTCGGGTCGGGTTTCCCCAATCTCCCGGAACCCGCCGGTCGGGATATATATTTCCCAACCTCCCAAATTTTTCTAAGAAAGATGGGTGGAGGCTTGCAAAAATTACCAGGCGTCTGAGCGCGCCCCAGGAAAGAGAGTCGTCGATGGTTCGCCGGGATCGTGAAAGTCGGAATTCCGCGGGATGTCTCCTGCGCGTGCTGCTGGTGGTGGGGCTGCTGGTGATCGCCGTGGCGCTCTTTGCCACGTTCTACACGGGGGCGACGCCGAAGCTGGTGGTCGAGTCGGCGCTGCCGGGTATCGGCCGGCGGACACCCATCCAGGTTCGCGTTGACGATCCGCAGCGAGTCACCAAGGTGAGAATCGAGGTGGTGCAGAACGCCGACGTCAAGCCGGTCTTGGAGCAGACGTACTCGCCCCGTTCCGTCTGGCATTTCGGCTCGGCGCCGCCGCTCGTGTTGCGGGCGGAGGTGGGGCGCGAGACGGTCCAGGGGCTGCGCACGGGAGAGGCGACCATCCGGGTGATGGCTGAACGGGCCGGGTCTCTTCTGCGCACGCCCGATCCGGTGACCGCCGAGATCAAGCTGCCGGTGCGCCTGGCACCGCCGACGCTCCAGGTCTCCTCGACCTTCCATTACATCAACCAGGGCGGCTGCGAGACCGTGGTATACCGGGTGGGCGAGGGCGCCATACGCGACGGGGTCCGCTCGGGCGACTGGTGGTTCCCCGGCTTTCCCCTCCCCGGCGGTGACAAGCAGTCGCGCTTCGCCTTCTTCGCCATCCCTTACGATACGACGGACCCGGGTGTGCGGCTGACGGCTGAAGACGAGGTGGGCAACCGCGCCGAGGCTGCCATCATCGACAAGTTCACGCCGCGCCCGATGACCACGGATACCATCCAGGTCACCGACGCCTTCATGAACAAGGTGGTGCCGGAGATCATGGGGCAGTCACCCGAGGTGGCGGACCAGGGGGACCTGCTCAAGAACTACGTCCAGATCAACCGCGACCTGCGCAAGAAGAACGCCGCGACGCTCAAGGAGATGGGGAAGAAGTCGGAGGCCAAGTTCCTCTGGACGCAACCTTTCCTGCCCATGCCCAACGCCAAGATCACCGCCGCCTTCGCCCAGCGGCGCACCTACGTCTACAACGGCAAGCCGATCGACCAGGAGGATCACCTGGGGTTCGACATGGCCTCGGTGACCCACGACGCGGTGCCGGCCTCGAACAGCGGCAAGGTGGTGCTGGCCCGCTTCTTCGGCATCTACGGCAACGCCATCGTCATCGACCATGGCTACGGGCTGCAAAGCCTTTACGGCCACCTCTCCTCCATCGGGGTCAAGGAAGGGGACATGGTGCAGCGTGGACAGGAGCTGGGCCGTTCCGGCCAGACGGGCCTCGCCGGCGGCGACCATCTCCATTTCACCATGCTGCTCCAGGGGCTGGCCGTCACGCCGGTCGAGTGGTGGGATCCGCACTGGATTCAGGACCGCGCCGCCCGCAAGCTGGGGGCGGCGCTGCCGTACAAACCCTGAGCTAACCCGGCAGGCGGCAGATGCAGAAAGCGCCGTTGGGGCAGCAGAAGGTGTAGGTGGGGCAGCGGAACAGGTGGGAGCCCTGCGGGCAGGGTGAGGTCACGATGGTCGCGGACGTGTTGCTGGCTGCCATGAATGCTGCCAGGGCCAGGGCTGTGAGGATGAGCTTCTTGCGCATGGACGAGTCCTCCACGATAAGAGTGACGGGCTGGGGGCAGGCGTGTCCACCCCCCTCTACTCTTGAGGTGCTTTCAACCCCGCCGGGCGATCTCCGCTTCGATCTCCGGCACTAGAGCGGGCGGCGCCGCGATCAACCGGGAGAGCTTCGGGGTCTCGCGGTTGAAGCGGGTCTCGGCCGGAGAGCCGGTGACGATGGCGCCACCGGCGGCGAGGACCAGGGCGACGCCGGCCGCGACATCCCATTCGTGCTTGGGCGTCAGGGTCCAGGTGGCATCGGCGAGGCCGGTAGCCACGAGGCCGAGCTTGTAGGCCACGGAGCCGGTAGGGCGGACCGTGAACAGATCGGCCCGGTAGCCTGTCCACTCCCCACGCTTGACCTCGCTGCGGCTGGCGAGCACCGTGGCGCCGGCCAGGGAGGGACGCTCGCTCACCCTCGCCGGCCGGCTGTTCAACGTCACTCCCTCGCCCCGGGCGCCGAGGATCGTCTCCCCCGTCGCCGGGTTCAGCAGGCCGCCGGCCACCGGCTCGCCGTCCACCACCAGCCCCACCGACACGCACCACTCGGGGATGCCGGTGACGAATTCGCGGGTGCCGTCGAGCGGATCGACGACCCAGACGCGGTGGCGGCCGAGGCGGGAGTGATCGTCCCGGGTCTCCTCGGAAAGCCACCCCTCGCCGTCCCGCGGGAGGAGCTCGCGCAGAAGGGTATCGATCGTGGTGTCGGCCTCGGTGACGGGGTCGTCCCCCTGCTTGAAGCGCGCTTCGACGTCGCCGGAGGTAAAGCGCCGGAGCGCGGCTTGCGCCCGCTCCAGCGCTTCGCCGATTCGCGTCAGGTCGGCGGCATAGCCGCTCACTTCACCTCCAGCGCGTCGCCCACGTACCCCTCCCGCTCGAGGTAGAGCAGGATCTCCTGCGCCGCCTCTTCGGGAGAGAGGACGGTGGTGTCGATCACCACCTCGGCGTCCGCCGGCTCCTCGTAGGGGTCGGAGATGCCGGTGAACTCCTTCACCAGGCCGGCCCGCGCCTTGGCGTAGAGCCCCTTGCGGTCGCGCTGCTCGCAGACGTCGATCGGCGTCGCGGCATGGACCAGCACGAAGCCGCCGCCGGGCTCGATCATCGAGCGCACCTCCTTGCGCACGCTGTCGTAAGGGGCGATGGGGGCGCAGATGGCGATGCCGCCGTTCTTGGTGATCTCCGCCGCCACGAAGCCGATGCGGCGGATGTTGATGTCGCGATGCTCCTTGGAGAAGTTGAGCTCGGAGGAGAGGTTCTTACGCACGACGTCGCCGTCCAGCAGCGTCACCGGCCGGCCGCCCGTTTCCATGAACTTCACCAGCAGGGCGGAGGCGATGGTGGACTTGCCGGCCCCCGAAAGGCCGGTGAAGAAGACGGTGAAACCCTGCTGCTTGCGCGGCGGATGGGTGCGCCGCAGCTCTTCGGCCACCTCGGGGAAGGTGAACCAGGAAGGGAGGTCGCGCCCTTCCTGGAGGCGGCGCCGCAGCTCGGTGCCGGAGATGTCGAGGGTGCGGGAGCCCGGCGGGATCTCGTCCTGCGGCATGTAGGTGTCGAGGTCCTCGACGTAGGAGACCATCTTGAACGGCACCATCTCGACGCCGAGCTCGTCCTGGTGCTGCTGCAACAGCGCCTGGGCGTCGTAGGGGCCGTAGAACGGCTTGCCCTGGCGGTCGTTGCCGGGGCTCGCGTGGTCGCGGCCGACGATGAAGTGGGTGCAGCCGTAGTTCTTGCGGATGAGGGCGTGGAGCATGGCCTCGCGCGGCCCCGCCATGCGCATGGCGAGGGGGAGCAGCGAGAGCTTCGCCGTGTGCTGCGGCAGGCGCGGCAGCACCGCCTGGTAGCAGCGCACGCGGGTGTAGTGGTCGATGTCGCCCGGCTTGGTCATGCCGACGGTCGGGTGGATGAGCAGGCTGGCCCGCACTTCCTTGGCGGCGCGCAGGGTGAGCTCGCAGTGGGCGCGGTGCATGGGGTTGCGGGTCTGGAAGGCCACCACCCGGCGCCAGCCCATGCGGGCGAACTCGGCCCGCAGCTCGGCCGGCGTGTGGCGCAGGGAGCGGAAGTCGTAGTGGATGGGGAGCTGCAGCCCTTCGATCTTGCCGCCCACGGCCACGCTGTTGGTCTTGTGGAGCAGGTGCGCCACACCCGGATGATCAGGGCTGGTGGTGCCGAACGTCGCCTCGGCGCTCGCCTCGCGGTCCGGCTCCCAGATCTCCTCGACGGAGAGCGCCGCCAGCATCACCCCCTCGGGATCGCGCAGCGCCAGCCGGCCGCCCACGCGCAGCTTCTCGGCCAACTGCGGCGTGACGTCGAGCAGGATGGGGATGGGCCACAGGGTGCCGTTGGCGAGGCGCATCTCCTGGCAGACCGCATCGTGATCGGCTCGTTTCATGAAGCCGGTCAGCGGCGAGAAGCCGCCGTTGAGGATCAGCTCGAGATCGCAGAACTGCCGCGGGGTCAAATCCCAGGACGGCCAGTCGCGGGAAGCGGCCTTGAGCTCGGCGGCCCGCTCCGGGGTCGCCATGGGATCGACCAGCGTGCCGCCGTGAGGCTCGATGAGGTGGCTGGAAGCGGTTTCCGCCCGCGGGTCGGGCTGGGGGACAGGGAACACAGAGACGTTCGACATGAGGTTTCCTCGGGCAAGTTGAAGGCAAACGGAACACGAGTGGAAACGGCCAGGAGCCGGCCGGGAGAAAGCGCGCGTTCGAGGCAGGGCCACACCGGCCCCTGCGCGGGCGCGACGAACGCGCCCGCACTCTACAGTGCGCGAGAGGGGGGTAAGGGAGACAGCGGCCTCAAGGCCGCGAGGGGGACGGCTCGGGCGGCTCGGTGACGATGATGCCGATGCCGGTGACGGCCGCGGGGATGAGGACGGCTTTGCGCTGCCACCAGGCGATGACGCAGGCGCGGCAGACCTCGTCGGAGCGGCGGACACCGGCATGGTTGATCCGCGTCACCACGCCGTCGCAGAGGAACGCGAGCACCTTCTGCCCCTGCTGCTTGGCGGAGGTCTCGCCCACGGTGAGGTTCTCGGCGACGCCGCGCTCCTTCTCGCTGAGCTGGACCTTGCAGTCGTTCATCACCTTGATGACCTGCGACTCGGAGCGGGCGACGGCCCGGCCGGTGGCGTCGACCAGGGCGCCATAGACCTCCACCTGCTCGTTGCGCGCTTCGGGCTTCGGCGGAATGGCCCAGTAGCGGCCGCCGGGCTCGGCTTCCATGGCCACCCAGTAGAAGTCTTCATGCTCCCGCCAGCGGAAGTAGAGCCGGGGGGACTGGCCGGCGTTCAAGGCGGCGGGGATGCTGGCGCGCACGATGCCGTTCTGCTCCCTGGGAACACAGCTCGTCTTGTCCAGCGAGACGCTCTGCGCCCGGGCGGTGACCGCGCCGGCGAAGAGCAGGCTGGCGGCTAGGAGAATGCGCACTCTCATCTTGGATTCCTCCCAATGCCTCAATGCCTCATTATACGCGAGATCCGCATTTCCGGCTCCCCGCCTCACTGCCCCAGGATCGTCTTGGCGTAGGAGTCCACGTAGGGGGTGCGCCGCAGGTTGGGGAGGGCCCGCTTCAGGGCAGCGGCGGCGCCGGCTTCGTCGCCCGATTCGTGGAGGCAAACGGCGAGGTAGAACAGGCGCTCGGGCTGGTCGTCCCCGGGGTCGCCGCCGCGATGGAAGTAGGCGGCGGCCTCGCTCCAGCGGGAGATGCGGTAGGCGGCCTCGGCCGCGAGGTGCTGGGCCTGCTTGGAGTCGGGGTGGGCGTCGGCCACTTCTCTGGCGAGCTCGAAGGCCTGCTTCAGCTCCTTGGCCGGCCGTTCCTGGGAGAGGAGCTGGCGGGCCTGGTCCATCTTCTTGCGCTCGGCGGCGGAGAGGGGCTTGGCGTCGGGCGTCGTTTCGGGCTTGGTGGTTCGGGTATCGGCCGGCGTCGCCGCGGTCGCCAGCGGTTTGGCCGCCGAGGCCGGAGGAGGCGTGGCGGCGGCGGGCAGCTCCGGCTTCTTGACCGCGCTGGCTGCCGTGGGGGCCGGCTCCGGCTTCTTCACTTCGGCGGGTGCGGCCTCGGTCTTCTTCGCCACCGGTCCCGGTGGCACCGGTCTCCTGGCTGCCGTGGCCGGCTCGGTCTTCTTCGCCGCTGCCTCGGCCTTTTTGCCGTCCGGCTTCTTGACCAGGGCGCGGAAGGCGGGCTCGCTCTCCAGGGTGGCGGCGGGGAGGCGGGCCACCAGACGCGGCT
>DASUEN010000114.1:0-21985 GCA_036275055.1 Thermoanaerobaculia bacterium
CGCGGGGGCGTGGATTGAAACACACATCCAATCCTGAGGCGCGGCGAACTCGAGTAGTCGCCCCCCGCGCGGGGCGTGGATTGAAACGTCGTGTCGCCGCTCGTCACGCATTCCGCATCCGTCGCCCCCCGCGCGGGGGCGTGGTTTGAAAGCCGTTTCGCGCGCAGCGTCTACCAACCGCCTCGCGTCGCCCCGATGTGCCCGCGGACAGTCTTCGAGGGATGCAGGTTGATCCCCGCCTCGGAGACGCCCCAACCGGGGGTTCCCCCCCGGAAACGGGGCGTCTCTCTCAAGAAAGCTCCCCCCAGCACCCACTTTCTTCCGGCCATTGTCCGGACCCGGGCCGGTTGGGGCGCTACATTGGGGAAGTAACCGATGGTGGCAAAGGAGACGGTGACGCCTTTGCAGTGGCACGCTGAGCAACGAGAAGGTGCTGTCGCCCCCCGCGCGGGGGTATGGATTGAAACCACTTCCGTTGCAGAAGCCAGCCATTTCTCGGGAGGCTGCAAAGCGCGCAGCACCGTTCCCGAGAACCAGCCCGCAGGCGGGCAGCGAAAACCGTGAACCCAGCGGTCGTCGCTGGGCAGCCAGCAGTCATTGCTGGGCAGCCAGCAGTCGTCGCTGGGCAGCCAGCAGTCATTGCTGAGTAGCCAGCAGTCGTTGCTGGGTAGCCAGCAGTCGTTGCTGGGTAGCCAGCAGTCGTCGCTGGGTAGCCAGCAGTCGTCGCTGGGCGGCCAGCAGTCGTTGCTGGGCAGCCAGCAGTCGTCGCTGGGTAGCCAGCAGTCGTCGCTGGGTAGCCAGCAGTCGTCGCTGCCATGGGCGGCGGCTCCCAGGATCATCCTGCGGCGGCCTCCCGGCCACGCGCCATCGACTCGGAGTGGCAGCAGCCGCCTCCGCGATGCGGTCTGCTTTCGCCCCCTCGGGGCTTTCGGAGCTGTTCTGGGTCTTTTCCTGGGGCTTACGCCGCCAGGCTCTATGCTGCCGCCCTTTCGGGGCTTAAATCCGGGGGGAATCGCGACAGCCGGTCCGCCGCGAGATCGGGGGAGCCGCCGCCCACCGATGGCTGTCGAGCGGAGACCTTCAGCGTTGACCAAGCTTCGGGGTTGAACGGCGGACGCGACTGGGGAACCTACTGAGATGGGCGGATCATGCCTCTCCCCCTTGGGTGCGAAGCTGTACCCGGCGGGTACGGACCTCTCCCCTGACAGGTACGGGGGCGTACCCGGCGGGTATGGGGGTGTACCTGCCTGGGGAAGGGGGTGTACCCGACGGGTATGTGGGTGTACCTGTCTGGGGAGGGGGGCGTACCCGACGGGTACGGGGGTGTACCTGCCTGGGGAGGGGGGTGTACCCGGCGGGTATGGGGGTGTACCCGTCTGGGGAGGGGGGTGTACCCGACGGGTACGGGGGTGTACCTGTCTGGGGAGGGGGGTGTACCAGCGGGTACACCTCTCTCCCCAGACCTCCCAGACCGACAACACCCCACGGCAAAGGCGTCACCGTCCCCGCTACCACCACCACCGGTGACCGGCAACAAACCTAGGTCAAGAACTCCCCTCCCGCCGCGCCCACGATGAGGCGTGCCTGCTGGGCGGAGTCGATCTCGGCGTTCGCCTCGAAATAGAACGAGATGCCGATCCCCCACACCACGGTGTGGGGCTTCTCCAGGATGAAGGTGTTTTCCGAGTCCAGGTTGAGGCGGTGCTCCCCCTGGAGGACGAGGTCGTTGAATTCCTGGGGCTTCGACGAGCCGTCGTAGACGTGGAGGTTGCGGATGCTCCCTCCCTCGCTCTTGAACAGCACGAAGACGCGATGCAGGGTGGTACGGACGTCGCTCACGATCACCGGCGTCGGCAGCGGCAGATGGAACCAGCTCCCCTTGCCGGGCTGGGTCAACATGTCCGCGCCCCAGGCATAGTGCCCCACGCGCGCCAGGTTCTCCGGCGATTCGACGGTGAGCGCGTTGCCGTGGACCCAACTGGCGTGCTTGGCCATACGATGTCTCCTTCGTGTCAAAGCTGTTTCAAATCCTGATCGGAAAAATTTCGGCACGATCTACGAAATCGAAGCTGGGTGATATCAAATCACCCGCTCGTTTCCCCCATCCACCGGCAGCCAGGCTCCCGTCGTCTTGGCGAAGCGGGGACCGCACATCTCGGCGGCGAGCTCCGCCACGTCGCGGCTCGAAACTTCCACGCGCAGCACGTTGTTGCGCCGGTACTGCGCGACGGTGAGGCCATAGGCCGCGGCGCGCGAAGCGAGGACTTCGTCGGTCCACACGCCGGTGTCGAACACGGCATTGGGATGGAGGGTATTGATGCGGATGCCGTCCGCTCCCCATTCCAGCGCGGCGACGCGGGCGAGCTGCTGGAGGGCCGCTTTGGAGGCCGAATAGGCCGCGGCTCCCGGACCGGGGGCGGGGACGTTTTTCGAACCGATTACCACCACTCTTCCACCCCCCGGCGCCAGGCGCAGCAAGGGATGGCAGAGGCGCAGGAAAAGGAGGTTCGCATCCAGGTTCACGCGCATCACGCGGTCCCACTCGGCGAGGGTCAAGTCCGCGATGCGGCGGCTCGCGGGGAAGATGCCGGCGTTGAGGATCAGCATGTCCACGCCGCCGAAAGCCGCGACGGCGGCGGCCACGGCCGCGCGTGCTTCCTCTTCGGCCGTGACGTCGCAACGCAGGCCCAGGAAATCCGGCCGGGCGAGGAGAGTCGCGATTTTGGGATCGAGGTCCAGCCCCACCACGGCGGCGCCGCGCGCGAGGAGGGCCTCAGCCGAGGCGCGGCCGATCCCAGAGGCCGCGCCGGTGACCAGGGCCACTTCGCCCGCGAAGGGGGGGCGCTCGTCCTCCCGGGCGAGCTTGGCCCGCTCGAGGTCCCACGTCTCCATGGCAAAGAGGTCGCGGGCCGGGAGCGCGCGGTAGCCGCCCAAGCGTTCGGCGCGATCGATCACGTCCATGGTGTGCTCGTAGATCTCGGCGGCAATGGCGCATTCGTTCGCCGTGCGCCCCGCCGCGAGCAATCCGAGCTCGGGATCGAGGATCACGCGCGGCGCCGCATCGAGGGTCGCCAGCATCGAGCCGGAGAGAGCGTGCGTGGCGAGATACTCTTGATAGATGCGGACATAGCCCGCCACGTTCCGCCCCAGCAGGGGAACGCAGCGGGTGCGGATGACGTGGTCCGGCGTCGCCGGTCCCCGCTGGGAAACGAACGCCACGTCCGGCCGGCGGGCGAAGGCGAGGGTGCGGGCGCCCCGGCGCGTCGCGAGGAGCATGGGGAATCCCGTGGTCTTCGAGATCTCTTGGCGCAGCCGGGCCGTTTCGAGCGGCTCCGCCGCAGGGGCCTCGGGCTCCGGGAACGGCCCCAGCTCCCAGGCGCCGCGCCGCCGCAGGTATTCCTCCGCCAGGCTCACGAGATGGATCATCCGCTCGTAGGACTCGCGCGCCGTCTCCCCGAAGGAGAAGATGCCGTGGTTGAGCAGCACCATGCCGAGCGTCTGCGGCCCGGCCTCGGAGGGAAATCGCTCCGCGCACAGGCGGGCGAGGCCGAACCCCGGCATGACGTAGGGGATCACCACCACGGACGAGCCGTAGACTTCCCGCACCCGCGCCTCGCCGTCCACGGAGTTGGTCAACGTCACCACGGCGTCCGCGTGGGTATGGTCCACGTACTTGTAGGGGAGTACGGCGTGCAGCAGGACCTCGACGGACGGCGTGGGCGCGGAGGCCCGCGTCAGGGAGGTCCGCAGGCCGTTGACGATCTCCGGATCGGAGGGGCGAGGCAGCGACGCGAGGCGCAAGGCCGGGGCCAGGCGCACGGGCGCGAACCCTGCCGCTGCGATGGTCTCCAGGTCCCACCCGCTCCCCTTGACGTAGAGGACGTCCTCCTCCTCGCCGAACAGGTTCCGCTCCCGCACCTTCACCGAGGTGTTGCCGCCACCGTGCAGCACCAGGGTCTTGTCCCGCCCCAGCAGGCGCGAGGTGTAGACGCGCAGGGCGAGGTCTCCCGGGTAGCCGGCGGTACCGGCGGCATCGGCGTCGCTCCAGAGGTCCTTGGGCATGGGGGATAGAGTATCCCGGGTGGCCCCTGGGCCGAAGCCCCCCGAGAACGCCCCCCCAAGGCCAGGCGCCAAATCCCAAGTACTGCTATAAGATGCCCACCTGCGAGGGGAGGGCTGCCATGGAGAAGGTCGTTACAGCGATCCTCGGCGGCGGGCAGGGGAGCCGCCTGTGGCCTCTGACGCGCGACCGGGCCAAGCCGGCGGTGCCGGTGGGGGGGAAGTTCCGCCTCATCGACATCCCCATCAGCAACAGCCTGTTCGCCGGGATCGACCGCATCTACGTCATCACCCAGTTCAACAGCACCAGCCTGCACCGCCACATCGCGCAGACCTACCGCTTCGACGCATTCTCGAACGGCTTCGTCAACATCCTCGCCGCGGAGCTGACCACCGAGCGCCAGGACTGGTTCCAGGGGACGGCCGACGCCGTGCGCCAGACTCTCCCCCGCCTGATCGAGGCGGACCCGCCGGAGGTACTGATCCTCTCCGGCGACCAGCTCTACCTGATGGACATCGCCGCCTTCGTGAAGACCCACCGCGAGCACGGCGCGGACCTGACGATCGCCGTCAAGCCGGTGACCCGCGCCGAGGCGCCGGGGCTCGGCATCCTCCACCTGGACCCCACCGGCCGCGTGGTGAATTTCGTCGAGAAGCCGAAGGAGGCCGAGCAGCTCGACGCCCTGGCGCTCGACGAGCACACCCAGGCCGCGCTCGGCTTCCCGGCGCCGCCCGGCTCGCTCCTCGCCAGCATGGGCATCTACATCTTTCGCCCCCAGGTGCTCAAGGAGCTGCTCATCGGCAGCACCACGGTCGACTTCGGCCGCGAGGTCATCCCCCAGGCGCTGGACCACTACAAGGTCTTCGCCTTCCCCCACAACGGCTACTGGGCGGACATCGGCACCATCCCCAGCTTCCATCAGGCCAACCTCGACCTGACGCTGCCGCTCCCTCCCTTGAACCTCTATGATCCTGAGTTCCGGATCTACACGCACCCCCGTTTCCTTCCCGGCACCAAGGTCACGGAGTGTTTCGTGCAGTGCTCGATCCTCGGCGAAGGGAGCATCCTTTCCGGCTCGCGCGTCACCGATTCGATCATTGGCATCCGCGCCACGGTGCGGGCGGGCTCGATCGTCGAGCGCTCGGTGATCATGGGCGCCAGCTCGTGGGAGAGCCTGCCCGAGGGGAGCCCGGAAGTTCCGCTCGGCATCGGCCGCGACTGCCACGTCAAGAACGCCATCATCGACTTCGACTCGCGCATCGGCGACGGCAGCAAGCTGATCAACGCCGAGGGGATTCAGGAATTCGACGCGGACAACTACTCCATCCGCGAAGGGATCATCGTGGTGCCCAAGCACGCCGTCATTCCGCCGGGAACGGTGATCTGACCGCCATGCCCTACCGGGTCTGCCAACTCGCAGCCGAGGTCACCCCTTTCGCCAAGACGGGAGGGCTCGGCGACGTCGTCTCCGGCCTTTCGAGCTTCCTGGAGCGGGACGGCCACGACGTGCGCATCTTCGTCCCCTTCTACGGCCAGATCTCTCGCCGCGCGGAGACCTTCGTGCCGGTGGATTTCGTGCGCGACGTGCCGGTGGCGATCGGCACCCGGCACTACGTGTTCTCTCTGCGCACGGCGCAGCTTCCCGGCAGCAACGTCTCGGTTTATTTCGTGGACTGCCCGGAGCTTTTCGGCCAGGAGGGGATCTATCACGGCGACTGGGCGGACTGGCTCCGCTTCGCCGTCCTTACCCGCGCGGCTTTCGAATCGTGCCAGCGCATGGGGTGGGGACCGGACGTGGTTCACTGCCACGACTGGCATACGGCGCTCGCGCCGGTCATCCTCAAAGCCCTCTACGGCTGGGACCGCCTCTTCGACCACACCCGCACGGTGCTGACCATTCACAACCTGGCGTTCCAGGGATACGTCCCTGCCAGCGTGGTGGGCGACCTGGGGCTGGAGAAGCACACCCATTGGCTGGACGCCACCGACCTCGCCACGGGGCGTTTCAACTTCATGAAGACCGGCATCCTCCACGCCGATTTCATCACCGCCGTGAGCCGCACCTTCGCCCGCGAGATCCAGACCCCGGAGGACGGCTTCGGTCTCGACGGCCTGCTGCGTGCGAGGGGAGACCGGGTGGCAGGGATCATCAACGGCGTGGACTATGGCGAGTGGGACCCGGAGACGGACCCGCACCTTTTCTATCACTATTCAGCCCGCGATCTCGCCGGCAAGTGGAACTGCAAGCGCACCCTGCTGCGGGAGACGGGGCTCGACGAGCGCACGGCCGCGCCGGTGATCGGCGTGGTCTCGCGCCTCACCTGGCAGAAAGGTTTCGATCTCTGCTTCGAGGTGCTGCCGGAGATCCTGTCGCGGCGCGACCTGCGCTTGATCGCGCTCGGCAGCGGCGACGGCCGCTACGAGAGGTTTTTCCAGGAGCTGCAGTGGCGGTTCCCCGGCAAGGCCTGGTTCTACAAGGGTTTCAACAACGAGCTGGCGCACCGCATCGAGGCGGGTGCGGACATCTTCCTCATGCCCTCGAAGTTCGAGCCCTGTGGCTTGAACCAGATGTACAGCCTGAAGTATGGCACGCCGCCCATCGTCCACAAGACCGGTGGCCTCGCCGACACCGTGGAGCTCTTCGACTCCGCAGCAGGAACCGGCACCGGCTTCGTCTTCGACCACTTCGTCCCCGCGGGCCTGCGCTGGGCCCTGGACTACGCGCTGGATTCCTACCTCGACCGCCCCACGTGGGAAAAGCTGATGGCCAACGGCATGGCGCAGGATTTCTCCTGGGACAAGCAGGGGAAGGAGTACGTGGAGCTTTATGGGCGGCTGGCGGGGTGAGGGGGAATCAGGGACCAACACGGACGACACGGACGACACGGACAAGCAAGGGCGACGGAGACAAGGACGCGCAGTGTTGTGTCCCTGATCGTCCTTGACTGTCCGTGTTTGTCCCTTGACGAACAGAAAGACACCGAGTAAGTTCGTGGCGATCGGAGGTGCTACGTGACCACCCCAAAGATTGAGCTACGAGCCAACGAGCTCTGGCAGCATACCTACTTTGATGAGCTGGCGCGGCAGCAAGGAGTCCGCCCGGTAGAGCGTTACGAAGATCTGGCCGGCGGTTGGCCCGAGGACCAGATCAACGACGGCTTCGAAGAGGCTCTGGAGCGCTGGCGCCGGGGACGAGAACCCAGACGCGATCGACTCCCGCCGAGAAGTAATCCGCGAGCTTCTCATTGACCTCGCTCCACCGGTCGTCTGGAGACAGGATCTCGGCGACGAGCTCAGGAGCGATCTCGAAATACCCCTTCCTCCTCGGATGGGCATCGCGTTCCTTGGAGATGAAGACCAGATCGGCGGCGCGCACCGTGTCCGGATTGCGCCGAATGTAGATTCCTACCTCTCCGCCGACCGCCCTTCCGCGTTTCGATTCCTTGCCGTAGGAACGGAGCCGCATCCCGAGCTCGAGCTCCAAATCTCCATGTTCGTCCCCTGCCGGCATTCGCGGCACGACCTTTCCGTTGACCAGCTCGCAAGGCTCCGGATCTGAGCGATGAAAAAGCTCGTCGCCCGTCATCAAAATGTCTGGGTTGTCCTTCAGCAGCTCCATCGCGGGTTCAGTCTCACAGAGAGCTTACGTTATCTTCGTGGCGTCGTTCAACAGAATCCATGGTGCCACGACACGACGGATCCCAGCGGCCACTGGCGGGGTGAAGGCGCAGGCTTTCGGATCCGCTTACTCGGTATTGAGCGGGTTCCGCCAGTGAAGGCCCGGAAAGCGAGAGAAGTCTCCGTCGGTGCTCTGGAGCTCCACCTGATGCTCGATGGCGAGCGCGGCGAGATGAGCATCTGTGGTGAGGTTTCCTCCGGTCCCGGCAGCCCGTAATAGCTCGAACAAGATCTCAGCGTGGCGGGCTCCTGGATGGAGAACAGAAACCTGGGGCCTCACCAGCCAGGAGGCGACAATCTCACACGCCACGTCGACCGCGAGTGGATTGGCAGCTATCCGGTGGTGGGTAGACAGACGCAGGAAGCCAAGGGCAACGACCCAGGGGAGCCGGATCTTCCTATCGCCTTCCAAGCAGGCCTCCCACCAAAGGCGTGCCACGAAGTGACGGGGAGAGCTTGAGTTGTAGGCGTGAAGCAGAAGATTGACGTCGGGGAGAATCACGCGCCGAGCTTTCTCGAGAGCTCGTCAGCCTCCAACTCATCCACGAGCTGATTCATCTTGTCGAGATCGAGACCGGGCCTGAAGCCGAAGTCGTGTGGCTGGACCCGAAAGGACTGGCTCACCGGCCTGTCACCGGCCATTCCGAAACCCGCCCGCAAGACCTCATTCACGACCGAGTCGAGCGAGGCTCCCTTCTGACGGGCTTCCTGCTCGATTCGCTGGGAGACATCCGGATCGAGTATCAGCGTGGTACGCATATAGGAATGATGGGAGCAGAAGAAACCGAAGTCAAGCTCAGCGACGCGACGGGCCCCGGAAACCCTCCAGGGCCCGCCGGGGCAATCTACCGCGCCACGCCGCCGCCCGCCGGGCAGATCCGGCCAGCGCCCTCCTGCTCCAGGAAGGAGAGATCCGCCTGCTGGACGTCCGCCTTGATGCCGGAGGCCGAGAGGCCACAGGTGTTCTGGGTGAAGGCGCAGCCACAGGCGCCGATGCTCTGGCAGGTGATTCCGGTGTAAACGCCGGTGTCCACGCACTGCCGGCAGAAGGGGCGGTCCGAGTCGATATGCATGCACTGCTCCGTGCAGGCCAGGGCTGCCCCGGCTTGCAGGACGAGCCCGCCGAGAACCAGGATCGCGAGGGTCAGGAGTCGCTTCGGAGTCCTTGTCATGGTCGCTTCCTCCTTTTCGCTTCAAACGTACGCTTCGAGCTCCGTCCATGAATCCTGCTCGATCACCTTCTTGACGTCGATCATGAAGCGGTCCGCATCGGCGCCGTCCACCAGGCGGTGGTCGTAGGTGATGGCGAGGTAGGACATGGTCTTGATGACGATGGCGTCGTTGCCGTCCTCGTCCTCGACCACGATCGGCCGCTTCTCGATGGTGCCGATGCCCAGGATGGCCACCTGCGGCTGGTTGATGATCGGAGTGCCGAAGAGGCTGCCGAAGACGCCCGGGTTGGTGATGGTGAAGGTGCCGCCCTGCGTCTCCTCGGGCTTGAGCTTCTTGCCCCGCGCCCGGTCGGCGAGGTCGTTGGCGGTCTTCGCGAAGCCCACCAGGCTGAGCTGATCGGCGTTCTTGATCACCGGCACGATCAAGCCGCGGGAGCCCATGTCCACGGCCATCCCGAGGTTGATGTCCTTCTTGTAGACGATGTTGGTGCCGTCCACGGCGGCGTTGAGCGACTTGTGCGCCTTCAGGGCCGTGGCCACCGCCTTGAAGATGAAGGGCATGAAGCTGAGCTTGGTGCCCTCCTTCTTGTAGAAGCCGTCCTTGGCGCGCGCCCGGGCGCGGGCGACCTTCGAGAAGTCGATGTGGAAGACGGTCGTCACGTGCGCCGAAGTGGCCTTCGAGTACACCATGTGGGCCGCCGTGATCTGCCGGATCTTCGACATCGGCTCGATCTCGACGTTCTCCCCCGCGGTGTAGGCCGGCACGTGGAAGCCGCCCGTGGGCCGAGAAGCCGGCGGAGCGGCGGCTGCGGCGGCAGGAGGAGCCGGCGGCGGAGGCGGGGCAGGAGCCGCCGCGGCGGCCGGTGCGGGGGCCGCGGCTGCCGGGGCCGGAGCGGCCTTGCGCTGCTCCAGGTAGCCCAGGATGTCGTCCTTGGTTACGCGCCCCTGAGCGCCCGTGCCCGGGACCTCTTCGAGGTTGACCCCTTCCTTGGCGGCGATGTTGCGCACCAGCGGGCTGGAGAATTTCTTGAGCCGGTCCTCGACGCTCCCCTCCTCGTCGTCTTGCGTGGCCGGAGCCGGCGCGGGCGCCGCCGGCTGGGGAGCAGGGGCGGCTTGTGGAGCCGGAGCCGCGGCCGGAGGCGGCTCCTCGCGGGCGGTCTCCTCGCGCTTCACCTCTTGCTGCGGCGCGGGCGCGGGAGCTTCGGCGGCGGCCGGAGCCGCGGGAGCCGGGGCTGGCGCGGGCGCCTCGGCCGCGGGCTGCGCGCCAGCCTCGCCGATCGTGGCCACCACCTGGTTGACGGGGACGGTCTCCCCTTCCTTGTTGCGGATCTCCAGCAGCGTGCCCGAAGCGGGGCTGGGGATCTCGGCGTCGACCTTGTCGGTCGAGATCTCGAACAGGGGCTGATCGCGCTCCACCTTGTCGCCCACCTTCACCAGCCAGCGGGTGATGGTGCCTTCAGCGATCGACTCGCCCATCTGGGGCATCACGACTTCCGTTGCCATAAGCTCTCCCGTATCTCTCGCGTCTCCGTTGGATGCAGTCTAGTAGGCGGACAACTCGCGCACCTTGGCGACCAGCTTGTCCACGTTCGGCAGATAGGCCTCCTCGAGCGTCGGGCTGTAGGGGACCGGGGTGTCCGGACAGCAGAGCCGGTGGACCGGCCCGTCCAGCCATTCGAAGGCGTGCTGACCGATGCGCGCGGCGACTTCGCCGGCCACGGAACCGGTGACCTGCTCCTCGGTGAGGACGATCACCCGGCTGGTCTTCTTGACGGTGGCGAGGATCGCCTCCTGATCGAGCGGCTTCAAGGTCCGGAGATCGAGGACTTCGAGGTCGATCCCCTCCGCCTCCAGCCGCCCGGCGGCCTCCAGCGCCACGTGGAGCATAGCACCGTAGGTGATGATGGAAAGGTCGCGCCCCTCCCGCGCCAGCCGCGCCTTGCCGAGCGGCACCAGCCCGTCGCCCTCTCCCAACTCGTCCTTCAGCCGCCGGTAGAGGTACTTGTGCTCGAAGTAGAGCACCGGGTTGGGATCGCGGATCGCCGCCTTGAGCAGGCCATAGGCATCCGTCACGGTGCCGGGGGCCACGATCTTCAGCCCGGGAGTGTGCTGGAAGTACGACTCCGGGTTCTGGCTGTGGTAGGCCGAGCCGTGCACGTTGCCGCCCGCCGGCCCGCGCACGACCAGGGGCACTTTCTGCCCCCAGCGGTAATGGTTGGGCGCCGCGAAGTTGACGATCTGGTTGAAGGCACAGGAGATGAAGTCGATGAACTGCATCTCCACCACCGGCCGCATCCCCATCATGGCGGCGCCCACGGCGCACCCCACCATGGCGGATTCGCTAATCGGCGTGTCGACGATCCGCTTCGGTCCGAAATGATCGAGGAAGCCGGCGGTCACCCGGAAGGCACCGCCATAGGTGCCGATGTCCTGGCCCAGCATGAACACCCGCTCGTCTGCCTCCATCTCGTCCCACAGGGCCTGGCGGACGGCTTCGAGATAGGTCACGGTAGCCATCAGGAGTTGACCTCCTCGTACACCCCTTCAAGCGCCCGCTCCGGCGGCGGCATGGGCGAGGCCAGGGCGAAATCGACCTCGTCGTTGAGCTGGGCGTCGATCTTCGCCACGATGGCCTTGAGCTCCGCGTCCGTCGCCAGGCCGCCCCGCAGCAGATGGCGCTCGAAGCGGTCGATGGGGTCCTTGGTCCGCCACTCCTCGAACTGCTCTTTGGGGACGTAGCCCGCGTCGTCGTGCTCGGCGTGCCCTTTCATGCGGAAGGTCTTGGCTTCGATCAGGCTGGGACCGGCCCCGGCGCGGGCGCGCTCGACGGCCCGCTTCGTGGCCTCGTAGACGGCCAGCACGTCGTTGCCGTCCACGATCTCCCCCGGGATGCCGTAGGCCGCGGCGCGCAGGGCGATGTCCTTGATCCGCATCTGCCGCGAGGTGGGAGTCGAGTAGGCCCAGCCGTTGTGCTCGGCGACGAGGACGAAGGGGACGCCCAAGACCGAGGCCAGGTTCAGCCCCTCGTGGAAGTCCCCCGTCGAGGTGCCGCCGTCGCCGATGTAGGTGAGTGCCACGAGGTCCTTGCCCTGCATCTTTCCCGCCAGCGCCACTCCGGCCATCACGGGGATGACGGCGCCCAGCATGGAGATGGGGGCCACCAGCCCGCGCTGCAAGTCGCCGAAGTGGGTGTTGCCGTCCTTGCCGCCCGTGGGGCTGTCGCTCTTGGCCATGTACTGCATCATGACCTCGCGCGGCTTGACGCCCCGCACCAGCATGGCCCCGAGGTTGCGTATGAGCGGCCCCATCACGTCCTGCGGCGCCAGGGCGTAGGCGCTCCCCACGGAGGTCGCCTCCTGGCCGCGGCTGGAATAGAGGCCGCCCACCACCTTCCCCTGGCGGTAGAGGTTGCCGAGGCGCTCCTCCACCATGCGGTTGAGCTTCATATAGGAATAGAGCTCGAGCTGCCGCTCCCGGGGCAGCTCGGTCTTCGCCAGCTTGTCGGCCGTCTCCGCCGATTCCGCAGGGGGGTGGAGGGGACCCCAGTCCTTTCCCAGTTTCGCCATGGGCGTCCTTTAGATGTGGATGGCCGCGCCGTGCGCGGCGTGGGCGGCTTCCATCACCGCCTCGGCCAGAGTTGGATGGGCGTGCATGGTGCGCAGCAGCTCCTCGTCCGTGCCTTCCAACTGCAAGGCCACGCAGGCTTCGGCGATCAAGTCCGTGGCGTGGACGCCGACGATGTGGACGCCCAGCACCTCGTCGTACTTCTTCTCCCGCACCACCTTGACGAACCCCTCCGTCTTGCCGACGATCCGCGCCTTGCCGAGCGCCGAGAAGGGGAACTTCCCCACCGCCACGTCGTAGCCCCGCTCGCGGGCCTTCGCCTCGGTCAGGCCGACGCTGGCCACTTCCGGATCGCAATAGGTGCAGGAGGGGACGCGGTCGTAGTTGAGCGGCTTCACGGCGAGCCCCGCCATGTGCTCGACGGCGAGGATCCCCTCCGCCGAGGCGACGTGCGCCAGCCACGGGGTGTTGACCACGTCGCCGATGGCATAGACGTGCGGCACCGCCGTCTGCATCAGGGGATTGACCTTGACGTAGCCGCGCTCCAACTCGATCCCCAGCGCCTCCAGGCCGATGTTCTCGGTGACCGGCCGGCGACCGATGGCCGAAAGCAGGATCTCGGCTTCGACCACGTCCTTCTTCCCCCCTTCGAGATGGAGGCGCACGCCGGTCTCGGTGCGCTCGACGCTCGTCATCTTGGTTCCCGGGAGAACGTCGATCTTCCGCTTGCGCAGAGCCTTCTGGAGCTCGGCCGAGCTCTCCTCGTCCTCGATGGGGAGGATGCGGGGGAGCATTTCGATCAGCGTCACCTTGCTGCCGAAGGAGGCGTAGACGGAGGCGAACTCGGTGCCCACGGCGCCGGCGCCCAGCACGGCCAGCGATTCCGGCACGCGGCGCAGCTCGAGAATGTGATCGGAGTTGAGGATGCGCTCGCCGTCCGCCGGGGCGATGGGGATGTCCCGCGGCACGGAGCCGGTGGCAATGATCACGTTTTTCGCGGCGTAGACCGCCTTACCATCGGCCCTCGTCACCTCGACCTCGTGCGGGCCGGCCATGCGGCCGAAGCCGGGGATCCACGTCACCTTGTTCTTCTTGAACAGGTACTCGATCCCGCGGGAGTTGGCGTCGACCACCTTCTGCTTGCGGTCCTGCGCCTTGTCGATGTCGAGCGTGGGAGCGCCCACCGCGATGCCCAGGGCCTCGGCGTCGCGGATCTCGTCCAGCACCTCCGCGGTGTGCAGCAGCGCTTTGGTGGGGATGCAGCCGCGCAGCGTGCAGGTGCCGCCGACTTTCGCGTCCTTCTCCACCACGGCCACCTTCAAGCCGAGCTGCCCCGCCCGAATGGCGGCGACGTAGCCTCCCGGGCCGCTGCCGATGATGATCAGGTCATACTCTTCTCGGGCCATCAGATTTCCTTATTTTGGATTTTCGATTTTGGATTTTGGATTGGGAAACGAGGATCAGGCCGGGACCGTCGCCGCGGTTTCGACCGGCAGCGCCCGGTACCGTCCGGGTTTCTCCTCCACGAGGCGCCCGAAGGGCGTGTCGGGATCGTGCTCGAAGACGCAGAGCCAGTTTCCCGCGACCGCCCGGGGGAGCCAGAGCTTCTTGTTCTCCAGCGTCGTCAGGGGATAGAGGTCGTAACTCATGATCCACGGGTAGGCGACGTGCGGCGTCATGGGGACCAGGTCGGCCCAGAACACCCCCTTCGCCTCCGCCCCTCCATCCAGCAGAACAATACACATGTCCGCATTGTGCCCGGGGGCACGAACGGCCTTCACACCGGAGATGACCTCGGCCTCGTCGCCGAACAGCTCGACCACGCCGGCTTCGAGGAGCGGCTCCCAGTTCTCCGGGAAGTAGCTCGCCCGGTCGCGTTCGTTGGGCCGGCGGGCGTGCTCCACCTCGCCCCGTTGCAGCCAGTAGCGGGCCTTGGGGAAGGTGGGGACGATCTTCCCTCCCTGCTCGCGGGTATTCCAGCCGCAGTGGTCGAAGTGGAGATGGGAGAGGAGGACGTGGGTCACGTCCCCCAGCTCGTAGCCGGCCCGGCGGAGGGCCTCCGGCAGGCGCACGGCGTGCGGGTCCATGCCGTACATCTGCTCGAACTTGGCGCCGTGCTTGTCGCCGATCCCGGTATCGATGAGCAGCAGGTCACTGCCGCGCTCCACCAGCAGGCAGTTGGTGCCCATGCGGATGCGGTTGGCGGCGTCCGGCGGGCACGGCTTCTCCCACATCACGCGCGGCACCACGCCGAACATGGCGCCCCCGTCCAGCCGAAACTCGCCATCGCTGACCCGGGTCATCCTGAGGTCGCCTAGCTCCATAGCGGGCAGAGTGTATCCGATGGGTTGGGCTGGGGAAAACCTGGGGGCGTTGCAGGCTGAGCGAGCGGCCCCCCGCCTAGGGGGCCTGGGGTGGGGCCCCTACTTCTTCTCCTCCGCCCCATGCTCAGGCTCCCCATGCTCATGCTCCTCTCCCGCCTCCTCGGAGATCCCCGCCGCCTTCACCATCGCCTGGTACTCCTCGGGCTTGAGCTTCGGCATCTTCTGCAGGAAGGCCACGATGGCCCAGATCTCCTCGTCGCTGTGGGTGACGCCGAAGGCGGGCATGCCGGTCATCTTGAGGCCGTTCTTGACGATCCAGAAGGTCTCCCCCGGCGGGTCGCCTGCCGTGTGCGCCGCGAGCTCCGGCGGATAGGGGTTCAGGCCCTGGCCGATCTCGGAGATCTTGACGCCGGGCGCGCCGTGGCAGGTGGTGCACATCTCGTGGTAATGGACGAGCCCGGTGCGGATCATCTGCGGATCGTCCAACTTCGGCGGCTTGATCCCCTCGGACCGGTGCGCGACGGAGCGGTCCCGAGTGGTCTCCAGGATGGTCTTGAGGAGCCCGTTGTCCGGAGTGCTCGCCGCGACGTCGTAGAGCCCCGAGAACATGAAGGCGACGCCCGCCACGGCCAGGACGACCAGCAAGACCACCAGAATACGCACGGTTTTCATTTTTGCTCGTCCTTCACGTAGAGTTAGGGAGTGGCACCCAGCCCGCGCCCGGAGGTGGATCATCTCATGGCGGCCGATCTTCCGGCCAGGGGAGACCTCGCCCTGGTGCTCACCGGCGGCGGCGCCCGCGGCGCCTATCAGGCCGGCGTGCTGCGCGGCCTCGCGCGGCGCATCCCCGGCTTGCGCTTCCCCATCATCGCCGGCGTTTCGGCCGGTGCCATCAATGCCAGCTTCCTTGCCGCCCATCCCGGCACCTTCGCCGAGGCCACGGAGGAGCTTTGCGGTATCTGGCACCGGCTCCAGGCCGAAGACATCTTCCGCGTCGATCCGATCTCCCTCGCCCGCCAGTTCTCGCACTGGGCGGCCCGGCTCGCCTCCGGCGGCATGGGGCTCCCCGAGGTGCGCGGCCTGGTGGACACCCGCCCGCTGCACGACACCATCCAGCACTCCACGGTCACCGTGGACGGCGAGCTCGTCGGCATCCAGCGCAACCTGGAGCGGGGGACGCTTCAGGCCCTCGCGCTGACCGCCCTCAACTATTCCACCGAGCAGACGGTCACCTGGGTGCAGGCCCGGGACTTCGAGCCGTGGAGCCAGCCCCGGCATCGGGTCGTCCACGCCCGCATCACGGCGGATCACGTGATGGCCTCGGCCGCCTTGCCGCTGTTCTTCCCCGCCGTCCGCCTGGGCGACCAATGGTATGGCGATGGCGGCATCCGCCTCTCCACTCCCCTCGCCCCCGCCCTGCGCCTGGGCGCGACGCGTATCCTCGCCATCTCGCCCCATCACGAGCCCACGGAAGAGGAGGCCAGCCGGCCGAAGAGCCGCGGCTACCCGCCGCCCGCGCAGATCCTGAGCCAGCTCATGGACGCCATCTTCCTCGACATCCTGGACGAGGACGTCCGCCGGCTGCAGAGCATCAACCGCCTGGTCGACCGGCTCCCCCCCGCCGCCCAGAGCCGCATGCGCAAGGTGGAGATCCGGTCCATCCGCCCCTCGCAGGGGCTGGGCAAGCTCGCCACGGCCTACGAGCCCAAACTGCCCGCAGGCTTCCGCTACCTCACCCGCAGCCTGGGAACGAAGGAGACGGACACCTCCGACTTCCTGAGCTTCCTGATGTTCCAGCCGAACTATCTGCAGCACCTCCTGGAGATCGGGGAGGCGGACGCCGAGGCCCGCCTAGCCGCCGTGCGCAGTCTGCTGGAGGCGCCGCCCTCGAAGGATTACGAGGAGCCGTGCGAGGAGGCGGAGGAGATCGCAGGCTTGTCTTGACCGTTGGCCTGGAAAACTCTAGATTCCTGCGCGGAATCCAAGACCGGGTTGAAACCCAAAAAGGGAGACGAGATGAACAAGACGCGCTGGATTGCCGTGCTGCTCCTCTTGGCCGTGGCGATTCCCTGCCAGGCGATCATCATCACCTGCGACGATATCTGCACCTGCAACAGCTCGTGCCGGATGGGCTGCAAGATCGACGGCTTCACGCCCTCGACCTGCGGCGCCATCGGTACCTGCCATGGCGGCGGCGCCTGCTTGGCCGCGCCTCCCGTGACCACGATGACGGCGGCAACCACGGCGGCCACCGCCTGCCCGGCGAACGCAACTCCCGCGCAGCCCGCCTTCCTTACGGCGGCGCCGGCCCAGCCCTGACCGGGATTTCGAAAGCTTTGCGAGCCCCGGGGCACTCCTCCGGGGCTCCGCTTCAGGCCACCGTCACTTCGGGGCAGAGGAAGACGTCCTGAATGACGCGGAACAGCTCGATCCCTTCTTTCATCGGCCGCTGGAACGCCTTGCGGCCGGAGATCAGGCCGGAGCCGCCGGCCCGCTTGTTGATCACCGCCGTGCGGGCGGCGTCCGCGAAGTCGTTCGCCCCCTTGGACTCGCCGCCCGAGTTGATCAGGCTGGCGCGCCCCGAGTAGCAGTTCACGACCTGCCAGCGGTTCCAGTCGATGGGGTGATCCGTCACCAGCTCGCCGTAGACCTTGGGGCTCGTCTTGCCGAAGTTGAGCGCCGTGTAGCCGCCGTTCACCGTCGCCTGCTTCTGCTTGACGACGTCCGCCTGGATCGTCGCCGCCAGGTGGTTCGCCTGCCCCGTCAGGTCGGCCGAGGTGTGATAGTCGATGTCGTCCTTCTTGAACGCGTTGTTGCGGGTGTAAGCCCAGAGCACCGTCGCGAGGCCGAGCTCGTGGGCCTGGTAGAAGGCCTCGGCGATCTCCACGATCTCGCGGTCGGCGTCGTCGCTGCCGAAGTAGATGGTGGCGCCCACGGCCGCCGCCCCCATGTTCCAGGCCTGCTCGACGTTGCCGAAGAGGATCTGCTGGAACTTGTTGGGGTAGGTGAGCAGCTCGTTGTGGTTGATCTTGGCGATGAAGGGGATCTTGTGGGCATACTTGCGGGCCAGCGAGCCGAGCACCCCCACCGTCGAGGCCACGGCGTTGCACTGGGCCTCGATCGCCAGGCGGACGATGTTCTCCGGATCGAAGTACGCCGGGTTCGGCGCGAAGGACGCCGCGGCCGAGTGCTCCACTCCCTGATCGACGGGCAGGATGGAGAGATACCCCGTGTTCGCCAGCCGCCCCGTCCCGTACAGACGCTGGAGGTTCACCAGCGTCGGCGCCTTGCGGTCGGAGAGCCCCCAGGCCTGCTCCACGTGGTCGGGTCCGGGCAGCATGAGCTGCTCCTTCGGAATCCCCTTGCAGGTGAAGGAGAGGAGGCTGTCTGCGTCGTTGCCGAGCATTTCGACAATGCGATCGATCGTGCTGCTTCCGGTGCGCTCCACAATGGCCATTGGAATCCTCCCAGGATTCTCTCGCAGTTCGTTCACGCCCTGGCAGGCGCGCGGGGTATGTTATCAGCCCAGACCATCCCTGATGCAATGAGTACGCCCAAACGCTTCCACCGTCTCCGCGCCGTCCTCGACCGCCGGCAGCCGGACCTCACCGTCCTGCTGGAGGACGTGCAGGTGCCGCGCAACCTCGCGGCCATCCTGCGGAGCTGCGATGCCGTGGGCGTGCTGGAGGCCCATGCCGTCTGGCCGGGGGGACGGCTCAAGATCTCCCGCCCCGCCTCCGGCGGCAACCGCAAGTGGCTCCCCGTCCACAAGCACAGGACGCTCGCCGCCGCCCTGGAGCACCTCGAGGGCCAAGGTCTGCGGGTGCTGGCCGCCCACCCGTCGCCCGCGGCGATCCCCTTCCGCGAAGTGGACTTCACCCTCCCCACCGCGCTCCTCCTGGGCAACGAGGACAACGGCCTCACTCTGGAGGCCCTGTCCGGAGCCGACGCCGTCGTCGCCATCCCCATGGAAGGCATCGGCACCTCCCTCAACGTCTCCGTGGCCGCTGCCCTCCTCCTCTTCGAAGCCCAGAGGCAACGCCGGGCCGCCGGCCTCTACGATGCCTCCAGGCTCGACCCGGAGCGCTACGCCCGCCTCCTCTTCGAATGGACCTGGCCCGGGATCGCCGCCCAGTGCCGCAAGCGGGGGGCCGCGTATCCGCCGCTGGGAGCGGAGGGGGAGATCCTGGGAGCGGTGCCGCGGTAGGGGGCGTCCCCGCCCTCAACAACAAGCCCTGCTTTTCTCCCTCGTCCTGTCCCTGTTGTCCCTGCCGTCCCTGGTGTCCCTCTCGCCGTCCTTCACCCCCACCGACGATGCTAGGATCGCCGCCGGTTTTTTCTCATCTTCGAGGAGGCCCATGACCAGCAAGCTCAGAAGCTTCGTTTCTGGCGCCCTCGCAGCCGTGCTCAGCCTTGGATTCCTGAGCTGCGCCAGCGCCGCGCCGCCCCCGCCGGCCACTCCCCCCGTGGCGAAAGCAGCTCCCGCGCCTCCGGTGGCTCCCGAGCCGGCCGACGAGGCCCCGGCTCCGGCCCCCGCCAAGCCCCCGGAGCCGCCGTTCCCCTCCACCTATCAACCGATTCCTTCCCAGCCCGTCCTCATCACCAACGCCACCATCCTCACCGCGGCCGGCAACCGCCTTCAAGGCTCCATCCTGCTGCGCGACGGCAAGGTCGCGGCCGTGGGGGCGAATTTGGACACCCCGGCCGGCGCCACCGTCGTCGACGGCAAGGGGAAGTGGGTGACGCCCGGGATCATCGACGCCCACTCCCACTTGGGGGTGTATGCGGCGCCTGGCGTCGAGGCCAATTCCGACGGCAACGAGGCCACCAATCCCAACACGGCGGAAGTCTGGGCTGAGCACTCCGTGTGGCCGCAGGACCCGCAGTTCCCCCTGGCGCTCGCCGGCGGTGTCACCGCCATGCAGATCCTCCCCGGCTCGGCCAACCTCTTCGGCGGGCGGAGCGTGACGGTGAAGAACGTGCCAGCCACCAGCGTCTACGCCATGAAGTTCCCCGGCGCGCCCTACGGCCTCAAGATGGCCTGCGGCGAGAACCCCAAGCGGGTCTACGGCAGCAAGGGGCGCTCCCCCGCCACCCGCATGGGGAACGTCGCCGGCTATCGGGCAGCCTGGATCAAGGCCCGCGAATACATGGAGAAATGGGACCGGTACGAGGCCAGGAAAAAAGCCGGCAAAGAGGCTCCCAAGGATGCCACCAAGGACGGCGGCAGGGAGGCCGAGCCGCCCACGCGCGATCTCCAGCTCGAAACGCTCGCGGGCGTGTTGCGCGGCGAGATCCTGGTGCAAAACCATTGCTATCGTGCCGACGAGATGCTCACCATGATCGACGTGGCCAAGGAGTTCGGCTACAAAGTGACGGCCTTCCACCACGCCGTCGAGGCGTACAAGATCGCCGACGTGCTGGCCGCCAACGGCATCTGCGCCGACATGTGGGCCGACTGGTGGGGGTTCAAGATGGAGGCCTTCGACGGCATCCGCGAGAACATCGCCCTGGTCGAAAAGGCCGGCGCCTGCGCCATCGTCCACTCCGATTCGGCCGACGGCATCCAGCGCCTCAATCAGGAAGCCGCCAAGGCGATGGCCGCCGGCAACCGCATGGGGATGCATTTGAAAGAGGAAGACGCCATCCGTTGGCTGACGATCAATCCCGCGAAATCCCTGGGCATCGGCCAGCAGACCGGCTCCCTCGAAGCGGGGAAGATGGCCGACGTGGTGCTGTGGAGCGGCAACCCGTTCAGCGTCTACAGCCGCGCCGAAAAGGTCTACATCGACGGTGCGCTGGTCTACGACCGCAACGATCCCGCCCACCAGCCGGAGATGGACTTCGAGCTGGGCATTCGTGACGCCGGGGAGGTCCAGTGATGCGCCGCCTGACGTGCCTGACCCTCCTCGCCCTGGCGCTCCTCGCCGGTCCTGTTCTCGCCGAAACGGTGGCGATCACCGGCGCCACGATTCATACCCTCGGTCCCGAAGGAACGATCAAGAACGGCACGCTGGTGATCGAAAACGGCCGCGTCCGCGCCGTCGGTGCCTCCGTGCCCGTGCCGGCGGGCGCCCGCCGCATCGACGCGCACGGCAAAGTCGTCACCCCCGGCCTCTTCGACTCCCTCACCACCCTCGGTGTCGTCGAGGTCGGAGCCGTCGAAGGGACCCGCGACGCCCGCGTGCAGGACGATCGCGTCACCGCCGCCTTCAGCGTCGCCGACGCGCTCAATCCACGCTCCATCCTCTTCCCCGTCAACCGCATCGAGGGATTGACCCGCGCCGTGGTGGCTCCCGGCGCCGGCAAGAGCCTCATCGCCGGCCAGGGCGCGATCATCACTCTCGGTGGACCCGGCGATTTCCTGGTGCGCTCGCCGGTCGCGATGTTCGCGGTCTTCGGTGAGCAGGGCTCACACCTCGCCGGCGGCTCCCGGGCCGCGGCCTTGCTACGTCTCAAGGAAGCTTTCCAGGACGCTCTCGACTACGCCGCCAATCGCAAGGCTTTCGACGCGGGCAGCCGGCGCTCCTACGCCCTCTCCCGGCTCGACCTCGAGGCCCTGCTGCCGGTGGTGAAAGGTCAGCTTCCCTTGGTGGTGGCGGTGGACCGGGCAAGCGACATCGAGACCCTGCTGCGCTTCGCGAAGGAGTGGAAGCTCAAACTGATCCTCTCCAGCGTGGCGGAAGGATGGAGAGTGGCGGATGAGATCGCCGCCGCCAAGGTGCCCGTTCTCGTCAATCCCCTGGACGACCGCCCCGACAACTTCGAGAGCCTGGGATCGACCCTGGAGAACGCGGCCCGCCTCCACAAAGCGGGAGTGACCTTCGCCTTCGTAACCGGCGACGCCCACAACGCCCGCAACCTGAAGCAGGGGGCCGGCAACGCCGTAGCCTACGGCCTTCCCTGGGACGCAGCCCTCGCGGCCATCACCTCCGTCCCCGCCAAAATCTGGGGGATCGCCGATCACTACGGCACCCTGGAGCCAGGCAAGGACGCCGATGTCGTGATCTGGGACGGCGACCCCCTGGAGCTTTCGACCTTCGCCGACGCCGTCTTCATCCGCGGCAGGGAAATGCCAATGAAAAGCCGGCAGACCGAGCTGCGGGATCGTTACAAGGACCTCGGAGGTCCGGTGCCTCCGGCGTACAAGAAGCCATGAAAGAGAAGAAAGGGGGCCGGCGACGGCC
>DASUEN010000115.1:0-20267 GCA_036275055.1 Thermoanaerobaculia bacterium
GGGATACGAGCAGTAAGGCGCGGACCTCCCCCACCCAAGACCCTCACCCCTGCCCCTCTCCCGACCCCCGAACCCCCCTCCCCGGGAGAGGGGTCCCGCCCGAACCGTTTTTGCTGTTGGGCGGGGGCTCCCTCTTCTCCCGGTGAGGGGGGTTGGGAGGGGGCGGGAGAAGAGGGCCGGGGTGATGAGGGTCTTGGGAGGGGGCGCTCTAGCCCCGGCTCAGCAACGCCACCGCCTCGCCCCGCCAGGGCGCGGAGAGCCAGCGGATCGCTCCGCCCTGCCGCCATCCTCCGTCCACGGAGCGTCCGTTCACGGGGTCGAACCATTCGAGCCGCAGGGGACCGGGGAGCCAGCCGAGGCGCAGCCAACCCCGGCCGTGGGGGAGGTAGGTGAGGACCTCCCCAGGGCGCTTGTTCGCCAGGGCGTAGCCGGAGGAGGAGAGGTTGATCCGCGGCCAGCAGGCGGCGAGGTTGAGCCGCCGCGAGAAGCGGACGGTGTCGCCCATCGCCCGCCGGGCTTCCTCGCGGGTGGGATCGGCGTCGAGCGGATCCATGTACAGGACGTGGTGACCGCGAAGGAAAGTCTTCCACACCCAGGCCCGGCCGCCGCCGATCCCCCAAAGATGATCGGTGTCCACCACCACGACCTTGGAGCCGTCCGCCGCGGGAGGGGAGCGCCGCCAGCCGCCGCGGTTGCCGGGGGAGATCCAGTCCGCCGGGCCACGGACGAGGTCCTCGTTGCGGCCGCCGGGGAAGGCGAAGGTCATCCCCACGGGGTGCTGCCGCCGGCGGGTGGACTCCAGGTTCTTGAGGAAGCGGATCATGAAGTATTGCCAGTCCCGCGAAGTGCCAGGGCTTTCGTTGGCGATCTCCCACAGTACGTTGTCGAGGTCGCCCACGGTCTCCACGACCTGGCGCACGTAGAGCTCCTGCAGCCGGGTGACGGCGGGGACCCGCAGGGAATGGACGTCCGTCCCGTCGCCCCGCGCATCGGGATCGCCGTCCGCGCCGTTGACGTTGTTGAGGCGATTGAAGGGATGGCGGTCCCAGGGGTTCCCCTCGCCCTTGCCGTGGATCGACCAGCCGTTGAACAGCATCACGGCGACCCAGAGCCCCCGCTCGGCGGCGCGCAGCACCCGCCAGCGCAGGCGGGCGAAGTACTCCGGGTCGAAGCGGGTGAGGTCGAAGCGTGGGAGGCCGTCCAAGGCGAGCCCGGGGCCGGTGCGCAGCCAGGGACGGGGCTGGAGATCGAAGAGCCACGCCTCGTGCGCCCACAGGCGGATGAGGTTGTGTCCCCAGGCGACGAGGGAGTCCAGGTATCCCTCGAAGTCGAAGCCCCCAGGGCGCTCGCCGTTGTCCACCAGGTTGTCCCAGTGATGCGCGCCCGCGAGATAGACGGCGCGGCCCTCCCCGTCCTGAAAGTAGCGGGGGTTCCCAGGGTGAACGCGGAGGGGAGGCATGCTGCGGGGGCGAGGTTAGCATGGGGAAGGCCGACCGCCGGCTCCCCATGGCCATCTCGCCCTTGCTTTCGAAGTCAGCAGCAGGCGCAGGGAGTGCAGCAGGTTTCACCGTTGCGGAGGCACACGTCGCGGCAGAAGGTGCCGCAGCTCATGAACACCGGCTCCGGCTGAACGGTGAGAGGCTTTTCGGTGAGCCAGGACGGGAGCTCGCCAGGCTGAGCCGCCGGAGCGGACGCCGCGGCAGGAGCAACCGCCGGGGAGGGGGCACCAGGCACGGCCACCGGGGAAGGGGCCGGAGCCGTCTCGGCGGCGAAAGCGCAGGGGACCAGGGCGCAGAGGGCGATCAGCACGAAAAGACCAACGGATTTCTTCATTCCTTTCAGCTCCTTGGGACTCCGGCTGGCAGGAATGCCAAGCCGGCTCTACACAAGCAGGTGCGCAAAGGCCTGTTTCGTGCGCTCAGGCGATGGGCTTTAGGACCGTGCGGTCGAGCGAAGCGATGTATTCGAAGTCTCCGTCGAAGCTCAGCAGGTGGCCTCCACAATCGAGGGTGGTGGCGGCAATCCAGAGGTCGTTGATCGGGATCGGAGTGCCGGCTCGCCGCAATTCGGCGAACAGCCGGCCGTAGTGATGAGCAACCATGGGGGTCACCGGCAGGACCGAAACGAAGGGTTCGGCGAGGAATTCAGAGAGGAGCGTGCGGTTTTCCCGCTCTCGCCGGCCAAGGGCGAAGGCCGCCTCCAACTCTCCCAGAACGATCGTCGGAAGAAAGACGACCTCGGCCGTCGCGACAAAATCGAGAACACGATCGTCTCCGGCCCGGAAGTGAGAATAAGCGGACGTATCGAGAACCAGCCGGCCGTTGAGCTCAGCGCCAGAGCGAATCATCGATCGTTCGCTGAGCCGCGAGGGCTTCGTTGAGCTCCGCCAAGTCCTCAGGGGTCCCGGTCGTGTAGCGAGCCAGCCTGCGGCGCCGCTCGTTCACTCCGACGGCGCCTTCCAGGATCTCCAGCACGATGGCGTTGACGCTTTGGCCCCGAGCCCGGCTGAGACCCTCCAGCCTCTGCCCGACCTCGTCCGATACCCCGCGAATCGTCAATTGCTTGGCCATGACAGCACAGTAGCACAAAAGTGCAGGCACGAAGGCGCCAAACCCGTACCTGCCGGCGGCACCCTGTAAGCCCAGACTCGCAACTTCGCTCCTGCGCACCTGATGAAGAGGAGGGCGATCGGGCCCTCCACGACGTCGAGAGGAGCCGGACATGAGGAATTGTGCCTGCTGGATCATCGGTTTTGCTCTGTGCGCAGGGACGGCCTGGGCCGCCGGGAACGTCCAAGAGGGGACCGGGACCGTTCCTGCCCAAGCCCAAATCGTGAAGGCCGAGGCGCCGCAGCCCTCCTGCGGCGCCGGCAAGGCCGAAACGGCTTTGCTGGGAGAGATCCTGGGCACGGTGACAGCGGCGAACGGGGCGAGCTGGCCGATCGTCAAGCGGGACCTCTCCTTCTTCGACGCCTTCGACCAGCGGGTGGAGAAGGGGTGCATTTGCGGCCCGCAGTGCTACCCCATCGTCATCTGCAACTGCGTCGGGACTCCGAGCTGCTGCTCCGGCTGCTGCCACCAGCTCCCCGGGTGCTAGGATCTCAGCTCCCCTCGCCCGGCGGAAAAAGAGGGAAGGATCTTCAGCCGCTGGACGTTTCCAGCGGCTGACCCGTACAATAGGTGGCGGCCTCACGCCGAACCGGAGTGGAGAGACTTTAAGCTCGATGCACAGATCCTGGACCTGCTCGTTCTTGCCGCTGCTCGCGCTGGGGGCGTTCCTCGCCCTCGGCTCCTCCGTGCCCGCCCGTGCCGAGCTCGTCATCCTGGTGGATGGCAACGTCATGAAAGCCACCGATTTCGAGGCCGTGGGCGACCAGGCCCGCGTCACCCTCGCTTCGGGCGGCCGGATCACCATGCCCATCGAGCGCGTGGACCGGGTTCTGGACGACGAGTACACGCCGCCTCCCCCCGAGCCGCCGCCGTCCGTGGCCGCGGCCGAGCCCGTGAAGCCGGTGATCCCGCTCACCTTCGAGGCGTCCCAGAAGATCCCCGACGGCCCCTACGGGCCGCTGATCTACGACACCGCCCGCCGGCACTCGGTCAATCCCCAGGTGGTGGCGGCGCTCATCGGCGCCGAGTCGGCGGGCAATCCCCGCGCCATCTCCCGCAAGGGGGCGCGCGGCCTTATGCAGCTCATGCCCGCCACGGCCCAGCGCTTCGGCGCGCGTCTGGAGAGGCTCAACGATCCCAAGGAGAACGTGGAAGCCGGCATCCGCTACCTGAGCTGGCTGGTGGAGCAGTTCCCCAACGACCTCTCCAAGGTGCTCGCGGCCTACAACGCCGGCGAGAACGCCGTGTGGCGCTACAACGGCATCCCCCCCTATCGCGAGACCCGTGACTACGTGAAGCGCATCTACACGACGCTCGGGCTTGCCATGGGACGGATGTAGCCCGGGATGAGCGAGACAGACATCCGCACCGAGGTCTTCGAGCACGTGCGCCAGGTGGTGGCCGAGGTGCTGAAGATCAGCGAGGACCAGGTCACCCTGGAGAGCCGCTACCAGGAGGACCTCCATGCCGATTCCTTCGATCTCCTCTCCCTCGTGATGGCGCTGGAGGACGAGTTCGACCGCCCCCTGGAGGACGAGGGGACCCTGCAACTGGCCTCGGTGGGGGAGACGGTCGACTTCATCGTCTCCCGTAGCGGCTCCGCCCCCGCGGCGGTGGGATGAGGCGCCGCGTCGCCGTCACCGGCCTCGGGGCCGTGAGCTCGATCGGCGCTGACGCCGAAGAGCTGTGGCGCGCCTGCCTGGCGGGGGAGTCGCGCGTCCAGCCGATCCCCGCGGACTGGCTGGCCTACTCGGATTTCACCTCCCGTCTCTGGTCCCCTCTGCCCGATCCCGATTTCGGCGCCTACGGCATCAGCCGCATCGAACGGTTGCAGAACGACCGCTCGGCCCTGATCGCCATGGCCGCGGCGTTCCAGGCGCTCGACGGGGCCGGCATCGCCCGCGAGATGCGGGACGAGAAACGCAATGCCCTGTCGCTTCGCGGCGTCGATCCCGAGCGCACGGGGATCTCCCTGGGCACGGGGATCGGCGGCATCAGCACAGCGCTGCGCAGCACGCTCCACCAGGCGCTGGCGCGGCCGAAAGAGGCGTTGCGCGAGGTGCTGGTGGATTTCGACCTCGAAAACCGCAAGCGGCTGGCCACCTGCGAGCAGCGCCTCGTGGCGCCGTCGCGCGCCAATCCTTTCGCCGTGGCCATGGCCATGCCGAACTCGGTCGCCAGCGCGCTCAGCATCAAGCTCTCGATCGTCGGCCCCCAGCGCACGCACTGCGCAGCCTGCGCCTCGGGCACGGTGGCGATCGGCCACGGCTTCCGCTCGATCGCCTCGGGCGAGACGGACGTGGTCCTCGCGGGGGGCGTCGAGTTCCTCGACGACGCCTATGGCGCCATCTTCCGCAATTTCGACCTCGCCCACACCCTGGTGCGTGATACCGATCCGGAACGGGCGAACCGTCCTTTCGATCGCAACCGGTCAGGGTTCCTCTTCAGCCAGGGAGGCGGCGCCGTGCTGGTGCTCGAGGAGCTGGAGCACGCTCAGGCTCGGGGCGCGACGTGCCTGGCGGAGATCGCCGGCTTCGCCGAGACCTCCGACGCCTACAACGTCATGGTGATGGAGCCGGGCGGCAAGCAGATCGCCCGCGCCGTCGAGACCGCTCTGGCGGACGCGGGGATGAGGCCGGAGGAGATCGACTACGTCAACGCCCACGGCACGGGGACGGTGGCCAACGACGAGACAGAAGCCGCCGTGATCGCAAGGATTTTCGGCCGCCGGCCGCTGGTCAATTCCACCAAGGCGCTCCTCGGGCACACCCTGGGCGCGAGCGGCGCCCTGGAAGCCGTGGTGACGGTCCTGAGCCTCCTGCACCAGACGACCCACGCCTGCCGCAACCTGGAAGAGCCCATCGCGGATCTGAATTTCGTGCGCCGGGTGGAGGAGCACCCGATCCGCGCCGCGCTCTCGCAGTCCTTCGCCTTCGGCGGCCACAACGCCGCCGTAGTGTTCAAGGCGCTCCCCCGTACCGCAGCACCATGAGGGTGCGGTCGTCCTCCGCGGGATGGCCGGCCGTGTGGCGCTCCACGGCGGCGAGGAGGCGGTTGCGGATCTCCGCCGCGCTCTCCCCGGGGGCTCCGGCCAGCACCTGCACCACGCTGTCGTAGCCGAAGGGCTCGTCCGCGGCGTTGGTGGCCTCGATCAGGCCATCCGAAAGCCAGACGGCGGATTCTCCCGGGCCGAGCGTCGTGGTGGCGCTGCCGTAGGAATGGCCGAGCCCGCCGAGGGGAGAGCTGGGGAGGAGGATCTCCTCCACCTTGGCGCCGCGCACCACGTAGGTGGGCGGATGGCCGGCGTTGGTCAGCCGCAGCACGCCGGTTTTCAGGTTGAAGAGGCCGAGAGTGGCGGTGACGAAGAAGCGGCTCTCGCCGTTCGAGCGCACGACGCCGTCCAGCCGGCGCAGGATCTCCTCCGGCTCGCGGGTCTCTTCGACGAGGATGAGCAGCGCCGATTTGATCATCGCCATACGCAGGCCGCTCGACAGGCCGTGGCCGGAGACGTCGGCGATGATCACCGCCAGCTCGTCCTCGGCGATCCGCAGCACGTCGAAATAATCGCCGCCGATCGCCGCGCTGGGCTCGAAGAGGGTGGCGAACTCGATTCCTCCCCCCGCCGGCAGGTCGTTGGGCAGCAGGCTCTTCTGCAGCCGGCGCGCGAGGTCCAGCTCCTTCTCCAGCAGCTCCTTCTGGGCCGAGGTGGCGACCAGCGACTCCAGGTTCCCCGCCATCTCGTTGAACGAGCGCTGGAGGTCGCCCACCTGATCGCGCCGCTTCACCGGGATGCGCACGGCAAAATCGCCGCGGCGCACGGCTTCGGTGGCCTTGCTCAGCCGGTTCACGGCGCGCGAGAGGCCGACGATCATGTACACCGCCATCAGGGCCGCGGCGGCGTAGACGTCGAACAAGAGGAAGGCCACCACGAAGAGCATCACCCAGGCGAAGGCGTCGATCTCGGCGGCGCTGGCGAAGAGGAAGCGGACGACGGTACGGGGCGTCGCGTTCAGGTTGGCTGCCAGGTACTCCGAGGCCACCTTGCCGCTTTCGAGGTCGAAGAGGGGTCCGGTGATCTCCCCCCACCAGAGGAGCGGGTCGTCCCAGAAGCGGCCGCCCTGGGAAAGGCCGCGAAAAAATTTTTCGGCGTCGACCGCCTGCTGATCCTTGCGCAGGTGCTGGAGAGGGACCTTGCGCCCTTCGAACGTGAGACTGATGAACTTGAGGTCGGGATCGTCCGAGCGGTAGGTCTCCACCCAGGCCCCGGCGCGCCGGCTGAGCTCCAGGTCGAGGTCGGCGGTGAAGAGGGCGATCACGCCCAGGCCGTCGCGCGAGCTCACGGCGAGGAGCGTCGGGGGCGAGCCAGCCGGGACCACGAAGCGGGGGGTGACTCCCCAGCGGGGCCCACGGGCGAGGGGAGCGGCGGCTTCGGCCCAGGCCGGCCAGGCGGCAGGGGTCCGCTTGTCGCCGCCGGTCCGCCGGCCGTTGCGGTAGTAGCCGAAGGCCACCTGGGGATCGCCGGCCGGGCCGGGCGTACGCGAGGCGGCGAAGGCGTCGAGGCGGCCGCGCACGCGGGCGTCGAGCTCCATCTGCACGGACTGCACGGCGTCCCGGTAGAGGTGCCCCAGGAAGAAGCCGGAGAGCAGGTAGGTGAGCACCGCCAGCAGCAGGAGCAACAGGGGGATGGGGAGGACGCCGAGCAGGAGGTAGGAGAAGGCGAGCCGGCGCCCCACCTTGTAGAGGAAGGCCTGGTAGATCCGCCAGCCGATCCAGACGCCGAGGAAAACGGCGATGGCCGCCAGGCAGAAGCGGGCGAGCGCGCTCAACACGGGCACGTGCAGGAACGCCAGGACGGCCAGCGGGGCGGCGGCGATCAGGAGTCTCTTGGCGAGCTTCTTCACGGAAGACGGAGGGGAGCCGGGAGACGACATCCCTTCAGGGCACTACGGCTCGGGTGGGGCCGAGGTTTACTTGAGACCCGTGGCGACCCATCGCCCATCGGACCCCAGGGGGTTGGACAACGGCTCCGGCTTCCATCATAGAATCGGGGAGCCCTCCCTGGCAGGCAGGCTTCCCACGGGTGCCAGGAGATCTTAGCGCGAACCGGAGAGAGAAGGAGACATCGTGTCGAGGATTCCGCGTTTCCTGGAGCATCTGAAGACCGGCTTCACCGCCGAGGCGGTGAGCGCCGCCCGCTACCGTGCCTACGCCGCCAAGGCCGAGCTGGACGGCCACCCCAACCTCGCCCGCCGCCTGCGCCGCCTGGCCGAAGCCAAGGACTCCCTGGCCATCGAGCTACTCGAAGCCGCCGAGCAGGTGCGGGGCCTCCACGCCGACCTCGGCAACGCCATCTCGGAAGAGCGGTACGAGAACGACATCCTCTATCCCAAGATGATCCGCGACGTGGACGAGCACACCGCCGCCATCTTCACGCGCGTGGTGGACGCCCAGAAAGAGCACCTGCGCCAGCTCGAAGCCCTGCGCGAAGAAGCCAACGCCGCCGCCGGCGACGTGGCGCTGCCCGCTGGGGTGGACCGCGGCTCGGCGCCTTCGGCGCCGGAGTCGTAGCCTCCCCCAGGGTTCACACCCTGGGCTACATTCTGCCGCCCTACGGGCTCCCGTCTGGGCCGGCGGCGCGGCGACTTGCTGACCGGCTGAAAAAGGCATAAAGGCAAGCAGACCCTCGACCCCAGCCCGTAGGGCGGCAGACCGTAGTCCAGGGTGTGAACCCTGGGGAGGGAGGCGCTGCCTCGGCCAGGCCTCGCCGTGGTCGGATTGCCTTGTAATTTGACCACGGCGTGGTCAGATTGCTAGGCTTCTCGCATGTTGGCGAGGATTCTGGCCGCCCGGTTGCCTCAGCCTTCGGGACCGCGACGGATCGTCGTGCTGACCGGAGCGCGCCAGGTGGGCAAGACCACACTGGCCCGCGCCCTGTACGGGAGCGGCCTCCGGTACCTGAACCTCGACTCCCCGGGGGAGCGCGAGCGCCTGCGAGCGGTGCCGGCGGAGGCGTGGGGCCGTGTCGTGGGACCGGCGGTGCTCGACGAGGTCCAGAAGGCTCCTGGCTTGCTCGACAAGATCAAGTGGGCCTACGATGAGGGGGATCTCGCCTTCTCCGTCCTCCTCGGGTCCTCCCGCATCCTGCTGTTGGAGCAGGTCCGGGAGAGCCTCGCCGGGCGGGTCTTCCTCTACGAGCTGTGGCCCCTCACCGTGTGCGAGCTCGCTCCCCTCTACGGTGGAACGTGCCCGAACGAGCCCTTGATCGCCGGTCTTCTGGGGGACCTTCCGGGGCTTGCCGAACGTCTTCTGCCCCTCCAGGACGGGGTTGTCGGGCCCCTGGTGGGCTCGGCGCAGGCTGCTTTGCAGCACGCGCTGGAGTGGGGTGGCCTGCCGGCTCTCCTCCAATATCCTGTCGAGGAGCGCCGGGACTGGCTCGACGCCTACCAGGCCACCTACCTTGAACGAGACTTGGCGGACCTCGCGAATCTGCGGGACCTGGAAGCCTTCGCCCATTGCCATCGACTGGCCGCCTTGCGGGCAGGAAGGATTCTCATCTATTCCGAGTTGGCCCGGGACGCGGGTCTGCCTGTCACCACCGTACGGCGCTACCTGCGCTACCTCGACCTCTCGTTCCAGACCTTCCACCTGCCGGCCTGGGCGGGAAACCCGAGCGTGCGGCTGATCAAATCGCCGAAGCTCATCTGGTTCGACAGCGGCGTCCAGCGCGCCCTCTCCGGTGAGATCGGCGGGCTGCGGGGAGAGCAGTACGAGAACGCCATGATCGCCCAGATCCTGATCACCCTGCGGAACCTGGGCGTGCGGGCGGAGGCGTCCTACTTCCGTACCGGCGGCGGACTCGAGGTCGATCTCATCCTGGAGCGACAAGAAGGTCTCCTGGGAATCGAATTCAAAGCGCGCCCCAAGGTGGACGCAAGGGACGCAACCGCCCTGGAGCAGGCGAGACGGGTGCTGGGAAACCACTACCGCGGGGGCCTCGTCGTCTACCACGGCGATCAGGTCGTACAACTGACCGAGAGCGTCTTCGCGGTTCCGGATTGGCTGCTGTTGGCGATGTGACCAAGGGTCTTACACGTCAAAGTTAGCGTCCATGCAGGCAGCAGACTCCGACTAGCGGTTTGGCCAAAAACTCTCGCAACGGACAAGTCCGAGCTCATGATCTCTCCTCCGATTACCGCAACGTCCAAGCCCTACGCGGCATAAGCCTCCCCGTTTGCAGCGAGAGGCGAGCTCCTCGCGGTATTCGCCGTGCACCTCGCGGTATTTTCCGTGTCCGGCGTGAGCCTGTCCCGATGGATTGCCGCAACGTTCCTGCTTGGTCTATGACTGGGCGTGCCAGTTGCGGCACATGGCACGTCCGATGGTTCAGAGGGCATGCCCTTCGCGGCATTAGGCGTGGCACACGCGGTAAACAGGCGATACGTTGCGATAAAAGATGGACGGAGTGCAGCAACGGCTCCGTCATTCACAGCGACGAACGGACTCTGTGCCGCAACGGCCAGGTCATCTACCGCGAAGGGTATGCCCGTCGTCTGGCCGGTCGTGGCCGTTGCGGTAAAGAACGGGGCGGGCGAAAGACCAGGCGTGGCCGTCGCGGTAAAGGGTTTGCCACAGTCTGCAATCTGTGTGGCAGACGCTGGAAATGGCATGTCATGTACCGCGTGTGGCATGGATGATGCGGTAAATGATGTGACAGATGCAGCGAATGGCGCGTCATGTGCCGCGAGTGGCGTATGCATTGCAGCAAGTGGCGCTGAATACCGCGACGTTCGCGGCTGGCGATCGAAGACGTTCCGCGGGAGAAGAACCTAGGTGATCTGCTGGTGCGCTGCCGCAATAGGATCCCGGCCTTCGCGAGCAGGCGCTGTAAGATAGCTGACGAACGTGGTTTCGAGGTAGACACGAGCCACGGCTGCCATTCTACAGCCGAACGTGCCATCCGCGAGACGCAGAGAGACGCCATGGCCGAACCAACCGACTCCGAGAGGCTCGCCAGGCTTCTCGCTCAGCTGGAGCAGGCTGAAGCCGAAAACGCCGCCCTGAAGGCCCAGCTTCAAGGCTCCGGCGCCGTCGCCCAGGGGAACGGGAACGTCGTCGCCGGCGAGAAAGGGATGGCCGCCGGGCGCGACATCATTTGGAACCCACCTCCCCCCGGCGCCGGCGAAGAAGATCTCCGCACCGCCTATCTCCACCGGTTGGTCCAGCAGACGCGGCTCCTCGCCCTGGGAGGCGTGGACCCGGGCCTCGCTTCTGGGGAACGCGACGCCCGTTTGAATCTCGACGCTATCTACACGGCGCTGTTGACGCTGTCGCCGGCCGAGGAAGTCCGTGCCGCAGGGTTCCAGCTATCGGGGGAGGGTCCGGAGAACAACCGTCTTTCTGCATTAGAGCAGCTCAACCGTCACCCGCGCCTCGTGCTGCTTGGAGACCCCGGCAGCGGCAAGACCACCTTCGCCAACTTCGTGGCCCTCTGTCTGGCGGGGGAGAGGCTGGGCTTGCCCGACCTCAACCTGAAGCTCCTCACGGCGCCACTGCCTGCCAAAAATCGGTGGGATCGAGATCGGGAGGAAAAGCCCCAGCCCTGGGATCACGGCCCCCTCCTGCCGGTCCGCGTGGTCCTGCGGGATTTCGCGGCCCGGGGCCTGCCGAAACCGGACGAGCGGGCCACGGCCCGGCATCTGTGGGACTTCCTTGAGGAGGATCTGAGCGAAGCCGGCCTCGGCGAGTGGTTCCTGCATCTCAAAGAACACCTCCTTTCCAGAGGAGGATTGATCCTGCTCGACGGCCTGGATGAAGTGCCGGAGGCGGAGAGCCGGCGGGAGCAGATCCGGCAGGCCGTGGAGGGCTTCGTCCAGGGTCTCGCCAAGGGCCGTGTCCTCCTCACCAGCCGCACCTACGCCTACCGTAATCAGGACTGGCGGCTCCCCAACTTCGCCGAGGCGGTGCTGGCGCCGTTCAGCGACGGGCAGATTCGCTGGTTCGTGGACCGTTGGTATAACCACATGGCGGTCCTTGGCCGGTTGAAGCCTGAGGATGCCACGGGCAGGGCTGCACTGCTCAAACAGGCGATCTTCGGCAGCGATCGGCTGCGCGGCCTCGCCGAGCGGCCGTTGTTGCTCGCGCTGACGGCGAGTCTCCACGCCTGGCGCGGCGGCAGCCTTCCGGAGCGGCGGGAGGAGCTGTACGCCGGAGCCGTGGATCTCCTCTTAGAAGCCTGGGAACGGCAGCGCGTGATTGTCGACGCCGAGGGCCAGCCAAAGTTCCGCCAGCCTAGCCTCGCCCAATTTCTGGAGGTGGGCAAAGAAAAGGTCCGCGCCACCCTCGAAGAGCTGGCCTGTGAAGTCCATGGATCTCAGACAGAAGCTACTGGAACTGCAGACCTGGAGGAAGGAAAGCTCGTCAGCCGGCTGATGCATCTCAGCCGCAACCCTGGCGCCAATCCGGCTCTCCTCGTGGAATACCTGCGCGACCGCGCCGGCTTGCTGGAGCCGCGAGGAGTCGGAGTCTACACCTTTCCCCACCGGACGTTCCAGGAATACCTGGCGGCCTGCCATCTCACGGGCGAGTCTTTTCCTGACCGCGTCGCCGAGTTCGGCCGAGAAGATCCAGGCCGCTGGCGCGAGGTCTTATTGCTCGCCGGAGCGAAAGCGTTCCGGGGTTCGAAGGCCACCCTTTGGCAGCTCGTCGACGCCCTTTGCTGGCGGGCGCCGGACGATTCTGAGAGCACCTTGGCCGATGCCTGGGGAGCACAGCTCGCCGCCCAGTTGGTGGTTGAGTCAGCCGACTTATCGCAGGTGAGTCCGCCGAACCGTCCCAAGCTGGAGCGCCTGCGGCGCTGGCTGGTCCACCTCCTCAAGGACGGCCGCTTCCCCGCGACCGAGCGCGCGTTGGCGGGGCGAACCCTCGCTCGTCTGGGAGACCCACGGCCCGAGGTGACGACCGTGGATGGAATGGAATTCCTCCCCATCCCGGCGGGTCCCTTCATGATGGGCAGTGGGGGCGAGGACCTGCAGGCTTTCGAGGATGAGAAGCCCCGTCACGAGTGTGACCTGCCTTATGAGTACCGGATCGCCCGGTACCCGGTGACAGTGGCACAGTTCCGCGAGTTCGTGGAGGCGAGCAGTCGAGGGCTCCGGAACCCAGACAGTCTGAAGGGAGGCGACAACGAGCCTGTGGCGTGGGTGACCTGGCACGAGGCCCTGGCCTTCTGCCGGTGGCTGACCGAGAAATGGCGGCAGACGGGACGCTTGGAGGAGGGCTGGGAGGTGACCTTGCCGTCCGAGGCCGAATGGGAGAAGGCGGCGCGAGGAACGGACGGCCGGATCTATCCGTGGGGGGAGGAGGCGGACCCCGAAAAGGCCAATTTCGACGAAACGGGGATCGGTCGGGTCAGTGCCGTCGGTTGTTTCCCGGAAGGAGCGAGCCCCCGGGGATGTGAAGAGATGAGCGGGAACGTCTGGGAGTGGACGAGGAGTGTCCGAGGTAACTACCCTTACCCAGAGAAAGGCCGGGAGCGAGCTCAACGTGAGAATTTGAGAAAAAATGATGAGATTCGCGTGTTCCGCGGCGGAGCGTCCTTCGACAACTCCAGGTACGTTCGCTGCGCCTCCCGCTACTGGAACATCCCTGTCAACTGGGACGTCAACATAGGATTTCGGGTCGCGTTGTCCCCATTCTCCTCTGACCTCTGAACGCTCTGATCTCTGAACCTCTGGACTCTTCTGGGGGGAGTCCAGAGGGGGGCGTGCCCCCAGCGAAATGAAAGGAGCACCGGAATGGATCTCAAACTGCTCGCCGATACGTTAACCACCTTCCTGGCCCCGGCTTTACCGGCTCTGACGAGCGGCGGTGGAGAGCTCGTCAAGGAGGCAGGGAAGAAGCTAGGAGAGAAAGGTCCGGAGCTGCTGAAAACGCTCTGGGCGAAGCTGCGGCCGAAGGTGGAGGAGAAACCCGCGGCGGCCGAGGCGGTTCAGGACGTGGCGAAGGCGCCTGAGGATGCCGATGCCCAGGTGGCCCTGCGCGTGCAGCTTCGCAAGATCCTCGAAGCGGATTCTTCGCTGGCGGCCGAGATCGCCCAGATCCTGGAGGCGGCCGGACCGAAGACCTCGTTCCATGCCGAGGTGCACGGCTCCGGCGCCGTCGGTCAGGGGCAGGGCAACGTGGTGTCCGGGGAAGACGGTATCGCGTCGGGGCGGGACGTAAGGATCACGAAGTAGGTGACAGGAGTTGAGGTAGAATCTCTGCCGTGGGGATAGAAGACCTGCTGCACACCAAGCGCGATGAGATCCTGAGTATCGCTGCCCGGCATGGAGCCTCGAACGTCCGTGTCTTCGGGTCCGTGGCGCGGGGCGAGGCGACCGCTCAGAGCGATGTCGACTTCCTGGTAGAGTTGGAGCGGGGACGGAGCCTTCTCGATCATGCCGCGCTGATGGTGGATCTGGAGGGCCTCTTGGGACGGAAGGTCGATGTCACCACCGAGCGCGGCCTCAAACCCAGGTTTCGCGAAGGCATCCTCCGGGAAGCCGTGCGACTATGAGGCGCGACGAGCACCAGTTTGGTAGGGCGGGTTCCCCACTGGTTTAAGGGGGAACCCCTGAACTGTCGAGTCAACAGTTGTTCTTAGTAGGCTGAGGCTGAGTAGGGTGAGCGGTCGTGCACGTCGTGCATGTCACGCAAGAGCAGCTATTGCACTCGGTCGCAACAAGAGAAGTTTCCCCTCCGACGGCTTTCGAGAGCAAACTCAGGTCGAGGTTACGTAGGGTTTCACGGCTGAGGCGAAGTCTCTTGGCGCGGTCTTTCTTCATGACTAAATCTCCTACATCTTTTTGCGCTAATTTGCGCAGGCCCAGGATAACACAAAGGCGATGACTTGCAACCTGGGAATACTCCAGCATTGGTCTGAGATGGGAGAAGACGCCCCTGGCCCGCCCGCCCCTCCGTCACCCGTCCCCCACGGCCGATCCCCGTAACCCCCTGCAACCACGGCACTTCGCCGAGCTTGTGACCCTCAGTCACAAGTGGTAGACTCCAAGGCGGTGGGGAGAGGACTTACCGATATGGACAAGATGACCGGAGAAAGCTGGGTTACCACCACGTTCGAGACGCTGGAGGACTGGGCGGCGTGCAACTCGTTCTGGCCGTTCCCGTTCGGCACGGCGTGCTGCGCCATCGAGTTCATGTCCACCGTCTCCAGCCACTACGACCTGTCGCGGTTCGGCTCCGAGGTGGTGCGCTTCTCGCCCCGGCAGAGCGACGTGCTGCTGGTGGCGGGCACCATCAACGACAAGATGGGGCCGGTGCTCAAGAAGATCTACGACCAGATGGCCGAGCCCAAGTGGGTGATCTCCATGGGCGCCTGCGCCTGCTCGGGCGGCTTCTACCGCGCCTACCACGTGATGCAGGGAATCGACGAGATCATCCCGGTGGACGTCTACGTCCCCGGCTGCCCGCCGACGCCGGAGGGGCTGATCTACGGCCTCCTGCAGCTCAAAGAGAAGGTGATCCGCGACCGCAAGCGGTTCCGCGAACAGAACCGGAACCAGGAGAAGACCGAGAGTGTCAACGCTGGTGCCAACGTCTGAGACCTCCCAGACCTCGACCCTGCCGGAGCTCGAAGCCGTCCGGGCCAAGTTTCCGGCCGGCAGCATCCTTCCCCAGGACGGGCTCGATCAACCGACCTGGATCGTGAGCCGCGACGTGCTCGCCTCGGTGGCCTGCGAGCTCAAGGACGATCCGCAGACGCAGTTCGACCTCATGCTCGATCTCTGCGGCGTGGATTTCCCCGACCGCGAGGAACGCTTCGAGGCCGTCTATCACCTGTATTCGCTCCACCGCGCGGCCCGCCTGCGCCTCAAGGTGCCGTTGCGCGAGGACGACGCCATTCCCTCGCTCATCCCGGTGTGGAAGGCGGCGAACTGGTTCGAGCGCGAGCTGTGGGACATGTTCGGCGTGCGCGTCGAGGGGCACCCCAATCTGCGGCGCATCCTCACGCACGAGGCCTTCCAGGGGCATCCGCTGCGCAAGGACTACGATCCGGCGCGGCGCTGGATCCTCACCGAGGACAAGATCTACAAGCCGCATTTCGACCTTCCACCCGCAGACAACCGGGAAGACGAGATGTTCGAGCGGATGACGGTCAACATCGGACCGACGCATCCTGCCATGCATGGCACCTTCCGCCTGATGGCAGTGCTGGACGGCGAGACGATCGTCGCCTCCGACGTCGAGATCGGGTATCTCCACCGGTGCTTCGAGAAGATGTCGGAGACTCACACCTGGCAGCACGTCATCCCCTATACGGACCGGCTCAACTACTGCTCTTCGTTCATCAACAACGTCGCCTACTGCAAGACGGTGGAGAAGCTCCTGGGCATCGAGCCGCCGCCCAAGGCGGTGTGGGCGCGGACGATCCTCTCCGAGTTCTCCCGCATCATGGATCACTGCGTGTGCAACGGCACGACGCTGGTGGACGCGGGCGGCCTCACCAATTTCTGGTACCTCTTCCAGCCCCGGGAGGAGATCTACGGCCTTCTCGAATCCGTGTGCGGCGCCCGCCTGACGGTGTCGGCCTGCCGCATCGGCGGCCTCATCCAGGACCTGCCGCCGGACTTCGAGGCCCGCTGTCGGCGGCTTTTGGAGATCATTCCACCGTTCATCGAGGATTCGGAAAAGCTGGTCAACAAGAACCGTATCTGGATCGATCGCTCGGTGGGCATCGCCGCCATCTCGGGCGAGGAGGCGGTCAACTGGGGATGGACGGGGCCGTGCCTGCGGGCGAGCGGCGTTGGCTACGACGTGCGGCGGACGCATCCTTACGACCTCTATGACACGGTGGACTGGGAAGTGCCGGTGCTCCAGGGCGGCGACGTCTACGACCGCTGGCGTATCCGCATGCTGGAGATCTGGCAGTCGCTCAAGATCATTCGCCAGCTCCTCGACCGCGGCATGCCGGCCGGTCCCCACATCGTGGACGATCCGCACGTGGCCCTCCCTTCCAAGGAGGCGTGCTACAACCAGATGGAGGCCATGATCTATCACTTCAAGCTGATCATGGACGGCATCCGGGTGCCGGCAGGGGAGACCTACACGATGGTCGAAGGCGCCAACGGCGAGCTCGGTTTCTACACGATCAGCGACGGCACGGGAAAACCCTATCGCAACCATTGCCGGCCGCCGTGTTTCCCGATTTTTTCCACCTTCCCACGGCTGATCCAAGGCGGCTCGCTTTCCGACGCCATCATCTCGTTGGGCGGCCTCAACATCGTCGCAGGAGAGCTCGAGCGATGACGCAGCCGATAACCGGGACCCCTCAGACTCCGCCTCCTCCGATCCGCCCAGTGCTGCGCGCGGACGCGCCATGGCCCAACGACGTCAAGCCGTACAAGCCGGGGCTCGCCGAGCGCCTCTATCTGCCGCTTTTCACCGGGCTGATGGTGACGATGCGCCACTTCCTGCGCAACCTGTTCCGGAAGAACAAGATGTACACCATCGAGTATCCCGAGCAGCGGCGCGACTACAGCCACCGTTTCCGCGGCCACCACATCCTCACCACCCGGCCGGACGGCTCGGTGCGCTGCGTGGCGTGTTTCCTCTGCGCCCAGAACTGCCCGGCCGAGTGCATCCACATCGAAGCCGGCGAGCATCCGGACGTCAACATCGAGAAGTACCCCACGGTCTACGAGATCGACATGCTGCGCTGCGTCTTCTGCGGCTACTGCGTGGACGCCTGCCCGGAGGAGGCCATCATCATGTCGAACAACTACGACATGGCCTACTTCACCCGTGAGCAGTCGATCGTCGGCAAGAACGACCTGATGAAGCCCTACACTTTCGACGAGAACCGTCTCGGCTACCGTCCGAGCTTCCCCGAGGAGGACGTGCAGCGGGCCAAGATGCGGCGCGAAGCCTTCAACCTCGTGGAAGCCGCGCGCCAGGCGCAGGAGCGGGAGCCGGCGAAGGCGGGGCATCCTTGACGGACGGCAGCGCCCGGCGATAAATCGCCGGGCCATGAACAGCGCCCCCTCCCAAGACCCTCACCCCTGCCCCTCTCCCGACCACCCCATAGGCGCTAACTTTACGGGGAGCGCCGTCCACCCAAGACCCTCATCACCCCAGCCCTCTTCTCCCGCCCCCTCCCTTCCCCCTCACCGGGAGAAGAGGGAGCCCCCGCCCAACAGCAAAAACGGTTCGGTCGGGACCCCTCTCCCGGGGAGGGGGTTTCGGGGGTCGGGAGAGGGGCAGGGGTGAGGGTCTTGGGTGGGCGGCGCTCTCCGCAAAGTTAGCGCCTATGCCCGGGGAGGGGGATGGGGTGGTCGGGAGAGGGTCACAGGTGAGGGTCTTGGGTGGGGGAGCTCCCCCGCAAAGTTAGCCCAGGGCTGAGGCCGAAGGCCGATGCCTGGGCTCTCGCGACCCCTTGGGCCGCAAAGACCGCGTGCCGGCCAAGCCGGCCAGGGCTTGGGTGAGGCCGCCCAGGATGGGCTTCTCCCCCCTTCCCCTGCCAAACTGCTCCCTGCGGCGAACACCTTTGCCGCGATCCGCGGTCCGCCGGGTCATGGAGGCCCGGTCCGGTGCCGCGGAGGAGGGAGAGCCTCATGTCTCAAGGCATCGTCCGCCGTCTGATGGCCGCGGGAGCTGTTGCCGCCGTCCTCGCCACCGGTCCGCTCCAGGCTCAGGGAGGCCCGCAGGAGACCGGCGCGTTCTGGCTCTGGCTCGGGAGCATCCAGAAACAAGCCGTCCTCATGCTCCACCTCTGGGCTGGAGACGCGGCTCAACGGGATCAGGGACACATGATCGACCCCGACGGCGTTAACGCCGCGAGCCCAGGCAGCCCCACCGCCCCGAGCTGCCAGGGAAACTGCACGGACCAGGGACACATGATCGATCCGAACGGCTAGGTCTGGCCGCAGCGAGGGGCGGCAGGAGTGCCGTCCCTCTCCCCTCTTCTCTCTTCCAGCAACTCGCCGGGCACGACTTGTGAGAAAATGACAGCTTCTGCGAAAGAGGGAGACCCGTGTTCGAGCTTGGCGATTTCGAGGAGCTGTCCGAGGTGTTCGGGGTGAGCCCGTCACCGGAGGAGGTCAAACAGACGGTGTCGCTGTTGATCCGCGGCCGGGGCCGGCGGCGTGGATCTCCTCCACCCGACGTCCCCTACGACGCGCTCCTCCACCGGGCCGAAGAGCACGCCCGCCGGGCCCAGCACCTACCGGTTCGCGAGCGTGTTCGCTTCTACAAGACCCTCTCGCTTCTGGCTTCCGGCCGGGAAGTCGAAGGGGCCGGCCTCGGCGTCTACGAGGCGCTCCTCGCCCGGAGTTGGGCCATGCGCTTCGAAGATCCGCAGGAGATGTGTCGTCTCGCCGAGGCCGCGGTCGAGGTGGCGGCCCGCTTCAGCCCGAAGACTCACGGAGTAAAGGGTGTGGCGGACCTTAGGGCTCGCGCCTGGGGGGAGCTTGCGAACTCCTGCCGCGTGGCCGACCGGCTGGGCAAGGCGAAGAGGGCTTTCGGCCAGGCATTCGCCTTCGTTCAGAGGGGCACAGGCGATCCGCTGCTGAAGGCGCGTCTCCTGGACCTGGAGGCGTCCTACTTCGGGTCCCTCCGGGAATTCGCCGCCGCTCACGATCGCCTGGACCTCGTCCCCGAGCTCTACCGGAAGGCCGGAGAGCCTCACCTGGCCGGCCGGACTCTCATCACCAAGGCGGTCTACCTGGCCTACGGCGGGAACCCCGAAGAGGCCCTCCGGCTCCACCAGGAGGGGCTCAGCCTCATCGATCCGGAGCGGGAGCCCGATCTCATGGTCAACGCTCTCCACAACCAGCTCAGTCTGCTCATCGACCTCGGCCGGTTTCGGCAGGCACAGAGGCTCCTCTTCGAGAACCGCGAACGCTTTCGGAGCTGCGGGCGCATCTCCGGACTCAAGCTCCGCGGGCTCGAAGGCCAGATCAGCTACGGGCTGGAGAGGTGGACGAGCGCGGAGATCGCGTTCCGCGAGGTGAAGGAGGGCTTCAAGCAGGCGGGTCTCGTCTTCGCCCACGCCTTGGAAAGCCTTTACCTCGCGATGACGCTCCTGCGCCAGGGACGGGTCGACGAGGCGGAGAGGGAGGTTCTCGCGGCGTCGAAGGTCTTCTTCTCGCTCCAGGTCCACCGCGAGGTCCTCGGCTCGGTTCTCCTTCTCAAGGAGGCTGCGGAGATGCGGCGGCTGACGGTCGCGATCCTGGAGAACGAGGTGCGGCACATCCGCCGGGCGGAGATGGAGCATGGATACGTTACGCTGAGCGGTCACTCTGCCTGATCATCGGGTTGATCCCCTGCCCCTCTCCAGACCACCCCTTCCCTCTCCCCCGGCATAGGCGCTAACTTTGCGGGGAGGTCCCCCACCCAAGACCCTCACCCCTGCCCCTCTCCCGCCCCTCCCAACCCCCCACGCCGGGAGAGGGGAACTCGGTTGGAGCTGCCTCGCAGGTCTCCCTCTTCTCCCGGTGAGGGGGGCTGGGAGGGGGCGGGAGAAGAGGGCCGGGGTGATGAGGGTCTTGGGCGGGCGGCCCTCCCCGCAAAGTTAGCGCCTATGCCGGGGGAGAGGGAAGGGGTGGTCTGGAGAGGGGCAGGGGATCAACCCGATGATCAGGCAGAGTGACCGCTCAGCGTAAC
>DASUEN010000116.1:0-29107 GCA_036275055.1 Thermoanaerobaculia bacterium
GCGCGGGCGGCAGGGGACGGATTGCGGCTGCCGGTCGCCGAGCTGTCCGGCGTCGAGATGGATAGCAAGAGAGAGATCGCCGCAGCAGCAGCCCTGGCTCTGGGGCTGTCTCTCCTGGAGCTCCCGGCCTCCTCGCTCCCTACGGCTCCCGCGGAGGTGGAAGGGCTCGTCCGTCTCCTCGGCCGCGAAGCCGCTCTCACTCACGCCGCCCTCCTCCTCGACGCCCAGGAGCTCGACACGGCCGAGGTCCCGCGGGAGGCGGCGCTCGCGCGCCTGGTGGACGCCTTCCGCGGTGTGCTGGTGATCGCCGTCCGCGAGCGCCGCCGCCTCGGCCGGCGCACCGTCCTCCCCCTCGACGTGGAGAAGCCGACGGCGGCCGAGCAGGAGGCGCTCTGGCGCGCCGTCCTGGGCCCCGTGGCCGCCTCGCTCAACGGGCACGTCGAGACCCTGGCTGCGCAGTTCGACCTGGGCGCGGCGGCGATCCGCTCGGCCGCAGCCGAGATCCTCGCCCGGAACGAGAACGAGGAGGATGAAGAGGACGACGCGGAGGAGCTCGCCGCCGCAGCCTGGGACGCCTGCCTGCGGCACGCCCGGCCACGCCTCGAAGCCCTCGCCCAGCGTATCCGCCCCGCAGCCGCTTGGGACGACTTGGTGCTCCCCGAGCCGCAGCGCCAGATCCTGGCCCAGATCGCGGTCCACGTCCGCCAACGCGCCACGGTCTACAACGGCTGGGGCTTCGCCGGCCGCTCTTCGCGCGGCCTGGGGGTGAGCGCCCTCTTCTCCGGCCCCAGCGGCACGGGCAAGACCATGGCCGCCGAGGTGCTCGCCAACGAGCTCGGGCTCGACCTCTTCCGCATCGACCTCTCGTCGGTGGTGAGCAAATACATCGGCGAGACCGAGAAAAACCTGCGGCGGGTGTTCGACGCCGCCGAGGAAGGCGGGGCCATCCTTCTCTTCGACGAAGCCGATGCTCTCTTCGGCAAGCGCTCCGAGGTGAAAGACAGCCACGACCGTCACGCCAACATCGAGGTCGGTTACTTGCTGCAGCGTATGGAGGCCTACCGCGGTCTCGCGATCCTCACCACGAATTTGAAAGATTCGCTCGATCCGGCCTTCCTCCGCCGCCTCCGCTTCGTCGTCCAGTTCCCCTTCCCGGATGCGGCGCAGCGGGAGGAGATCTGGCGTCGCGTCTTTCCACAGGAAACGCCGGTCGAGAGCCTGGAGCCGAAGCTCCTCGCCCGCCTGGGAGTGGCCGGCGGCAACATCCGCAACATCGCGCTCAACGCCGCGTTCCTCGCCGCCGACGAAGGCGCTCCGGTGCGCATGAGCCATCTGCTGCGGGCGGCGCGCGGCGAATACACCAAGATCGAAAAACCGCTCACCGCGGCGGAGATCGGAGATTGGGAATCGTGAGGAAACGGGTGGAGATCGGCGTCGATCGCCTCGTGCTGCACGGCCTCCCGGCAGGACATCGGCGGGCGGTGCGGGTGGCGGTGGAACGGGAGCTCGCACGCCTCGGGACCCGGGGAGAGATCGCGCCGGGCCGGCAGCTTCAGATCCCGCAAATCCAATTGCCGCGGGAGGGGACACGTTCATGACCACCTTCCCCGGCTCCCCCCGCACGCTGAAGGGCGTGATCCTCGCGATCGACAAGCTCAACCCGGTGTCGAGCGTGATCATCTTTCAATACAACCCGGAGAACCTGACCCGGACGCTCGATCCACAGATCAGCAGCGAAGGCGGCAGCCGCTCCGAGGTGCTCCGTCTGAAAGGCGCGCCCAAGGAATCGATCACTGCGGACATCGTGATCGATGCCACGGACCAGCTCGAGAAATCCGACCCCGTTGCAGCCCGGGTCGGCATCTATCCCCAGCTCTCCGCTCTCGAGATGCTGATCTATCCGAAGAGCCTCCTGGTCATCAAAAACACCATTCTTTCTTTGCTCGGCAGCATCGAGATCACTCCGCCACAAGCGCCGCTCACCCTCTTTGCCTGGGGCCCCGCGCGCATCGTCCCCGTGGTCGTCACGTCGATGAGCATCACCGAGGAGATGCACGACGTGTTGCTGAATCCGATCCGTGCCAAGGTCTCGCTCGGCCTGCGCGTCCTCAATTACGACGACCTGCCGGTGAGCCATCCAGGCTACGGCATCTTCCTCGCCCACCAGGTGGTCAAAGAAGCCTTCGCCGTCCTGGGCGGTGCCTTGAACGTCATGAGCCAGGTCAAACCCTGAGGAGAGTGGGATGTTCGATTCCGACAGCCGCTATGCCGACCTGGAAACTGCCGTGCTGGTGACCAGCGACGGACGCGAGGTCTCCTACACGCGGCGGCGCCTGCTCCCCCAGGGCGCGAAGCTGCCGCTCCTGGTGGAAGTCACCCTGCGCGAGGGCGACCGCCTGGACCTGGTCACCGCCCGCACGCTGGGCGAGGCCACCCAGAGGTGGCGGGTGGCCGACGCGAACAAAGCCCTGGATCCGGCCGAGCTCGAGGGCCCGGGGCGGACGCTGCGCGTGCCCTTGCCGAGCATCCCAGGAGAAGAGCGCCAATGAGCCTGATCGGCAACCGTCTGACGCTGCACATCGGGTCGGCCGTGCCACTCCCCGCCCCTCCTCTCTTGACACGCAACCTGGAGAGCGTCCAGGTGACGCAGACGGACGAGGGGAGGTCGGGCTTTCAGATCTCCTTCCTGTCCGGGCGCTCCGGTCCGCAGGACCTGTTGGACGACCCGCTGGTGTCGAGCCCTCTCCTCCAGGCGTTCAACCGGGTCATCCTGACCGTTACTTTCAACGTCCGGTCGCGGGTGTTGATGGACGGCATCATCACTCATCAGGAGCTGTCCTCAGGCGACGCGCCCGGAACGACGCGGGTGACCGTCACGGGCGAGGACGTGAGCGTGATGATGGACATGAAGGATCAGTCCGCCGAGCATCCGGCGCAGCCCGATTCCGCCATCGTGACCAAGCTGATCCAGCGCTATGCGCACTACGGATTGGTGCCAGAGGTCGTTCCGCCAAAGGTGATCGATCTGCCGAACCCGATCGAGCGCGTCCCGGTCCAGCAATGCACGGATCTCGGATACATCGAGGAGCTCGCCCGCAGGAATGGCCACGTCTTCTACGTCTCCCCCGGTCCGAAGCGAGGCGTCAACCGGGCCTACTGGGGGCCGCCCAAGCGGATCGGGGTGCCGCAAAAGGCGTTGTCGGTCAATTTCGGATCGGAGACCAACGTCGATTCGATCACTTTCGATCTGGACGCGCTGGCGCCGGAACTCGTGGAAGGGGCCATTCAGGACCACCGCACCAACCGGAAATTCCAGGTGCGCACCTTCGCCAGCCTGCGCGTGCCGCTGTCGGCGAAGCCTCACTGGCTGGTCAACCGGAGAAATCTTCGGGTCTCGCGGTTCCGCGAGGTGACGCCCGGTCTCATCTCGGCCTCCGGACGGGCTCAGTCACAGACCGATCGATCGACGGACCCGACGTTGACCGCCACCGGCAAGCTCGATGCCGTCCGCTACGGCGACGTCCTCGAAGCCCGCGGCACGGTGGGCGTGCGCGGCGCCGGCTGGAGCTACGACGGCCTCTACTATGTGAAGAAGGTGACGCATTCGCTCCGGCAAAACGAATACAACCAGGAATTCACCCTGACCCGCGACGGGCTGGGCTCGCTCACATCGGCGGTGAGGCCATGACTGAGATGAAGCGCTTCTACGGAAAATACCGCGGCGAGGTGAAAGCAAACAACGATCCGCTGCAGATCGGCCGCATCCGGGCGGTGGTGCCGGAGGTGCTGGGCGACTGCGAACTGAACTGGGCCCTTCCCTGCGTCCCATTCGCCGGTCCAGGCGTCGGTTTCTTCGCCCTGCCACCGGTTAGAGCCAACGTCTGGGTGGAGTTCGAGGGGGGCGATCCCGACTTTCCCATTTGGTCCGGCTGTTTCTGGGATCCGGTGATTCCGCCTACCGAGATACCGCCGGGAATGCTGGGGAAGGTTTCGGGTGCCGTACTGAAGACCCGGGGGGGGACTCTGAAGCTCTCTGACCTGGAAGGAGCCGGCGGGCTGACCATCGAGGTCAATCCGCCGGCCGTGTCCAGCCTTCTCAAGGTGACTTTCACCTCGTCCGGGATCGAAATCCGCAACGGGAAAAACAGCATCCAACTGAGCGCGGCTGGAGTCAACGTCAACGACGGCGCTCTGGAGGTGATCTGATGCCTGGATTCCTGCTCAATGCGACTTCCGCCGTCCAGTGCACGCACGGCGGATCGGCCAAGCCGACGCTGCGCAATCCCCGGGTCAAGGTGATGGGGCAAAACGTGATCACCTGCGTGAGCCTCTACACGATCTCAGGGTGCCCGTTCCCACCACCGCCCAGCGGTAATGGACCTTGCGTCATGGCGCAATGGACTACCTCGGCGCTCCGGGTACGGGCGAACGGCCTCCCTGTGCTGTTGATGGACAGCCAGGCGACCTGCACGCCGACCGGCACGCCGCTCCTCCCTGCTTTGGCCCAACTGCGGGTCAAGGGGACGTGATGCAGATCGATCATCCATTCCACGTCGACGACCGGCGGCACACGGCAGCGGAGACCGGCGAGGAGGACCACGTGCGCGACCTGATCGAGCAGGTCTTGTTCACCAATCCCGGCGAGCGGGTGAACCGCCCTGATTTCGGCGCCGGGCTCGACCAGCTCCTCTTCGGACCGAGCAGCCCGGAGGTGGCGACCACGGTCCAGTCGCTGGTCCAAGGAGCGCTCCAGCAGTGGCTCGCGGACAGCCTGCGGGTGGAGACGGTCGACATCGTGGCCGACGGCCCGACGCTCCGGATCAGTGTGCAATACACGCTGCTGCGCAATGGTCAAACGCGAGGGACGTCCTTTGAAAGGAGCACGGCGCTGTGAGCGCAACGGCCGACGACTTCCTCCGCCGCAGGCGGGCCGCGGTGGCGCGCCACGCGTCGCAGATCGGGCTCGACTTCCTCTCGGTGGTGCCCGATTCCACGGATACGACCCGCCGCGTCGTCGCGCTCCAGTTCCTCCCGGGCGACCCTGGCAAGCAGGCAGCCCCCGCCACGCTCTCCACGGACAACTTCCGCTTCACGGCCGGCAGCGTTTCCGTGGCCGGCCTCTTCACTCTCGAGATCCCGGAGAGAGGAATGACAACCGCGCCCGGCGAGACCACCGTGACCTTCGGGATGCGGTTCGCCGGGGACGCCGACTCCACCCGTCGCCTGGGCGGCGCGCCTGTGCTCACCCTGGAGCTGGCCGGAGTCCCGAACCTGGACCCCTTCTTCTCCCGGCTCGACTTCTCGCTCGACCTCGACGCCCCGCTGGCCGAAGATTGCCCGGACGATCACGCGCCGGCTGCCGAGATGGAGCCCCCTCTGGCCAGCGATTATTTGGCCAAGGACTTCGCGAGCTTCCTCCAGAAGATGCTCGATCACCTGGCCCATAAGCTCCCGGAGTGGACCGAGAGGAGCCCGGCCGACCTGCTCGTCACCCTGGTGGAGCTCTTGGCCGACGCCGGCGACCAGGCGAGCTATCACCAGGATGCCGTGGCGACCGAGGCCTATCTGGGCACCGCCCGGCTGCGGACCTCGGTGCGGCGACACGCCCGGCTGGTGGGCTACCATGTGCACGAAGGGTCCGGCGCCCGCGTCTGGGCGCACCTGACCACCGATGCACCGGCGACGCTGCCGGCCGGGACCCTGCTCCTGACCCAGGTGCCTGGATTCGGCGTCCTCCTGGGCCCGGACGAGCTGGCGCAGGCCCTCCTCTCCAATCCCGAGGTCTTCGAGACCCTCGAAGGCGTCTCCCTGCTGTCGGACCGCAACGAGATGCAGCTCTACGCCTGGGGCGCCGAGGAATTCGTCCTGCCGCAGGGGGCGACCTCCGCCACGCTGGTGGGACGGTTCCCTGGCCTCGGACCGGGAGACGTATTGATCCTCGAGCAGGTTCTGGACGAGACCACGGGCCTGCCGGTCGACTCTGGACGCAGCCTGCGGCAGGCGGTGCGGCTGACCCGGGTGGCTCCCGGCGAGGATCCGATCGGCCCCTCCGGGCTCTCCGTGAATCTCACCGAGATCGAATGGCATCCCGAAGACGCGCTGCCGGCTCCCCTGTGTCTCGCCACCCGGATCGGCGCAGTCGTGCCCACCGGAATGGCCGTGGCCCGGGGCAACGTGGTGCTGGCCGACTGCGGTCGGCGAGCTCCGGCGGAGACGCTGACCGTCACGTCCGGCCGCTTTCAGCCCCGGCTGCGGTTCCAGGGGCTGACGTGGCAGGTCCCCTGGGACGCCACGGCCGCCCGCGACCGTTCTGCCGCCTCTGCCCTGGTTCCAGACCCGCGCCTGGCTGTGCCGGCGATCGAGCTGAGCGAGCCCGGCCGGAACTGGGCTGCGAAAAAAGATCTGCTCGGCAGCGACCGCTTCGCCGATGACTTCGTCGTGGAGATGGAGGAAGACGGAACGGCCACACTGCGCTTCGGCGACGGCACCCTCGGCCGGCCGCCGGCCCCGGGCAGCGTTCTCACGGCGACCTACCGCGTGGGCAACGGCACCGCGGGAAACATCGGCCGCGACAACCTCTACCACCTGGCGAGCGATGTCATCGGGGTCACGGCGGTACGCAACCCATTGGCCGCGGCCGGCGGGACGGATCCCGAGCCCCTGGACAACGTCCGTCTGGCCGCGCCCGGATTCATCGACGCCCTGGAGAACGAGAGCACCCTGGAAGACATCGTTGCCCGCATCGAGGCCGATCCGGAGACGGAGGTCGAGTGGGCGGATGCCAGCCTACGTTGGACCGGCAGTTGGTACGCACTCGAGCTGGCCGTGCGGCGCAAGGGTGGGCTGCCGGTGGACACGGAATTCGCCTCCCGCTTGAGCGCCATTCTGGAAGACGTTCGTATCGCCGGCTGGGAGCTCGCCATCCTCCCCCTGTCGTTCGTGGGTCTCGACATCGCCTTGACCATCATCCTCGATCCCGATGCCTTCCGCGGCCAAACCGAGCAGACCCTTCTGGACACGTTCAGCAACCGCGACCTGCCCGGCGGGCGGCGCGGCTTCTTCCATCTCGCCAACCTCAGCCCCGGCCAGCCGGTCTACCTGAGCGGAATCGTCGAGGCCGCCTTGGCCGTGCCAGGAGTCCACGCCGTGGACTTCGGTCAGACGTCATCCCCTCTCAATCGTTTCCGTCGCTTCGGCGAGCCCTCCCACGGCGAGATCGAGGCCGGTCGCATCCGCCTGCGGCGGGGAGAGCTCCCGCGCGTGGACAACGACCCCGCGGCCCCAGAGAACGGCCGCATTCAATTCTTCATGGAGGGTGGCCGATGACCTCCCCGCTCGACGGTCTCGACGCCAGGCGCTTCGTCCCACAGCCAACTCCGGAGCCTCCAGGGCCCTCGAACCCACCCGGCCGGCCAGCCTTGCGCTATCGGCTCGACACCCGTTCCGGATTCCTCTCCCGCATGCTGGAGCGCCTCGCGACCGAGACGCTGCCCGACGGCGTCCACGCCGGCCAGCGCCCTCTCGCGGCCCTGGAGACCGGCGATCTCCAGGATCCCCTGGTGGCCTTCCTCGACGCCTGGGCCCTGGTGGCCGACATCCTGACCTTCTATCAGGAGCGGATCGCCAATGAAGGCTATCTGCGGACGGCCGTCGAGCGGCGCTCCGTGCTGGAGATGGCGCAACTGGCCGGGCAGGAGCCGAGCGCCGGTGTGGCCGCCAGCGCCTTCCTCGTCTTCACCGTGGAGGACGCTCCGGGCTCGCCCGCGACCGCCCTGGTCCCGAAAGGCACGCAGGTGCAGAGCATCCCCGGTCAGGGCGAGCTGCCCCAGACCTTCGAGACCGGAGAGGACTTCACCGCCCACACCGCGCTCAACGCCGTGAGCCTGCGCCAGGCCCGGCCGCAGGCGCTGGCCGGGGCTCGCGAGCTCCTCCTCGACGGCATCGCCGTGCGGCTCTCCCCGGGCGATCCGCTCCTCCTGGTGGTGTCCAACGGCGGGCAGGTCAAGACCTGGATCGGCCACGCGGCCTCGGTGGAGGTGGATACCAACCGCCAGCTCACCCGGGCCGGTCTGGAGAAACCCGTGGGCCTCGTAGAGGCGGACTTCGACCGCGCCGCGGTGGAGGTCTTCGCTCTGCGCGCACATACCTCCTTCTTCGGCGCCAACGCCCTTGCCTGGGGGAGCCTGCCCAAGAGCGACGCGGTGCGCAGCGACCCTTATGCCGGCGCGGAGAGTAACTGGGACCTGGGAAGGACGATCTGGACGGATGCGCACGGCGCCGCCCTCTCCGACGGCAGCGATCTCACCCGGCCGGCAGTCTTCCTGGATCGCGAGGTGCCGGACCTCGTGGCCGGAAGCTGGGCCGTCTTCACCGGCGCGACGCTTCCCGCCTCAGCCCCCGCGGAGGTGGCCTACCGGATCACCGGCCACAGCGAAGGCACACGGGCCGACTACGCCCTCTCCGGGCCCGCCACGGGCCTGGCACTCGTCCAGGCGGACGGGACCCTGCTACCCGGCGATCCCAGTGCCCGGCTTCAGCTCGACGTCCGGCGGACCACGGCCTGGCTCGCCAGCGAGCCGCTCGTGCTGGCGGACCAGCCCATCGAGGCCCCGTTCCCGGATCCCGTGGAGGATGGAGGCCTCGACAGGCTGACCCTCGACCGCACGGTCCAGGAGCTGCGGTCCGGCCAGCCGATCCTCGTCCGCGGCGAGCTGACCACCGGCGAGACCGTCGCGCGCGTCCTCCTGCTGCAGCGGGTGGAAGCGGCCGATCCCGTGCACACCCGGCTCATTTTCCAGCAACTGCTGCTGCCCAAGCCGGAGGACCCTGCCGCACGCTTCGCGCGGTCCACGGTGAGCGTCCAGGGCAACGTGGTGGTGGCGACTCACGGCGAGGCGGTTGCCGAAGTCCTCGGCAGCGGCGACGGGAACCAGGCCTTCCAACGCTTCGCCCTGAGTCACTCTCCCTTGACCTACGTCTCGGCGCCGGTCGCTGGCGGCCGTGCCAGCACCCTCGAGGTGCGGGTCAACAACGTCCTCTGGCAGGAAGTCGAGAACCTCGCCAACGAGGGGCCGGAGAGCCAGAGCTACCAGGTGGAGATCGACGACGCGGGCAACACCGCCGTGCGCTTCGGCAACGGCCGCCAAGGCGCCCGCCTGCCGACGGGCCAGGAGAACGTCACCGCCACCTACCGCAGCGGTATCGGCCTGCCCGGGATGGTCGCGGCCGACACCCTCCAGCTCCTGGTCACCCGGCCGCTGGGGATTCGCGGGGTGACGAATCCGGTACCGGCCGCGGGCGCGGAACCCCCCGCCGACCTGGAAACGGCGCGGGCCAATGCACCTGTCGCTGCGCGCACCCTCGGACGGGTCGTCTCGTTCAGCGACTTCGAGGACTTCGCCCGCTCCTTCGCCGGCATCGCCAAAGTCAAGGCCGCGCACATCGCCGGGAGCGTCCACTTGACCGTCGCCGGAGTCGGCGGCGCCGCGGTGGACCCCGGATCGCCCCTCTACGAGAACCTGTTCGAGGTCCTCACGGCGACGCAACTGCCCGGACCGTCCCTTTCCATCACCTCCTACGGCGAGATCCCCTTCCGGATCTCGGCGCAGCTCCTGATCGATCCGCGCTACCGCAGCGAGGACGTCTTCGCGCGGGTGGAGTCGGCGCTCTTCGACGCCTTCTCCTTCGCACACCGGGAGCTGGAGCAGCCGCTCTACGCCTCCGAGATCCTGCACGTCGTCCAGTCCGTGGCCGGGGTCGTGGCGGTCGATCTGGACGCCTTTTACCGTGCCGGCGAGCCGGAGCACCTGGAGACGGTCTTGACCGCCCAGCCGGCCCGCCTCGTCTCCAACCGCGTGCTGCCCGCCGAGCTCATCGTCCTGGAGGCCGGCGGCGTGACCCTGAGGAGAGCCAAATGACCTGGCCGCAGAGCGAACGCCTCTACCACCGGCTGCCGGAGCTCTACCGCCGGCGGGACCTCGAATACGGCGAGCCGCTGCGCACCCTCCTCGCCGTCGTCGAGAGCCAGCTCGAGCTCTTGGAAGATGACATCGCCGGCCTCTACGAGAACTGGTTCCTGGAAACCTGCGGCGACTGGGCGGTGCCCTATCTCGCCGACCTGCTCGGCATTCGCGCTCTCGGCCAGCCGCCGCACGCCGGCGCCCATCCCAAGGCCCAGGTGGGGCGCGTCCTCGACTACCGCCGCCGCAAGGGAACGCTCGCCGTGCTCGAACGGGTCACCCGCGACGTCACCGGCTGGTTCACCCGGATCGTGGAGCTCTTCGAATTCCTCGCTCACACCCAGAACGTGTGGCACGTACGGCCGGACCGCGGAGGCCTCTTCGACGTGCGGCACCTGGAGGCCGTGGCGCGGTTGCAGGAGCTGTTCGCGCCCCCCGAGCTGTTCCGCACCGTGGAGGTGCGCCGCATCGCCTCCGGCCGCGGCCGCTTCAACGTCCCCAACCTCGCCCTCTACGTCTGGCGTCTCCAGGCCTTCTCCATCCTGGACAGCCCGGCGGTTCCCGCCGGGGCGGTGCCGGGGGGCTTCCTCTTCGATCCCCTCGGGCGCGACCTCCCGCTCTTCAACAACCCTGAGACGCCGGACACGTCCGAGGAAATCGTCCGCCGCTTCGAGGAGCGCCACCTGCCGTCGCCTCTGCGGCCGGAGGCCGCGGCGACCAGTCTGCAGGACTACTACGGCTTCCGCGCCGACGGCTCGGCTCGTGCCTTCGAGATCCGTGTGGAGGGAACGCCGGTACCGCTCGAGCGGATCGTCATCTCCGACCTCTCGTCGTGGGCGGCCCCCTTCCCCACTCCCGGCCCCGCCCAAGTCGCCGTCGACCCGCGCTACGGCCGCATCCTCTTCGGTGCTCCCTCCTCGGGAAAGGTGCGAGGCACCTATGCGTATGGCTTCGCGGCCGAGATGGGAGGCGGTCCCTATGACCGCCGGGCGACGCTCACCGATCCTGCATCGGCCGGCTTCTACTGGGAGGTGTCTCGAACCAAATCGAGCACCCCCCTGGCCGACGCCGTGGCCGCCTGGGCGGCAGGCTCCAGCGCCCTCGGCGTGATCCGCGTCCTGGATCCAATCGGCTCACCCCCCGATCCGGATGATCCCCGACGGGCGAGCGAGATCTACGACGACAACATCATCACCATCACCCTGGCCCCTGGCCGGACTCTGGTCCTCGAGGCCGCCGACGGCGCCCGGCCCGTCCTCCACCCAGGCACCTTCCGGGTCACCGGCGCCGGCCCGGACAGCGGCCTGACGATCAACGGCTTTCTGATCGACGCCGGCTTGGAGATCGAGGGGAGCCTGAACCTTCAGGTGACCCATACGACCCTGGTGCCGCGGGCCGGCCGCAGCAGCCTCGTCCACACCGGGGGAGACCCTGCGAACCTCGCCGTGCAGGTGACCTTTTCAATCGTCGGCGCCCTGCGGCTGCCCGAGAACGTCGCCTCGCTGCGCCTCGAGGACAGCATACTCGACGCCGCGGCCTTCGGCGCCAGCCCCACGGAGCCGGGGCCGCCCCTCCAGCTCGAACGCGTCACCGTCCTCGGCGACACCTGGTTCCGCGAGCTGACTCATGCCTCCGCGGCGCTGTTCAGCGGCCCCGTTCGGGTCGAGAGGCGGCAGGTGGGCTGCGTGCGCTACAGCTACTTTCCGGACGGCTCCGAACCTCCCCGCCGCTTCCGCTGCCAGCCCGATCTCGCTCTCGCCCTGGCGATCGGCCAGGCGCTCGACGAGCGGGCCCGCGAGCTTGGGCTGACCTCGGCCGCGGATCTCTCCGAGACCGATCGCAACGCCATCACCAGCCGGGAGAGGACCCGGGTGCTGGCGCGCCTGGCGCCGCGCTTCACCTCCACCCGCTTCGGAGATCCGGGCTACGCCCAACTCGCCGCCGGCACGGCCCCGGAGATCCTGACCGGCGCCGAAGACGGCTCGGAGATAGGCGCCTTCAGCCGGCTCCAGGAACCTCTCCGGCGGACCCAGCTCGCCACCTTGATCGAAGAGTACCTGCGTTTCGGGCTCGACGCCGGCATCTTTTATGTGAACTGAAACCCTACGAGACCGATGAGGACAATGAGGACGATATGAAAGGCGACTTCTCCCGTTTCACCTTCGACCGCCGGAAGCACTACGCGGACGTGCGCTTGCAACAGGGTCGCGTCCAGCTCGACGCCGACTGGAACGAACAGGGCGACATCGCCGCCTACCAGCGGCACACCCTGGCAACCGACCTCATCGGCCGCACCGGCGCTCCCGAAATCGGCGGAGGCTTCGACCTCAGGGCCGCCGGCAACACCTTCCACATCACCCCCGGCCGCTACTACGTCGACGGGCTCCTCTGCGAGAACGAGCAGGAGGTGCCGATCGACGGCCAGCCCGACCTCCCGGGAATCCCCCTTCCCACGGATGCAGGCTCCTACCTGGCCTACCTGGACGTCTGGCAGCGCAGCGTCACCGCCCTGGAGGACTCCGACCTCCCCGATCTCGCCCTGAACGGCGCCGACACGGCCACCCGCTTGCGCACGGTCTGGCAGGTCAAGCTACACCCGCTCACCGCCGGAGAGACCAGTTTCCCCCCGAATTGGGAGCCGGATGCGCGCCCCCGGCCCACCCTCGCCGTCCGCGCCGTTGGCGCCATCAAGGAAAACCAGCTCTACCGCATCGAGGTCCACAAGCCCGGCCGGCTCGGCGAGGCCACCTTCAAGTGGTCGCGGGACAACGGCGCCGTTGCCGCCTTGATCGACGATCCGGCGAATTCGGATCACATCCAGATCACCCGCCAGATCGGCCAGGACCAGGCGGGAGGTTTCGAGACCGACCATTGGATCGAGGTCACCGACGAAACGAAGCTCCTCCAAGGCCAACCCGGCATCCTCGTCAAGCTCTCCTCCGTGGCTGGCCAGGTGCTCCTGGTCGAGGGCTGGCCGGGACCCTCCGACCCCGCCCCGGACCTGCCGAACCATCCGCAGATCCGGCGCTGGGACTCCGACGCCGACCCGATCGCCCAGGTGCCGTCCACCAACGACGGCTACATCGACCTCGACGCGAACCTGGAGGTGTCCTTCGGCAAGTCCGGGGACATCAATGGCAACCCCACCCCTTACTTCCGCACCGGCGACTACTGGGTCGTCCCGGTGCGCGCGGGGGCCGGCGTCCTCTGGCCGACGGACGGCTCCGGCGCTCCGCTCCCTCTGCCGCCTCACGGCGTCCGGCATCACTACGCTCCCCTCTACGTCCTCCAACTGTCCGGCGGAACCTGGACCGTCACGGGATCGTCCTACCGCCAAGTCTTCGAGGGCAAGGCCGACGGCGGCTACAAGCTCAACCGCACCAAAGACGACACGATGACCGCGAGCCTCACGATCACTGGCAACCTCACGGTCCAGAAAGAGGTCACGGTCGGCCAGGCGCTCACCGTCGATGGGGCGCTCACCTACCGAGATGGCAACCAGTTGCCGGGCCGCGTCCTGACCAGCGACGCCGGGGGGAAGGCGACGTGGAAGACCATCGGGCCCATCTTCATTCCTCCAGTCGAAGTCGGCGCAGGGGGATTGGGATTCAAAGACTGGACTTTCTACGAACTTTTGCCGAGCAAAGGCTTCCCGTCAGGCATCCGCGCCGTGATCCTGGAGGCGGAAGCGAATAAGTTTGGACCCAACTCCAACGAAAACCCGGCTGGCGACCGTGCGGATGCCTATATCAGGATTTTCTCGGGAAATGTGCCCCCAGCCCCGTCCGACAATCTAACGAGCAATGACGGGAACATCCTCCTGCGCGGCCGCGCCTGGGGAGACCCGGACAGCATCGCCTGGAGCAACCAGGGTATCTTCCAGGTCGATAGCAACTCATTCTGGTACATCATCACCCAGGCTGGCTTCCAAGGCTGGATCATCCGCGTCATCGGGTACTTCCCATGAAAGAAAAGATCGAAGCCCGCCTCGCCGAGCTGCGCACCGATGCCGCGGCGGTCGGCCCGTGGCCGGTCAGTGTGGGGAATCCCGTGCCGCAGCCGCCACTGGGCATCCGCCATCACTACGCGCCGCTCGCTCTGGTGGACTTCCACAGCAGTGCCTGGAGCCGGGTCGACGCACTGCAGCCCGTGCGCCAGGTCTTCCGCGGCACCACCGTGATTCCCGGAGGGGAAAAGCTCAACCGGAACGAAAACGACACCATGACCGCCAGCCTGGTCATCACCGGCTCGCTGGAGGTCCAGAAGAATTTGACGGTGGGAGTCGCGGGCACGCCCGGCGACGGGCTGACGCTGCTCAACGGGCCGCTGGTGCTGACCCAGGGCGGCACCACCGGCCAGGGCCTGCGCTTCGACGTCTCAGGCTCGTTCCTGCGCGAGGACAACAACAAGATGACCCTGGGAGCTCAAGGGAGCAGCCTGGCCCTCAGCCAGGACGGCCTCGAGCGCCTCACCCTCACCTCCACTGGTCGGATCGGCATCCGCACCTCCTCCCCGCAGGAGGACGTCCACGTCCGCGGCAACGTCATCCTGCTCGATCCCGACTCCAGCGTGCAGATCAAGAGGGGGCTGGCCTACACCGACAGCTCCAAGGGAGAGGGCAAGGTCCTCACCAGCGACAAGGACGGCAACGCCACCTGGCAGGAGCTGCCCACCCGCCAAACAGGCGCACCGGTCTTCGTTCACCGTTTCGAGGTCGCCAGCAGTCCCAGCACCACAGTCGCCACGGGCTGGATCCGCTTCCAGTTGCCCAGCGTGATCCCCTCCGGCATCCGGGCCGTGATCCTGGAGGCGCAGGCTGCCAAGAAGGACCCCAGCGTTGGCAACATCGATGGCTACATCGCGATCCGCCGGACCTTGGGCGCCTCAGAGGACATTCTCCTGCGCGCCCGGGCAACGGGCCTGGGCGATGTCAACGCCTGGAGCAACCAGGGCCTCTTCCCCGTCGACACCGACAACTCCCTCGAATATGCGATCCAGGAATCAGGCTTCGACGACGGCCGGATCATCTACGTGATCGGGTACTTCCCATGAAAGAAAAGATCGAATCTCGCCTCGCCGAGCTGCGCACCGAGTTCGAAACCGGCCAGCGCATGCTCGCCGAGCTCGAGGAAAAGCGGGAAAAGCTGCGGGAATCGATGTTGCGGATTGCGGGGGCGATTCAGGTTTTGGAGGAGATGATCGAACAGGAGGATGCGTCTCATGCGAGCGAGAGTCGGGATTCCAGCAACTACATCCGCTAGTCCGAGCACCACAGCACAGCGCACGCCACGTTTTGCCCTCGGGCGAGCGCGGGCGGGCTTCTCTCTCGCTCAAGATGGTGGAGAGCCCTTGGGCGAGCCTTTGCGGTCAGAGATGGAGACCTTGTTCGGCCACGACTTCAGTACGGTTCGGGTTCACCAGAACTCTGGTATTGCGCAGATTGGCGCGGTAGCCTTGGCGCATGGCGAAAAACTCCATTTCGCGCCCGGGCGCTACCAGCCGGGAACCTCCGCGGGCCGACGGGTGATAAGCCATGAGCTAACCCATGTCGTCCAGCAGCGGCAAGGGTCCTTCCGAGGAACCGGCGGCAGCAGCGAAACGCTCGAGGAAGAGGCTACAGGTTTAGGGGAACGAGCCGCGAATGGGCAATTTTGCCTGGTTCATGGCGCCGCACGGGGGCCTCAGCTCATGAGCAACAAAGCTGAACTAATCCAGCAGCTTTCGGATAATTTCAATCTACAGCTTACCGCCGACGAAATTGCTGCCCTTGCCGAGATGATTATTAATGAGAGTCCGTTTTTTTCATTAAAGCCCATAGACGATCAATGGAAGTTTCTTTCTGGAGCCATTAAACGGATGAAGCAGCAGAAAACTGAAATGTTGATCGAGGAGCCGACAGAAGATCAGCAGGACACCCACTTTAAAGAGCCATTTTTTCCAGCTATTCATATAATCGACAAATTAATACATGGACTGAGCGCGAACAACTCATACCCCGAGAAAAAACGCTCGGAGGATTTTGAGGAAGAAGAGAAGCAGCCAGATGAAGGGCAGAGCCATCCGTACGATAAAGGTAAGTCCTATAGAGATTATTACTACAGAATCGGCTCGGAGGATTTTGAGGAAGAAGAGAAGCAGCCGGCTGAAGGGCAGAGCCATCCGTACAATAAAGGTAAGTCCTATAAAGATTATTACTACAGAATCGGCTCGGAGGATTTTGAGGAAGAAGAGCAGCGGCCGGAGCATGATAGCGAAGACCGATTTAATTTGTATTCATTCGAAACATTGCCGCCGAAAGAGCAACTGAATGAGAGCCTGGGCTTTTGGCAAGACAAGCCGGCACATGCGCAGGATCTCTTCGCGAATAAGGAACAGAAGAGTGAGGAATATACAAGCCGGGCCACGGGAAACTTATTTGATCTAAGCCCCCTCAGCACAAGGAAGGATACAAAACCGTCGCCAGTGCACATAGACTTTATTAGCCTGGACCAAGAGCTGGGTAGATTCGACAAGTCCGCTGATGAGCGCCTCAACTTTAAGTATGCAAAGTTTTCGAAAGGAACTCAGGCCGACCGTCCCAAAAATATAAAAAATCTATCAAAAGAAGAAATAGATATTATCTATCGGAATGGTGATAATTTTTTTGAAAACATCGACAGCAAAGGAACAACATTGAGCATCATCTTTTCCATGGGTGATAACCAATTTGAATTTACTACCATCGGATCGGCAACATCAATAACACCAGAAGAACTCGGAAAAAATCTCCTAATCAAGCATTATCTCCTTTTTGGCGAGGAACCACAGCCGAGATCGGGTAAGGCTCGTGCGGCGGCCGACACTGAAAAAGGAACACTTCGCCGACATGCTGATAAGGAGGCCCAATATGCTTCTCATAAAACTTTTATTTCCCCCAAATCGATCACTTCGAATCTCCCTCCAGTTGGCAAATCAAAAATGTCAATAGAATTCGATGGAGGCAAGGTTACAAATACTCTTGAACATAAGGGTTCATGGAAAAAGGGTGATCGAGGGAAGGGGCAGATCGACTTGATGGGAGGACAGAACGCCAAAAACTACATGAAAGACCACATCTCCTCTAAAACCCAAGGACGTTGGGAGTGGCTACATATCATCGGCAGCAGCCTTGGTGGGTTCAACGCAATTGGCAATCTTGTTGCAGGCACCTACGATGCCAATACAAGGATGATTCCACTTGAGCACAAAATAGCGAATTGGGGAAAGACTGATTATCAAAACAACGCAAGGTCGGACGCTGGAAAAATCTTGATTAACGATTACAATCCGTTGACTATCATTGGTACCGCGAAACTTATGAAAGAGACTAGCTCCCAATACCGCAAACGCGGTGGGGAATTTACATTTGCGGCAGAAGAGATTTCCCTGAAGGTCCTTCATGGCCCCAACGGTCACAAAAGAGAGGTGATTAAAGAGCATAGTTATAAGGCAAATGATCCAATCGTGATCACCAAGTCGGAGTACGAAGAAGAGGAGCGTGCGGTTGAACAAAAGATAGAAGAGGGTAAGGCTCATCGGCAACGTTTCTAGGTTCTATTGTAGACGAGAGTCGTCTCCGGATCGGAGACAACGCCCAGCGCAACCATGACGCTGGACGGCACGAGAATTGGCTGTCCTTTCGGGTTGCCGGGTTGTCGGGTTTGCCTGGGAATCCGAATCCTGAATCGCCCCGCTCCACGGTGTACGCTGTTTGGACCGCCGATCCCGCCTCGGAGACGACCCGCCGCTATGGCCTGCGTGAGGGTATCGTGGGCGGTCTGGGTCGTCTCTACGGACACGGCGTCGCTCAGGGCTACTGGCGACGGACGGCAGCGGTTACGTGGAATTTTCGCTCGGATTCCGTGGCGAGGCTACGGCCTCGCCTTGAGGCTCCACCAAGGCGAAGGTAGGACCCCAGGGGCGGCCGGCATCCGCCCCCGGGGTTTGATCGCATCGATTGTCAAAGAGCAAGCCGCCCCTCCCCCTCCGTCGTGCAAACGGGTGGAGAGAGGCGGGTGAATCCGTGCTTCAGCCTTCCTCAGACTAGGCAGGGACTTTGGACGTAGGCGTGGTGTCGGGCTCGGTCTTCTTGGCGGAGCGGACACGGCGGCGGATGGGCGCCGCGCCGAACTGCACCAGCATCTCGTTCTTCGTCCCGAGCTGCGACTTGGCGTAGCCCCGCAGACGCCGGGCTACTTCCTGGCCGCTCTGGATGAGCTGCGCGAGTTGCTGGGTCAACCCCTGGCGCTTCGCCTCACTCTCCTCCTGCTGGGCCTTAACCTGCCGGGCCTGATCGAGAGTGTCCTGCAGCTCCTTCATGAGCGGCCCCACGTTCGGCAACTGAGCCGCCTGCGCCTGGCAAGCGTTGAGTGACGCCTCCCAGGACCGGAAGATCTTCCCCTGCGCATTGATGATGGCCATTGTGCTTCTCCTTTCACGTCGTACAGCGGTTTTGGTTGTTCGTGGTCGAGCCGACGCCCTATGCTCCGGTCAACCACTGGCTTCAACGGGAGGCAATGTACTCTATCGCTCCGTACTTGTCAAGACCTATTTCGAACGAAGTTGACATTTGGGCATCATCGTGGTCCTATACGCCTGGATCGCGTCCTATTGGATCCCCTGAGCCGAGCTTCAAGAGGTCCAGACCTCGAGCTCAAGGATCCAGACCTTGGTCTCGAGGATCGAAACCTCGGAGGACTGGCCCCGCCTCGAGATCTAGAGGATCGAGACCATGGTCCTGGAGATCGAGACCCCGGCGGGGACGATCCAGACCTCGGTCTGGAGGTTCAAGACCTCGGGCTGGAGGATCTGGAGCTGGGTCTGGAGGATCTGAAGATCAGTAAGGGAAGCCCGGACTTCGGTGCGGGCGGCCCGGAGCGTTCTTTGAAAACTGAAACTCTAGAGGTGCCCTCCGGGTTTGGCGGCCGGGGGCTCTCCGCGTTCGCGGGCGGAGAGCCCCCGTCTTTTTTCCCGCGCCGCCGTGCAGGACGGAATGATAGATATAGGAGAGCTAAGGTTTCTGAAGGATCTGGTCCACCTCGCTGGTCAGCGTCTCCATCTCCAGACGAATGGATTCCACCTGGGCGATGGCCGCCGTCACCGAGGCCACGTGCATGAGGACCAGGAGGTAGGCGAAGGAGGGGATGAGCAGGAGCGCCGCCACAGCGGTGACCGCCCAGCGCAGCCCCTTGACCGCCTGCTCCCGGCTCTGCGCGGCGGCCCACCGCAGACCTTTCGTGGGGCGCGCTCCATGGCCCGCGAGCGCGGCGAGGTCGGCGAGCAGCGGCGAGTCGAGGAGCGTGCCGCGCAGGCAGCTCGCCCAGGGCTCGCCGGCATCCAGGCGCTCCGCTCCCAGCGCCAGCGCCGCCGCCAACCGGGGCACCGGCTCGCGCCGGCAGACGCGGCGCAGGGTTTCGTTGGCCGGCAGGCCCGCCGCCTGCTCGAAGGCGAGCGCCTCGAGAAGCCGCGCCCGGCTCGCGTGAATGGCGTGGGCGCGCAGGAAGGGCAAATACAGCCGGAGGTCCTGGAGGAACGAGGCTCCTCGCTCCCGGCCCAGGAACCCGGCGAGGGCAACCACCAGCGCCACCCCTACGAGCAGGAAAGACCCACCCAGCGCCAGCCAAAGGTTGCGGAAGCTCTCGAACTCGACGAGAGAGGCCGGCACCTGCCAGTTCGGCGGCAGGTTCTCCGTGCTCTTACGGATCATGCCCGGCACCAGGATGAAGGACAGGTAGAACGTCGCGAGGCAGAGGCCGGCGAGGGTGAGGCCCAGGACCTCGATCCGGCGCCGCGTCTTCTTCAGCGCGCCGGAAACTGTCGCCTGGGCCTCGGCGTCGGCGCGGAGGGCCGCCTCGACGTCCGCGGACCGCGCCTGCGAGCCGCGGATGGAAGCGGCGGTGATCTGGAGACCCAGCCGGTCGAGGGCGGCGTCGAGCGGCGCCCCCTCGCCGAGGAGTGAGAGCTCGGCGTCGAGCTGCCGCGCCGTCCTCCGGGGCAACGATTGCCGGGGCAGCGCCGCGAGCGCCTGCGCAACCCCGAAGCCCACGGCCACGAGGTCCGCCAAGGCGTTGACCGCCGCCGCGGGGAGCCGAGTCTGTAGAGAACCGATCATCGCCCGGCTCCCATCGCGAGATCGAGGCGGTCTCCCCGCGGGCCGGCGAGCGTCACCGCCGAGCGGCCGATGCGCACGAGGCGGAAGCCCGAAATTGTGCCGCCCTCGCGCACCGCGTGCCCCGAGATGAGCGCCACCGCCCGGGCGCCGGTGGAGATCCCTTCGAGCCGGAAATCCGGGATCTCCGGCCTGACAGTCCTGGCGCCGCCGGTCGTGGCGAGGCGATCGAAGGGATTGGGCACTCCCTGCGAGAGGTGGACGACCGGGCGCGGCGGCGTCGCATGCTCATCCGGCCGCAGGAAGCTCTGCCACCGGGGGGGAGGCGGCTCCTGGGCCCTGCCTCCCAGGGTGCCACCGGCCGCCTGAGCCGGTTCGGCGGTAGGGGCTGAGGCGTCCGCGCCGCGGAAGGCCCGCAGGATCAGAACGAGCCCGCAGGCGGCGATCAGGAGCCCGGCGGCGATGAGAGCGATCCTCCTGGCGGACATTTCAGGTTCCCTCCTTCGTCGCCGACCGGATGGCGGTGATCTCCAGGGTGAAGGCGATCTTTCCCGGCCCCTGCCGGGAGATGGACAACGACCGCACCCGGGCCGCGTCCGGCCAGCTCTCGATCGTCGCGAGGGCGTCGAGCAGCCGGTCGAAGGGTCCGCTGCCGGCGAAGGTCCGCTCGAAGGCCGCGGCCCCGGGCACTTTGAACTTGGGCACCGGCTTCCAGTCGCTCGACGCGGTCAGTTGCAGGCCGAGCTCGGTGAAGGCCTCCTCGATGCGCCGGCTGAAGGCGGCGGCATCGGCGCCATGGGCCACCCGCTCCTGCCGGAGGCGCGCGACGATTCCCGCCAACTGCGCCTTGCGCGCCGCAAGCCCGGCCTCGCCACCCACCTGGCGCAGGACCTTCCGGGTTTCCAGCATCTCGCGCGGGCCGCGGCCGGCCGCCAGGGCGGTACGCATCGTGTAGAGGCCGGTCCCCAGCAAGAGGACGGCCCCTGCCAGGATCATCGCGGCATAGCGCCAGACGGTGCTCATGGTGCCCCCTGGGACGCGGCGGCCGGTGCTTCTCGCACCGCCGCCCGGAAGACCTGGTGCAGGCGCGGGTTCTTGCGGTCGGTGCCCGGCGCCCCCCACGAGAGGTTGGCGAGCTCCGGCGAGCGTTCCAGGGCCTGGCGCAGAAGGTCGAGCCGCGCCTCGGGCGTTGCGCCCGTGGCCGAGGCCTCCAGCTCCAGGGCGCCCTCCTTGATCTGGAGACGTTCCCAGCCGGTCTCCGGCGGGACGATGCGGGCCAGGGCGGCGACGGTCCCCGCCACCCGCGGCCAGGGCGCCGTGCGGCCGGCGAGATCGGTCCGCAGCCGTTTCGCCTCCTCGACCAGGGCTCCGATCTCCCGCAGCTCCTGGACCAGCCGCGCGTCGCCGGCCGCCTGGGACGCAAAAGCCTGGGTCCGCGCCCGGCTCCCCCACGCCAACCGCAGCCCGGCCGCCATTGCCAGGACGCCCAGCACTGCGAGAAACATGGCGACGTGGGTGGCGCGGCGGGCCCACGTGAGGCTCGCCCGCCGCCGCTCGCTGCGCGGGCTGGCCAGCCGGGTCACGGAAGAGCGCTGCGCCAGCCGCCACGCGAGCTCGCAGGCCGCCGGCAGCGGCTCTCCGTGATCTTCCAGGTCCTCGCTCTCCTCCTCGGCCAGGAGCTGATCGACGACGAAGGCCGGCTCCGTCCCGCTCTCTTCGAGCAGCCCCGCGGCGAGCGGCTCGATCGTGGAGGCGCCGCAGGCCGCCACCAGCCAGGTTCCCGGAGAGGTGGCAGCGGCCGCGACCGACGGCTCGCTCAGGCGCGGGTAGCCGTCCGCGAAGAGCGCCGCCAGAATCTCTCCTTCGTCCGGCGTTCCCGGATGGTCCAGGACCGCCACCTGCGCTTCGTCCCCAGCGCCCGTTCCCGCGCCGAGAAGGACGCGCACCTCTCTCGGCCTCACCTGGAGGTCGCGCAGCGCCTGCCGGGCGAACCCCGCAAGACCTCCGGCATTGCCACCCTCGGAGGCGACGGTCCACGCGACGATCCTCCGGCGGCCGTCGAGGGCCACTGCGGCCGCCTGTCCGGCGAGGCTCAGGTCGAGGGCGACGGTGGCGGCGGAGCGCTTCTTCACCGTTTTTACCGAAGTATTCATCGGGCACCTCCTTCGAGACCCTGAAGGCTCTCGACGTCGAGCACCCGGGCCGTCTCGGCCGGAGTCGTCACGCCTCGCCGCACGAGGTCCCGGGCGGAGTCCAGGAGCGAGCGGAAGCCACTGTCGCGCGCCGTCCGCCGCAGCTCGGCGGGCTCCGCCCCCTGGCGCACCAGGGAGGCGAGGGAGGCGTTCATCGTCACCGTCTCGTAGAGGCCGGTACGCCCCTTGAGCCCGCTCCCCTCGCAGGCGAAGCAGCCTTCTCCCCCGCAATAGCGGCACACCCGGCGCACGAGCCGCTGCGACACGGTGAGCCGGGTGACCTGCGCCAGCAGCGAGCGGTCGGCGCCCAGTTGGGTGAAGCGGTCGAAGGCCTCCAGGGCGCTCGCGGCGTGCACCGTCGTCAGCACCAGATGCCCGGCGAGCGCGGCCTGCACGACCAGTTGGGCCGTCTCGGCGTCGCGCGTCTCCCCCACCAGCAGGACATCCGGGTCCTGGCGCAGCACGTAGCGCAGGGCGCCGGCGAAATCCAGCCCGAGATCGCGGCGTACCGGCACCTGGCGCAGCCGCCGCGAGCGGATCTCGACCGGATCCTCGATCGAGACGATGTTGCGCCGGTCGGCGTCGACCCTTTGCAGGAGGGCGTGGAGAGTCGTCGTCTTGCCGCTTCCCGTCGGCCCCGCGAAGACGATGAGACCTTCAGGCGCCGAGGCGGCCGCCACGAGCCTTCTCTCCATCTCCTCGGGCACGCCGAGATCGGAGAGAGAGGGGATCTCGTCCTCGACCGTCAACAGACGCAGGACGGCGCACTCGCCGCGGGCGGTGGGGAGGATCGAGACGCGGATCGACACCGGCCCCGCGGCAGTCGGGAAGTCGAACACTCCATCCTGGGGAAAGAGGCACTCGCCGAGGGCGAGGCCGGCCAGGGCCTTGACCCGGCCGATCACCCGGCCCGCCAGCCACTGGGGTGGAGCGACCCGCTCGGCGAGGATGCCGTCGACCCGGAAGCGCACCCGGGGAGAGCGCACGTCGGGCTCGATGTGCACGTCGCTCGCGCCTTCGGCGATCGCCCCCTTGAGCGTCAGCTCGAGGAAGCGCGGCGCGGGCGCCGCCTCCATCGCCTCTCCGGACCCGAAGAGGTCCCCGGCCGGTGATTGGGCCAGCCCGGAGACGAGCTCGGCCACGTCCCCGGTCGGGCCGTACCATTTCCTGAGGACTTCCTGGTAGCGCTCCGCCGGCACGGGCTCCAGCTCGACGTGGGGATTGCCCAGGCGGCGTAGCGTGTCGACCGTCCGCTTGCGCCGCGAATCGACCTCGCCGACGACGCCGACGATCAGCCGCTCGCCCTCATAGCGCAATGGGATCGCCTGGTGGCTGCGGGCGACCCGGGGCGGCACCGCTCGCAGCCCCTCGAGCAGCGAGAGCTCCCGGTGTGGAAAGGCGGTGGCACCCAGGATCGAGGGACCGCTCGGAAGGGTTTGGATCATGGCCTCACCTCTTCAGGCCAGGGCTGCACCGGGCTCGCCTCGGGGAGCGTGGCGACCCTTTCTTTCTGGCTTTCCCTGCCGGCGATGGGGGTGATGGGGGCATTGGCGGCGGGTACGGAGCCGCGAGGCAGGCTCGCTCGCACCTGAGCGGCCAGGGCACTTTTCGACTGCAGAAGGAGCTCGTCGTGCAGGCGGAGCACCCGCAGGTGCATGCGCAGCAGCTCGATGCTGTTCTGCGTCGAGACCGCGCTCGCCCGCAGGGTCAGCATGCCCAGGCCCCAGACGGCGACGACGGTCATCGCGGCGATCAGCAACGGCGCGGTGAAGCTCATCATTTTCATTGGGAGCCTCCGGCCAGGGTGGCGATGGACGAGGAGCTACGGATCGCAGTGCCGGGAGCGTCGGCGGCGATCCACCGCAACCCCGCGGCGAGGGCGTCGCGGACGGCCGGCGAGGCCGTGGCGGAGGCCGACACGCCGCCCCCCCCAGTCATCCGTTCCAGCGCGCGGGTCTCCTCCTGCACCGCCAGGGCCAGGTTGCGGCCGTCCGCGGCAGGAATGCCGGCCACCCGCGTCTCGAAGGCGAGGGTGGCCAGGCGGACCATCTGGAGCGCCACGCGCTCGGGGATCATGTTGATGGTGACGACACGGGCGCTGCGCACCGCCGGATCGATGGACGGCTTCGCCGCGCCGGTCTCGACCGTGGCCAGGCCGAACCCCACGAAATGGCGCAGATCGGGAGCCCGGCGGGCCAGGAGATCGAGCGCCGCCCGGACCAGCTCGATGCCGGCCGCGTCACCCGAGAGGGCGATCTCCTCCGGGGTTCCGCCCCACGACAGGGCCGGCTCGGTGCCGGCGGGCAGAGAGGTGGGACTGCTTGGCGATGGCGGCGCTTGCCAGGCGAGCTCGGCCAGGGCGGCGTGCAGGTGCGGCGCGATCGGCGCCACGGGCGCGGCCAGGGCCGCGAGCGCCACCGCCCGGCTGTCCTTGAAACGCGCCAGCTCGCCCAGGGCCGCGGCCGGCCGCACGTGCAGCAGGAAGAGCAAGGCCGCGGCCCTGACGTCGAGGCTCGCGTCGCCGCCCAGGGCCACGATCTCGCGGCCGGTGTCGACGCCCGCGTCGCGGAGGTCGGCGTCGATCGCTTCGAGAGCGCGGACGCCGGCCACGCGGTCCGCTGCGGCCTGGCCGTGCAGCAGGGCGCGCCCACCTTCGAGCTGTGCCGCGAGATTGAAGGGAAGCCACGTCTCACCGACCCGCACCTTGGACCGCCTCTCCTCCGGCGAGGGCAGCTCGCGGGGCGTCACGAAGACCAGCAGCTCCGTGTTCTCGGTCTGCTTGCCTTCGAGACGAAAAGCGCGGCCGATCAGTGGGATGTCCCCGAGCCCGGGGGTCTTGCCGTGGGTCTCCATCTTGTGCTCGGTGACCAGCCCGCCGATGATGAGCGTCTCCCCGGACTCCAGGACCACCTCCGTCTCCGTGCGGCGCCGGGTGACGATGGGCAGCCCCTGGGTGAGCCCGTTCTGCGTGACGGCCGAGCTGTTCGGCTGCAGCTCGCTGACCTCGGGCGAGACCGTCAACACGATCTGCCGGCCGGCCCCGTGGCGAGGGCGCACTTCCAGCGTCGTCCCCACGTCCACCTGCTCGATGCCGGAAACCGTGGTCGTGCCGAAGGACTGGTTCTGGGTGAAGGTCGGAATGCGTAGGGTGGTGACCATGCTGATCCGCGCCTTCCGGTTGTCGAGGGCCGTGACCTTGGGAGTCGCCATCACGCGCGCCTCGCCGGACTGCTCCAGCGCCTGGATCATCAGGCCGATGCCCCGGGCGTCGATCTGCCCGAAGCGGAACCCCGGATCGGCGAAGCTCCCGGGTTCGGTGCTCCCGGAGGGGACGCCCCCCACGGTGCCGAACCGGCTGAGCGCCGCGAGATCGTTCGCCGACGGCAGATAGCGCTTGGCAGCGTTCAAGCCGGACAGGGGGAACGTGCTGGCGAGAACGCCACCGCGGATGTCGAGCCCGAAGGTGCCCTGGGAGCCCATCTGCCGCAGTGCGTTCCTCGACACCTCAACCACCTGCACCTCGATCTCGTACTGCTTCGGCGTCCGCGTCAGATCGCCCAGGAGACCCTCGATCCGTTCCATCGTAGGGAGCAGAGCCGAGACCGTCACCAGGTTCTCGACGGCGTTGTAGGTCGCGAGCTCGCAGGGGCCGAGCAGCGACTGGACCGCCTTGAGGGTCTCCTCGCCCGGCGCGACGCCGAGGGGGAACACCCGGTCGGCCATCTGAGGCTGGTGCTGAGACTGGAGGTTATTGCCGGCGTTCCCGCACCCGTTCCAGCAGCAGGCTCCACGTCCCGCCGGGGCGGGCTTCACCGCCGCTACCGCGCAGTCGGCTTCCATGCTGCAAGGAGCCGCCTGCCGCCACACGGCGTCCTGGCCTCTCGACGCGAGCCGCACGACCGAGCCGTCCTGCACCACCTCCAGACCCGCCGCCGCGGCGACGGCCGCGAAGGCATCCTGGGCGCCGATGCTGCGCAGGCGGATCGTGACCTTGGTATCGGGCAACGCGCCGGTCGCGATCGAGACGTCGTAGGTCTCGGCGAGGAGGCGCATGGCATGTGCGATGGGCTCCTCATAGAGGTCGACGTCGGCGAGCACCGGCGAGCCCGAGTGCTGCGGAGCGATCGTCTTGATCCCTGTCTCTTTGACCTCCGCTTCCGCTCCCGCCGCCCATAGCGTGAGGAGCGTGATCGATATCGTTTTGATGGCCAGGCCGTAAGATCTCATGGGTTCAACCTTTCAGAATAAAACCCGCGGACCGAGCCTGGAGGCGGCAGCCTCCAGGCCTCGACCGCGACCCTTCTACGGAGTCGGCCCCTTCGCTACGGGTTCACCGTGGATCGCCGCGCTCACATATCTCTGGAAAGAGCAAATCTGAGCTCCGACGTCCCGCAACTCCCTGCTCACCTCGGCGACCCAGTGCCGCATGGCGCTCTCCTGTCCCGGGATCTTGCAGATCCGTCGCGGCGCCACCTGGACGGAACAAAACCTTGCCTTTTTGTTCGTCGCCGCCCCGCCTCGCCCCTTCACGACTTTCGGAACCGGCCGCCTGCAACCCTTGCAAATCGCCGGCTGAACCGGACCTCGAGACCTGGGCCTGCAAACAGCGATCACGCACGTCGGCTTAGTGACCGGGAGGAAGGCCGTGAATCGACGTGTCGACGTATCCCTGGAGGGTGGTGGTCTCGGTCTGGACCTGCCCCAACTCCAGGTTGACGTCGTCGATCCAGGCATTCACGGCGACTTCCTGTTTACCAATCAGGGTGGCAGAGAAGTCGACGATCGCCTTCAGTCTCTCCTCGATTCTGACGGTGTTGTACAGCGTGCCCTGCTCCCGCCAGACCAGGGACGTCACGATCATGATCGCAACGAGAAAGACGACGACCAACAGGAAGAAAATCGTGAACTGCTTGGTGCTGACCATGGAACACCTCCCTAAAAATTCCCCGGTTTATTTTTTCGTCCCGCCGTCGTGGGGAAAGACCTTGGGACTATGTTTGCTCTGCTGCAACCCTATAGAGCCAGATGCGTGCCAACAAACCGGGCTTGCCGCCGCGGTCCGCGCGAACGGCGGTGCTCAGGCTCGGCGATCATCGCCAACCTCTTGTTCATCAATGGCTTGCATCTGGAGAGATGGGCCGAGGCCGCGGGCGACATTGCTCATCCGGCAGGCGGCGGGCAGTATGTCGAGTGAATGTCAGGAAATGTCGGACAATGTCAGGGATAGATCGCGAGGCCTGCGGGAGGCCTGGTCCATGAACCAGGTCCTCCCTCGGCTACGCCGGCGGCACCCGCCTCACCTCGGGGTCGCCAGGATCGCCGGGCTCGCGCGGAGTGGTCTGTCAGGAAAGCGTGAGACGGAGCGCATTCCTTCGGGAGATCAGGAGGCGGCAGCCGGCGAGAAGCTGGCCTTGGCCGTTAACTTAGCGTAGTCTGTAAAAATAGGTCGCTCAACATCGCCTGAAGGGCCGAAAGGTGTCGTTCCGATGAGGACTGACCAGAGCCATCAGAGCCCGACGATACCTCTTTACGCGAACTCTGTCATCTCAAGACGGAAATGGCGAAACCGCCGTTAAGGTTCGCGCGCTAGCGCGCTAAGTTCCTCGTGGTGGACACCACAACAAGTAGTACGTCCTTCACAGCCAGCCTCAGCGCAGGCAGGCGATACCGCTGGAATGTCGCCGCCTGCAATAGCGCCGGCTGCTCGTCCTTCACCACGCCGCTGTACTTCCAAACGCCGTGAGATCCTAGTTTCGCAGGGGACGTTCGTCGCTACCTGCGGCGTCCTCAATCGGCCGAGCTCCGGGGTAGGATAGCGTCCGTGTCCACACCCAGCCCACGCAGCATTCTCGATCTGCTGACCAAGGCGCGCCTCGTCACAGTCGGCCGGGAGCTCGGCGTTCCCCTGCCGGGGAGCGGCACCAAGGAAGCTCAGATCGAAGCTCTGGCCTCGTCTCCCGTCCTCGGCCTTCCCGGCTTGCTCCACTCCCTCGGCCGCGACGAGCTACGAGCCGCCTGCCGCGCGCACGGCCTCGACGACTCCGGCCGTTCCCGGCCCGCTCTTCTGGCCCGCCTTCTCGCAGCCTCGGGCGAGAGCGCCGCTCCACCTGTGCCGATGCCCCTTGCCTCTCCCGCCAACGGCACCCGGCCCAAGCCCGGCGACATCGTGCAGGTCCGGCACCGCCAGTATCTCGTCGAGGACGTCGTCCCACCCGCCGAGGCGAATGAGGCCAGCCGCATCGTCCTCGCCGGCCTCGACGACGACAACCAGGGGCGGCGGCTGGAGGTGCTGTGGGAGATCGAGCTGGGCGCTCGCATCCTCCAGCCGGAGCTGCACGGACCGGACACTCATGGCCGCCTCGATCCGCCCCGTGCCTTCGCCGCTTACCTGAACGCCTTGCGCTGGAATGCGATCACCGCCACCGACGTGCGCCTCTTCCAGGCCCCGTTCCGCGCCGGCATCAAGCTGCTCAGCCACCAGCTCACCCCGCTCAAGCGGGCCCTGGACCTTCCCCGGGCGAGCCTCTTCATCGCGGACGACGTGGGCCTGGGCAAGACCGTGGAAGCCGGCCTCGTCCTTCAGGAGCTTGCCCTTCGCCAGCAGGTCGATTTCGCCCTCGTGGTCTGCCCGGCGACCCTCGCCCTCCAGTGGCGCGACGAGATGGAACGCCGCTTCGGCCTCCACTTCGAGCTCTACAACCGGGCCTTCGTCGCCCGCCGACGCCAGGAGCGCGGCTTCGCGGTGAACCCCTGGACCACCCACAACCGCTTCGTCATCTCCTACCAGCTCTTGCGCCGCCCGGAATACCGCGATCCGCTCCTCCACCACC
>DASUEN010000117.1:0-15611 GCA_036275055.1 Thermoanaerobaculia bacterium
AGGCAGGATCTGCGAAACGCTCTCGGGTCCCTGCGAGCGAGTGGTGACGATCTCGCCGCTGTTCAGGAACTGGATGTCGGCGTACCGGCCCTCGAGGGCGAAGGCAATGCAGACGCCTCCTTCCAGGGAAGGCAGCACCCAGGACGGCTCCAAGCCATACTCGGCTAACAGGCGAAGGGTGCAGTCGGCTGACTTGCTGGCACGGGAGCTGGGAGATTCCACAGACTCTTCCGGCCATTCAGGAGGGAGCCCGAGGCTGGCAAGCCGGTGGCGGGCTTCTTGGAGCCAAGAGGGCGGTGCGGTCGGGAGCCATGTCGTCTCGTTGATCATTGGTGTGTCCTCCGTTGGAGCCGAGAATAGACTCCAGGGGTGACATCGGCAGTCGAAACGCGGTTCCAAGAAGGTTGAAGGCGGCAACCTCCTCAAGAAGCGGCGATGGCCACCACGATCGGGCCGGGATTCCGAACGAGCCGCCCTCTACGCCGCTCGCCTGCGCATCGCTGCCAGGCCGGACAAGATCAAGAGACCGGTCAGGACGATCATTCCCCACCCCGAGAGCGTAGGAATCGCCGCGGCGCCACCCGGCGAGCCTGGACCGCCGCTGCAGACAGTGACGTGGCTGTCGTCCAGCGTCACGGCACCATTTCGCGCCAAGGCCCTTCCGGTCACGCTCGAACCGGTATTCAGGGTCACGCTGGAGAGGGCGACGATGCTTCCCGCCAGCGTGGTGCCGGTGCCCAGCGTCGCGGAGCTGCCGACCTGCCAGAACACTCCGCAGGGAGATGCACTGTTGATGAGAACGACCGATGCGGCGCTCGCGGTGGTGAGCGTGCTCCCGATCTTGAAAATGAAGACCGCATTGGAGTTGCCTTGCCCGTCGAGAGTGAGCGTTCCCGTCAACTGGGCCGAGGTCGAAAAGCAGTAGACGCCCGGCGTGAGCGTCTTTCCACCCAGGTCCTGCCCGGTCAAGTCGGTGTTGCACGCCGTGTTCGCCAGGGAGGTGTAGAGGTTTGTGAGGTCACTCTGAGCCTGGGCCGCGACCGCGTCGGCGGCGTGGATCGTCCCTCCAATCACCGTCCCCGGAGGAAAGCCGGTAACTGCGCTACCCGGGCTGACGCCCAGATCGCCGGTGACGATCGTCGGCGTGGCGGTATTGGTCACCGCCGAGCCACCCAACACCGCGAACGAGCCTAATTGGGCCACTGCTCTGGAAGGGCCGTAGAGAAGCGCGGCGAATCCCAAGACCAAGACGGTCAGGCACTTGTGCTTCATTTTGCACCTTCCTTTCCCAGAGGGAACACCGAGGAGGGAGCTCACCGCAGAGGGCGAGCCATGGGGCCACAATACAGGAGTCTCCGGGATGTGGCAATACGAATCGGGCGAGAGCGCTGCCGGGGAAGGAAAACGGGAAGGCTCGGCGGCCGCAACCTCGGCAGGGAACGGCGACGGCCGCCACGATTGGGCAGGGATTACGCGATTCTCTGACGCTCCCTTTTTTCTCTCGAAGCTACCTGGTCAGCACGGGGGAATATCGGAAACCGGCGGGCACTCCAGGCACCAGGAGAGACCACCACAGGTGAACGTGGGGATTCCGCCGTTCACCTGCTTCAGCGATGGGTCGTTCAGCGTCTGCAAGGTCTCCCGACTCAAAACGAGCTTCCTGGCTTTCTTGTTCACGGACCGTTCTCCTTTTTTCGTCCCGATGGTGGCACTCCCGGACCTCTGAATCAAAGCGCGATGCGAAGAATTGGGCCAAGAGTATCATGAATACGCTGGCGAAGCCCCGCTGGCGGCCGCCCCCCTACTCCGCCAAATCCGGCTCCCCGTACCGCTCCAAAATCGCCTTCCTGACCTGATCGCGAAGCTGGATGCCCGCGTGCCATCCTGCGCCTTGGGGATGGACCGGGGGCGCTACGGTCACCGTCACCTGGCCGCGGCGGATGAGGAATTCGCCACCTCTTAGAATGGAACGGGTTCCGCGGATGATCACGGGGACGACCGGCACGCCCGCGTCCACCGCCACGGCGAAGGTGCCCATGCGGAAGGGGAGGAGACCGGGGTAGCGGCGGAAGGTGCCTTCGGGAAAGATCACCAGCGTTTCTCCGGATCGCACGGCGTCGAGCGCTTTGCGCGTTTCGCCCGCGCTTTGGGCGGCGTCGAAACGCTCGACGAAAAGGGTTCCCAAGCGGCGGAGGAAAATGCGTGCGATGAAGCTCCCTTCGAGCTCGCGCTTCACCACGAAGGCCACTTCCGGCGGCAGGAGGGCGGTGAGCACGAGGCCGTCCAGGTAGCTCGCGTGGTTGGGGGCCACGATCCGCGGTCCACCGGTCTGCAGGTTTTCGGATCCTTCGAGGCGGAGGGGAATGCCCACGCCGGCAAAGAGGAGCCGCCCCACGCGCTGCGCCATCCGCCGGCGGCCCGGGAGGCCGGGAGTCAGCACCACGGCGAGCCAGCCCGGCACGGCGAGCAGCGCCAGGAAACCGAAGGCGCGCGCGGCGTAGAGCCCCGCCCCAAAAGAGCGGGAGCGGCGGGCGATCTGCGCTCGCAGGCCGGTGAGCGCCAGGCGCGCGATCTGCCAGCCGAGGGCGCCGCCGCCGCGATCCACTTTGCCCGACTCGTACAGCTCCCGCGCCGAAGAGCGTCGGACCTTGCCGCTGGAGGTCTTGGGCACGCCGTGGGGCGGCACCAGGGCCACTACGTCCGCGGGGGTGCCGAGAAGGTCCACGGTCACCTCCTGCACGGCCTGGCGGAGCGTTTCGCGCGCCGCTTCGTCCCGCTCGCGGGTCTCGGCCATCACCATCAGGCGCTCGGTGCCGGTTTTCGGATCGGGGCTGCCGAAGACGGCCACGCACCCCTTGCGGATCCCCGGGACCTCGCCCACGGCGCCTTCGAGCTCGTGCGGGTAGAGGTTGCGCCCGCCGCGGATGATGATGTCTTTCACCCGGCCGGTGATGTAGACCTCACCGCCCGCGACGTAGGCGCGGTCCCCGGAATCCCGCCAATCCCCATGCACCAGCTTGGCCGTGGCCTCGGGATTCCTGAAGTAGCCGTCGCTCGCCGAAGGGCCTTTGAACTCCAGCCGCCCTTCCTGGCGCTCCCCCACTTCATGACCGCCATCGTCCACGATCCGCACTTCATGACCGGAGAGGGGGAAGCCGCAGGAGACGAAGCGCAGGGCATGCGGATCGTCGCTGGCCTCGGGCGCCGCCGGCACGGCCTCGCCGGTGCGCTGGAAGGCTTCGCGATCCACCACGTCGATGAGCGGCGGCCTCCCCAGAGGCGGAAAGGCCACGGCGAGGGAGCATTCGGCGAGGCCGTAGACGGGGGAGAAGGCGCCGGGGTCGAAGCCATACGGCGCGAAGCGCTCGATGAAGCGGCGCACGGCCTCTGGGCTCACCGGCTCGGCGCCGTTCAAGGCCATGCGCCAGGAGGAGAGGTCGAGCCCCGCGATCTCCTCGTCCGGCACTTTGTTGACGCACAGCTCGTAGGCGAAGTTGGGCGCCGCCGAGAGCGTTCCCCGGTGGCTGTGAATCGTCGTCAGCCAGCGGGAGGGGCGAGCCAGGAAGGTCAGGGGAGACATGAGGACGAGGGGCACGCCGAAGTAGAGCCCTCCCATCCAGCAGCCGATCAGCCCCATGTCGTGATAGAGCGGCAGCCAGCTCACGATCACGTCATCCGGCCGCACGTCCGCGCCCTTCTGAATGGCCCGCAGATTGGCCAGCAGGTTGGCGTGGGTGAGCATCACCCCCTTGGGATTGCCAGTGCTGCCGGAGGTGAACTGGAGGAAGGCGAGGTCGCTCTCCTTGACGGTGACGGCGGGCGGGGCCTCATCTTCAGCCGACAGCTCGGCGACGGTCACCACCTTGCGCAGGGCCGGAATCTGGGCGCGGAGGAGGCGGGCCAGGGTGAGCACCTCGGGGAAGGTGACGAGCACCTCGGCCCCCGCCGTCTCGAGGATGCCGGCCTGCCGCCGCAGGTGGTCCTCGACCTGGCTCCGCCGGGCCGGCGGATAGAGGGGCACCGGCACGCCTCCCGCGAGCTGGATGCCGAAGAAGGCGGCGAAGTATTCGAGGCCGGTGGGAAGCATGAGCCCCACGGCCTGCCCGGGCGCCACTTCCAGCCGCGCGAGGCCGGCGGCCACGGCCCGCGAGCGGGTGAGGAGCCCCGCGTAGGTCAGCTCTTCGGGTGGGCCGTCCCCCGGCAGGTAGAGGACGTGCCGGCGGTCCGGAGTGCGCTGGGCGTGCCACTCCAGGACTTCGACGAGGCTGCGGGTGCGGTCCGGAGCCGCCTCGGCCGCGGCCAGGGGCTCCACGATGTGCAGCGTGGAACCGGCCGCCGCCGCGGGATGGCTGGAAAGCAGGGCCTGGAGGAGGTCGCGGGGCGTTTCGGCCGAAGCCAGCACTTCCTCCGGCAGATGGGTGCCGAAGGCTTTCTCCAGCCGTCCCAGCAGCTCCACGCGGCCCAGGCTGTCGAGCCCGAGGTCGCGTTCCAGCGAGGAGTCGAGGGTGAGGGACCGCCCGCGCCGCCCCGGCTGGAGCTCGCGGGCGAGGGCCTCGGCGATCTCCAGCACCGCTCCCGCGGATGGGGCATCGAGATCGGCTGGGGGCGCGGCCTCCGGAAGCATCAATTCCGCCGCAGCCGCGCCAGGGCGAGCAAGAAGAGACCGCCCAGGGTGGCGATCCTCACCCACGTCCCCGCCGTGACGAGCGGCCGGAAGCGGGACTCGCCGTTGCTGATCTCGATGAAGCCCACGGGCTGCATGATGACGCCGCCCCCGCCGCCCATCCCCTCGCGGCGGCTGGCGAGCCCATGCTTGCCGCCACCGCCCCCCACGCCCCAGCGCGCCCGCGCCACCGGGATCACGGTGATGCCGTCGCGTTCCACGGCCTCGCCAAAGACGGTGGAAGCCCGCACGGTGACGCCCAATTTCTCGGCCAGCCTTTCGAACACGGTGGCCGGGCCGGCGGTTCCGGTCTCTTCTTCTTGGGTCTCTTTCATGGCTGCACCTCCGGGTTGTCTCCTGCCCCCTGGAGGATAACGCCAAAGCGGGGGTGGGCGCTCACCCCGAAAAGGACGGGCACGGACGGACATGGACCTTCAAGGACGACACGGATGTGTTCGTCCTTGGCCGTCCATGCCGTCCGTGTAGGTCCTACTCGCCCCCCTCGAGGTGCGGAATCGCCCGCAGGTACTCGTAGACCGCCCGCAGGTCGTTGTCGGTCATGCTCTGGTAGACGGGCCAGGGCATCACCTGCAGGAGCCGGCCCGGCGCGTCCGGGTCGTGGCCGGTGCGCATGACGTTCTTGAACTCCGCGAGGCTCAAGCCGGCGGGGAGGCCGTCGTCGTTCGGCGTGATGTTGCGCGAGATGACCGGTCCAAAGGGAGTGCCGCCGGCTAGGTAGCGCTCGGCGTTGAACTTCTTCGGCTGCCCCTGGTACGGATCTCCCCCCGCCGCGTAGGGCGGATTGGTGTGGCAATCGTTGCATCCGCCCTGGGCGTTGACGATGTAGCTCCCCAGGCCCACCAGGTTGCGGTCGCGGTGGCGCAGGTTCAAGGAGACGGGCGCGATCCTGTAGCCGATGGCGATGCGTTCCGCGTCGGAGCCGCCTCCGGTTGCCGCGGCCGTGGTCCCCTCACCGTGGGACGCCGGCACCAGCGCCAGGGCCAGCCCGGCGAGAGCAAGGGGAACGATCAGGGTCTTCATTCTCATGCAGTCTCTCCTCTGTTCAAAGTAGGTTCCCTTCAGAACGGAAAACTTTATCGCAGGATCCGTGCCGGGAGTGGGAGCCATGGAGCCCCTTCGGATAGAATCCCCCGAAACACTGGAACCCAGGAGACCTCATGACGCCAGAAAACCTGCTGCTGCGCAAGCTCATGGCCCGCCAGGACCTCGCCCGCACCGAGAGCGCCGCCCTGCTCGAAGCCCTGCTGCGCCAGGACAACGAAGGCTGGATGCTGCTGGCCTACTCCGTCGCCTCGCAGACCAAGGGCGAAACGATCGACGAGCTTTTGGGCATGTGGGACGCCATGCACGCCCTGACCGGCGACTACCCCCTCGGCCTCGAAGGGCGCCGCCCCATGGAAGTTTCGAGCGCCGGCGGCAGCGGGGTGCGCAAGATCAACGTCTCCACCCTGATGGCCCTGATCGTGGGCGAGCCCGCCGTGCCCGTCCTCAAGCACTCGTTCTGGAAGGTGACGGGGATCGCCGGCAGTGCCGACGTGCTGGCCGCGGTGGGGATCTTCGCTCCCGCGGTCACCCTGGAGCAGATCCAGCGTGCCGTGGAGGAGGTGGGAGTCGCCTTCTACTCTCCCGTGTTCGTCAGCCCCGAATTGGGGAACCTGGTGAATTTCGGCCTCACGCTGGCCAAGAAGGGAGTGGGAGTCAGCACGCCGTTCCATCTCATGGCGCCCATCTTCACCCCGGTGCGCATGACGTACCGGATGTTCGGGCTCAACAACCCCCGCCAGTTCGAGATGCTGACCGAGCTCTTCCGCGGCATCGGCTACGACAACGCGCTCGTCGTCCAGGGCTCGGACGGCTTGGACGAGGCGACGATTGCCGGTCCCAGCCGGGTGCGGGGTTTCCGCGGCAGCCAGACCTTCGATTTCACCCTGGAGCCCGAAGCCGCCGGCCTCGCCACGGCGCCGGTGGCCGCGATCGCCCCCATCGACGCCGATTCCAACACCCGCGACTTCCTGCGCATCGTTCACGGCCTGGAGACGGGCCCCAAGCGCGATCTCGTGCTCCTCAACTGCGGCCTCGCGCTGTGGATCTCCGACCGCGCCGAGTCCGTGGCCGACGGGGTGCAGACCGCCCTCCGGCAGATCGCCAGCGGCGAGGTGCGGGAGAAGCTCGACAAGCTGGTGGCGTTGACGGGGAATCCCGAGGTGCTCCGGCAGGCCGAGCAGGAGCACCTCGGGGATTAGGTTAACGACCTACTCCGGCTTCCAACTCGGAACCCGCCCCGGCGTCCAGGGGGCGCCGGCGGCTTCGAGCTGGTCTTCCAAGCCCTTCAGGTCCACCTCGATCGTCTTGCGGACGTCCTCCAGCACCGGAGCGAATTCGGCCGCGGCGATAGCGTAGTCGTCACGGTAGGTCTGGGTCGCCTCCGAGGAGGTGGACCAGGCCCCTTGCACGACGTTCTCGACCCGCTCCAGGATGGCCGGCGACGTGGGCTCGTTGCGGGAGGCGAGCGTGGAATCTCCGGAGAGCTTCACCTCCAGGTCGCGCAGGTGGAGGTCGATCTGCCGTGCCCTCTCGATCATCTTGGCGTCGGCCTTGGGCGTGTCGAGGATGGCCTTCTGCAGGTATTTCAGGTGCTCCTGCGCCTCGTTGACGGCCTGTGCGGCGCCGCGCGCGGCCCGCTGCAGACGGGCGGACTTGCGCGTGAATTCGAGCTGCGCGGCCTGGTCCTTGGCCGGCAGCGAGGCGAGGGCGAGAGGCACGGTCTCGAAGGTCTGCGGCTGGCCGAGGGGCGTGGTGACGCCGTCCACCACCTTGGCCATGGAAACCGTGTACTTGCCCGGCCCCGCCAGCGGACCCTGGGGTCCCGGGCCACCGAACTCCTCGCGCCGGCTGGGAGTGATCGAAACCGGCGTCGAGGGGGGGAAGTGGAGGTCCCAGGTGATGCGGTGGACCCCCGACTTGCCCGGCGCCGTGACGCGGCGCACGACGTTCCCCTCCTCGTCCTTGACGGTGAAGAGGAGCGACGGCTCCGCCTCGCGGTCCTCCTCGCGCAGCGACTCCCAGGGCGGGTAGACGAGCGCGCCCCCCTCCTTCTCCAACTTCTTCTCCGCCTCCTGCCGCACCTTCTTGCGAGTCTTCAGATCCTCCTTGAGGAAGTAGGTGAACGTGGAGCCGAACGGCGGATTGGGGGCGATATAGAAGCCGGCGCCCTGGAATCCCTGCTCCCGCCCGCCCATGGGCGAAGATTCCTGATACATCCACGCCTTGCGCACGGGGAAGAGGGCGGCGTCCTGCTCCAGCGTCTCCGCCTTCACCGTCCGCAGCGGGGTGATGTCGTCCAGGATGTAGAAACCGCGGCCGAAAGTGGCCACCGCCAAATCCCCTTCCCGCTTGTGGATCACCAGGTCGCGGACGGGGATGACGGGAAGGCTCGCGAGCTTGATCCATTTCTTGCCGCTGTCGATGGTGAAATAGAGACCGAACTCCGTGCCGGTGAAGAGCAGGTTGGGATTTTGATAATCCTGTACCACCGTCCACACCGATCCCCGCTCCGGCAGGTCGCCGGCGATCGAGGTCCAGGTGGCGCCGCGGTCGGTGCTCTTCAGAAGATAAGGCTTGAAATCGCCCATCTGGTGATTGTTGAAGGCGGCGTAGACGGTATTGGCGTCGGTGGGCGAAGGCTCGACGTCGGAGACGTAGGTGTTCTCCGGGATGCCGGAAAACTTTTCGACCTTCCGCCAGTTGCTTCCGCCGTCCTCGGTGACCTGGATGAGGCCGTCGTCCGTGCCGGCATAGATCAACCCTTCTTTGACCGGCGACTCGGCAAGGGCGACGATGTTGCCGTAGAAAGACGTCGAGGAGTTGTAGGCCACCGTATCCGCGCCCCACACCTTGCCCATCACCTTGAGCTTGCGGCGATCGACCTGGCGGGTGAGATCGGGACTCACGGCTTTCCAGGTGTTGCCGCGGTCGTCGCTGCGAAAGATTTTGTTGGCCGCGAAATAGAGACGGGTGTGGGAATGGGGGCTCACGATCACCGGCGCGTCCCAGTTCCAGCGCAGGGCGGGCTCGCCCTTGCCGGGCTGCGGCTGGATGTAGGTCTGCTCGCCGCTCTTCTTGTCGTAGCGGGTGAGGCCGCCGTACTGCGACTCGGCGTAGATGGTGTTCGGGTCCTCCGGGTCCACCTGGCTCTGGAAGCCGTCGCCGCCTTGCGTGACGAACCAATCGGAATTCCGGATGCCGTGATCGTTGTTGGTGCGCGAGGGGCCGCCCAGGCTGTAATTGTCCTGCGTGCCGCCGAAAACGTTGTAGAAGGGCAGCGCGTTGTCGACGCTCACGCGGTAGAACTGAGCGATCGGCAGGTTGCTCTTGAACTCCCAATTGGCCGCGCGGTCCCAGCTCTCGTACAGGCCGCCGTCGCACCCCACCAGATAATGGGAGTGATTGGCGGGATCGATCCACAGCGCATGGTTGTCCACGTGCTTGTGGCGCTCGCCGAGGGGACGGAAGCTGCTGCCGCCGTTGTCCGTCACCTGAATCAGCGTGTCCATCGAATAGACGCGGTCGGCGTTGTCGGGATCGACGAAAATCTCTTGATAATACTGCGGGCTGCTCGAAAGGTAATCGCCGCGCCGTTCCCAGCTCCCGCCGGCGTCGGTGGAGCGATAGAAGCCGCTCGACTTCCCCACCGACTCGACGATGGCATAGACCGTGTCCGGATTGGTGGGCGCGATGGCGATGCCGATGCGGCCGATGTCGTCCTTGGGCAGGCCGGAGGAGAGCTTCTTCCAGGTGGCGCCGCCGTCCGTGGACTTGTGGATCGCCCCTTCGGGGCCGCCGTCGATCAGCGTCCAGATGTGCCGGCGCCGCTGGTACGCCGTGGCATAGATCACCTCGGGATTGCGCGGGTCCATCGCGAGGTCGCTCACCCCGGTGTTCTCGCTGATGGTGAGGACGGTCTTCCAGGTCTTGCCGCCGTCCGTCGTCTTGTAGAGGCCGCGGTCGCCGCCCGGTGCCCAAAGGGGGCCCTGGGCGGCCACGTAGACGACGTTCGAATCGCGGGGATCGATGAGGATCTTGCCGATGTGCTCCGACTTCTTGAGCCCCACGTTGTCCCAGCTCTTGCCGCCGTCAACCGATTTGTAGACGCCATCCCCGTAGGAGACGCTCCTCTGGCTGTTGTTCTCGCCCGAGCCGACCCAGACCACGAGGGGGTTCTTGGGATCGACCGTGATGCAGCCGATGGAGAACGAGCCCTGGCCGTCGAAGATGGAGGACCAGGTGGTGCCGGCGTTGGTGGTCTTCCACACGCCGCCCGAAGCCGTGGCGATGTACCAGGTGGAGGGCTTGGTGGGATCGACGGCGATGTCGACGATGCGCCCTCCCACCGTGGCGGGGCCGATGTTGCGCAGCTCGAGCCCGGCGAAGGTGGAGGCCGAGAGGCCGCCTTTCTTCTCCTCGGGCTTCCCCTTGTCTTTCTTGTCCTTGCCGTCCTTCCCCTTCTGATCAGCCTTGGCGGCGGCCTTTTCGGCCTTTGCCGTCTTCTCGGCCTGCGCGGCCTGGTCCGCCTTGTCCTTTTCGGCCTGCTGGGCCGCCGTCTTGTCCTGATACGCCTTGGGGGGAGCCGCGAGGGCCCCAGCCGCCAGGATCGCGCCGAGCGCGAGCGCCACGAAGATGCGTTTCACGAGATGTTCCTCCAATGCGGCCGGTAGGTCGTGCCGCGATGGGGGATTCTAGGGCTTTTGGGGGTTGCTTGCCCACCACGCCTTCGCCTCCGCCATCCCGTCCTCGTAGCTGCGGAGCGGCGCATAGCCGAGCTCGGACCGGATCCGCTTGCTGGAAGAGCGGCTGATGAACGAGACTTGAGGCTTCCCTGGGGCCTCCTGCGACCCTGGGGCCGGCGGCGCATCGGGGAACCAGCTCCGGACATCCTCGACGTACTGCCGCCAGGGGACGTCGCCATCGGACAGGTTGTAGGCGCGGCCGAGGGTGGCGGGATGGGTGAGGGCGAGCTCCATGGCGAATGCCACGTTTTCGACGTGGGTCCAGGGGAGCGAGCTGCCGGCCGTCAGGGAGACCTGTCCCTTCCGGATCTTGGCCGGCACCAGCACCGCCCAACTGGACGTGGGGTGCACGCCGAGAACGGCCCCCAGGCGGAGGATCGTCGCGGCCAGCCCGCGCTCCATCTCGGTCTGAAGGGCGCGCTCGGCTTCGGCCTTGGAGAGCCCGTAGTACGGAGAGGCCGCGGGAGAGGCCGCATATTCCTTGACGACCGTCTTGAGCGGCGACGTTTCGTCGAAGATCCCCTGCCGGCTCTCCCAGTCGTAGACCGACAAGGTCGAGATGTGAAGGAACTGCCGGCAGCCAGCCTCCCGCGCCGCCGCGGCCAGTCCGGACGTACCCGTAACGTTCACCCGCCGCGCATCCGCGAGATCGGAGCCGATGGTCGCCGCGGCATGCACCACGATCTCCATGCCCTCGCAGGCCCGGCGCGCCGTGTCCGGATCCACGAAGTCCCCTTCGACCTGCGTGACGTTCGGCGAGCTCAAGCCCGGATGATCGCCGCGCCTGCGCACCAAAGCGCGAACCCGGGCACCCGCCCTAGCCAGCCGCGCCGCCAAGTGGCCGCCGACGAAGCCGCTGCCGCCGGTGACGAGGATGGGGAGGTCCTGCAAGGTAGTTGTATCTGGTGGGTTCATCGTTCAGAAATCCCCCTATGCGGCTTCGTCCACCAACCGGAGAGCAAGGCCCTTACCGAGAACCGCAAGGGCTTTCTGGATGCGGGGCAGCTTGGAAGAGTGCCGCGGATCGAGCAGCCTGCGGACCTCCTTTTCGTCACAACCCAACCTTGCCGCCAACTCGGACTTGGTGATCCCGGTCTCTTTCAGAGCCAGGTAGAGAGCTGCCTTGGCCGCGGTCTGTGCGGGGACGGGAATCACAGGAAGAGATCTTGCGGGAGACGGCTCTGGGATCGGGTCTCCCCGCTGGATGCGGCCCGCGATGGCCTCCTCCAAAGCATCGGCGGCTTCCGTGAGGGCATCCTCCACGGTTTCACCCTGGGTGATGGCCTCCGGGAGGTCTTTGAACGTCACGACAAACCCTCCATCCGTCTCGTCTGGAGTCAGCGTCACGGGGTAGGTGAACTCGTGGACCATGGTCTGCCTCCTACTTGTTGAGATCCTGGAGCGACAAGCCTAGCTGCTGGAGCATGGCATGAAGAGTTCCGGTCTTGAGCTCGTCTTTGAGGTCGCGCACGACTGTGAACCGGCCGCCGAAGTACAGGGTACTGTGACTTCCTTTGCCACGTGCCGGGGTGAGCTGCACGATCACTCCCCGTTGCTTGGCGATCTTCCGAATGCGGCGCACGAACTCCGATCCCTTCACTGCACCTCCATAGTATCGGACAAATATGTCCGAATTTCAAGCGTTTTGCCGGGCCGACTGCCGCCTGAACATCACGTACGCCGGCACCCCCAGCGCCACCAGCCCCAGCCCAATGAGGGATTCGTAGGGGCTCTCCTGGAGCGTATTGCCGATCAGCAGCAGGCAGCCAAGGATGAAGAGGGCGGGCACCACGGGATAGCCCCACGTGCGGTACGGCCGGGGAGCATCCGGCCGGCGGAACCGGAAAATGAAGACCGCGGCGGCCGTCATGGCGTGGAACACGATCGAGGCGAAGACCACGTAGGTGTAGAGCTGCGAGTAGGTCCCCGAGACGGTCAGCACGATCGACCACGCCGTCTGCGCCCACAGGCTCGGCACCGGCGTGCGATACACGGGATGAATGCGGGCGAGCGACTTGAAGAACAGGCCGTCCTCGGCCATGGGGAGGTAGATCCGCGAGCTGTAGAGAATCGTCGAGGAAAGGCATCCGAAGGTCGAGACCAGCACGATGAGCGACACCACCCGCGCCGCCCACGGCCCGAAGAGCACCGACGCCGCCGTCTCCGCGATGCGGGGCGTCGCCGCCATGGCGCCCATCGAAAGCGCCCGGGCATAGACCACGTTGAGCAGGAGATAGAGGACGATCACGGCCCCGGTGCCGAGGATCAGCCCGCGGGGAAGGCTCCGCCCTGGATCGCGCATCTCCCCGGCCGAGCAGGTGAGGCCGTACCATCCGTCATAGGTCCAGAGCGCCGCGATCATGGCCACGCCGAACGCCGCCAGCAGCCCGCCGGGGACCTGCCCCACGGGTCCGAACAGGTGGGGCTGAACCGGCGCCCGCGCGAACAACCCCACGGCGATCAGCCCCACGATGGCGGCGACCTTCAGCACCGTCAGCGCGTTCTGCACCCCGGCCCCCTCCTTGAGGCCGAAGTGATTGATCGCGGTGAGGATCAGGATCGCGGCCACCGCCGCCACCTGCCCCCCGGAAAGCGTCCACGTCCAGTGCCCGATGGGGACGGAGACCAGCGCATGCTGCGTGGAGAACCACGGCAGGAAGCTCCCCAGATACTCCCCGAACGCCACCCCCAGCGCCGCGTTGCCACCGGACATGATGACCAGGAACGCCGTCCACCCGTAAAGGAACCCCACCAGAGGGCCATACGCCTCCTTGACGAAGTGGTAGAGCCCGCCCGCTCGCGGGAACATGGCCCCCAGCTCCCCATAGCTGAGCGCCCCCGCGAGCGTCAGCAGCCCCCCGGCCAGCCACACCAGCAGGATCAGCCCCGGATGAGGGAGCCGCTTCGCCATGTCCGCCGTGGTGATGAAGATGCCCGTGCCCACGATCGAGCCGATCGTCAGCAGAGCGCCGTCCCACGTCGAGAGGCCGCGGACGAGGGTCGGGGCAGGGGGAGTGGGGGCAGAGTCGGGCTCGTGGGTCTCGGGCAAGGGCACCTCCGGGTCAGGTGGAGGTAGTGTGGCGGGTTTGGGGGCGGATGGGAAGGGCGTGCGGCCCCCACGGCGCCGGACCAACCGCGCTGAGATAGAGTCGCGGCCATAGTCGGGCGTCCGGCGAGAGGGTGTATAGATACCGCCAGTCGATACGGATGCGTCTACACTCCAAGTAGGGTCAGGCGAACGGGAAAAACAAGCTGGGGGCCGTCCAAAGAGGAGTGCGCTAATGACTGTTCACCTTCATTCCTCAGGAGTGGCCATGGCCGAGCTTTCCCGGATTGATCTTTCGAGTGCCAGCAATATTCCCACCCGCGTCCGCAGTGATCTGGATCCGCGACTACAACTACTCGTCGCCCGCCGGCAGGCCGGTATGGTCAAACTGGCGTCGACCTCGACTGCTGTTGATGAGGTGGCGGTCGTAGCCCGAGTGAGCAACTATCCTGATTGGGAGGCGCTGAGCGAGGTTCGAGAACCGACGCTCATCGGTGAGACGCCCGATACGACATCCATCGTTACCGGTCGCGTGCCTGTCCGCCGCATCGAGGCCGTCCGGAGCCAGCCGTTCGTCCTCAGCCTGAAAGCTGGTCGTGATTTGCGCCCGATGCTGAGCGCCACGACCCAAGAAACCGGAGCACGGCCCGCATTGCTTCCCGCAGGCAGCCTTACCAACGGAGGCGCAGGCGTCGTCGTCGGCGTGATCGACTACGGCGGGGATTTCGCCCATCAGAACTTTCGCCGCGCGGACAGCACCACCCGGCTCCTGACGCTGTGGTTTCAGGACGGCCCGACCACTGCCACAAGCCCGTTCGGATACGGCCGGGTGTTTACTCCTCAAGAGCTGAATCTGGCGCTTCAACAGTCCAATCCGTATCAGGCCGCTGGCTATGACCCGGCTGATTTTGAGGATCCCACCGACCCCGGTGCCCATGGAACCCACGTGATGGACATTGCGGCTGGAAATGGCCGCGGTACCGGTGTCCCTGGCATGGCGCCGGAGGCCGACCTGATCTTTGTCAATATTTCCGACGCCAACGATCCCCAGGGCACGGCTGCAGTGGGTAAATCATTCGGCGACTCGATCCGCTTGCTGGAAGCGCTGAAATACATCTTCACCCAGGCCGGAAATCAACCCTGCGTCGTCAACATCAGCCTCGGGACCAACGGTGGACCGCACGACGGCAGCACCCTGGTAGAGCAGGGCATCGACAGCTTGCTGCGAGCGGCCCCGAATCGGGCTGTGGTGATCGCCGCGGCAAACGCGTTCGACGACGGCATTCACTCCGCTGGAACCGTCGCGCAAGGACAGGCGACCGACCTGGAATGGGAGCTCGTCACCGGTCCATTGTCGGACATCGAGTTGGAGGTCTGGTATCCCGGGGCCGACCGGTTCACCATTGAGTTGCTCGGCCCGAACGGCGACTCCCTGGCGACGGTCGCTCCTGGCGCACCCAGTCAGACGCTGATGGCGAACGGTCAAGTGGCCGTGTTGGTTGCAAACCGCCTCGACGACCCGAACAACCACGACAACATGATTGGGATCTTTCTATCCGCTGGCATGCCTTCGGGGATCTATACGGTGCGACTGCACGGCGACCAGGTTTCCGATGGCCGTTTTCACGCCTGGATCGAGCGGGACGATCGGTTTCAGTCGCGCTTCACTCCGCCCAACGACAACACCCACACCATCGGCTCGGTCTCCTGCAGTCACCTCTCCCTGGCGGTCGGATCGTATGACGCCCACAAGGCCGCCCTGCCGCTGTCCTTCTTCTCGAGCGCCGGCCCGACGCGGGACGGTAGGGAAAAGCCTGAGGTCTCGGCACCCGGCCACAACGTGTTGGCGGCACAGTCGAGCACAAAAATCGGCGCACGGCGGATGAGCGGAACGAGCATGGCCTCGCCCGCCGTAGCGGGTCTGGTTGCCTTGGTGCTGGCCGAGGCCCGGGCGCACGGGCAGAGCCTCCCCATTGACGACCTCCGCGATATCGTGATTTCCACTGCCCGACGCAATCCCCCTCCGGGAACCGATTGGCACGACCGCTTTGGCCACGGCCGCGTCTCCGCAACGGCTGCGGTGCAGGCGGTGATC
>DASUEN010000118.1:0-13736 GCA_036275055.1 Thermoanaerobaculia bacterium
CCGATCACCTCCGCCGAGTTCGTCGTCGGTGGTCAAGTCTTCATGGGCTACAACGGGGGCCCGTACTTCACGTTCTCCGAAGGCTTCTCGCTCTATGTTGACTGCGAGGACCAAGCCGAAGTCGACGAGTATTGGGACAAGCTCGTCAAGGCCGGGGCGATGCCTACCCAGTGCGGCTGGATCAAGGATCCGTTCGGCCTCTCGTGGCAGATTGTCCCGCGGAGATTCATCGAGCTGATCCGTGACAGGGATCCCAGGAGGGTGAAGGCCGTGATGGAAGCCATGATGACGATGGTGAAGCTCGACGTAGCGGCCCTTGAGCGAGCCTACCATGAGGCGTAGCAGTGCGAAACGCCCTCGCCTTGGGCGCCTGGAAGTGCCAAAACTGGTTCCAGGGTCTTTTGGGAAATCCGGGCGGCTGGTTGGGGCGTCTCCGAGGCGGAGATAACACCTGATTCCGCGAAGACCGTCCGCGGGCACAGGGTCGCCCGGGATTGCCCTGGTGCCGCCGGGGTGGTCCCTTCTGGTTTGGACCGTTGTCTCCGCTCCGGAGACGCCCCAACCGGGGGTTCCCCCCGGAAACGGGGCGTCTCTCTCAAGAAAGGACCCCCTTTCTTCCGGCCATTGTCCGGCTCCCGGGCCGGTTGGGGCGCTACATTGGGGGGGAACCGGTCGTGGTAGAGGGGACGGCGACGCCTTTGCAGTGGGGTCTCCCCGTCGAAGCACTTTTCGGGATCGAAGGTGATGCGTCCCAGCATCGTATGGGGGATAAAAAGTTGATCCTACACCCACCGCAGCTCTTCGAGCGCCCGCGCCAGCTCGGGCCGCACAAAGGCGCCAGGCTTTTCGGTGAGGGGTTTCGACCCGCGGCAGCGTCATAAGGAGCATGAACCAAAGCGGAGGGTGACATGGCCGTATTGGACAGGGCGATGACGTTCGAGCCGGAGCTGCCGGTCTCCACCCAGGTGGAAGAGGGGAAGGACCGCGAGGCCGTGGCTCCGGTGTGGGGACCTGGGAAGCGGATCCTCTTCCGCTTCGGATTCTCGTATCTCGGTATGTATCTCCTGTGGGTCTTGGCGGGGCTGCTGGCAGTCATCCCCTTCGGTGGGACCGTCGCCGGGTGGTACTTCAGTCTCTGGGCCAAGCTCGTGCCCTGGGCCGGCAAGCACGTGCTCCATGCCGATGCCCCCTTCCAGACCACCGGCAGCGGAGATTCGACGTTCAGTTGGGTGCAGGTGTTCTGCTTCCTGGTCCTCGCGCTGGCCGCGACGCTGGTCTGGACGGCGCTCGACCGGAAGCGAGCCAACTATGCGCGGTTGTACGAATGGCTCCAGGTTTCCGTGCGTTTCGGGCTCGCCCTGACGATGATCGAGTACGGCGGGCTGAAGATCTTTCCATCCCAGTTCCCTCGCCCTTCGCTCGACCGCCTGTTGCAACCTTTCGGCGACGCCTCGCCGATGGGCCTGCTGTGGACCTTCATGGGGGCCTCCGTGCCGTACACCATTTTCAGCGGGCTGAGCGAGTGGTTTGGCGGGATGCTTCTCGTCTTTCGCCGCACCGCGTTGCTGGGGTCCCTGGTGAGCATCGCCGTGCTCACCAACGTCGTGATGCTCAACTATTGCTACGACGTGCCGGTCAAGCTGTTTTCCTCCCACCTGCTCGCCATGGCGATCTTCCTCGTTGCTCCCCACCTGCGGCGGCTCGCCAACCTGCTGGTGCTCAACCGGCCGGTGCCGCCGGCCCCCGACCCCGGGCTGCTCCGGCGGCGCTGGCCGCGGCGCGTGGCGCTGGCGTGCAAAGTCGTTCTCGCCGTCGGTTTTTCCCTCTTCATGGTGAACATGGCGCGGGAAGAGCTCACGGCATTTTACTCGGCCCACTCGCCGCTGCGCGGCGTGTGGAACGTCGACGAGCTTCAGGTCGACGGCCTGGCAGGTCCGCCGCCGGGAGTGGAGGTGCTCCAGTGGCGCCGTGTGATCTTCGATTATCAAACCTTTTTCGCGATCCAGCTCACCAGCGACTCCCGCCAGCGCTATGGGCTCAAGCTCGACGAAGCCAAGAAGACGCTCGCCTTGACCAAACGGGGCGATCCGGCCTGGAAGTCCGCCCTCACCTATCAACGCCCAGCGCCGGACCGGCTCACGCTCGAAGGGACGTTCGAGGGTAAGAAAGTCCGGGCGAGCCTCCACCGGGTCGCGGAGCCGAAGTCCCTGCTCGTCATCCGGGGCTTCCACTGGATCAACGAGTTCCCGTTCAATTACTGACGGCGGCAGGGGCCGGGGAATACCGTCGTCACGATCTCCGTTACAACAAGCGTCATGAGCCGGGCGCTGCGCCAGGAGATCCAGCAGGAGAAGCCTTTCGTGAGCTTGGAGGAGGAGGCCTTCCTCGCCCTCCAGCGCACGGCGAGCCTGCTATTGCAGGCCCTGGGACGGGCCCTCAAGGAGCACGACCTCACGCCGGCCCAGTACAACGCCCTGCGCATCCTGCGTGGCGCCGGCGACGAGGCGCTGACCTGCGGCGAGATCGGCGAGCGGCTGGTGAGCCCGGGGCCGGACGTCACCCGGCTCCTCGACCGCCTGGAGCCGCGGGAGCTCGTGACCCGGCTGCGGGACGCCGAGGACCGGCGGATCGTGCGGGCGCGGATCACCAGGAAAGGAATCGCCCTCCTGGCCAGGCTCGATGAGCCGGTGGCTACGGCCCTCGACGAGCTGCTCGGGGACCTGGGAGCGAAGCGCCTGCGCACCCTCGTCGAGATCCTCGCCGCGGCCAGGGAGAGGGCGTGAATTTTTTTGACCGAATCCTTGTTGGAACGGACATCGTTGGACCACCCATTCAGCCTGCCCGAAGGCATTGTGGGAAAGGAAGGCAGAATCGATGCGCAAACCGATTGAAGGCATCCATCACGTCACCGCCATGGCGAGCGATCCCCAGGCGAACGTCGACTTCTATACCGGCGTCCTGGGCCTGCGGCTGGTCAAGCGGACGGTGAACTTCGACGATCCCGGCACCTATCATCTTTATTACGGCGACGAGGTGGGGCATCCGGGCACGATCCTGACGTTCTTCCCCTGGCCTGGAGCGCGGCGGGGCGTGCAGGGAGCGGGGCAGGCGACGGTGACGTCGTTTTCCGTTCCCCAAGGCTCCTTCGGTTATTGGACGGAGCGCCTGTCGCGTCTCGGTGTGACCCACGAGGAGCCGCGCCAGCGTTTCGACGAAGAAGTGCTGACGTTGCTCGATCCTGACGGTCTGCGGCTGGAGTTGGTGGCCGTGGCCGCGGACCCGCGTGCGCCATGGGAGGGTGGGCCGGTGCCGGCGGAGCACGCCGTGCGCGGCTTCGACGGCGTGACCTTGACGGAGTGGAACGCGCACGTGACCGAGAACCTCCTGGCCGGCACCCTCGGTTTCCGGCGGGTGGCCGAGCACGGCGAGCGCATGCGCTTCGAGGTGGGGGAGGGTGGCCCGGGAGCGCGGGTGGACGTGCTCGGCGCGCCATCGGCGGTGCGCGGCCACGTTTCGGCAGGCACGGTGCACCACGTGGCCTGGCGCTCGGCGGACGAGCCGGATCAGCTCGCCTGGCGCGAGGCCGTGGCCGAGACTGGCCTCTACGTGACGCCGGTGCTCGACCGCCAATACTTCCGCTCGATCTACTTCCGCGAGCCGGGCGGCGTGCTCTTCGAGATCGCCACGGACCCGCCGGGTTTCACCCGCGACGAGACGGTGGAGAGCCTGGGCACGGCCTTGAAGCTGCCGCCCTGGCTCGAAGCCTCGCGGCAGCAGATCCAGGAGGCGCTGCCGCCCATTGAGGTGCGGCCCGCGGCGGCGATACCCGCGGCGGCGGGAGGTGCGGAATGACCGGGACCGGTCCCCACCAGGGGCAGCCGCTCGCCTGGGCTGGCCGGCCGGTGGCCGAGGCTGCGGCGGCGATGGTGATGGTGCACGGCCGCGGCGCCACGGCGGAGAGCATCCTCGCTCTGGCGGACGAATTCGGGCGGGACGACTTCGCCTACGTGGCACCGCAGGCCGCGGGGTGGTCGTGGTATCCGTACCGTTTCCTTGCCCCCACGCAGCAGAACGAGCCGGGTCTCTCCTCGGGACTGGCGCGCATCGGCGAGGTGGTAGCGCAGCTCGAAAGCGCGGGCCTGCCGGCGGAACGGATCGTCCTCCTCGGGTTTTCCCAGGGAGCCTGCCTGGCGCTGGAATTCGCTGCCCGCAATCCAAGACGCTACGGCGCCATCCTCGGCCTCTCCGGAGCGGTCACCGGCACGCCGGGGACCCACTGGAACCTGGCGCGGGCTCGAGCCGGCGCCCTCGCCGGCACTCCCGTCTTCCTCGGCTGCAGCGACCGCGATCCCCACATCCCCGTGGAGAGCGTGCACGAGACGGCGGAGGTGATGCGGCAGATGGGTGGCGAGGTGACGGAGCGGATCTATCCCGCCATGGGGCATACGGTGAACCCGGATGAGGTGGAGGTCGTGCGGGGGTTGCTGGAGGGGGTGGTGGCGGTTTGAGAGGGTGTCTGGAAAGTGCGCAACCCAGTCGCGACGCCCACCTCCGCCCGGGCCTAAATGCCAGGGCTATGAACAGCGCCCTCTGAAGAGGGCTTTTCCCTGAGAAGGGGACTTCGCAAGCCGGATTCATCCGGCGTCGTTCTTAGCCCGGGTATTTATGCCCGGGCGGGGGAGGCCGTCGCGACCGAATTTCCAGACACCCTCTGAAGCGAAGGTACCAACCCCTTTGCCTGCGCTTCCCACGACACAAAAAGAGGGACGAGCTCTGTCCGAAGCCCGTCCCTTGGAGGAGGCGCCGCCGTTTAGGCGGTCGTCGTGACGATCTTCTCTAGCGCAAGGGGAATGCCAGGCCGCGGCCGCCCGCATCGCAGATCTCCAAATCCCTGCGTTTCCAGGGTTTGCCGGCGGTTTCGGGGCGCGGGCGCGGTTTCGAAAGAGGTGTAATATCCGGGGTGAATTTGCCATACTTCGGGTGAGGAAACCATAACCGTGCTCGAACGACTGCTGGAGTTGGGGAAGAGGGTGCTCGCCGAGAGCGACCTGGACCGGGTGCTCACCGCCTCGCTCGATGGGGTCATCGAGCTGTGCGGCGCCGAGAGGGGGATGATCCTGCTTTTCGAGGAGGGCGAGGTGGTGGTGGAGGCGGCCCGCAACCTCGCCCGGGAGGACATCGAGCGCCCGGAGTTCGAGGTCAGCCGCGGCATCCTGCGCAAGGTGCAAACCTCGGGCGAGACGTTCTGGCACCCCAACGTGCTGGACGATCCCGCCCTGGGAAACCGGGCGAGCGTCCTGCGGCTGCTGATCCTCTCCGTCATCTGCCACCCGATCCGGGACGGCGGCCAGATCCTGGGCGTGGTCTACCTGGACAACCGGAGCGCTGAGGGCGTGTTCTCCGAGGAGACCGCCGGGCTGGTGGCGAGCTTTTCGGAGCTCGTCTCGCTCGCGGCCAAGAACGCCCTGGAGCGGCGACGGTTGCAGCAGCACATCGGCGCCCTGGCGGAGGAGCTGCGGGGGCGCTACGACTTCGGCGCCATCGTCGGCCAGGACCCGTCGCTCCTCGCCGTGCTCAAGCTGGTCTCCCAGGTCGCGGACTCGGACGCCGCCATCCTCATCCAGGGCGAGAGTGGCACGGGCAAGGAGCTGGTGGCCCGCGCCCTCCACTTCAACAGCCGCCGGCGGGCACGGCCCTTTATCCCCGTCAACTGCGGCGCCCTGCCCGAGAACCTCCTGGAGTCGGAGCTCTTCGGTCACGTGCGGGGTGCGTTCACGGGCGCCGTGACCGACAACCCGGGCTGGTTCGAGCGCGCCGAGGGGGGCACGCTCCTCCTCGACGAGGTGGGGGAGCTGACGCCCCCCCTCCAGGTCAAGCTCCTGCGGGTGCTGGAGAACGGCGAGTACTCGCGGGTGGGGAGCACGCAGATCCGCCGCGCCGACGTGCGAGTGGTGGCGGCCACCAACCGCGACTTGACCGACCTGGTGAAGGAAGGGAAGGTGCGGCGCGACTTCCTCTACCGGCTGAACGTGGTGGAGGTGCGGCTGCCGGCCGTGCGCGAGCGGCGGTCGGACATCCCCTTGCTGCTGCGCCACTTCCTGGCCAAGCTGGCCGGTCGCCCGGGGGGGCGCGCCAAGCGCCTGGCGCCGGAGGCCGAGGCTCTCCTCCTCGCCTACGACTGGCCGGGCAACGTCCGCGAGCTGCAGAACGTGTTGCAGCGGGCCGTGCTGCTGGCAGAAGGCCCCCTCATCGAGGAGCGCCACCTGCCGGAGTCCCTGCGTGAGCTGCGCCCCCTCCTGCCGCAGGAATCGGAGCCCGAGGGCTCAGGCTTCCGCGAGGCCAAGCAGCGGGTGGTGGAGCGCTTCGAGAGGGACTACGTCACCCGCTGCCTGCGCGAGGCCCGGGGAAACATCACCCAGGCGGCGAAGGCGGCGGGGATCGACTACAAGAACTTCTATACCAAGATGCAGCAGTACGGCATCGAGGCCGGCGGGTTCAAGTAGCCCTCACGGTTGCGCGGCCGAGGTCTCCACCGGCCGGTTCTTCACGTAGGTATCGAGCCAGTTGGAGCTCTCCCACAGCAGGTGGAGGGCCGATTCCCGCGCCCGGTAGCCGTGGCTCTCGAAGGGGAGCACCACGAGGCGGACAGTGGCGCCGTTGCCCTTGAGGGCGTTGTAGAAGCGGTCGCTCTGAATGGGATCGGTCCCCGGGTTGTTGTCGGCCTGGCCGTGGACCAGGAGGAGGGGGCGCCGGATCTTGTCCGCGTAGAGGAACGGCGACATCTTCATGTAGACCTCTTCGGCATGCCAAAGGTCCCGCTCTTCGGACTGGAAGCCGAAGGGCGTCAGGGTGCGGTTGTAGGCGCCGCTCTCGGCGATGCCGGCGGCGAAGAGGTCCGAGTGGGCGAGCAGGTTGGCGGTGGTGAAGGCGCCGTAGGAGTGGCCGCCGATGGCGATGCGGCGCCGGTCGGCCACCCCCCGCTTCACGACTTCGTCCACCGCCGCCTTGGCCGAGGCCACGAGCTGGTCCACGTAGCTGTCGTTGGGCTCCTTGTCCCCCTCGCCGACGATGGGCAGGCTGGGATCGTCCAGCACGGCGTACCCTTGAGTCAGCCAGACCAGGGGCGAAGACCAGTAGGCGCGGGCGAAACGGTAGGGGGAACCGGAGACCTGGCCGGCGGCGCTGGCGCTCTTGAACTCCTGGGGGTAGGCCCACATCACCATCGGCAGCGGCCCGTCCGCGGGCTTCCAGCCGGCCGGCGTATAGAGGGTGCCGGTCAGTTGCACGCCGTCCGGCCGGGAGTAGCGCAGGAGCTCCTTGTGGATCCCCAGGAGCTGCGGCGTGGGGTGGGGGAAGCGGGTGAGCTGGCGCAGCTTGCCGGTTTTCAAGTCGCGCACGAACCAGTTGGGGGGCTCCTCGACCGCCTCGCGGCGCACCAGCACGTAGCGGCCGTCGGCGTCGAGCACCTCCGCCGGGTCCTCGAAATACGGCGCTTCCGAACGGAACAGGCGGCGCGCCTTCTTGGTGCGCAGGTCGAAGGCGTCGAGGAACGGGCGGTCCCCTTCGGCCGAGGCGCCGAGGCCGCTCAGGAAGATCGCCTTGCCGCCGTCCGCGGTCTGCAGCACCGGCCGCCCCCAGGCGTTGGCGATCGTCATCGGGTTGCCCGGATCGCTGTAGCGGTCCTCGAACGAGCGGTCGAAAAGCAGCTCCGGGGGTGCTTTCGGGCCGCCGGGGCGGACGATCCAGGTACGGGTGCGGCGGGTCTTCCACCAGCTCTCGGAGAGGAGGGCGAGGCCGTCGTTCCCCCAGGTGAGCTCCGCGAAGCGCATGCCGAGGGTGGCGAGCGTCGCCGGCTCGCCCTGGAACGGGGCGGCCAGCAGGAGCACCCGGTCGCGCTCGGCGGCCTCGCGTCCGGCGTCGCCGCCGTCGAGCGCCTCCACCCAGCAGAGAGTGGCCGGGGCGTCGTCGCGCCAGGTCACGTCCCGCGGTCCGGTGGCGACGCTGCCGAAGGTGATGGGGATCTCCTCCTGAAGCGGCAGGTCGGCGACCGTGTGGACGGCGTGCCCCTCCAGGTCCCACACCTCGGTGCGGCGCGGGAAACGGTCGGCCGGCACCAGGTACGAGAACGGCCGGTGGAGCGTCGTCACCAGCAGGTAGCGCCCGTCGGGCGACGGCGAGACGCCGGCCACCAGCCCCGGCTTGCCCAGGGGAGTCACCGTGCCGTCCGCGGCGATGCGGGCCACCTGCGAGGTCAGGTAATACTCGAACAGGGCCTCGTCATAGGCGCTCTTGAGGAGGTCCTGATAGGTGCGGGCGGGAGCCGTCTTGCCGCGGTTCTCCTGGAGGACGGGTCCCGCCGGCACGGAGGGAGCCGGCGGCTCGGGGCCTTGGTCCGGCACCACCAGGGTGGTGACGAGCGAGCCGTCGCGCAGCCATTGCGGGCCGGAGCCGGCTGCCAGGTTGAGCTGGGCTGTCTGCGGGGTGCCCAGCCGGTGCGCCTGGCCCGTCGCCACCTCGCCGATCCACAGCTCGATGCCGTTGGCGCCGGTGTGGGTAAAGGAGAAGCGGGCGCCGTCCGGCGCGAAGCGGACGTTCTCCAGCCGCGCCGCCTCGGGGAGCCCGGTGACGCGGCGCTCGGCGAGGTCCGAGATGCGCAGCAGGCGCAGCCCCGTGGAGTAGCCCGTACGGCTCGGCCCATGATTGCGCGGCCGGATGCGCAAACCGCCCAGGCGCAGCTCCCGCTCCGCCAGCTCCGCGATGGGAGGCAGGCTCGGCTGATCGAGCAGCAGCATCCACTCCCGCTTGGGATCGAGGCGCATCCCCGGCGTGGGCGGCGCGTCGACGAGGTCGGCCAGGGCCTTGGCCGGCGTGCGATAGACGCTGGCGGTGCTGTCCGGGACGGCAGGAGTCACCGACGTGGCGGCGCGGGCGGCGAAGACCGGAATCAGGGTGAGCAGCAGGAGCAGCCCGGCCCCGAGCATGGCGAATCGTGACGAACGCATCTCCAGATCCTCCTCTTGTTGCTTCACCACAAGTCTACCTTACCCGTCGCGATCCGGCAGCCCCAAGGACCTTGCGCACGCACCACGCGGCGGCGGCGTCGAGCCGTGGATCCCCGAGGAGGGCGGTCAATCGCTCCCGCTCCGCCGCCGTTGGGCGCCACGCCCCTTCTCTCGGCCCATGGAGGGAGTAGAGGGCCCAGGCCGCGGCGTGGCCCCTGGCTTCGCCGCCTCCGAGCATCGCCAGGAACCGTGGGGCGAGATCTCCTCCTGAGAAGGAGGCTGGAGAGCCGATCACCGCGAGGGCCGCGGCCACGTTCAGGTCGTCCTGGGTCACGGCAAGACCGGAGCCCGCGTCGAGCTCCGTGAGCTCCGGCATCGCTCCCAGCTTCGCGAAATAGAACCCGATGCTCCAGCGCTCCTCGCTCGGGCGTGCCTGAAACTCGCGCACCAGGGCCAGCTCGAGGAGCGCGGCCCAGCGGGAGCCGAGCAGCTCCTGCACCGCCTGGTCGAGAGGGGTCCGCGTCTGCGGGCTTCCCTCCGCCTGGCCGACATGCCCCGCCAGGCGGCTCGAGACCTGCCACGCGATGGCCTCGTCGGCCTCCGGCTCCTCGGCGAGGCAGCGGGCGGCGAGCACCGTGCGCGCACGGCACTCTGCGCCGCGAGCATCCTCCGCAGCGAGCGGGAGCAGGGCACGCAAGGCCTCGCTCCCTGCGCCGCCCGAGCAGGCCACCGCGAGGCGGAGAACCTCGGGCCAGGGATCGCTCCGGCTCGCCAGGGCGGCGATCCGTTGCGCCAGGGGGCGGTCCGCGGGCTCCGGCGTGTGCCCGTGGACGACGGCGCGGGCCGCGAGAAATTCCTGGAACACGGGATGGCAGATCTCGACCACCGGCCTCTCTCCTGCCGTCCGCAGGAGCCCCGTGCGCTCGGCGTTGTGGAGGAGCTCCTCCGGACTCTGGGCATGGACCGGGTGCGAAGGGGGGAGGCCGGCGCGGAACGCCGCGAGGGCCTCGAGAGCCGCGGGCAGGGGGAGCTGCTGCAGGCCGCGCTCACAGAGGACCCAGGCGAGGTATTCCAATTGCGGCAGCACCTCGCGGAGAGCGCCGCCTCCGGGCAGCCGGCCGAGGAGGAGCTTCACTGCTTCCCCATACAGCTCGGCCCGGCGGCTGGGGAGGGCACCGAGCTTCGGCTTGAGCAGCGCCATCAACGTGAGGTGCAGGGGATTGCCGGCCTGCCGTTCTTGCCGCCGCGAGTGGATGGCCAGGACCATCTCGTCCGTCTCCCGCTCCCGCCGGGCGGGCTGGGGCTCGCTCCAGCGGAACCACTGCTGGACGAAGCGGTCCTGGTCCTCCGGGGGCCAATCGGCAACGCTCACGGCTTCGAAGCTCAAAGGGGAGCCCAGATCGCGGTAAGCCTCCGGGCGGGAGGTGACCACCACCGGCGTCCGCGGATGGTCGTTGGCGATCCGCTCGATCAGGCGGCAGAAATCCGCCCGGCTCTGGGGGGCGGAAATCGCGTCGAGACCGTCGATCAGCAGCAGCACGTGCCCCACTTGGAGCCGTTCCCGCAGATGGCAGACGAGGGGTGCCGCGTCGGCCTCGCTCATCCCGGCTTGGTGTAGCGCGTGGCAGAGGAAGTCGTCCAGCGACCCGGGCGCATCCGCGGGATCGAGGTCCCGGCACGAGACGACCACGGGGAGGAGGGGATCGTTGGGCAGGGTGCTGACGCCGGGGAGCCGGATCCACTCGATGGGCGCCATCCTCGCCTTCTGCAGATAGGCGGTCGCCAGCCAGTGGACGAGCGTGGTCTTACCCGTTCCCGCCTCGCCGAGGATCACGCAGCGCCGGGGTGCCTTCAACACCTCTCCCACCGGGAATGGCAATCCCCGCGAGGTGACCCGCAGCGGTACGTACAGCTTGGAAAGCGGCGGCGGGGCTGCGTGTCCCCGCAAGGCAAGGCGCGCGAGGCCGGCGGCATCGAACGTCCGGAGCGCCAGCCCGGCGTAGCGCTGCTCGGCTTCGAAGCCACGATGACTGATGAAGACCTTGGCCACGCTCGGTTCCCCAAGTTGGGATGGCGATTCTATAGTGCCGGCCACTCCCGCGCTGAGGACGCGATGGAGCGTCAATTTTGAGATATGCTGACGTCCTCTTTCGAAGGTTGCCGTTTGTCCGTTCCAGAACCAGAGATCGCCAGCCGCAAGCTCACCCGGGCAGAGCCTGGGGCGGCTCGGGACAGCGAGGAGCGTCTCCAGGTGGCGCTCGCCGCCGCCGAGGTGGGGACCTGGCACTGGAACGTCCGCGCCGACCTGCGCACGCGGGACGGCGCCTTCAACCGCCTCCTGGGCCTCGCTCCCGTTCCCACGGTGGGTCCGCTGCACGATTTCCTGCGCCACGTCCATCCGGACGACCTGGGAACGGTGATGGAGGCCATCGACCGCTCGGCGCGCACCCGCCAGCCGTACGCGGCGGAGTTCCGCGTCGTCTGGCCGGACGGCTCCGTGCGCTGGCTGCGCGATCGCGGCAAGCTCCTCGACGAATCCGGCGGCACCGCCTTCGCCGGTGCCGCCATGGACGTCACCGAGCTGCGCCGCTCGGCCGAGGCCCTGGCCAGCCTCGGGGCCATCTTCGACTCCTCCGAGGACGCCATCTGCACCAAGACCCCCGACGGCACCGTGACGGCCTGGAACGCCGCCTCCGAGCGCCTCTTCGGCTTCACCGCGACGGAGGTGGTGGGGAAGCGCTTCGCGGTGCCTGCGCCGCCCGAGCAGCGCGACGAGGTGCCGGCGGCCGTGGCCGCGGTGCTGCGCGGGGAGCGGGTCCGTCCCTTCGAGGCCGAGCGCCTGCGCAAGGACGGCCGACGGGTCCACGTCTCCGTGACCATCTCCGCCATCCGCGATCCCTCCGGAAAGATCTCGGGATTCGCCCTGAGCGCCCGCGACGTCACCGAGAAACGGCGGGCGGAGGAGGCCCTGCGGGTCAGCGAGGAGCGCTTCCGCCTCGCCACCCAGGCGGTCAACGGCCTGATCTACGACTGGGATCCGGCGAGCGGGCGCGTCGAGCGCTCCCAGGGGCTCCTGACCCTTCTCGGCTACTGGCCGGAGGAGGTGGAGGCGGACGTGGGCTGGTGGCGCCGGCAGGTCGATCCCGGTGACGTCGAGCGGGTGGAGGAAACGATCCGTTCTGCCCTGGAGGGGGGCGGCTCGTTTTTCAGCGTCGAATTCCGGGTGCGCCATCGCGACGGGACGTGGGTGCACGTCTGGGACAAGGGCTTGATCGTCCGCGACGGCCAGGGGAAGCCGGTGCGGGTGGTGGGGAACACCTTGGACGTCAGCGAGCGGCGGCGGTCGCAGGAGGCGCTGGAGAAAGCCCACCGCGAGCTGCAGGAAGCCTTGGAGGCCAAAGACCGTTTCCTCGCCACCCTCAGCCACGAGCTGCGCACCCCGCTCACTCCCGTGCTGGCGGTGGTTTCGAGCCTGGCGGCCGATCCCCGGCAGGCGCCCTTCGCCTCCGAGCTTGCCATGATCCAACGCAACGTCGAGCTCGAAGCGCGGTTGATCGACGACCTCCTGGACCTGACCCGCATCTCCCGCGGCAAGCTCGAGCTCCACCGGCGGGAGATCGACGCGCGGCGGGTGATCGAGCACGCCCTCGCCACCGCCGAGTTGGAGCTGGCGGCGCGCGAGCTGCGCCTGGCCGTGCGGCTCACGGCGGAGGAGCACCGCATCTGGGCCGATGCCCCGCGTCTCACCCAGGTGTTCTGGAACCTCCTTTCGAATGCCGTCAAGTTCACGCCACCCGGGGGCACCGTCACCGTCGAGTCGTGGATCGACGGGAGCCCGCGGGACCTGGTGGTCGCGGTGCGCGACACCGGCATCGGCATCGAGCCCGAGGTGTTGCCGCGGATCTTCGAAGCCTTCGAGCAGACCGGGCGCAGCATCACCCGCCGTTTCGGCGGCCTCGGGCTGGGGCTCGCGGTGAGCCGCGCCATCGTGGACCTCCACGGCGGCCGGCTCACGGCGGAGAGCGAGGGCAAAGGGCGCGGCGCCTGCTTCACCGTGCGCCTGCCCATCGCCGCCTTGCAGGGGGACCTCGACGAAACCGGCGCCTGGTTCTCCCGGGCGCGCCCCGCCGCCCCGGCCCCGGCCGCTGGAGCCGGGCGCTCGCTCCACGTCCTGCTGGTCGAGGACCACGAGGACACGGCCGAGGCCATGGCGGATTTGCTGCGGTTGCTGGGGCACGAGGTGACCGTCGCCGGCTCGGTGGCTGCGGCCCTGGCCGCCGCGGGCGCCGTTCATGACGGAGCCAGCCGCCGGCTCGATCTGGTGGTGAGCGATCTCGGCCTGCCGGACGGCTCGGGGCACGACCTGATGCGCCAGCTCGCCGAACGCCACGCCCTGCGCGGCATCGCCCTCTCCGGCTACGGCATGGAAGAGGACGTGCATCGCAGCCACGAAGCCGGCTTCCTGCGCCACCTCACCAAGCCGGTCGACCTGCAGGCGCTGAAGGCGGCGATCCAGCAGGCGGCGGAGGGTGGGTGAGGCCGCCTCACACCCCGCCCCCCAGCGCCGATGCCGCCTGCTTCGCGGCCCTAAGGCCGCTCGCGAGAGCGCCTTCGATGGTGCCGTTGCTGCCCTCGGTGTCCGTGGCTTCGCCGGCGAAGAAGAGAGTGCCTTCGACGGGACGGGCGAGGCGGCGGCCGGCTTCGGCTCCTCCCACGCGGGGGTAGCTGTAGGCG
>DASUEN010000119.1:0-12142 GCA_036275055.1 Thermoanaerobaculia bacterium
CGATGAGCGCCGCGAGGTAGGAGGGGTCCTTGTGCCCCTCGGGCCGCGCGATCACCATGCGGGCGCCGACGAGGAGCGGCCAGAACAGCTCCCACACCGAGACGTCGAAGCTGAACGGCGTCTTGTGCAGGACCCGGTCGCCGGGCTCGAGGCCGTACCTCTCCTGCATCCAAAGCAGCCGGTTGTACAGCGCACGGTGAGACGTCATGACACCCTTGGGATACCCGGTGGAGCCCGAGGTGTAGATGACGTAGGCCAGGTCGTCGAGGCTCGTGGGACCCCGCGAGGCTGGTGTCTCGGCTCCGCGCTCGAGCCCGGCGTCGCCGTCGAGGTAGAACACGGTGGCGCCACCGGTCCCCGGAAGGCTCGAAGCCAAGGCCTCGATGGTGAGGAGGACCGGAACCCTGGCATCGGAGATCAGGAACTCAAGGCGCTCCAGAGGGTAGGACGGATCGAGAGGGAGGTAGGCTCCACCTGCCTTCAGAATACCGAGCAGGGCCACGACCAGTTCGCTCGACCGTTCGAGGAAGACTCCGACCCGGCTATCGGGTCCGACGCCCAGCCCGAGCAGGCGACAGGCCACCCGCTCGGCTCTCTCTTCGAGGCTGCGATAGCTAAGCTCTTCGCCCTCGAACACTACCGCGGTGGCCCAAGGAGCTCTGGCGGCCTGCTCCGCGATGAGCTCGTGCAACGAGCGCGGCTCCGCATAGGAACGTGCGGTGTCGTTCCACTCCGCCAACAACTGTGCACGCTCGCCTGCGGTCAGAAGGGGCAGGTCTGCAAGGCGCCGTCCGGAATCTCTCGCGATCTCCTCGGTGAGGAGGAGGAGGTGCAAGGACAGGCGCGCGATGGTCGAGGCATCGAAAAGGTCCGTGCTGTACTCGACGGCTCCCCGCAGGTTCCCACCCTCCTCGGCCACCGCGAGGGTCAGGTCGAACTTCGACGTCCCCGTGCCGACCCCGAGGGCGTCATTGGAATCGCCTTCCCACAGCGAGCTCGCAGTGTTCTGAAAGGCGAGCATGACTTGGAAGAGGGGCGAATGCTGGAGGCTCCGCTCCGGCTGTACCACCTCGACGAGATGATCGAACGGCAATTGCTGATGGGAATAGGCCTCGAGGACACGCTCCCGCACCTGCGCCAGGAACTCCCGGAAAGAAGGATCACCGGAGAGGTCGCCACGAATGACCAACGTATTGGCGAAGAAGCCGATCAGTCCCTCGGTCTCGAGCAACTGGCGTCCTGCGATGGGAGCTCCAACGCAAAGGTCTTGCTGTCCGCTGTAGCGGGACAGCAGAACCTGGAAGGCCGCGAGGAGCGTGATGAACAGCGTCGCGCCCACGCTCTGACCGACCGCGCCGAGGGGGTGCGCCAAGCGCGCGGGCATGGCGAAGGCGCGCGCGGCGCCAACCAGGCTCTGCACCGCAGGGCGCGGCCGGTCGGTCGGCAAATCGAGCAGTGGCGGAGCGCCGGCCAATCGCTCTTTCCAATAGGCGAGATCCGCCTGCAACGCACCCTGCTCCACGGACCTGCGCTGCCACATGGCGAAGTCCAGGTACTGGACGGGGAGCTCGGGCAAGGGAGACGGCATCCCGGCCAGGAAGGCTTCGTACAACGCCTTGATCTCCCGCAGAAAGATCCCCATCGACCAGCCGTCGGAGATGATGTGGTGCAAGGTGTAGAGCACGACGTGCTCGCTCTCTGCGAGGCGCAAGACACGGACCCGCAGCAGCGGCGCCTGTTCCAGAGCGAAGGGCTGCCGCGCTTCGGTCTCCGCCGTTCGCCGCGCTATCCTCTCCCTCTCTTGGGGCGGCAGGGCCCGCAGGTCGATGAGTTGGAACGGAACGGAGACCGACGGGACGACGACTTGGACCGGCAGCCCGTCCTCGGCCAGGAAGGCCGTTCGCAGCGACTCCTGTCTGCGGACGATTTCGTCGAGAGCCCGCTGCAGGGCTTCGAGATCGATGGGCCCCCGCAGGCGCAGCGCCCCCGGCAGGTTGTAGGCCGTGGTCGCCGGTTGCAGCCGCTCGATGAACCAAAGCCGCCGCTGCGTGAAGGACGCGGGGAAGGCTCCGCCGGCACGAGGCTGGCGGGGAATCACAGTTGCCGGGCCGGCGGAACGCTTCCTGCCAAGCTGCAGCTCAAGAAGGGACCGCTGCGCCGGAGTAAGGCTCGCGATTTCCTGAAAAAGCGCGCTACTCACTGGCCGCCCCCCCTTCGGCGATCCTCTTCTCACGCGCGAGCATCTCGTCGAGAGCGCTCGGCGTAAGAGCCTGGATGTCCTTGAGCAGCATCGCGACCCCCGCCGCGTCTTCTTGCTCCGCCTGGATCTGCGTGATGGCAAGCGCCAAGTCTGCTACGAAGGGTTTGGCGAAGAGCACCCGCAGAGGCACTTCGACCTGGAACAGCGAGCGGATCCGCGACAGGAGCTGAGTGGCCAGCAGGGAATGTCCGCCAAGGTCGAAGAAGCTGTCGGAAATCCCGACGCGCGTGATCCCCAGCAGCTCTCCGAAGAGAGCCGCCAGACGCTCCTCCAGCGGCGTCCGGGGTGCCACGTAGGCTGCGAGGGCTTCCCGGTTCTGGTTCGGTGCCGGCAGGGCCCGCCGGTCCACCTTGCCGTTCGGCGTCCGCGGGAGCGCTTCGAGCCGCACGAAGACGGAGGGCATCATGAACTCCGGGATCTGCCGGCCGAGGAATTGTCGAAGGGCGGCCGGCTCGAGATCGCCGTGCTGGACGGTGTAGGCACAGAGAAAACGGTTGCCGGCGGCGTCTGCCCGGTCGACCACGGCCACGTCCTCGACGCCAGGGTGCCGCCGGAGCAGGTCCTCGATCTCGCCCATCTCCACCCTCACCCCCCGGATCTTCACCTGCTGATCGCGGCGCCCCAGGAACTCGAAGTCGCCGTCCTCGAGGACGCGCCCCATGTCCCCGGTCTTGTAGATAATGTCTTGGGGTTTGTCACTGAACGGATTCTGGATGAACACTGCGTTCGTCATCTCCGGCTGCCGGTAGTAGCCGAGGGAGCGATAGGGAGTCCGGATGTAGATCTCGCCCACTTTGCCTGGCGGGCAAGGTTCTTCCTTCTCACCGACCACCAGCGCCTTGGCTCCTCGCATCGGCTTGCCAATCGGGATCGATCGGCGATGCTTGTCCGAGGCCTTGATCCGGTAGAAGAGCTTGGTCATCGTCGTCTCGGAGGGGCCATAGAGATTGACCAGCTCGATCCTGTCGCCAAACACCTCGATCCATCTCCCCACGTCCGCGGGCAGGACAGGCTCACCGGCCAGGAAGACGTGGCGCAGAGAGGCGAACTGCTGCGAGTCGAGATCGCCGTTGAGGATCGCCCGGAACACCGAGGGTACGCAGTGGACGACATGAAGGCCGCCGCGGTCGATCCACTCGATGAGCCGGTGCGCGTCGAGGAGCGTGTCCCGCCCGTCCGGGATGCGAATGGTTCCCCCCACCCCGAGGGGGACGAAGACGTCCCGCAGAAAGGCATCGAACACCGGCAAGGTGAGCTGCGACACCTGCGCTCCATCCGGAATCTCGAAGGTCTCGACTTCCCAACGGATAAAGTGATCGATCGCCTTCAGGCGGCCGGCGATCCCTTTGGGGCGGCCAGTAGAGCCCGAGGTAAAGAAGAGGTAACACATCTCGTCGGGACCGCAGGGGCTCATTACCCGTGAGCGACAGTCGTAGGCGCCGCTTTCCAGAGCGAACGTGACGCCCGCGATCTGCGGCGCCGCGCCGTCGGGCTCGCCAAGACAGACGATCCTGGTCGCAGCCCCGCGTCCCGCGATCAGCTCGGAGACTCGCGGCAGGTTCTCGACGTCCGTGAGCAGCCACTGCGGGGAAGACTCCGCGAGCATCGCCTCCGCCCGCCCGGCCGGGAGGGTCGGATCGAGGGGTACGAAGACGCTTCCTGCCTTGAGGATCGCGATCATCGCGACGACATTCGCCAGCGGAGCCGCGCTGCAGACCGCCACCAGCGAGCCCTTGGCAGCTCCCAGGGAGAGCAGGAGGTTTGCCAGCCGGTTGGTCTCTTGCTCGAGCTCCCCATAGGTCAGTCGGCGCCCCTGGAATTCGATGGCAGCCCTGCCGGGTTCGCGATCCACCGCTCTGCAGAACAGCTCGACGACATTGCCCTCGTTCATCTCGGCTCCTTGCTCTAGCGCTCGCCTGACATCGACTCACCGAAGAGTAGGGAGAGCGAACATCTCCCGGAACATGTTGAAGGTGAGGACGACCATCAGGAGGTCATCTTCCAGGTGGGGGTTCAGCTTGAAACCGGGACTTGAATACCTGGCCTTGAGCCTCTCGACCGTGCCAGGGTCGAAGTAGCCTTCCCGCTTGATCCGATCGGAGGAAAGGAGGTCCTCGACCCACTCGATCCTCCGTTGGAGCAGATAGGGGCTACCGGGGCTGCGGAACCCGAACTTCTCGCGATCGACGATCGTCCTCGGCACGAGCGGCTCGGCGACTTTCTTGAGGACGTATTTCTCGCAGAAGCCGTTCAGTTTGAGATCGGGAGGGATGGTCTTGACGAAGTCCACCAGTTGAACGTCCAGGAACGGGTAGCGGCCCTCTACCGAGTTGGCGAGGACCATGCGATCACCATGGTCTCCCAGCAGGTGGTCCGCCAGACGCAGCTTGAAATCCAGGTAGGACCGCTGGTGAATGAAGTGGCGTCCCCGCAGCCGCTCCTTGTTCACCAACTCGAAGTTGAGGCAGTCGAAGTCCGCGAAGGCCTCCCTCACCGCATCCGAATACAGGGCTGTTTTGACCTCCCGCAGCGTGTACTGATCCTTCTCGTAGAACAGTCTGCGGTCGCCCCACAGCTTCTCGCGGATCTCCTCCTCGAGGATGGCCTCGAGATTCTGCGCCTCCTCGTCCCTGAGGCCGAAGCGATCGAACCGGTAGCCCATATAGCCCGCGAAGAGCTCGTCCGCCCCCTCCCCAGCCAAGACCACCTTGATGCCCGTGTTGCGGGCGGCTTCGGAGAGCGCCAGCGAGCAGGTGTTGAAGGTCTCTTTGACCGGGCACTCGCAGTGACGAATCATGTCCGGCAGCCGGAGCGAGATCGCGGACCAGTCGAACGGGATTTCGTGGTGCGCCGAGCCGACGTGCTCGGACATCAGCTTCTGGTATCTCGCCTCGCAGATCTCCTGGTCGTCGAAAGTGATCGAGAAGGAATGCCGGCGCACGTGCGGCGACACTTTGCGGATGACCGCGGCGACGAGCGACGAGTCCATGCCACCACTCAGATAGAAACCCACCGGCACGTCGGCCTGGAGCCGATAGGCCACCGAGCGTTCGAGCAGCTCCGAGAGCTGCTCGACGTAGTGCTCCTCGGGCTTCTGGGCAGTGGCACCCTCTTCCACTGGATACTCGAGGTCCCAGTACTCCCCGCTCCTGACGCCGTTCTGGTCGCGGCTCAAGAAATGCCCGGCCTTCAGACTTTTCACTCCCTGGAACATAGTCCTTGGGCTGACCAGCCCAGGGAAGGAGAGGATCTGGTCGAGACCCGTCAGGTCGACTCGCCGCTCCACCGCCGGATGCGCCAGGATCGCCTTGATCTCCGAGGCGAAAAGAAAGAAGCCGTCCGCTAGCGCGTAATACAGCGGACAGATGCCGAAGGGATCCCGGGCGAGCAGGAACCGGCCGTCCCGGCGGTCGACGATCGCGAACGCGAATTGTCCATTCAGCCTCGGCAGCAGCTTTTCTCCGCGCTCTTCGTACTCGTGGATCAAGACCTCGACGTCGCTCGCCGTACGGAACGTGTGCCCTCTGCTGACCAGACGGGCCCTCAGCTCCTTGTAGTTGTAGATCTCGCCGTTGCAGACGACGGCCAAGGATCCGTCCTCGCTATAAATCGGTTGATCGCCGCTTTCGAGATCGATGATGCTCAGGCGGCGGAAGCCGATCCCCCAATCCTTCTCCACGAGGAAACCCGAGGCGTCGGGGCCGCGGTGGAAAAGCGTCTCCGTCATCCTCTCGAGCGTCTCCCTGTCGACGCGTCCTCCCGCGCGCAGGTCCACGTATCCCACGAATCCGCACATCGTTCGCTGTCTCGCCGGCTGTCCGGAACCCCGGCTTAGCCGTCGACATCCTCCATGAAAGTGTTTACCAGGCCCTCACTCAAGACTCCCAGCTCCGCTCTGGAGAACGAGGCGCGGAGCTGGTCGAGATGTTTCAGGCTCTCGAGGATCGCGTCCGGGTCGTCGAGGAAATCGACCAGGCAGGCGATCTCGTCGACCCCGATCTCCTCCAGGTCCCAGACCAGCCGTCTGCAGGCCCCCGGGGTTCCCATCAGGGCCGCCGAGTGGAAATAGCGCTCGAAAGTAACATCCAGCAACTCCTCCAACGTGGAGTCCGAGATCGTGTGGGGGTCGATCTTGTGTCCACCGCTCACCACTCCACCCCCAAGAGCCGCCATCTGCTCGAGGCTGATAGCGGATCTCAGGTATTCCCGGAAAGGTAACCTGACCTTCGCCGTCACCGCATCGCCGTCCTCGCCGAGGAACGTGTGCAGCATCAAGGTGATCGTGCCTCGTGCCGGGTCGAAACCGTTGCCAGCGCGAGACTCTCTGTAACGCCGGATCTTGACGGCCAGTGAGTCGAGATCCTGTCCGATGAGATGGGTCAGGACATTCGCACCGATGCTTCCGGCAGCGACGAACGTTTCGGAGCTCCCGGACGAGGTCACCCAGATCGGGATCTCCTGCCGCACCGGCCGGGGGAAGATCACGATCTTCACCTCCTTTCCGAAGCTGTTGAGTCGCGTCACTTCCTCGCCCCGCCAGAGTTGCTGGAATATCGCGATGTGGTCGTACATCTGCCGGTGCCGGTCGAGGTATCTCCCCGGACAGAGGACGAAGTCGTCGACGTTCCAGCCGGACCCGAAGGAGATCGCGGCTCGTCCCCCCGACAGGTTGTCGACCATGGCCCAGTCTTCCGCCGCCCGAATGGTGTCATGGAGGGCCAGGATCAGGCTGCCCGCCCGCAGCTCGATCTGGTGGGTGATGGTGGCTAATGCGGCGCTGGTCACCGCAGGATTGGGGAAGAGGCCGCCGAACGGATGGAAGTGTCGCTCGGGAGTCCAGACGCACGAGAAGCCATGGGTGTCGGCGAACCTGGCGGCCTCCAGAAGCAGGTCGTAACGCCCTCGGCTCTCGGCGCCATGCAGGGCAGAGAAGAACATCAGGCCGAATTTCACCGCTCGCCTCCAGCCTGCTGACGAGGGTCAACCGAGATCTTCATTGAAGTCTTCCATGAAGTCTTCCATCCCAGCTCGAACATCCCTTGCCGCCAGCGGGACCGCCCCAATCCGCAACTCCGGATCCTCCGCCACGGCAGAGAGCAGAGCTTGAAAGTCCGTGAGGAAGCGGTCCATCGTTTCGTCCTCGAAGAGGTCGGAGGCGTACTCCAGTGAGCCCCACAACCCGCCCGGCGCCTCGGCCATCACCAGTACCAGATCGAAGTTGACGGCTCCGACCTTCGCCAAGCCGTCGCTGGGTTCCGTAGCCTGGCGCCATACGAACATGGTCTGGAACAGGGGGGCGAACGTGTCCCGTCTTTCCGGTCGTAACTCCGCGAGCAGAACCTCGAAGGGGATGTTCTGGTTGCCGTAGGCGGAGAGGGCCACGTCGCGCACCCGCCTGAGGAGCTCGCGAAAGCTCGGATCTCCCGAGAGGTCGGTCCGTAGCGCGAGCACGTTCGACAGGTATCCGATCAGACCCTCCAGGGCCAGGTGGCCACGATTCGCGACGTTGGTCCCGACGATGACGTCGTCCTGGCCGGTGTACCAATGGAGGAGCGCCTTGAAGGACGCCAGCAGCGTCATGAAAAGCGTCGAGTTCTCCCGGCGGCTCAGGGTCTTCAAAGCCTGCGACAACTGCTCAGGAAACGCGAAGCTCAGGCTCGCTCCCCTGTAGCTGGGAACCGCCGGGCGTGGCCGTTGCGTGGGGAGCTCCAGCACCGGCAGGGGTCCGGCCAACTGGTGCCGCCAATACGCCAGCTCCGCTGCGCAGAGTTCGCTCTCCAGCCATCTCTGCTGCCACAGCGTGTAGTCCACGTACTGGAGGGACGGCTCGCGGAGCGACAGCGGCCGGCCCGCGGCGAGAACGTGATAGATCGCCACCAGCTCGCGACGCAGAACCGCCAGGGACCATTCATCCGAGACGATGTGGTGCATCGTGTACAGGAGGACGTGCGCCTCCTCGGAGGTCCGGAACAGGTGCATATGCAACAGGGGGCCCCGTACCAGGTCAAAGGGACGCTGGACCTCGGCACGGATCAGGCGCTGCACCTCCAACTCGCGGACGGTCTCGGGCAGCGCCGCCAGGTCGATCAGCGGCAGAACGCGCGGCGTCGCTTGCTGGATGATCTGCACGAGCCCGCCATCGATCTCCTGGAAGGTGGTGCGCAGGCTTTCGTGACGCCGGCAGACCTCGCCGAAAGCTCCTTCGAGGCTGCGGACGTCGATCCTGCCCGTGAGCTGGACGAACGTGGGCAAGTTGAAAACCGGGCTCGCGGGATCGAGCCGCTGGAGGACCCATAGCCGCTGCTGCGCAACGGAAAGGGGGATGGCACCCCTGGGAGCGGGAGCGCGGCCAGGGGGAGGCACCGGGTGCGCCGCCCTCGCCCACATCGCCCGCTCGAGGGTGGCGGCCATGTCGGCCAGCACGGGATGCTCGAAGAGACTCTGCAGAGACATCTCGGCGTGGAAGACCTGCCGGATGCGCGAACTCAACTGCGTCGTCAGGAGCGAGTGCCCCCCCAGGTCGAAGAAGTTGTCTCGGATGCCGACCCGCTCCCGGCCCAGCAAATCGGCCCAGATCGACGCGAGCGTCTCTTCGAGCGGCGTGCGCGGAGCGTCCTCTCCCTCCTTTCCTCTGTGCGGCTCCACCGCTGGCTCGGGAAGCGCGCGCCGGTCCACCTTGCCATTGGAGGTCAGCGGCAATCGCTCCAAGAGCACGAAGTCGGCCGGCAGCATGTACTCGGGCAGCCGCCGGCGGGCGAGCTCCCTCAACTCCCCCACCGCCGGATCGGCTCCGGGAGCGGCGACGACGTAGGCCACGAGGCGCCTCTCGCCGGTTGGACCTTCCCGCGCCAAGACGATCGTCTGGCGGACCTGCGGGTGTGCACTCAGCGTCGCCTCGATCTCCCCGAGCTCGATGCGAAAACCGCGGATCTTCACCTGGCTGTCGATCCGCCCCAGATACTGGATGTCGCCGCTGGGCAGCCCCCGCGCTACGTCGCCGGTCCGATAGAGGCGCTCTCCGGGGCGATCATCGAACGGGTGTGGGACGAATCGGTCGGCGGTGAGATCGGGCCGGCCGAGATAGCCACGAGAGAGGCCCGCACCGCCGACGTACATCTCGCCGACCACCCCCGGCGGCACCGGCTGGCGATTGCGGTCCAGGATGAAGATCTCCAGGTCCGGGAGTGGCGTTCCAATGAGGCTGCCCGAAGCGGTCTCAGCATCCGTCCGGGAAAGCGGCCGATAGGTTACGTGGACCGTCGTCTCGGTGATGCCATACATGTTGATCAGGGTCGGGCGACGGTCGCCGTGGAGGTCGAACCAGGGGCGGAGGCTCTGGAGATCGAGAGCCTCGCCGCCGAAAACTACCGCCCGCAAGGCCAGACGGTCATGGATCCCCTCCGGCTCGGCGGCGATCAGTTGACCGAACGCCGAGGGCGTCTGGCTGAGCACGGTCACCCGCTCGCGGCAGAGCAACTCGTAAAATGCCTCTGGCGAGCGGCTCACGAGATAGGGCACGACGGCCAGTTGGCCGCCGTAGAGCAGGGCCCCCCAGATCTCCCAGACCGAGAAGTCGAATGCATAGGAGTGGAACAGGGTCCAGACGTCGCGCTCGGTGAAGCCGAACCAGGGCTCCGTGGAACGGAAGAGGCGGACCACGTTCGCATGGCTGACGATCACTCCCTTCGGCGTCCCCGTGGAGCCCGAGGTGTAGATCACATAGGCGGGGTGGTCGGGAATTACGTCGCTCGCGGACAACTCCGCTACACCCACGGCCGGTAGTCCCTCGTCGAGGAGCACGACCCGAGCCGTGGTTTCGGGGAGGCCGGCGAGCAGACCGCGCTGAGCCAGGATCACCGGTGTCCTGCTGTCGCGAACCATGTACGCGAGGCGCTCTTTCGGGTAGGCGGGATCGAGCGGCAGATAGGCCCCTCCGGCATGCAGAATCCCGAGAATACCGACCAGCAGGTCGAGGGAGCGCTCCGCGCAGAGACCCACCACCACCTCTGGTCCAACCCCGCAAGTGCGGAGACGGCCCGCGAGCCGCAGCGCCCGCTCGTGCAATTCGCTATAGGTCAGAACCTCGCCCTCGCACACGGCGGCTACCGCCCCCGGCTGGCGCTCGACCTGCGCTGCGACCAGCTCGTGCAAGCAGGCTTCCACCGGGTACGCGGTGAGAGTGGCATTCCAGGGAAAGGAGGCCACCTCGCGTTCGCCGCTGGAGAGCAGTGGCGTCGCAGAGACAGGGGCATCCGGGTCGGCGACGACTGCTTCCAGGAGAGTCGTGAGGTGCCGGGCCATCCTGCCGATCGTCGAGGCGTCGAACAGGTCGGTGCTGTAAACCAGCGAACCGCTGAGCCCATCTCCCCCTTCCTGGAGAGAGAGGACGAGATCGAACTTGGCAGCCTGCGCCTGGCCCTCCACGGGAGCCAGCGCCAGGCCCGGCAGTCCGATCAACTCGCGCCGGACGTTCTGGAGCACGCAGACCACCTGAAACAGCGGCGTGTGGCTCAGCGTCCGCTCTGGTCGTAGCTCCTCGACGAGCTTCTCGAACGGCAGGTGCTGGTAGGTGTGAGCGTCGAGCGCCACCTCGCGTGCCCGGGCGAGCAACTGACGGAACGTGGGTTCTTCGGTCAGGCTGCCGCGTAACACCAGCGTGTTGACCAGGAATCCGATCAGGTTCTCCGTCTCAATCTGCGTCCGGCCGGCGATCGGGACTCCAACGCAGACATCCTCCTGTCCCGAGTACCGCGCCAGCAGGGCCTGGAAGGCAGCGAGAAGAGTCATGAACAACGTCGTTCCCTGGGCGCGACTCAGCTCTGCGAGCGACTGCTCCAGAGCCTCCGGCAGCGCGAAGCGGTGGCTGGCACCCCGATAGCTCATCACGGGCGGACGAGGGCGGTCCGTAGACAGGTCGATGACCGAAGGGGCCCCGACGAGCTGCCGCTTCCAGAAGTCGAGATGCCGTTCCATGGCCTCGCCCGACAGCCACGCGCGCTGCCAGACGGCAAAATCCGCATATTGGACGGGCAGCTCTGGGAGCGGTGACGGTTCGTCCAACCGGAGCGCGCGATAGAGTACGGCCACCTCCCGGATCAAGATCTCGATGGACCAGCCATCGGAGACGATGTGGTGCAGGGTCACCAGCAAGACGTGATCCTCCGGGCCCAAACGCAGCAAGGTCGTGCGCAGCAGCGGACCCTGCGCCAGATCGAAGGGGAGGCGGGACTCCTCCCAGACCTGCTGCAGCGCCTCAAGCTCCCTGGCCGCCGGGGGGAGCGCCTGGAGGTCCAGGATTGGCAAAGCCTGGGGACCAGCCAGGCCGATGACTTGGACCGCGTCCCCCCGCACCGTAGCGAACGTGGTGCGCAGAACCTCGTGGCGACGGACGATCTCGCCGAAGACGCGCGAGAGCACCGGCACTCCCAGCTCCCCGCGCAGGCGGACCGCCGTGGGCACGTTGTAGGCCGAGCTGCGCGGCTCCAACTGGTCAAGGAACCACAGTCGCTGCTGGGCAAACGAGAGAGGAAGGTCTCGGTCCCTGGGCGCCGGCCGGAGGGGAGGAATCGAAGCGCTCTCGAGCCCCGCACCTTCCCAGCTCGCGCGGTCAATCCGGCTGGCGAGCCCGGCGAGCGTCGGCTCCTCGAAGACGGTACGCAGCGGAAGGTCGACGCGGAAGACCTCCCGGATGCGGGAAAGGAGCTGAGTAGCCAGCAGCGAGTGACCGCCGAGAGCGAAGAAATTGTCCTCCCGCTCGACTGTCTCAGCGCCGAGGAGGGTCACCCAGATGGCGGCGAGGAGCTCTTCGGTCAGAGAGCGCGGCTCCGTGGTCGCTTCACCCGGCTCTCGCTTCACGATCGGCGCTGGCAGGGCCTTGCGGTC
>DASUEN010000120.1:0-12539 GCA_036275055.1 Thermoanaerobaculia bacterium
CTGTGATCGCCCAGGAGGCAGGCGTCGACGACTTCCTCGCCGAGGCGACGCCGGAAGCGAAGCTGGCCCTGATCAAGGAGGAGCAGGCGACGGGCCGCCTGGTGGCGATGACGGGGGACGGCACCAACGACGCGCCGGCGCTCGCCCAGGCGGACGTGGCCGTGGCCATGAACTCCGGCACCCAGGCGGCGAAAGAGGCCGCGAACCTCGTGGACCTCGACTCCAACCCCACCAAGCTGATCGAAACGGTGGAGATCGGCAAGCAGCTCCTCATCACCCGCGGCACGCTGACCACGTTTTCCATTGCCAACGACGTGGCCAAGTACTTCGCCATCATCCCCGCCGCCTTCGCCACCACCTACCCGGTGCTCGACCGGCTCAACCTCATGCGCCTCGCGAGCCCGCAGAGCGCCATTCTGTCGGCCGTCATCTTCAACGCGCTGATCATCATCGTGCTCATTCCCCTGGCTCTGAAAGGAGTCAAGTTCCGCCGGCATTCGGCCTCGCGCCTGCTGCGCGACAACCTGTTGATCTATGGCCTGGGGGGAGTGATCGTGCCGTTCCTCGGCATCAAGCTGATCGACGTCATCCTCCAGGTCTTGAGGCTGGTGTAGCCATGAGAGAGCTGCGCACCGCGATCCTCGTCTTCCTCGTCCTCACCGTGATCACCGGGGTGGTCTATCCTTTGGTGGTGACCGGTATTGCCCAGGCGGTCTTTCCCCGCCAGGCCAACGGCAGCCTGATCGTGAAGAACGGCAAGGCCGTGGGCTCCTCGCTCATCGGCCAGCCGTTCGCCGGCCCCCGCTACTTCTGGGGGCGCCCTTCGGCCACCGGGCCCTACCCCTACAACGCCGCCAATTCCACCGGCTCGAACCTGGGGCCTACCAATAAGGCGCTCACCGATCGCGTCAAGGCGGACGTGGAGCGCATCCGCGCCGCCCATCCCGGGAAGGGGGCGGTTCCCGTGGACCTCGTCACCGCGTCGGCGAGCGGCCTCGATCCCCACATCAGCCCCGCCGCCGCTTACTATCAAGTGGAGCGCGTGGCCGCAGCCCGCAACCTCGATCCCGCGGCCGTGCGCCAACTGGTGGAGCAGCACGTCGAAGGGCGCTGGCTGGGAGTGATCGGCGAGGCGCGGGTGAACGTGCTGGAGCTCAACCTCGATCTGGATCGCCCATGACCCCCGACCGTCCCGATCCCGACGAGTTGCTGGCCCTCGCCAACGCCGAGGAAGAGAAAGAGCGCCGGGGGAAGCTCAAGGTTTTCTTCGGCGCCACGGCGGGAGTGGGGAAGACCTATGCCATGCTCGAAGGCGCGCGCGAGCTGGCGCGGCGCGGCGTGGACGTGGTGATCGGGGTGGTGGAAACGCATGGCCGCAAAGAGACCGAAGCCCTTCTCGAGGGGCTGGCGATCCTGCCGCGCCACCTCCTCGATCACCGGGGGGTGGAGCTCGCGGAATTCGACCTCGACGCCGCCCGCGCCCGGCGGCCGGCCGTGCTTCTCGTGGACGAGCTGGCGCACACCAATGCTCCCGGCTCACGCCATGCCAAGCGCTGGCAGGACGTGGAAGAGCTCCTGGCCGAGGGGATCGACGTCTGGACCACCGTCAACGTCCAGCATTTGGAAAGCCTCAACGACCTGGTGGGAAAGGTCACCGGCGTCGCGGTGCGCGAGACCGTGCCGGACTCCATTCTGGAGCGGGCCGATCAGGTCGAGCTGGTGGACCTGCCGCCCGAGGAGCTGCTCAAGCGCCTGCAGGAAGGAAAGGTTTACGTTTCCGAGCAGGCTTCGCGGGCGTTGCAGAATTTCTTCCGGCCGGGAAACCTGATCGCTCTGCGCGAGCTCGCCCTGCGTAAGACCGCCGAGCGGGTCGACGCCCAGATGCAGCTCTACCGCCAGGCGCACAACATCGGCGAGACCTGGCCGGTGGCGGAGCGCCTGCTGGTGGCCGTCAGCTCCGGCCCCGCCGCCAATCAGCTCGTGCGTGGCGGCCGGCGGCTGGCCGAAAGGTTGCGGGCCGAGTGGGTGGTGGTTTACGTGGAGACCCCTGCCGAGCTGCGCCTGGGCCAGGAGGACCGCGACCGCGTCTGGCAGACCCTACGTCTCGCCGAGCGCCTGGGGGCCGAAACCGTAACCCTTTCCGGCGAGCGGCCGGCGGAAGAGATCCTGAAGTATGCCCGCCGGCGAAACGTTTCGAAAATCGTCGTGGGCAAGCCCCTGCACTCGCGCTGGAAAGACGTGCTCTTCGGCTCCGTGCGCGACGACTTGGTACGGGGGAGCGGCGGCATCGACGTCTACGTGATCTCCGGCGAAGAAGGGGGCGGCTGGCCCGTTGCGCAGCCGCGGCGTGGGCGGGAACGGAACGTTCGCGGCTATGTCGCGGCCCTGGTGGTGACGGCCGTAACCCTGACGGTCTGCGTCGCCGTGCGCCCGTGGTTCGAGCCCACCAACCTCGCCATGCTCATGCTACTGGGAGTGGTGGGGCTCGCCTCGAAATCCACGCGCGGGCCGGCGATTTTGGCCTCCGTCCTGTCCGTGGCCGGTTTCGACTTCTTCCTGGTACGGCCATACTACACCTTCGCCATCTCCGACACCGAGTACCTGCTCACTTTCGCGGTGATGCTCACCACCGGCCTCGTGGTCTCCACCCTGACGGTCCGCCTGCGCCAGCAGGCCGAGGCTGCCCGCGTGCGGGAAGAGCGCACCGCGGCCCTCTACGCCATGAGCCGCGACCTCGCGGCGGCGCCGGATCTCGACGCCGTCCTCAAAGCCGCGGCCCAGCACATCCACTCCGTTTTCCTCTCCCAGGTGCTCCTCCTCCTGCCGGACGAAACGGGGCGCCTCGCCGAGCGGGCGGCGGAGAGCGTCACCTACCTTTTCGACGTCCGCGAACAGGCCGTTTCGCAATGGGTTTTCGATCATGGCCGTATGGCCGGCAAGACCACCGATACCCTCCCCGCGGCCAAGGGGCTCTACATCCCCCTGCGCACCTCCCAGGGAATCGTCGGCGTCCTGGGAGTCCACCCCGCGGACCCGCAGCGCCTCGTCGCCCCCGAGCAGCTCCACCTGCTGGAGGCGTTCGCGAACCAGATTGCGCTCGCGATCGAGTAGGGGGGACTGGCCCGTCCCTTGCACGATCCTTCCCAGATGGCGATCGAGAAGACCTGGAACCTGCTGATCGAGAAGCTCCTGGGCTGGATGCGGGACTTCATCCTCCTGCTCCCCAACCTGGCGGTGGCGGTGCTGGTGGTGGTGGGTTTCTGGCTCCTGGCCAAGCTGGTGCGGAGCCTTCTGTTCCGGCTTCTGCGCCGCGTCTCCCACAGCGAGCAGGTGACGCGCCTGCTCGCCCATACGGTCTACCTGGCGCTGCTGTTGGCGGGCGTCTTCGTCTCCCTGGGCATCATCGGCTTGCAGAAGACCGTGGCCTCGCTGCTGGCCGGCGCCGGCATCCTGGGTCTCGCCCTGGGCTTCGCCTTCCAGGACATCGCCGCCAACTTCATGGCCGGCATCTACCTTTCGATCGCGCACCCGTTCCGCGCCACCCACCTCATTCAGACGAAGGACTTCCTCGGCGTCGTGCAGCGCGTCCACCTGCGCTGGACGGAGATCCTCACCCCGGATGGGCAGCTCCTGCTCGTGCCCAACAAGCAGGTGTTCGAAAACCCCATCACCAATTACTCGACGACGGGGAAGCGGCGGATCGACCTGAAGATCGGCGTCTCCTACGAAGACGACCTGGAAAAGGTGCGACAGGTGACCGTCAAGACCTTGGAGGAGCTGCCGTCCCGCAAGGCGGACACCGAGGTCGAGCTCTATTTCGAGGAATTCGGGGAGAGCACCATCAACCTCGAGGCGCGCTTCTGGATCGACTTCGTGGCCAAGCAGTCCGACTATCTCAAGGCCCGCAGCGACGCCATCGAGCGCGTCAAGAGAGCCTACGACGACAACGGCATCAGCCTGCCGTTCCCCACCCGCACGCTCGACTTGACCATCAAGGGCGGCGAGCGCCTCAGCGCGGAGCTTGCCGGGGGCGGATCGTCGGAACCGGGATCGTCTTAGGGCTTCGCCCGCACGCCACGGCCTGCCTTGCCTTTCGGCCGCTTTGGATCACACGCAGAACTGTGGACCCGTCCAGTCGTCATAGGCGAAACCGTAAGGCTCGCCGCCGCCGGGGCAGGTGAAGTCATAGGGCGAAATCGGTCCGCAGCAGCCGTAGGTCGGGTAGATATGGTAGGTCTGCTCGCTGTATGGGCAGGAGACGTAACATCCTCCGGTAGAGGTACCCCGTGCATGGGAAAGCGTGGCCAGCATCAACGCGAAGGTCAGCCCCAACACCCGTACGGTCGTTTTCATAAGATCCTCCTTTGCCTTCGATGTTAGCGCACCTTCGGGCCAAGGAGGGGTGTCGGGAGTGTAACGAGATGAATAGGCGCCGCCGCCCTACCCCGGCGCCGGCACCAGCGCGGCGTTCTGCGGCCGCCAGCGGGAGGCGCTCTCGCGCAGCTCCGCCATCTCCTTCCAATAACCCTCGAGCGTCTGCCGGCCGGCGTCGCTCAGACGCACGAGGGTCTGAGTCTTCTTCTCCACGAAGCGCTTTTCGATCACCACCAGATCCGCCTCTTCGAGCTTCGAAAGATGAGAGGAGAGGTTCCCTTTGGTGAGGCCGGTGATGCGCAGCAGGAAGAGGAAGTCCGCCCGTTCGCAGGCCGAGAGCGCCGTGAGGATGGCCAGCCGCGCGGGGTCGTGGACCAGGCGGTCCAGGCTCGCGAGTTGCTCGAAGGGGGTGGTGCTCATGATTGCGTCTCCTTGGCGGGTTTACCCAGCACCCGCGCGAGCTGCCAGTGGTCGAGCAGGCCGGCCAGGATCATGGCGGCGCCGCAGAAAAGAACGGCCACCCAAAGATGGGTCACGGCCGGAAGGAGGGTATCGACGATCCGGGCCGTCTCCCCCTCGCTCCGATAGAACTTTCCAAGGAAGGTGCCGAAGGCCGCAAGCCCCAGCAGCACGATTCCGAGCCCCAGGTAGTAGCTCTGGGACAAACGGCGGCCCCGCCCGAGCCAGATGCCGAAGAAGCAGGAGCCGAGGAGGGCATACATCAATTGCCCATCCATGGCTTTGTTGGTGGAGTGTGTTCTCATAGGCCACGTCCAAGGGCCGTCTTGCAGGGCGAGACTGACGGATAGAGTCGCCCAAGGCGGCTGGACCAGGGATTCGTCCTCGTCGATGATCAGGTCAGGGCGAATCGTCTGAAAGACCGTAAAAAGAACCACCGCCAGTCCCAGGGGGATCAAGATGGACCGCACCATGGGCGACATCCGTTGAAACCCGCCGAGCCGTGGCGTGGGACCGGCCGGGCAGTAGATCGAGAGGGTCTCGACCTCCCGGGCGGGAGAGGCCGTCTGCGGCTCGACCTCGCCAAACGTGCGTTTGTAGTACCAGCTCGCACTGAGGGCCATGACGAACGCTCCCAGGAACAGGACCGCGCGCAGGATCAGGAACTGCGGGTTCTCGAAGTACGTCGTGCCTCCCACGCTCAGGGCGATCAACCCTAGGGGAACCCAGTAGCGGAATCCCTGAAGGCCGTTGAAGTGCCGCGTGACGAAATGGATGCGATCGAGGGCTCGAGTCTGCATTTCAGGCCTCCATGGCGATCGGTCTGTGCCGCAGACCGAAGTATGCGCCGAGAGGCGAGGGGCTGTCAACTGGTCTTCGCGGCAAACCGGAGTGCTTCACCCGGAAGGGCGGCTGCTGGCGACGGCGCTCCAGTTGCCGAGGTCGCCCGACTCGAAGCTGTCGCTGAGCAGGTCGTTGGCGACCGCGAACTCGACCGAGGGCGGGTCGCCGGGTGTGAACAGGTCGAGGGTGTGGACGATCGTCTCCGCCGGCGGCTGGTCGGCGTCGAACCAAAAATTGAACATCGTGGCGAAGCGCAGGGCGTGGGCGTTCGGATTGGTGGCGAAGGTGTCGGTGGACCAGGTGAGGAGGCGGCTCGCGGTGGAAACCGACCAATCATCGACCGCGTAGGGCTCTCCGGAGTGGTGAGCGATCCCCTTGAAGCCGACGTTGGTGAAGGCGGTGGAGGCCGGAAACTCGACGGAGAAGGCGCGGGCGCTGCGGTCAGAGTTCAGGTTGTGGACGGCGTACTCGTAATGCCAGAGGCCGCCTCCCAGGTCCGTGACCTTGCGCGCCACGTTGTAGCGTTCGACGATCGGCCCCGGAACGTCGACTTTCACCACGATCACGGTGGGGTCCTGCGCCGGCCAGGCGAAGATCGCCGGAAGCTGCTCGTGGAAGGGCCCCGTCATCGCGAGGGCGTAGGTGGGGGCGGCGCCGACGGTGACCTGGCGGTGCGAGGCGTTGTTGAGCGCGTTGCCGGCGCTGGCGTCGTCGGGCGCGATGTATTGCCCCTCCGCCCAGTAGGTGGCGCCGGCATTCGCAGCCGGGTCGAGGTCCGCCGTCGCCACCTTGATCCGCTGGTCGTAGATTGCATAGGGTCCGCTGGGGCTCGACGGCGGGAAGGGGAAGGCGCCGGTGGTGGCGTTGACCTCCGAGCGGCGCCCCAGAGGCCGGCCGCCGTTGAGGCTGGCGGTGTACGGGTCGGTGCAGCCGACGCCGAGCTGCGCGCCGTCGGCCGGCGGCTGCTGGCAGGTCTGCCCCCCGGCGCCGTTGCAGCCGATGCTGAAGGAGTTGGTGGAGAAGAACCCGTGCTTCACCCAGCTCATGCCGATCTGCTGGAAACGGCCGTTCTTGAGCCGGTAGAGGTTCTGGGCGATCACGGGGTGGTCCTGGTCGGTGGCGCCGGGGGCGCAGCCGCTGGATTCGTCGCACCAGTTGAGCGGCGTGTCGCCGCGGTTGCAGGAGCGGGTGCCCACCGAGTAGCCGGCGAAGCCGTTGGCGGAGCCGTAGCTGCTGATGTCGGTGAAGGAGAACACCGTCACGTCCGGCCCGGAAGCCGCGGCTCCGGCCTGGGAGGAATTGCCCAGGACGGTGAAGGCCGCCAGGGCGGCGAGGCAGCCCATCGCGATCAGGACGCGGCGGTATTTCGAGGCGAGGCGTGCTCCGGTCGTCATCACTCTGCGGTCTCCCTCTCGGAAAAGCTCTACTCTAACTGAATGGGGGGTCAGGGCGGGATGGGGCTCGCCGGAGCGGACCGGGCCGCCCGCGCGGCGGCGAGGTTCTCACGCGCCGCACGATGGCCGGGTGCGAGGACGAGGGTGCGCTCGAAGCCGGCGATGGCGCCCTCCAGATCGCCGGAGAGAGCGCGGACCAGGGCTGCGTTGTAGGTCAGGTCCGCCGAATCGGGCAGGCGCGCCAGGCCGCGATCGAAAGCTGAGCGAGCGGTGGAGAGGTCTCCCGCGCGGGCGGCGAGGATGCCCAGCCCCAGGTAGGGAACGGTCGAATCGGGCGCGGCGGAGATCGCACGCTCGTAGGCCGCGGCGGCGGCGGGCAGGTCCCCCCGCAGCCAGGCTTCCCGCGCCACGAGATCGTGGACCTCCGCCGGCTCTTCGCCGCGGGCGAGCGCCAGTGTGGCGTAGCGTTCGAAACCGGCGTGATCGCGGAAGATCGCCGACAGCCAGGCGAGCCGCAAGGCCTGCCAGGGCCCGGTCGCGAGCCCCCAGCGCTCGGCGATCTCCAAATGGCGTCGGGCGTCGAGCAGCCGGCCCCGTTCGGCGGCGGTCATCGTCGCCTTCTCCGCGGCCGGGTCGAGGAAGGCCGCGCGCAGCCCGTCGGCGGCGGCGAAGTCGCGCGCGCCGAGGGCGGCGTGGGCGTGGACGAACGCACTGTGTCCCCAGAACAGGGCCACGGCGGCAAGCGCCACGAGGAACCCTCGCCCGGCCGGAAGCAGCCGGCCGTCGTGCTTCAAGGCGATCCGCCGCAGCGTCGCGTGGGGCCGCACGACCAAGCGCACGGCGACGAGAGAGAGGTAGGCGAGCACCCCGGCCCAGCCCAGAGCCAGGAGGAACGGCACCAGGCCGTAGAGCCCGCGGAAAGTGAAGAACGCCGCGACGAAGGCGATCGCGAGCACCCCCTCCTCCCAGCCGGCGAGGGGAAAGCGGCGCGGCTCCGGGCCGGGCACCCGCGGCTTGGCGAAAAGGGCGATCGGCCCCGGGCCGTAGTAGAGGGCGTCGTTGGGGCAGACCGAAACGCAATCGCCGCACTTCATGCAGCCGGGGTCCACGACCATGCCGTAATCGTGCACCTCCTGGTGGACGAGGACGTTCGAGGTGCAGACCGCCGTGCAGTGGCCGCACCCCGAGCACGCGTCGGTGACCCGGATGCGCATCGGCGCCACCCGGTCGGCGGCGGCGAAGAGGGCGCCGTAGGGGCAGGCATAGGTGCAGAAACCCTTGGCACCCAGGAAGTAGACGGCGGCGAAGCCGCAGACGAGGAGGGTCAGCCCGCCGACCATCAACCCCGGGAAAGTGGCCCAGAAGTGCGGCGTGGTCCATTCGGTCTGGACGTGGCGGATCGGATCGCCGTTCCACACCCTCCACACCGCCGGCCACAGGAACATATAAATGAAGGCGGCGACCGGCATCCACGCCAGGAGGCGCGAGCGCAAGGGCCGCGGGCGGAGGCCCATCTTCTCCAGCAACCACCGGCAGAGGTCCTGCAGGGCCACGAGATGGCACCCCCAGCCACAGAACCAGCGGCCGAAGACCGCCGTCGCCAGGGCCGCGGCGGCGAAGAAAATCAGACCGGCGTTGACCACGCCGTCCCGCGCCAGGGCCATGGCCTCCGAAGGCTCGACCGGCGTCATCGTGCGTCCGGCGATCAGCCAGTGGGCCACGTGAGCGGCGACGGCGAGGTGGATCCCGATCAATACCGCGGCCCGCCAGCGTGCGGCGCGCGACCGGCGGATCGTGGCCGGGCGTTCTTGGACGACGGTGAGGGGCACGCTACGACTTTACCATCCGGGATGGAACGTCACCCGGACGGGCGGCTGCCGGCGGTGGCGCTCCAGTTGTCGAGGCCGCCTGACTCGAAGCCGTCGCTGAACAGCGCGGGTTCGAGGACCGTGAACTCCACCGAGGGCGGGTCGCCGGGCTTGAACAGGCTCAGCGTGTGAACGATCGTATCCGCCGGCGGCTGGTCGGCGTCGAACCAAAAGCTGAACATCGTGGCGAAGCGCAAGGCGTGGGCGTTCGGATTGGTGGCAAAGGTGTCGGTGGACCAGGTGAGGACGTTGCTCGAGGAGGAGACCTGCCAGTCGTCGGCCGCGTACGGCTCTCCGGAATGGTGCGCGATCCCTTTGAAGCCGGCGTTGGAGAAGGCGGTCGACGCGGGAAACTCGACGGAGAAAGAGCGGGCGCTGCGGTCCGAATTCAGGTTGTGGACGGCGTACTCGTAGTGCCAGAGGCCACCTCCCAGGTTGGTGACCTTGCGTGCCACGTGGTAGCGCTCGACGATCGGTCCCGGGACGTCGACTTTCACCAGGGCCACGCTCGGGTCCTGCTCCTGCCAGGCGAAGATCGCCGGAAGCCCTTCGTAAAAGGGGCCGGTCATCGTCAGGGCGTAGGTCGGGGCGCCGCCGATGGTGACCTGGCGGTGCGAGGCGTCGTTGAGCGCGTTGCCGGCGACCGCGTCACCGGGGGCGACGTACTGCGCCTCCGCCCAATAGGTGGCGCCGGCATTGGCCGCGGGGTCGACGTCCGAGGTGGCCACCTTGATCCGCTGATCGTAGACTTGGTACGGTCCGTCGGGGCTCGAATAAGGGAAAGGGAAGGCGCCGGTGGTGGCATCGACCTCCGAGCGGCGCCCCAGCGGCCGGCCGCCGTTCTGAGTCGCCAGATAGGGGTCGGTGCAGCCGACGCCGAGCTGGCGGCCACCGGCCGGCGGCTGCTGGCAGGACTGCCCCACCGAGCCGGTGCAGCCAGCGTCGGTGAAGTTTCCCGACAGGAAGCCGTGCTTCAGCCAGCTCATGCCGATCTGCTGGAAACGGCCGTTCTTGAGCCGGTACAGGTTCTGGGCGATCACGGGATGGTCGTTCGAGGTGGCGCCGGGGGCGCAGCCGACGTCCTGGTTGCACCAGTCGAGCGGCGCGTCGCCGCGGTTGCAGGCGGTGGTGCCGAGCGCATAGGCGGCGAAGCCGTTGGCGGAGCCGAAGCTGCTGACGTCGTAGAAGGCGATGACCGTGATGTCCGGCCCGGTGGCCGCGGCTCCGGCCCGCGAGGGATCACTCAGGACGACGATGGCCGCCAGACCGGCGAGACAGCACGCCGCGATCAGGGCGCGGCGGTGTCTCGCGGCGAAGTGTGCTCCGGTCGTCATCACTTTGGGGCCGTCCTCTCGTTGACGCCCGGGATTCGAAATCCCCGGCCTCCAACCGATTGTAATCCTTTTGGCGGATCACGAACGGCCCGGCCGCCGCGTGTACAGCGCTTCGTGGGCGGCTTTTCCCTTGCGGACGAGATCGAGCTCGCCTTCGGCGAGCATCCGCCGCAGGGCGTCCGAAGCGGCTCGCGGGCCGACGGGTTCCTCCAAGCGGTCCGGAAAGCGGCGGTTGACCTCCGCTGCCACGGCCGTCGGGCCGAAAGGCTCGGCCAGGCCCGGGCTCTTGGCGACCAGCCGCAGCAGCCGGCCCACCATCAGCCGGCCGGGGGCTGGCAGCTTGGCTGGAAGCTCCGCCTCGCCGGCCGCCGGGGGAGCAGGAGACAGCAGAGCCAAGTCCGCCGTGGACGCCAGGGCCGTCCGGAAAGCCTCCAGGTTTTGCTGCACCTTCGCCAATTCGGCGGCGAAAGCGGCCCGCTGCTCGCGGTGGTGGACCTCCTGCTGTGCATGGAACGCCTCTTGATCGCGCAGGAAGATCGCGCGAGCCTCCAGATTGGACAGGACTTCCTCGATCGAAAGCTTCGTCTCCATTCCCCGTCTCCGTAGCCGTGCGCGACGGATGATACCAGGTGAGATTGCGGTGTGGCGCGCGAAGTCGCGGCGTATCTGCGGAAATTGCGGTGTGTCGAGAGAAGTCGCGGTGTGTCTGGAGATTTTGCGGCGTATCTACAGACTTTGCGGCGTGTCCAGAGATACGCAGCATATCCGGGGATTTTGCAGTGTATCCGGCGAGATTGCGTTGTATCTGAAGAAATTGCGGCGTATCTGCGGAGATGCCGCGTATCTCCAGACGTTGCGGCCGATCCGGCGACTTTGCGGTGTGTCTGGAGATATGCGCGCTCGACAGCGCCTCCGGGCAACCCGGGCAAATCCAGCCTTGCACCCCGCAGCCGATCCTGTAGAATAGTACCATGAGCGTTCTCGACCCGGCGCTTCAAGACGGACGGCCGCAGCATCTTCGCGGAGATCGTCCAGGAGGCCGGAGACGAGTCGCTCCTCGATCTTGTCGAGAGCCAGTACGAATTCAAGAGCATCGTCGAGCAGTTCCTTTTCGAGGGCCTGGAATTCTCGGCGCTCGGTAACGAGCCGGTTCGCTGGTGGCCCCTTGGAACGAACCGCCGCGTCGTCATCGATCCAGAGCGATCGTTCGGCCAACCCATCGTCGATCCTGAGTCCGTTCCGACCAGCGTGCTGGCCCGGGCGTTCAAGGCCGAGGGCTCCATTCAGGCGGTGGCCCGCTGGTACATGGTCGATCCCAAGTCCGTGGAAGACGCCGTAGAGTTCGAAGGTCAACACGCTGAAGCGGCGTGAGATTCCCGCTATGAGGAAGGATAAATCCAAGACTGTGGACGAGTTGAGGCCCGAGTACGAGCGTTCAGATTTTGGTACCTTGGTCCGCGGCAAGTACGCCAGCCGGATTGCCGCGGCGACCAACGTCGTGGTTCTGGAGGCAGAGGTTGCCAGGGTCTTTCCCAACGACAAGGCTGTCAACGAGGCACTCCGTGGGTTGATCAAGATTGCGGAATCCGCGGCACGCCCGGCCCCGCGCTCCGCTCGGGCGAGTGCCAAGGCGGAGTGAGGCGCCCTGATGGGAGGCTTCGTCTACCACGTTCTCGACAGGGACTCCCGCTGGGGATTGTCAAGCTGCTCCAGACCTGGAACGAAGAGGGCGATGCTCAGGGGCAGAAGGAGACCGGCGAGTACCTGATCCGAGTCTTGGATGAGGATCGGCTCTCCGACCGCCGCCTCTTTCCCCCGGAGCTCAGGGGCGTGGCTTGGTGAGCTGACCAGCTTCTGGATAGCTCACACCGGCTCGCAATCCGATTCGATGACGTACCCGATGGCCTTGACCACATCCCGCAAGGCCCTCTGATCCAGTACACCAATGGGGCCCGGCGTCCAGATCGAGCTGCGTCTTGTCGATCGACAGTATGTTCTCGCATTGGGCTACGCATTCGACAGTGAACCCGAACTGGCGGCTTGGAAGGGTACGCAGTTGGGCAAGGTTCTCCGCAGGGCAAACCGGGCGGAGGTTCAGACCACTATTATACGCAGCATCCTAAATAAGTGCGCATCACGACGCCAAGATCCATCATCGCGGCTTGGATGCAATCAGCTATGACTGTTATCTGTCTTTGCTCTGAAGGAGCTTAGGCATGTAGCCCGGGGCTGGCGCTGTTTGCCAGCCCCGGGTAGGGGATGATCCC
>DASUEN010000121.1:0-31623 GCA_036275055.1 Thermoanaerobaculia bacterium
GCCACGCCTGGTCAACATGTACGGGATCACCGAGACGACGGTCCACGTCACCTATAGGCCACTGCGCGCCACCGACACCCGCAGCGTCATCGGCGTGCCCATTCCCGACCTGTCCCTCGGGGTGATGGACCGCAGCTTCAGGCCGGCCCCCATCGGCGTGCCGGGCGAGCTGGTGGTGGGCGGCGCTGGCCTCGCCCGCGGCTACCTGGGCCGGCCCGAGCTGACGGCGGAACGCTTCGTGCCGGACCCGGATGGCGTCCGGCCGGGAGAGCGGCTCTACCGCTCGGGCGACCTGGGGCGGTTCCTCCCCAACGGCGAGGTGGAGTACCTCGGCCGGCTGGATCACCAGGTGAAGATCCGCGGCTTCCGCATCGAGCTGGGGGAGATCGAGGCGGCGTTGGTGCTGGCCGGGGCCCGCCAGGCGGCGTTGGTGCTGGCCGGGGCCCGCCAGGCGGTGGTGGTGCAATCGGACGGATCCGACCGATCGGACCGATCCGTCGGATCACCGGTCGACCGGCGGCTGATCGCCTACGTCACCGGTGACGCCACTGCCGCGGAGCTGCGCCAATCGCTGCGCGAGCGGCTGCCGGACTACATGGTGCCAGCGGCCTTCGTGACTCTGGACGCGCTGCCCCTCACCGCCAACGGCAAGGTGGATCGCAAGGCCCTGCCCGCTCCAGAGCAGCCCGGCGGCGGCGAGGGCTACCTGGCACCGCGCACGCCGGCCGAGGAGGTTCTCGCCGGCATCTGGGCCGACCTCCTCGGGCTCGAACGGGTCGGGGCGGCCGATCACTTCTTCGACCTGGGCGGACATTCCCTGCTGGCGACGCAGGTGACGTCGCGTCTGCGCCAGGCCTTCGGCGTCGAGATCCCTCTCCACGACCTCTTCGAGGCTCCGGTGCTCGCGAACCTCGCCGCCCGGATCGAAGCGGCGCGGCGGACGGGCACGGCCCCGCTCGCTCCGCCTCTCTTCCCCGTGCCGCGCGACGGGGCCCTGCCCCTGTCCTTCGCTCAAGCCCGGCTCTGGTTCATCGACCGGGTGCAGCCGGGCAGCCCGCTGTACAACGTCGCGGCGGCGCTGCGCGCCGAGGGTCCGCTCGACGCCGCGGTGCTGGCCCGTGCCTTAAGCGAGATTGTGCGCCGCCACGAGGCGTTGCGCACCGTTTTCGCCGCACCCCAGGGCTCGCCGGTGCAGGTAATCCTGCCGGCCGAGCCCTTCCCGCTTCCCGTGGTGGACCTGTCGGCGCTGCCGGCGAACGCGCGCGAGGATCTGGCGCGGACCCTCGCCAAGGAAGAGGCCGGACGGTCGTTCGATCTCGCCCGTGGCCCCTTGCTGCGCGCCCTGCTGGTGCGCCTCGGCGAGAGGGACCACGCCGTCGTGCTCACGACGCATCACATCGCGAGCGACGGCTGGTCCATGGGTATCCTGGTCCATGAGATCGCCGCGCTCTATCCGGCCTTCGCCGCGCATCGGCCTTCGCCGTTGCCGGCGCTGCCGGTGCAGTACGCCGATTTCGCGCTCTGGCAGCGCTCCTGGCTGCACGGCGAGGTCCTGGAGGAGGAGGTCGCCTTCTGGCGCCAGCAGCTCGCCGGGCTGCCGCCGCTCCTGGAGCTGCCCACCGACCGCCCCCGGCCCGCGGTGCTGAGCCACTTGGGCGCCACCCGGTCCGTGCGCCTGCCGGCCTCCCTCCTCCGGCAGGCCGAGGCTCTCGCCCGGCAGGAAGGAGCGACGCTCTTCATGGTGCTCCTCGCCGGCTTCCAGACCCTGTTGGCGCGCACCAGCGGGCAGGACGACCTGGCGGTGGGCACTCCCGTGGCCGGCCGCAACCGGGTGGAGACCGAGGGGTTGATCGGGTTCTTCGTCAACACCCTGGTGCTGCGCGGCGACCTCACCGGCGCGCCAGCGTTCCGCGACCTGCTCGGCCGGGTGCGCGAGACCGCACTCGCGGCCTGGCTACATCAGGACGTACCGTTCGAGAAGCTCGTCGAGGAGTTGGCGCCGGAGCGCAGCCTCGCCTACCCCCCTCTGTTCCAGACGATGCTCGCGCTGCAAAACGCGCCGTTCGGAAAGCTGGAGATCGAGGACCTGCGCCTGCGGCCCGTCGAAGTCGCGGGGACGACGGCGAAGCTCGACCTCACGGTGAGCTTCGCGGAAGAGGACGGCGCACTGGAGGGAGCGGTCGAGTACGCCACCGCCCTCTTCGACGCCACGACCGTGGCCCGGCTGATCGCGGGCTTCGAGCGGCTGCTCGCGGCAGCCGTCGCGGCTCCGGACCTGAGGGCCACGGAGCTGCCCCTCCTCTCCCCGGATGAGCGCCAGCAACTGCTCACCGAGTGGAACGACACCGGCGAGGCCGATGGCTGGGAGGAACCTGTCACCTCTCTGGTGGAGCGCTGGAGCCGCGAACGGCCGGACGCCGCGGCGGTGGTGGATGCGGCGGGCAACACGCTCACCTACGGCGACCTCGCCGAGCGCGCCGGCCGGCTGGCCGGTTTCCTGAGTGCTCTGGGGATAGGCCCGGAATCCATCGTGGCCGTGCTGATGGAGCGCTCGGCCGAGCTTCTGGTGGCCCAACTGGGCATTCTCAAGGCCGGCGCGGCCTACCTCTCCCTCGATCCTGCCCATCCCGCCAGGCGCCTCGCCTTCATGCTCGAAGAGGCGGCAGCCTCGGTGGTGTTGACTCGAGAATCGCTGGATCGCGACCGCGAGAAAATCGCGCTCAGCGCGCCGCTGGCCGCCTTGCCGGTGGCACCGGAGCAGCTCGCCTACGTGCTCTACACCTCCGGCTCGACGGGACGGCCCAAGGGGGTGATGGTCCCGCACCGCGGGCTGCTCAACCTGGTGCGCTGGGACCTGCGCGCCCACGGCACGGGGCCGGGGGACCACCGTACCCAGGTGGCGAGCCTCGGGTTCGACGCTTCGGTCTGGGAGATCTGGGCCTGCCTGGCCTCCGGAGCGACCCTCCACCTGCCCGCGGAGGAGCTGCGGCTCGACCCGTCGCGGCTGGCCGACTGGATGGCGGATCGCGGCATCACCGTCTCCTTCCTGCCCACACCGCTGGCCGAGGCGCTCCTCGCCAGCGGGGCGCCGGAGATCCCCTCCCTGCGCCGGCTGCTGGTGGGCGGCGACCGCCTGCTCGGCCGCCCGGAGCCGGGGAGCGGTTTCACCCTGATCAACCACTACGGCCCGGCCGAGGCATCGGTGGTGACCAGCGCCGGCCCGGTGCCCCCGCGAGACCGCGGCGAGGGCGTCACGCTGGGCCGGCCCATCGACGGCCTGCGGGTCCATCTGCTGGACCGGTCCCTGCAACCGGTGCCGCCGGGAGCAGTGGGCGAGCTATGGGTGGGGGGACCCTCCCTGGCCCGCGGCTACCTGGGGGATCCCGGCCGCACGGCGGAACGGTTCCTGCCCGACCCCAGGGGCTCAGGTGACCGGCTCTACCGCACGGGAGACCTCTGTCGCTACCGCCGCGACGGCGAGATCGAGTTCCTGGGCCGGGTGGATCACCAGGTCAAGATCCGCGGCCAGCGCATCGAGCCCGGCGAGGTCGAGGCGGCGCTGCTGTCGCTGCCTGGAGTCCGCGAGGCGGCCGTGGTGGTGCGAGAGGATTCCTATCGATCCGACGGATCCGACCGATCGGACCGATCCGTCCGATCGGGTGACCGGCAACTGGTCGCCTACGTGGTGGGCGATACCGCAGCCCGCTCCCTCCAGGAGCAACTGCGTGAGCGGCTGCCCAGCGCCATGGTGCCTGCGGCAATCGTGCCGCTCGCGGCGCTGCCGCTGACGCCCAACGGCAAGGTGGACCGCAAGGCCCTGCCGGCGCCTTCCCCAGTCTCCCACGACCTGCCCCCCGAGGAGGACCGCAGCGCGCTCGAAGACGCCGTGGCCGCCGTCTGGTGCGAGGTCCTGGGCGTGCCGCAGGTCGGCGCCGGGGAGAACTTCTTCGACCTGGGCGGCCACTCGCTGCTGCTCCCCCAGGTGCAGGCGCGGCTGCGCGACCGGCTGGGACGGGAGGTCAGCCTGCTGGATCTCCTCACCCACACCACCGTCCGCGCCCTGGCGCGCCACTTGGAGCCCGGTCTGGTGATTGCCGAGCCCATGATGCCTCGCGTCGCCGGAGCGCGAAGCCAGGGCAGCGGCGCCGTCGCCATCGTCGGCCTCGCTGGCCGTTTCCCTGGCGCGCCCGGCATCGAGCCGCTGTGGGCCAACCTGCGCGACGGCGTCGCCTCGATCGCCCGCTTCAGCGACGAGGAGCTCGCCGCCGCCGGCGTCCCTCCCGAGTTGCGGCGCGACCCGCGCTACGTGCCGGCCGCCGGGGTGCTCGACGGGGTTGAGATGTTCGACGCCGGCTTCTTCGGCTACAGCCCGCGCGAGGCCCAGCTCCTGGACCCCCAGCAGCGCATCTTTCTCGAATGCGCCTGGGAGGCGCTGGAGGACGCCGGCTACGATTCCCTGCGCGTGCCGGGGCCGGTCGGCGTGTTCGCCAGCCTGGGGTTCAGCCGCTACCTGCACCAGATCGTCACCAGCGCCGCGCCGGAGGCGCTGAGCGGGCTCGATCTCCTGCTGGGCAACGACAAGGACTTCCTGGCCACCCGCGTCTCCTACAAGCTGGACCTCGCGGGTCCAAGCCTGACGGTCCAGACGGCCTGCTCCAGCTCGCTGATGGCGGTCCACCTGGCCTGCCAGAACCTCCGACTCGGCGCTTGCGACATGGCGCTCGCCGGCGGCGTCTCCATCGCCCTGCCGCAGCGCGCCGGCTATCTCTACGAGGAGGGGGGCATTGCCTCCCCCGACGGCTGCTGCCGCGCCTTCGACGCCGCGGCGCGCGGCACCGTGGGGGGGAGCGGCACCGGCATCGTCGTGCTCAAGCGGCTCGAAGACGCGTTGGCGCACGGCGACACCATCCACGCCGTCCTCCTCGGCTCGGCGGCCAATAACGATGGCGGCTCCGGCAAGGCCGGCTACACCGCGCCGAGCGTCGCCGGGCAGGCGGCAGTCATCTCCGCCGCGCTCGCCGACGCTGGAGTCTCTGCGGAGAGCATCACCTACGTCGAAGCGCACGGCACCGCCACACCCCTCGGCGACCCCATCGAGGTCGCCGCCCTCAATCTGGCCTTCAAAGGGGCCTTCCGCCGGGAGACCGGCCGCACCGGTTTCTGCCTCCTCGGCTCGGTCAAGACCAACGTCGGCCACCTGGACGCGGCCGCCGGCGTCACCGGTCTGATCAAAACCGTGCTCGCCCTGGAGCACCGCCAGGTCCCGCCCAGCCTGCACTTCACGGCGCCGAACCCCGCCATCGACTTCGCCGCGAGCCCGTTCCGGGTGGCCGACCGGCTGACCGAATGGAACACGAACGGCGAGCCCCGCCGCACCGGGGTGAGCGCCTTCGGCATCGGCGGCACCAACGTGCACGCGGTGCTCGAGGAGGCGCCTCCCACGGCTCCTTCCAGCCCGTCGCGCCCCTGGCAGGTGCTGCTGCTCTCGGCGCGCACGCCCGCGGCCCTCGAACGGATGACGGACGGCCTCGCCGAGCGCCTGGAGAAGGACGCGGACTTGAGCCTCGCCGACGCCGCCTACACCCTGCGAGTGGGCCGGCGGCCTTTCGCTTTCCGCCGCACGGTGCTGGCGGCGACGCGCGAGGAGGCCGCGGCGGCGCTCTCGGCTCGGGACCCGCAAAAGGTGTGGACGGCCGCCGCCCGGGAAGCGGGCCGCTGCAGCGTCGCCTTCCTGCTGCCCGGGGTCGGCGACCAGTATCCAGGCCTGGCCCGCGGCCTCTACCAGGACGAGCCGGTGTTCCGGCAGGAGATCGACCGCTGCGCCGAGCTGCTCCTGCCGCACCTCGGGCTCGATCTGCGCGAGGCGCTGTTCACGGCTGACGAACCGGCGGAGGCTCCCGGAGGCTTGAACCTGCGCGCCCTGCTCGGGCGCGGCTCCCGTCCCGAGCCGCGGGAGACGGCGGCGCGAGCTCTCCTCCGGGAGACCCGCATCGCCCAGCCGGCGATGTTCGCCGTGGGCTACGCCCTCGCCCGGCTGTGGATGAGCTGGGGAGTACGGCCGGCGGCCCTCCTCGGCTACAGCCTGGGCGAGTACACGGCGGCCTGCCTGGCGGGCGTGATGGAGCTTCCCGACGCCCTGACGCTGGTAGCCCGGCGCGCCCGCCTGATCGGCGAGGTTGCCCCGGGAGCCCTGCTGGCCGTGCCGCTGGCGGAGGAGGAGACGCGGGCGCGGCTGTCCCCGGAGCTCTCCCTCGCCGCGGTCAACGCCCCGGCGGTGTCGGTGGTGGCCGGTCCCCACGAGGCGATCGCCGGGCTGGAGCAGCGGCTCGCCGCGGAGGGGCTCCCCTGCCGCCGGTTGCAGGCAGACCAGGCCTTCCATTCCTGGATGATGCAGCCCGTCGCCGGCGCCCTTGAGGAGCTGCTCTCCGCCATCCCCCTGGCGCCCCCGCGCATCCCTTATCTCTCGAACGTCACGGGAACCTGGATCTCTCCCGTCCAGGCCACCGATCCCGAGTACTGGGTGCGCCACCTCGTCTCGCCCGTCCGCTTCGCCGATGGTGTCGCCGAGCTGTGGCGCGAGCCGGGAAGGGTGCTGCTCGAGATGGGCCCCGGCCAGACCCTGGGGAGCCTGGCTCTCCAGCAGATGCCCGAGGACGGTGCCGGCGCCGTCCTCTCCTCGCTGCGTCACGAGCTCGACCGGCAGCCGGACCCGAGATTCCTGCTCCAGACCCTGGGACGTCTCTGGCTCTCCGGCGCGGAGATCGACTGGTCCGGCTTCCACGGCGGCGAGCGCCGTCGCCGGGTGTCGCTGCCGGCGTATCCGTTCGAGCGGCAACGGTACTGGATAGAACCTGGCCGAGCGGCGTCTCCCGGGGTCCTCCTGTTGCCGGAGGGAGCGGATCCTGCTTGGGCCGCCGCCCTGGAGTCGCGCGGCTACCGGGTGGTTGCCCTCCCTTCCGGCCCGCCCACGCCCGAGGCCCTCGACGAGCTTCTCGGCCTGAAACCCGCCGCGGAGAGCGCGCCCGCCGAGCTGGTCCCGGGCGGCTCCGGTCACGTCCGGCCTGGCATCGACACGCCCTATGAGGAGCCGCGCACCGACGTCGAACGGCGGCTCGCCACGATCTGGGGCGACCTGCTCGGCATCGACCGCGTGGGAGCCCACGACAGCTTCTTCGCGCTGGGCGGCCATTCGCTGCTGGGTCTCCAACTCGTCTCGCGCCTCCAGGCCGGCTTCGGCGTCGAGCTTCCCTTGCGTACCCTCTTCGAGGCGCCCACCGTGGCCGCCCTCGCAATGGAGATCGCGGCGGAGGTGGAGCGGCGCCAGGGCCAAGACACGGGCGTTCCCACCCTCGTCCGAGGGCCTCGGCAGGGTCCCCTGCCCCTGTCGTTCGCTCAAGCCCGGCTCTGGTTCGTCGACCAGCTCGAGCCGGGCACGCCGGTCTACAACCTGCCGGTGGCGCTGCGCATCGAAGGGCCGCTCGAACCCGCGGTGCTCACCCGCTGCCTGGGAGAGATCGTGCGCCGCCACGAGGCCGTGCGCACCGTCTTCGTCCTGGAGGCGGACTCGCCGGTGCAGGTCATCGAAACCCCGGCCCCCTTCGCCCTGCCCCTCGTGGACCTCTCGACGCTGCCGGAGCCCGCGCGTGAGGCGGCGGCGCTCGCCCTCGCTGGGGAAGAGTCCGGCCGGCCTTTCGATCTCGCCCGCGACCTGAAGCTGCGCGGCCTGCTGATGAGGCTGTCGGCGCAGGACCATGCCCTCGCCCTCACCATGCACCACGTGGCGAGCGACGGCTGGTCGATGGGCATTCTGGTGCGCGAGGTGACCGCGCTCTATGCCGCGTTCGCTCAGGGTGAGCCCTCGCCCCTGCCGGAGCCGCCGGTGCAGTACGCGGACTTCGCGGTCTGGCAGCGTTCCTGGCTGCACGGCGAGGTCCTGGAGCGGGAGATCGACTGGTGGCGGCGCCAGCTCGCCGGCCTGCCACCGCTGCTGGAGCTGCCCACCGACCGGCCGCGGCCGGCAGTGCAGAGCTTCCGCGGTGGGGAGCGGCCGGTACGGCTGCCGGCCGGGCTCATCCGGCAGGCCGAGGAGCTCGCCCGGCGCGAGGGAGCGACGCTCTTCATGGTGCTGATGGCCGCCTTCCAGGCCCTGCTGGCCCGCTACAGCCGTCAGGACGACCTCGCGGTGGGCACCCCCGTGGCGGGGCGCAACCGCATGGAGCTGGAGGGCTTGATCGGCTTCTTCGTCAACAACCTGATCCTGCGCGGCGACCTGGCCGGGAACCCCAGCTTCCGCGAGCTGCTCAGCCGGGTGCGCGAGACCGAGCTCGCCGCCCACGCCCACCAGGACGTGCCGTTCGAGAGGCTGGTCGAGGAGCTGGCGACGGAGAGGAGCCTCGCCCACTCCCCCCTGGTCCAGGTGATGTTCGCCCTGCAAAACACTCCCGGCGGGACTCTGGAGGTCCAGGACCTGCGGCTGCGGCCGGTGAGCCAGGAGGCGACGGCCGCGAAGTTCGACCTCACGCTCAACCTCGAGGAGCACGATGGCGATCTGGGCGGCTCGGTCGAGTACGCCGCCGATCTCTACGACGGAGCGACCATCGACCGGCTGATCGGGCACTTCGAGCGCCTGCTCACCGGCCTCGTCGAAGATGCGGACCGCCGCGTCGCGGAGGCGGACCTGCTCACCCCCGCCGAGACCCGCCAACTCGCGAGCTGGAACGCCACGGCCCGGGACTATCCGCAGGCCCCGATCCACGAGCTGTTCGCCGAGCAGGCGGAGCGCTCGCCGGGCGCCGTGGCCTTGGCCTTCGCCGGCCGCGAGCTCAGCTATGGGGAGATCGCCAGCCGCTCACGCCGGCTGGCCCACCGGCTGCGCCGCGCGGGCGTGGGATCCGGTTCCTTCGTGGGCCTCTGTGCCGAGAGCCTGCCGGAGCTGGTGGTGGGGATGCTGGGCATCCTCACGGCGGGAGGCGCCTACGTGCCGCTCGACCTCGCCCACCCGCGGGAACGGCTCGCCTTCATGCTGGAGGACACCGGCGCCGCCGTGCTCGTCGCCGAGGAGAGTCTGGACGGGCGGCTCCCCACCCGTGCGGGACTGCACGTCGAGCAGCTGGACTGCGCGGCAGCCCCCGAAGAGGAGCCGCCTCTCGCGGGCCTCTCCTCGCCCGGCGACCCCGCCTGCGTCATCTACACCTCCGGCTCGACCGGCCGGCCGAAGGGGGTGGTGGTGCCGCACCGCGCCGTCGTGCGCCTGGTGCGCGGGACCGACTACATCCGGCTCAACCCGGACGACCGGGTGGCGCAGACCTCGAACAGCTCATTCGACGCCGCCACCTTCGAGATCTGGGGCGCACTGCTCAACGGCGCCCGGCTGGTGGGCATCGAGCGCGAGACGATCCTCTCGCCCAGCCTCCTGAGCGCCGCGCTGCGCCGCGAAGGCGTCAACGTACTGTTCCTCACCACCGCTCTCTTCAACCAGATGGCTCGCGAGGCGCCGGGAGCCTTCGCCCCGCTGCGCGTGCTGCTCTTCGGCGGCGAGATGGTCGATACCGCGGCGGTGCGCGCGGTGCTGCGGGACGGCGCGCCCGAGACTCTGCTCCACGTCTACGGCCCCACCGAGACGACGACCTACGCCACCTGGCAGCGGGTGGAAGAGGTTCCGCCGGGGGAGACCGTGCCCATCGGGAAGCCGCTGGCCAACGGTACCCTGTACGTCCTGGCACCGGGGCTCACCCCCCAGCCGGTGGGGGTGCCGGGCGATCTCTACCTGGGCGGCGACGGCTTGGCGCACGGCTATCACGACCGGCCGGAGCTGACCGCCGAACGGTTCCTGCCCGACCCGTTCGGCTCGCACCCCGGAGGCCGCCTCTACCGGACGGGCGACCTCGTCCGGCAGCGGCCGGACGGCGCGGTGGAGTTTCTCGGCCGCCTGGACGGCCAGGTCAAGATCCGCGGCTTCCGCATCGAGCCCGGCGAGATCGAGGCGGCGCTGGCGGCGTTGCCCGGGGTGCGCGAGGCGGTGGTGGTGGTGCGATCCGACGGATCCGACCGTTCGGACCGATCCGTCGGATCTTCAGGCGGCCGGCGGCTGATCGCCTACGTCACCGGTGACGCCACTGCCGCGGAGCTGCGCCGATCGTTGCACGAGCGGCTGCCGGACTACATGGTGCCGGCCGCCTTCGTGACCCTCGACGCCCTGCCCCTCACCCCCAACGGCAAGGTGGACCGGAAGGCCCTGCCGGCGCAGGAAGGGCCGGGCGCGCCGGAGACCTTCCTCGCCCCGCGCACGCCGGTCGAAGAGGTGGTGGCCGGCCTCTGGGCCGAGCTTCTCGGCATCGAACGGGTGGGGGCGGACGGCAACTTCTTCGAGCTGGGCGGCCACTCGCTGCTGGCGGCGCGGGTGATCTCGCGCCTGCGCGCCGCCTTCGGCGTCGAGCTGCCGGTGCGCGATCTCTTCGAGGCCCCGACAGTGGAGGCGCTGGCCGCCCGCGTCGAAGCGGCGCGCCGCACCGGCTCGGAGTCTGCCCTTCCCCCGCTCCTGCCGGCGCCGCGGCAGGGAGATCTGCCCCTGTCGTTCGCTCAAGCCCGGCTGTGGTTCATCGACCAGCTCGAGCCGGGCACGCCGCTCTACAACATGCCGCTGGCACTGCGCGTCGCGGGGCCGCTCGCTCCCGCGGTGCTCACGCGCTGCCTGGGAGAGATCGTGCGCCGCCACGAGGCCCTGCGTACCGTCTTCGCCCTGCGAGGGGACTCAGCCGTGCAGGTCATCGAACCCCCGGCTCCCTTCGCCCTGCCGCTGGTGGACCTCTCCGGGCTGCCGGAGCCCGCCCGCGAGGTGGCGGCTCTCGCCCTGGCCGTGGAAGAGGCTGGCCGGCCGTTCGACCTCGCCCGCGATCTGAAGCTACGCGGCCTGTTGATGCGCTTATCGGCGGAAGACCACGCCGTCGCCCTCACCCTCCACCACGTGGCGAGCGACGGCTGGTCGATGGGCATCCTGGTCGGCGAGGTGACGGCGCTCTACGCCGCGTTCGCTTTAGGGCAGCCCTCGCCCCTGCCGGAGCTGCCGGTGCAGTACGCGGACTTCGCGGTCTGGCAGCGCTCCTGGCTGCGCGGCGAGGCTCTGGAGGGCGAGATCGACTGGTGGCGCCACCAGCTCGCGGGCCTGCCGCCGCTGCTGGAGCTGCCCACCGACCGGCCCCGGCCCGCGGCGCAGAGCTACCGCGGCGCCACGCGGCCGGTGCGCCTCCCAGCCGAGGTCGCCCGCCAGGCCGAGACCCGCGGCCGGCGCGAGGGCGCGACGCTCTTCATGGTGCTGCTGGCCGGCTTCCAGGCCCTGCTGGCGCGCACCAGCGGGCAGGACGATCTGGCGGTGGGCTCCCCCATGGCCGGGCGCGACCGGATGGAGACCGAAGGATTGATCGGGTTCTTCGTCAACACCCTGGTAATGCGCGGCGACCTGACGGGCGCCCCCACGTTCGGCGAGCTGCTCGGCCGGACGCGCGAGACGGCGCTCGCCGCCTACCTGCACCAGGACGTACCGTTCGAAAAACTGGTAGAGGAGTTGGCTCCGGAGAGGAGCCTCGCCCACGCCCCCCTGTTCCAGGCGATGCTCGTCCTGCAGAACGCCCCCGACGGCAGCCTGGAGTTTGCGGATCTGCACCTGCGGCCGATGGGCGACACGGGGACGACGGCGAAGTTCGATCTCACGCTCAACCTCGCGGAGCGCGACGGCGAGATCCTCGGCACCGTCGAGTACGCCACCGACCTGTTCGACGCTGCCACCATCGACCGATTAGTCCAGCAGTACGGAAGGCTGCTGACCGCAGCCCTGGCGGCACCCGAGCGGCCGGCCGCGGAGCTGCCGCTGCTCTCCCCGGCGGAGCGCCATCAGGCGATTGCCGAGTGGAACGACACGGCGACGCCCCCGATGGGCGACGTGCTCCTCCTCGACCTCCTGCCGAGCCCGGCTACGGATCTGCCCGCCGTCGTCCAAGGTCAGGAGAGGCTGACTCATGGCGAGCTCGCCGCCCGCTCCGACCGTCTGGCCTCCCATCTCCGGGCTTTGGGCGTCGGTCCTGACGTCCTCGTGGCGCTCTTCCTCGAACGCTCGGCCGATCTGGTGGTTGCCCTGCTCGGGGTGCTGAAGGCGGGCGGCGCGTACCTGCCTCTCGACATCTCTCTGCCGCGCCCACGCCTGTCGTTCCTGCTCGACGACTCCCGCGCACCCCTGCTGCTCACCCGGACGGCTCTCCTGCCGGACCTCCCCGCGGGCTCGCCGCACGTCGTCTGCCTCGACGATCTCCCACAGAGCGTCAGCACGGCCCCGATCGTGCGGCCGGCGGCCGACAACCTCGCCTACGTTCTCTACACCTCGGGCTCGACCGGCCAACCCAAAGGCGTGGCGGTCACCCACCGCGGGCTCGCGAATTACCTGCTGTGGGCGGCGGAGGCCTATCCGGCGGGAGAGGGGCGAGGTGCCCCGGTCCACTCGCCGGTGAGCTTCGACCTGACGGTGACCAGCCTCTTCCTGCCGCTCCTCGCCGGCCGCTGCGTCGAGCTGGTGCCCGAGGAGGCTGGAATCGAGGGGTTGGCCGCGACGCTCGCCGAGGGTGGCTTCGGGCTGGTCAAGCTCACGCCCGCGCACCTCGACATCCTGGAGCGGCTGCTGCCGCCCGAGCGAGCGGCGGGGTGCGCGGCTGCCTTCGTCATCGGCGGCGAGACGCTCTCCGCCGAGCAACTCGCCTTCTGGCGCCAGAACGCTCCGGACCTGCGCCTGATCAACGAGTACGGCCCCACGGAGACGGTGGTCGGGTGTTGCACCTACGAGGTTCCGCCCTCGCTGCCGCTGGCCGGCCTGGTGCCCATCGGCCGCCCGATCGCCGGCACCCGGATTCTGCTCCTGGACCCGCGGATGGCGCCGGTTCCGGCGGGAGTGACGGGCGAGCTCTACATCGGCGGCGCGGGCCTCTGCCGGGGCTATCTCCACCGGCCGGACCTGACGGCCGAGAAGCTCGTACCAGACCCCTTCGGAAAGGCGGGAGAGCGGCTTTACCGGACCGGCGATCTCGGCCGCCGCCTGCCGGACGGGACGATCGAATTCCTGGGCCGCACGGACCATCAGATCAAGATCCGCGGCTTCCGCATCGAGCTGGGGGAGATCGAAGCGGCGCTGCTCTCCCTGCCCGAAGTCCGCGAGGCGGTCGTGCTGGCGCGATCCGACGGATCCGACCGATCCGACCGATCCGTCGGATTGGTCGCCTACGTCGTGGGAGACGCCTCAACCGGCGCGCTGCGCGTGGCCCTGCGCGAGCGGCTGCCGGACTACATGGTGCCTGCCGCCTTCGTGACGCTCGCGGCATTGCCCCTCACCGCCAACGGCAAGGTGGATCGCGAGGCCTTGCCGGCGCCGGAACGGCAGAGCGCTCCGGAGACCTACGTGGCGCCGCGCACGCCGGTCGAAGAGGTCCTCGCCGGCATCTGGGCCGGGCTCCTCGGGCTCGACCGGGTCGGAGCGAACGATCATTTCTTCGCGCTGGGCGGCCATTCGCTGCTGGCGACGCAGGGGATGTCGCGCCTGCGCGCCGCCTTCGGCGTCGAGATGCCGCTGCGCGACCTCTTCGAGGCTCCGACGGTGGCGGGTCTCGCCGCCCGGGTCGAAGCGGCGCGCCGCTCCGGCGCGGCGCTGACGGTTCCTCCTCTTCATCCGGTGCCGCGGGAGGGCTCGCTCCCCCTGTCCTTCGCCCAGCAGAGGCTCTGGCTCATCGATCAGCTCGCACCGGGCAGCCCGCTCTACAACCTGGCGGTGGCGTTGCGCATCGAGGGGCCGCTGGACGGCGCCGTGCTCGCGCGTGCCTTAAGCGAGATCGTGCGCCGGCACGAGGCACTGCGTACGGTCTTCACTACGATCGAGGGCAAGCCGGTGCAGGTCGTCCTGCCGCCCGCCCCCTTCGTCCTGCCGCGGGTGGACCTCTCTGGGCTGCCGGAGCCCGCGCGCGAGGCGGCGGCTCTCGCCCTGGCCGCGGAAGAGGCCGGGCGGCCGTTCGACCTCGCCCGCGATGCGATGCTGCGCGGCGTGCTGCTGCGCCTGGCCGAGGGAGACCACGTCGCCGTGCTGACGCTGCATCACATCGCGAGCGACGGCTGGTCGATGGGCCTTCTGGTGCGCGAGATCGCGACGCTCTATGCGGCCTTCACCGCCGGCCGGCCGTCGCCCCTGCCCGAGTTGCCGGTGCAGTACGCGGACTTCGCCGTGTGGCAGCGCTCCTGGCTGCACGGCGAGGTCCTGGAGCGGGAGATCGCCTGGTGGCACCGCCAGCTCACCGGCCTGCCGCCTCTCCTGGAGCTGCCCACCGACCGGCCGCGCCCCGCGGCGCAGAGCTTCCGCGGCGCCTCCCGGCCGGTGCGGCTGCCGGCCGGGCTGGTCCGGCCGGCCGAATCCCTGGGCCGGCGTGAGGGAGCGACGCTCTTCATGGTGCTCCTGGCCGCCTTCCAGGCCCTTCTCGGGCGCTTCAGCGGGCAGGACGACCTCGCGGTGGGCTCGCCCATCGCCGGGCGCAACCAGGTGGAGATCGAAGGATTGATCGGGTTCTTCGTCAACACGCTGGTTTTACGGGGAGACCTGGCGGGCGCACCCACCTTCCGCGAGCTGCTCGGCCGGGCGCGCGAGACGGCTCTCGCCGCCTATCTCCACCATGACGTGCCGTTCGAGAAGCTGGTCGAGGAGCTGGCCCCCGAAAGGAGCCTCGCCCATACCCCGCTGTTTCAGGCGATGCTCATCCTCCAGAACGCTCCCGCCGGGAGCCTGGAGATCGAGAGCCTGCACCTGCGGCCGGTGGAGTTGGAGGCGACGACGGCGAAGTTCGATCTCACGCTGAGCCTCGCAGAGCACGACGGCGGGCTCCTCGGAATGGTCGAGTACGCCACCGACCTGTTCGACGCCGCCACCGTCGACCGCCTGATCGCAGGCTTTGAGCGGTTGCTCGCCGGCCTGGCCGAAGAGCCGGAGCGGCGAGCCGGGGAGGTGGGCCTGCTCACCAACGCGGAGGCCCTCCAGCTTCGCGCCTGGAACGACACCGTCGTCGCCTACCCCTTGGACCAGCCACTCCACGCCTGGATCGAAGACCAGGTTGCCCGCTCCCCCGAGGCCATAGCCCTCGCCTTTGAGACCGAGGAGCTGACCTACGGCGAGCTCGACCGGCGGGCCAACCGCCTGGCGCGCCGGCTCCAGGCCCGCGGCTGCGGCCCGGAGAGCCGCGTCGGCGTGCTCCTGGAGCGCTCCTGCGAGCTGCTCGTCGCCCTCCTCGGCATCCTCAAAGCGGGCGCCGCCTACGTCCCCCTCGACCCCGATCACCCGGCGGACCGCCTCGCCTTCCAGGATCGCGATGCCCGCCTGCGGCTGATCGTGACCAGCGCCGGTCTGGCCGATCGCCTGCCGGGCGCGGAGGATCGCATGCTGTTCCTGGAGCACGGCGAGCCGTTGCCGGGAGACCTCGACGACGGCCCGCTTGCGGTGCCGGTCGATCCCGACCACCCGGCCTACGTGCTCTACACCTCCGGCTCCACGGGCCGGCCCAAGGGCGCGGTCATCTCTCACCGCGCCATCGTCAACCGGCTCCTCTGGATGCAGGAGGCGCTGCACCTCACCGCCGCCGACCGGGTGCTCCAGAAGACCCCGTTCAGCTTCGACGTCTCGGTGTGGGAGCTGTTCTGGCCGCTCATGACCGGCGCCCAACTGGTCGTGGCGTTGCCCGGCGGCCACCGCGACAACGCCTACCTGGCGCGCCTCGTCGCCGGAGAGGGGATCACGGTGCTGCACTTCGTGCCCTCCATGCTCCAGCTCTTCCTGGAAGAGCCCGGGATCGCGGCGTGCTCCTCCCTGCGCGACGTGGTGTGCAGCGGCGAGGCGTTGTCCGCCGAGCTGGCCCGCCGCTTCGCCGGCCGCCTCGGCCACGCCCGGCTGCACAACCTCTACGGCCCCACCGAGGCCGCGGTGGACGTCACCTCCTGGGTCTGCGAGGCCGGCGTGAGCTATCGCGGCGGCGTCCCCATCGGGCGGCCCATCGCCAACACCCGCATCCACCTGCTCGACCGCAACCTGCTGCCGGTGCCGGTGGGAGTGCTGGGCGAGCTGTTCATCGCCGGCGTCAACCTGGCGCGCGGTTACGTCGAGCGTCCCGACCTCACGGCCGAGCGCTTCCTGCCAAACCCCGAGGGAAAAGAGCCCGGCGAGCGCGCCTACCGCACCGGCGACCTGGCGCGCTGGCGCGCCGACGGTGCCATCGAATACCTAGGCCGCCTGGACCACCAAGTCAAGATCCACGGCGTCCGCATCGAGCTGGGCGAGGTCGAAGCCGCGCTGACGGCTCTGCCCGGAGTCCGCGAGGCCGTCGTGGTGGCGCGATCCGTCGGATCCGTCGGATCGGTCGGAGACCGGCGGTTGATCGCTTATTTCACCGGTGACGCCACTGCCGAGGAGCTGCGTCGGTCGCTGCGGGAGCGGCTGCCGGAGGCCATGGTGCCGTCCGCCTTCGTCACGCTCGCCGCGCTCCCCCTCACCGCCAACGGCAAGGTGGACCGCAAGGCCCTGCCGGAGCCGGAGCAGCCCGACGTGCGAGAGGGCGGCTACGTGGCGCCGCGCACCCGCGAGGAGGAGATCCTGGCGACGGTCTGGGCGCAGGTCCTGCGCCTGCCCCGGGTGGGGGTGAACGACAACTTCTTCGAGCTCGGCGGCGATTCCATCCTCTCCGTCCAGATCGTGGCCCGGGCGCGCCAGGCCGGCCTGCATTTCACCATGCGGCAGATCTTCGAGCACCAGACCGTGGCCGCGCTCGCCCGCCACGCCACGGCCATGGAGACCGCCGGGCATCCCCCGGCCGAGCAGGGGCCGGTGGTGGGGGAGGTGCCGCTCACCCCGATCCAGCGCTGGTTCTTCGAACGGGGCTTTGTAGATCCTCACCACTTCAACCAGGCCCTGCTGCTGGAGACGCGGGAACCCCTGATCCCAGCCGCCCTGGGAAAGGCCATGGCCGCCGTGGTGGAGCACCACGACGCCCTGCGCCTGCGCTTCGAGCTGCAAGAGGGCGGCTGGCGGCAGGAGAATGCGCGGACCGAGCCGGTGGCGCCCTTCCACCAAGTGGACCTCGCGGACCTGCCGGCGCCTCGCCGGGAGGAAGCCTTCGAGCGGGCCGCCGCGGCCATCCAGGCCGGCTTCGACCTCTCGGCCGGAGCGCTCACCCGCCTCTGCCTGTTCCAGGCAGGCAAAGGGCAACCGGCACGGCTTCTCTGGGTGGCCCATCACCTCGTGGTGGACGGCGTCTCCTGGCGCGTGCTTCTCGAAGACCTGGAAGGGGCCTATCGCCAGGCCGCCCAGGGCCTGCGCCCCACTCTGCCGCCGAAGACCACCTCGTTCCAGGATTGGGCTCGCCGTCTGGCTCGTCATGCAGGCTCGGAGGAGCGTGAGACGGCACGGGGCCCGGTGACCCGACTGCCGGTGGACTTCGTCTCCGGCAGCGATGTCGTTGCCGACGAGGCCACGGTCTCTTTCGAGCTCACCGCCGAAGAGACCACGGAATTGCTCCAGACCCTGCCGTCCGTTTTCCAAAGCCGCATCGACGAGGCGCTGCTCAGTGCCCTGACGCGGGCGCTGTCGGCCTGGACCGGATCTCCGCGCCTGCGGGTCGATCTGGAAGGGCACGGCCGCGAATCGATCGTAGGAGACGACCTCGACGTCTCGCGCACCGTGGGCTGGTTCACCTCCCTCTACCCGGTCGTGCTGGAGGCGGGCGACGCTAGCCCCGGCGAGGCCCTGACGAGCGCCAGGGACCGGTTGCGCGACAAGGGCCTGCGGAGCCTGGAAGCGACTCCGAAGGCCGAGATCCTTTTCAACTATCTCGGCCAGCTTGGCGCCACCGCCGGGGAAAGCTCTCTCTTCCAGGCTTCCACGGCCTCCCCCGGACCCAGCCGGAGCCCGCGCAACCAGCGCACGCACCCCTGGGAGATCGTCGGGCTGGTGACCGATGGCCATCTCCGGATCACCCTGACCTACGGCTCGCGGAGGTACGCCCAAGAGACCGCGGAGCGCCTGGCCGCGGACTATGCCGGCGCCCTGCGGCAACTGATCCAGCAGGGCCGGGAAAGCGAGGAGGTTTTCACGCCTTCCGGCTCCTGGTCGCCGCTGGTGCCGATCCAGCCCCTCGGGGAGCGGGCGCCGCTCTTCTGCGTCCATCCGCTCGGTGGGGAGGTCCTTTGCTATTACCAACTCGCCCGCCAGCTCGGCAAAGACCAGCCGGTCTATGGCCTCCAGGCACGTCCCCTCGACGAACAGGACCGAGCGCCGCGGGTCACGGTCGAGGAGACGGCGGCCGAGTACCTCGACGCCGTGAGGAGCCTGCGGCCCACCGGCCCCTACCTTTTGGCCGGGTGGTCCTTCGGCGCGATGGTCGCGTTCGAGATGGCGCGGCAGCTCACCGCCGCCGGAGAGGAGGTGGCGCTGCTCGCCCTCCTGGATCAGCCGGTGTCTCCAGGCGACGAAGCTGCGGAAGTCGATACCGCCGCCGTCATCGCCGACATCCTGCGGCATCGCGCCCGTGGCGAAGGGCGGACGCTCGAACTCGATGCGGACGCGCTGCGCGGCCTTCCCCTCGATGTCCAGCTCGCGCGAGGCCTGGAGGCCCTCGGCAGCCAGGAGGCGCTCGGACCGGGCTTCGACGTCCCGCTGCTGCGCCATCTGGCCTTGGGGTACAGCTCCAGGGCGACGGCCGTCGAGCGCTACAGGGTTTCCGCCTATCCGGGAACGATCACCCTGTTACGGGCGAGCAGCGTCGACCCGGCGGCCCTCCGGGAAGTGGCCCCAGAACGGCGGCGGATCTTCGAGGACCCCACCCTCGGCTGGGCTACCGTCGCCGTGGGCGGCGTGGAGGTCCACACCGTCCCCGGCAACCACCAGACGATCCTCGAAGCGCCCCACGTGAAGACCCTCGCCGAGATCCTGGGAACGTGCATTGCCCGAGCCGAGCGAGAGGTGGGGCGAACCGTACCGCTGATGTACTGAGAGCGGACGAGCGCGAGGAAAAAAGCCGGGGACTCTCCACCCGCGAACGCGGAGAGCCCCCGGCTGCCCATCCGGAAGGGCACTTCTCGTGCTTCAGTTGTCAAAGAACGCTCTTGCGTCCCCGGCACCGATCTCCACGTCCTTGAGCCCAAGCTCCAGGTCCTCCAGACCAAGCTCCGGATCCCCCTCACCGATCTCCAGGTTCCTCCAACCAGGCTCGAGGACCTCCAGACCAAGCTCGACGCCTCCCGGACCACGGTCTGGACCCTCCGGACCTCGGTGCGGGTCCTTCAGACCTCGCTCTGAGGTGCCCCCAGCAAGCTCTTGGTCAGCCTCAGCGAGGTCTGGATCCCCTGGAGCGAGGTCCTGATTACCCAGAGCGGCATCTGGATCGCTTTGAATTCGGCTCAGGCGATCCAGTGGGATACGATCCAAGGCGAATAAGACAACGAAAGTGACCAAATGTCAACTCAATACGATTTGAGACTTGACAGCTCCTCTTAATCGTAGTAGGTTGCCACCATTGAATCGGAGCATAGGGCTCTGAATCGAGTCTACGTGAAAGGAGAAGGACAATGCCCGTCATCAACGCACAGGGGAAGATCTTCCGATCGTGGGAGGGAACTATCAACGCCTGCCAGGCACAAGCAGCTCTGCTACCTAACGTCGAGCCGCTGAAAACCGCGCTGCAGGACATCCTCAACCAGGCCCGGCAGGTGAAGGCCCAGCAGGAGGAGAACGACGCGAAGCGCCAGGGGCTGACCCAGCAACTCGCGGAGCTCATCGAGAACGGCAGGGAAGCGGCCCGGTGCCTGCGGAGCTACGCCAAGTCCCAACTCGGGACGAAGAACGAGCTGCTGGTGCAGTTCGGCGCGGCGCCCATCCGGCCCCGTGGCCGCTCCGGCAAGAAGAGCGGAACCGGCACGCCCGACACTCCCACTTCCATGCCGCCGTCTGCCTAGACTGAGAGATGTCTGGAAGCCGGCCTCTATGGGCCGGTGCGATTCGCTCGCTCTTTGACAATCGATTCGATCAAACCCCGGGGGCGGATGCCGGCCGCTCCCTGGGGTCCTACCTTCGTCACGGCTCGATGTGCCGCGAGGAGGGGCCACACCGCAGAGCCGTGACTGGCGAGATCAGTCCCGGAAAACGTCCTGAAGCGTCGAGGCCGTCAAAACGCGCTCGCCCCATTCCAGTAGACGCTCCGTATCGGCAGAGCACACCTGGTCCTCGATCTCGGAGTCCAGAGGACCGAACTTGAAACGGAGTAGCCGGAGCACCACCCGGGCTTCCCCCTCCTGGCGGCCTTCCTGGCGCCCCTCCTGGCGTCCCTCCTGGCGGCCTTCTTGGCGTCCTTCCTGACGGCCTTCTTCTCGGATCTCACGGTTCCAACGGTCGATGCTTTCTGCCAACATGGTTTCCAACTCCTCCAGTGGTGAACGCCCGCACGGACCTCCCGCCAGTCGCGGCTCTTCTCGATGAGGAAGCATCAAGCACGGGGAGAGAGAGGAGAGTTACGCCGGCTCCTCGAAGCAGCGAAGAGCCTCCTCGTCATACTCCACCGTTCGCTCCTTGATCCTTTCCGCCTCGGTGGGGAAGACCTCGCTGCGAGCGTACCCGATCGCCCGGTAAGTTCGCAGCCGCTTCTCGAACATCCGCAGGAGCACGGGCACCTCGCGGTCGACGTAGTCGAAGATCCGGACCTCGGATTTGTTCGGATGAAGCCGGTGCAGGCGACCCGTGTATTGGACCAGTGTCCCTTTCCAGGACACAGGCATCGCCAGGATCAGAGTATCGAGCCGCGAGTCATCGAACCCTTCGCCGATGTAGCGACCGGTAGCGAGAACGAGCCGTTCCTCCCCATCGGGGACGGCCGCAAGGCGCGCGCTGAGCTCTCGCCGTTCCTTGGTCGTCATACCGCCCTGAAGGACGATTAGATGACGGGCGAAGCCGCGCAACTGCTCCGCGAAGTATTCGAGATGATCTCTTCGTTCGGTTAGAAGGATGGGTGATCGGCCCTGGTCCAAGGAGTGGAGGACGTCATCCAGAATAAGGCGGTTGCGTACCTCGTCCCCAGACAGGGCGGAGTAGATTCCCTGGATGCCAGCGCCGGTACGGGCCTCCTCCAGCCGGAAGGCGGTCTCGCGGACGATGAGTTGGTGCTCGAACGGCCGTTTTGCCGCCTGATTCTTGGGATCTACGGCGAAGCGAACAGGTCCCAGTTGCATCTCCAGGATGGGATGATGCCCATCCCGACGATGCGGCGTGGCAGTCAAGCCAACGACATATCGCGCCTTGACCTCGGAGAGCACGCGCTCGAAAGAGACTGCCGGAACGTGATGACATTCGTCCACGATCACATGGCCGTAGGTTTCAACCCTGTCATCGACTCGCCCTTGGCGGACCAGGCTCTGGATCATTGCCACGTCGAGGTGCCCGTTCGGCTTGCGCTTGCCACCGCCGATCTGACCGATCTCCTTCTCCTCGAGGCCAAGAAACATAGAGAGCTGAGCCACCCATTGATCCAGGAGAGGCTGCCGATGGACGAGCACGAGCGTGCTCCGTGCGCGCTTCGCTATGAGGTAGGTGCCCAGCACGGTCTTGCCAATGCCGGGCGGTGCGACAAAGACACCGATGTCGTGCTGGAGAAGCGCTGCCGCTGCTTGTTGCTGGACTTCCGTGAGCTCGCCCTTGAGCTCGACGTCGAGAGCCTCACCTTCTTGGCGTTGATCCTCAACGTTGAGGTCCACTCCATGCGCCTGGAGAAACAATTCCAGGTCGCTACGGCATCCTCTCGGCAGTGCGACGTGCTGCGGAAGCTCCTCTGCACAGGCGATCACCCGCGGCGTGCTCGCGGTAGAGAGCCGCAGGCTTTGCTTCTTGTAGAACTCGGGGTTCTGAAAAGCGGCGAGGCGCTTGATCTCGTTCAGAAGTGGGGAAGGAAGGTTCGCTTTCTCGACGAAGAGGCGCTGCGCAAGCACGGCGTGTACCTCTCGAGGCAGAGGACCCGAGATGGGCACATGCCGCGGGCGGCCCGAAGGCCGGCGCCGCCACGGGGTCGACTCCTCGTCGTCGGTCGGCTCGGCGAGACGAACGCCGATCACGAGCCCTCGCCGCGTGGCCTCCGCCGCAAGGCCTTCCACGAACGAGGGCATCATCCGCGGTAGGGAGGCGAGGTAACTCCACTGGTCGTCATAGGCTTGGAACGACGGATCCACGAAGACGCTGTTGCCCTGCTGGCGCGGCTCGTACTGTAGGGGTAGCGCGATGAGATTCCCGAAACCCCCGCGTGGCATGGTGTCCTGGTTGGGAAAGAGCCGGTCATAAGACCTCATGCTGAGCTCATGCCGCCGGGACATGGTCTCCGTGAGGAGATAGCAGCCCATCTTCCGGGCCAGGCTCGCCGCCACGGGAGCCCTGAAGAAGAACCACGCGTGAGCTCCATTGCCGGACCGGGAGCGTTCGATGGCCGCCGGACTGTTCATGGCTCGACAGGTCTCGGAAAATGCCCCGATATCGGCCTGCCATGAGGACTTGTCGAAGTCGATGGCGAGGAACCAGCACGTCTCATCCTCGAGCAGAGGGTAAACACCCATTACATGCCGGCCTTGCAGATGGTCGAGGACCACGCGGTCGTCCACCGGCGTGAACGCCTGGTTTGGACACTCAGTGCACTTGACCTTTGGAAGGTCGCAGACGCCGCGCACGAATTTGTTCGCGCAGGCGGGCGCATAGCCGGCTTTCCCGGTCTTCTTACTCAGGAACCTCGTGGGGAAGATCTCTTCGCGACCCCTGAACAGAGCCCGAAAGAGCCGGACCTTTTCTGTCGGCGTCGCCGGCGCCAGGGAGCCTGTGGTGACCGGCAGGACCGGTTGGGTCAGCTCCTCAGCGGAGAGGACCACGAGTTCCGCCCGCAGGGCCTCCACCCGAGAGCGCGCTGCCTCGCGTTGACGCTCGAGCTCAGCTAGGTGGGATTCCTCGCGGGCGAGCTCGGCGAGAAGTCCGTCGTTTGGCGAGGGCCTTGAGGCTCCTGGTTCAGGGATGATCCCGTATAAAAGGTCGAAAGAAGGTTCCTTGTTCGGCTCGCACGGCATGCTTGGAGACGTAGTATACCGTAAGGCGAAGACGAGAGCGAGACGCTCGATGAGCTACTGGCATCGTTCAACCCGCCACCCCATAGGGGCCGTGGCTGACGAGATCAGTCCCGGAAGCCATCCTGAAGCGTCGAGGCCGTCAAAACGCGCTCGCCCCATTCCAGGAGACGCTCCGTATCGGCAGAGCGTACCCGGTCCTCGATCTCGGAGTCCAGAGGACCGAACTTGAAACGGAGTAGCCGAAGCACCACCCGGGCTTCCCCCTCTTGGCGGCCTTCCTGGCGCCCCTCTTGGCGGCCTTCCTGGCGGCCTTCTTCTCGGATCTCACGGTTCCAACGGTCGATGCTTTCTGCCAACATGGTTTCCAGCTCCTCCAGTGAGAGTGTGGCGGCTTCCTCCCGAGACAGTCCGAAGCGCGGCAGGATGACCCTCTGCAGCCAGGTCTCGAAGGCCCGCCGCAAAGCGGCTTCGTCCGGCGGAATCGTCTGCCGCAGCCGGTGAACGCTCGCACGGACCTCCCGCCAGTCGCGGCTCTTCTCGATGAGGAACAGGTCAGCCACCGGGCTGTTCAGAGCTGCCAGGTCCTCCCGGGAGTAGGTCCCCTCGTCCACCAGCCGGTATCGCAACTGCGGCCGGTAGATCTCCGCCGAGGGGTCCAGTTCTCCGATCAAAGAACCGAGGTCCGTGGCCACGTTCCACGGCTCCCATCCATTGTAGACCAGGACGAGGATGACCGGCGGCAGCTTTCTCCAAGCCGCCGCAGGCTGGGCGGCCGTCAGTTTCTGGTAGAAGAGGCTCTCGTAGCCCATGAAACGGACCGGCATGGAGGGGTCGGGCCGCGACTGGAACTCCACGAGGACGTAGACGTCAACCGGCTCTTCTCCGTCCTTGCGCCGAAACCTCCAGATGACGTCGCTCTCGCGGTTGTCGTGCTTGTCGGAGACGAAGGAAGGGTCGGCGAGCTCGCCGGAGTCGAGGTCGATAGCCTCCACCCACGGCTCGCCCACGATCTCCCGCAGGAGATCCTGGATCATGCGGCGGTGGGAGAAGAAGAGGCGGTAGCTGAGGTCGTGTTGTCCCATAATTTTTCCGCGCGGACTCTACCATGGGAGTCTGGTGGGGCAACGACAACCGCGCGAAATGGAATCAGCGGTCCCGAGGCACCAAGTATGCTCGCCCGCTTAGGGCTACAACTTGTTGAAGCTCTGAGCTCGCGAGGAAGAGACCCCGAAACATGCGTCCTCCAATTGGCGCAAGAGGTCAGGAGGGTGGCGGTCAGCGCCGCCGCAGGACGCGGCTGCCGGAGTCTGCCATGAGCCATTTGAGCCATTTATGAGTCATTTTCCGGCGACCTCCCTGTGGCGTCCTGTGAGCCATTTGAGCCGTTCATGGGCCGATTCTTCGGCAGCTCATAATGAGCGCCCCGGCCTCGGCCCCTGGGAATGAGCAAACCCTTGGAGACGAGATCTTCGAGATCTCGTTTCGCCGTTGGACGCGAGGCACCCGTCCACGCCTGATACTCCCGATTCGTCAGTCTTCGTTGCTGCCGTAGCAGGTCGATCACCCTGGCTTGCCGCTCATTCAGGTGGAGCCCGGCCAGGACCTCGCTTGTGAGCCAATCCCGCCACATCGTGAGCACGAAGAAGCCCGATCGTTGCTCGAAGACTGGCTCGGGAAGCTCCAGCTCCTTGCAGAGCTCGATCATTTTCTGGGTGCCGGAGCCCAGCTTCTCGACGTAGCTGGCGAGGTAGAGCGACTCCGCGAGGAGCGGGTTGTTGGGGATCGAGGCATGGTCGGTACGCAGATCCTCCAGCGTGAGCGTTCCCGGAAGCGTGCCGGGGTTCCAGACCTCGAGCCGATCGGCGAAAAGCCGCACCTCCACGGAAGCGTTGCTGTAGTAGTCGCGATGGGCGAGGGCGTTGATGATGGCCTCGGCCACGGCATCGGGCGGCAACTCGTAGGTGACGGGCGCTCTGAGACTCTCGGCTCGGGTCCCGACGGCGCGGTTGATCTTGGCGAGCACGAAATCGCTGGCCTGGTCAGCCTGCTCGAAGAGGTCGCCGGAGTAGTTCTGCTGGGAGGCGAAGGGCCGGCGGTACACGGTGCCGTGACAGTGCACGCACTTGGTTTCGGCAGGCCGATGAAAGCGCTGCGGATTGCCGCCGAAGAGCAGCACCGCGGCATTGGTCGGCTTCCCGTCGGCGAGGAGGCTCAGATGGGTGAGCAGGGCCTGAGTCGTGGTCTTGGCCTTGAGCGGGAATCCGCGCTCTCGCCGCGCCGCCTGAAGGAACCAGTCGATGCGTTTGCGGGAGAGGTCCTCCAGGGTGGCGCCATCGCACGCGGACGTGTCGAACGGCGGGATCCGCAAGGCGCCCAACCGGTCGAGGTGATCCACCAGGCTGGCGTAGACCTCCGCGGTCAGGGCGCTCGGATTTTCGATCCGCCGGCGAATCAGCTCTTTGCTGGCCTTGCGGACCAACTGCTGCATCTTGGGCGCTCGCCGCTTCTCGTCCGAGCCCCACACGTAGACGAGCCGGATTTTCCGGTGTCTGGTGGCGTGGTCGTATTCGTGCTCCGTCGGGGAGATGCCGCCCTCGTCTTCGTAGCCGTAGTCGTAGCCGAAGATCCCGAGGTAAACGTCGCAGCGCTCAACTTCTTCGAGATAGACCTCGTCCGCGCGGCGGTCCCGGGCCGGGAGCTCTTCGAACAAGAACACGTCGGAGACGAAGCGGCGCAGCACGGCGTCGCCGAGCAGGAAGGCTTTCAGGTCCGAACGGATCTGTTCGAATTCCTTCTGGACACTGCTGATGAAGATTCTGAGGCGGGTGGCTGGCATGGTCGTCAGGTCGTTTCCATGGCGAGCTGGTCGATCGTTCTGGCAGGGCTTGGCAGGATGACCCTCTGCAGCCGCTCGCCCACGATCTCCCGCAGGAGCTCCTGGATCATGCGCCGGTGGGAGAAGAAGAGACGGTAGCTGAGGTCGTGTTGTCCCATAATTTTTCCGCGCGGACTCTACCATGGGAGTGTGGTGGTGGGGCGACAAGGGCTTTTACCGGCAGATAATGAGAAGATAGTGTCCGGAGTCGTCATCAAGCCTTTTCGGAGGTGCGAGTGTCCGAGGATGGAGTCGGCGCGAGCCCGGAATTCTCGGAGCTCGCCCAGTTCGAGATCGACTGCCGGTCCGTACGGCTGCTCGAGTACGGGTACTGCGTGCACAACGAGGTGGTCGTCCTCGGCCGGGTCGATCCCAAGGGGAAGGAGCCGGTCGTCGTCGGCATGCTCAATCCGGCGCGCCGGTCCCTGTTGGCGGAGGTCGAGGCGGCGCTCCGCCGGTCCGTGCGGCCCGTGCGGCTGAATTCGTGGGAGATCCAGCGAGCCCTGGACGAGGGCTTCAGCGTCGCCGAGACGGAGCACGACCACGCGGAGCTCGTCCTCGGGCCGGTACGAGACTTCTCCTTCGAGCACGACGAGGACGTGCCGCGGCTGCTCGACGAGATCCTCGGCCGCGCCGTCGAGCTCGGAGCGAGCGACGTCCATGTCGAGGTCTACGAGGAGGACGTGGACGTGCGTTTCCGCATCGACGGCATCCTGCGGCAGGTCGCCACGCCACTCTCCGTTGCCAACGTGCAGGCGGCCATCATCCGCCTCAAGGTGCTCTCCGGCCTCGACATCGCCGAGCACCGGCGGGCCCAGGACGGCCGCGTGCGGGCGGTTTACCGCTGGGAAGGCGGAGCCCGCGAGCGCGAGGTGGATTTCCGCCTGTCGGTGGTTCCAGGACCGTTCGGCGAGGACGCCGTCCTGCGCATTCTCGACAGCGCGTCGCCCTTGCCGCTCGAGAAGCTCGGCCTGGGCGAGGAGGCGCTCTCCACTTTCGGCCGGCTGATCGCCAACCCCGAGGGGATGATCCTGGTCACCGGCCCCACCGGCAGCGGCAAGACGACCACCCTCTATGCCGCCATCCACCGGATCAACACGCCTGCCAACAAGATCCTCACCGTCGAAGACCCCATCGAGTACCACTTCCCGAAGACCAATCAGAAGCAGGTCTCCTCGCAGATGGGTTTCGCCGATTACGCGCGCGCTTTCATGCGCCAGAACCCGGACGTGATCCTGATCGGCGAGATCCGCGACGAGGACACGGCGAGCGCCGCCGTCCGCGCTGCCCAAACGGGCCACCTCGTCCTCGCGACGCTCCACACCAACGACGCGGTGAGCACCGTCTCCCGGCTGCGCACCCTGGGGATCGACCCCGGCCTGATCGCCGCCTGTCTCCTCGGCTCCGTCTCGCAGCGGCTGGTGCGCCGGCTCTGCCCGCAGTGCCGCGTGGAGGCTCCTCCCGAAGACCGCGAGGCCCGGCGCCGCGGCCTCGGCGCTGCCGACGGGCCGTTCTTCAAGTCGCAACCCAAGGCGGATTGCGAGATCTGCGCCGGCGCCGGCTACAAGGGGCGGCTCGGCATCTACGAGCTGTTCGTCATGGACGGCGAGCTGGCCGACCTCATCGCCGACGGCACGCCTGTGCACCGCATCCGCACCGCCGCCCTCGAAAAGGGGATGCAGACACTGCTCGACAACGCCCTCGAGAAGGCCCGCGCCGGAACCACCTCGCTGGAGGAGATCCTGCGCACCGTGCCCTACCGGATCCTCACCGGCCGCTGACGTCCGCGGCACTGGCGGAAGGAGTAGCGACTGTCCCCTCCCGGAGCACTGTTCTCTATGGCGGCACCTTCGGGCGTGCTGAGGGCGCCAGACCGGAAGCGACCTGCCTCAAGAGGAGACCTGCGATGAAAAAGCAGAAGTCGGCGAAGAAGAGGGGCCTGAAGCTCAAGTTGCAGCTCGAGACGTTGCACAGCCTGACCAACCCGGAATTGGCGCTCGCCGTGGCCGCCGCCACCTCCATGTGCCGCTCGGGGAAGACCTGCTGCAACGCCACCTGCAACTGTACCTGCCTCTGAGGGCTCCCATCGCCGCGGGAGGGTACCGGAAGGCCGTTGCGGGACCTCCCTCGGCCGCTGCCCAGGCACAGACCTGGCGGCGGCAGGCCCCCCCTCCGCGAGGAGAGGGGTTCTAGACTAGGTACTGAAGGGCATCCGCGTCTTGCTCAGGGTGCCTTGGGTGCGTCCGCCTGCCGCGCGAGCAGGGCCTCCAGCTTCTGGAGGCGCGCTTCCTGCGCGTCCAGTTGCGCCTTCTGTTTCTGGATCTCGTTGAGCAACATCACGTTGATCGAATGGTAGCGCACGGTGAAGGGCTGGCCCTTGCCGTCAAATTGCACGAGATCGGGATAGACCTTCGCCACCTCTTCGGCGATGAGGCCGTACTGGAGGACGTGGGAGCCGTCGTCGTACGGCGCCTTGTAGTGGAAGACGACGGGGCGGAGCTTCATCAGGTCATGGCTCGCCTCGCCCATGCTCTCCACGTCTTCCTTGAAGCGGAGCGAAGAGGTCAGCGTGCCCAACTGGCCGGCGGCGTTCACGTAGACGGCGACGCCGCTGGAGCTCGTCGCGCCGTCGATTCCGGCGACGAAGGTTGCCGTTTGCTGATTGACGTCGCCGATGCGGATGGTGTTCGATTCGTTCCCCGGGGCTGCATTTCCGATGTCGATGTTGTAGCTGCCGCTGGACAGGTTCGCGCCGGCGGACACTCCGATGGCGATGTTGTTGGTGCCGGTGGTGATGCCCAGCGAATTCGCGCCCAGCGCCGTGTTGTTGCCGCCGGTCGTGCCCAGAGCCAAGGCCTCGTAACCGACGGCCGTATTGGCGTGCGCGGTCGTATTGCGGTCCAGGGCTTCGACGCCGGCCGCCGTGTTGGTGTTGCCGGTGGTGTTGGAGGACAGGGCGCCGTTGCCGAGCGCGGTGTTGAGGGATCCGGACGTATTGAGGTCCAGGGCGGCGACGCCGAGCGCCGTGTTCAGGAATCCGGAGGTATTGGACCGGCAAGCGTCGAAGCCGACCGCGGTATTGAAGAACCCGGACGTGTTGGAGGACAGGGCATTGTCCCCGAGCGCGGTGTTGCGGATTCCTGTCGAGCCCCCGGGATTGCCCGCGCCAACGCCGAGGTACGGCTGGGCGTGCGCGGCAGTGGCGCTCAGGAAGAGCACGGTGAGCAGGAGGAGCAGGTGGCACCGGTTCCGAAGCAGGGCTGCGCGGAGCATGGCATTTCTCCTTGGTAGGCACCGCACACGGCAACGCCACCTGACCCCCTCGCGGGCCCTCGGGGGCGCCGGGGCGGCTGGGTGACGAAGATTGCGAGCGCGACCCTGGCGATCGATGGAGAAATGTTAAGATTGATATCGGTCTTCACGCTCCTCAAAAACCTATCCATCAGGGTATGCTTAGTCACGGTGGTTGTCAAGCGAGTTGATCAACGAGCAATCGGCGAGCTTGCGGCGCGAGCCCTTCGAGAATTTGAAAAGAGTTTGCGTGTACATATCGAATCTAAAACAAAAACCCCTCTCCGTGGGGAGAGGGGTTTGGGGTGACGCGTCGCGTTTTTGCTCAGGGCGCTTTGGGCGCGTCCGTCTTGCGATCGAGCAGGGCTTCCAGCTTCTTGAGGCGCGCTTCCTGTTCGTCCAGTTGCGCTTTCTGTTTCTGGATCTCGTTGAGGAGCATCACGTTGATCGATTGGTAACGCACGGTGAAGGGCTGGCCCTTGTCGTCAAATTGCACCAGATCAGGATAGACCTTCGCCACCTCCTCAGCGATGAGGCCGTACTGAAGGAGATGGGAGCCGTCGTCGTACGGGGCCTTGTAGTGGAAGACGACGGGGCGGAGCTTCATCAGGTCATGGCTCGCCTCGCCCATGCTCTGCACGTCTTCCTTGAAGCGCAGCGAAGAGGTCAGCGTGCCCAACTGGCCGTTGGCGTTCACGAACACGGCGACGCCGCTGGAGCTCGTCGCACCGTTGATTCCGGCGATGAAAGTTGCGGTCTGCCGGTTGACGTCGCCGATGCGGATGGTGTTCGATTCGTTCCCTGGTGCCGTGTTGCCGATCTCGATGTTGTAGCTGCCGCTGGTGACGTTGGTGCCGGCGAGCAGCCCGATGCCGATGTTGTTCGAGCCGTTGGTGCTCCCCAGCGCGTTCGCACCCAGCGCCGTATTGTTGCCGCCGATCGTGGCGTTGGCCAGGGACTCGTAGCCGACGGCCGTGTTGGAGCTCGCGGTCGTATTGGAGTTCAGCGCCTCGACGCCGACGGCCGTGTTGGTGTTGCCGGTGGTGTTGGACGGCAGGCTGCCGGTGCCGACCGCGGTGTTGAGAGACCCGGTAGTATTGGCGTCCAGGGAGAAGGTGCCGACCGCCGTGTTCAGGAACCCGGAGGTGTTGGACCGGCAGGCGTTGAAGCCGACCGCAGTATTGAAGAATCCGGTTGTATTGGAGGACAGGGCATTGTCCCCGAGAGCCGTGTTGTCGCTGCCGGTCGAAACTCCGGGATTTCCTGCGCCGACGCCCAGGTAAGGCTGGGCCTGTACGGCATAGGCGCTCAGGAGAAGCATGACGAGCGGGAGAAGCAGGTGGAGAAGGTGACGCCGGTCGCGAGTCAGGGATGTACGATTCATGGGGCTGGTCTCCATGGTTGGTACCGCGGTTGAACTGAAAATCAGGTTATTCGGCGGTGTGGCGGGTGTCAAGAGAATTATCGCCGGCTTGGCGTTACAAAACAAAAACAACATTTGCCGCTTTTCGCTGTCCCGTTTTCTCGCCCGCGAGCACCTTGGGAGCTTCGCGGGGGAAGGCCGGAATTTATTGCGGCCGCACCACTCGGAAGGGATAGACCCCGACGGCAAACCCCGGGCCGCCGCTCTTCATGCCTTCGATCGTCAATTGATAGACGCCGGGAGGGAGCATGGGGGAGGGGAGGAGGATGACCAGCGAATCCCGGCTGTCCGGCCGCAGGCCGCGGGCTTGCCAGAGCTCTTTGCCGCTCGCGTCGTGCAACGTGGCGCGATAGGTGGAGTAGTCGATCGTGGCCAGCTCCAAGGTGAAGATGACCGATGGGGTCGTGGCGGCGAGGGGGATGCGGTTCACCGGCTCGCGGCCGGCCTCTTCGCCGCTGCGCACCGCGGCGAGCATGAAGAGGGGGAGGTTCACCTGCGGCCCGGCGGCGGTCCCCTTCTCGGTGGCGGCGCGGATTTGGCGTTCTTTCGCCAGCTCTTCCTCCAGAAGCTGCCGGTTCCTGGCGTCGGACTGCTGGAGGGATTGCAATTGAGCCTCCAGCTTCGCGATCTGCTGGTCGAGAGCCGGATTCGCCGCCGGGGTGGTCTGCGTTTGCTGCAACTGGCGCTGGAGGCCGCGGTTCGCCACCAGGAGCCCGACGGGGAGGGCCGCGAGCAGTAGCAGGGCACCTGCCAACGCCAGCCGTCGCCCGCGGGAGAGGAGGGCGAGGCTGGCGAGGAGGCCAATCTGGGTGCGGACCGCGGCGGCGCGGGCGGTGTCCTCGGCCGCGACCTGGAGCATCCCCTCCTGGAAATCGCTCGCCGCCTCCAACTG
>DASUEN010000122.1:0-54631 GCA_036275055.1 Thermoanaerobaculia bacterium
CGCTTGGCCCCCTCTCCATCGAAGATGAAGAGGGGGTGGGCTAGCCCCTCACCGCGTCTCACCCCGAACGCACGCGCCGGGGCGTTCATGGCGTTATTCACCACCTGCACGGCGGCGAGGAGCTTCCCGGCCTTCACCAGCGCCTGAACCGTGAAGTCGCCTTGGCCGCCGGCCGTCGGGATGGGGTGCTAACCCGGATCGAGCTGCCGCGGCGCCTTGCCGGGTCCGAGTGTAACGCCGGTCATGCGTCCAAGGACGATGCCGTCGAGGGCGCGGTACACGAGATCGCGGACCGTGGCTTGGTCGGACGGATTGAACAGCCATAGGACCATCCGGTAGGAGGCGTCCTGCCGCAGACCGACCAGGATCTGGGCCTGACCCGGAGCGGCGGCGTCGCGGCTTCGGAGAGCTCGCTCTGCTGAAGCGGGGGCGCGTTGCTTTCGCGATCTGCGGTATACTAGCGGAAATGAAATCTCTGGTGGAGGCCTCGATGCAGGCTGCAAGCTCACAGAGGAAGCGTTTCGCCAACCGGAAGCTCGCCTCCCAAGATCTCTGTGGCCGAACTTGCGCTGGTGGCGCTACTTCCTCCGCAAAACGAATCTCCATAGGGCAACACTCTTGGGCTCGCCGCGGTTTGTTCAACCTGCGTATGGCCGCCGAAGCCTTTGGATATGCACAATAACATACTTTACGGGATAGTGCTCTACGAGCGGGCGTATATGCTGCTGCCGGTGAGCTTGAACCTCGTTGGCAGCAAAGGAGGCATTGCGACCTTCGCAAGTGAGCGCCCGCGCGGCAGTTTTTCTGGCTCACAAGAAAGGCCGAGGTGTAATGGAGCTCTTCCGTCTTCACGCCTACAGCGTTGTTCCTCAACGCACCGCTGAGGAGCAGATTCCGGTTGTCGGTGGGGCGATCCGAGTAAACGCCGACCTTCGCAGCATTATGGAGAGCAACCTCCAAGCTGCCGACTTTCCGCGACAACCTACAGTAGACTTCAATGTCGATGAAACGACTCGAACTAATGAAGTTCGGGATCTCGTTATGGCCTTCGCCTTCGGCGATGGCTCGCCCGCCCGGGCGGCGGCACTACGGCTAGCTGAGCGCTTAGCGGGTGCCATGGACCTCCGCTCATCCGCGTGCCTCTTTGTTCCCGTTGCCTATCGTGCCGGTACAAAGAGGCGTGTTGTACTTTGGATCTTCCCTCGGGACGAAGCCTTTCAACTCCATACTGGAGGACCCGAAGGACCAACTATCGAACTCCTCAAAGATATATTCAGCCAGACCTCTCGCCACCGAAAAAGTGCTTTATTCGAGGGCAGAGAGTTGAGAACCGACTTCCTCCAAGGCTGGGTACTAGATCTTCAAGCAAAAAGCGTTAACGTTAACCTAGACGTCGCGAGCTTCTGGATCACCCGTTTCTTGGATTGCGTACCATCCATGCATGACGAAGTGGGTAGTCGTCTACTGGCAAAGGCAGTGCGGAAAGCCTTCGAGCGTACTGATGTGCCCGAGCAGCGCCAGCAACTCCACGCTGCGGCAATGGCAGTCAGACACTCACCTAACCGACGCATCACTTTATCCACCTTCGCCAATCGCTATCTTGATCCGGACATTCGCCCCATGTTTCTATCTGGCCTTCCGAATGACGAGACACGCCATGCACTTTTTACCTTCGACCGCCAGACATTCGACTCGGTTCTCCAGTTCCGAGTTTTTGAACTCGAGTCCGGAGTCTTCGTTTCATCACCGCTCGACCAAATTGGCGAATCCGTCAAGGTACACACTGGTGCAACTACCGAACTCACCTGTCAGGGAATCGTGCGGAATGAATTTCTGAGGGCACGACATGGCTGAGCCCCTTGAAGCAGCCTACAAAGCGCGTCTTCCGTTGCTAGAAGGCCTCTGCAGCCGTCTCGAGACCGAGGTCCACGAACTCCTCGGTGGGCTTCACCACATCGATCGCATCTGCTTTCGGGTCAAGTCGCCGAAGTCTTTCACTGAAAAGGCCCTCGACCCAGAGAACCAGCCACCGTACTCTGCTCCTCTGCGTGAGGTTGAAGATCAAGTTGCAGGGCGCGTGATCGTGTTCTTCCTCTCGGATATGAAGCCCATTGTAGACCAAGTACGCACTGCCTTTACAGTGGTCGAACGCACCAAGCGTCGTCCAGCAAGAGATGAGGAGTTCGGCTACGAAAGTGAGCACCTCATTTGCATCATCCCTCCCCACGTAAAGCCTGCGACCTGGAATACTCACGACGAGATGCCCGCTACCATCGAAATTCAGGTTCGCACCATTTTCATGCACGCTTACGCGGAACCTCAACACGATCTCGGCTACAAAGCATCTCGCGAACTCTCAAGACAGGCTAAAAGGGAACTCGCTTGGATCGCCGCATCGTCGTGGGGCGCCGACCAAGCGTTCGACAGATTGCTGCATAGCCTTGAAAGCGAGGACTAAAGGATATTCCGCTATTCCTCGGCCTCCCGCAGCAGCAGGACTCTAAGGGCGTGTCACAAAATAAGTGTCTCACGTAGGAAGCCGGTCAAAGCGCGGCCCGCGTCGAGGTGCGCTCCATCGCTCCCAACTCCAATCCGTACCTGGCGATCTACACTCTGCTCAAGACCGGGCTCGAAGGCCCCCAGAGCTAGGAGGATGGAGACAAACGGCCGCGCACCCGCTTCCTTCCGGACAACATCTACGATGCCATCCGGCTGTTCAAGGGGAGCCGGTTCATGCAGGAGGTGATCGGCGAGGAGGTGCAAGCCAAGTTCGCCGAGCTCAAGCTCGCCCAGGCCGAACGCTGCCCCAAGGCCCTCGGCACCCTCATCAAGGCCTCGGAGGTGCAGTTCCACCACGAAGTCACGAACCAATTCCTCTGGTCGCAGTTCTAAAGCGGCCGGTCCCAGCACCTTCGTTTCCCCGCACGGCGGGAGGACCTTCCTCCCGCCGTGCGTCTTCCCCGCCGCACGCGACACGCCGGTGTCGTGAACACTGTGGCGAGGCGGCTCACCAGAGAGGGATCCGGGAGTCGGCAAACGGCTCGGTGAAGTAGCGCCGCGCATGCCCCAGCGGGCCGAGGTCGAAGGTCTTCCACCAGCCGGCCATGAAGAAGATCAGTCCAGCACTCAGCGCACGAAGAACACCGCTCAGGTCCAGCCGTCGAGCCACTTCCAGGACCGTTCGCCTTCGCTCATGAGACGGAAGAGGGGCTGGACGCCCCCCATCCGTGTCAACCCGCTAATGAGCAACCGAAACGACGACTGTGCTGGTCGTGCTGTTTCCCGAGAAGTCCGTGGTGACCACCTCGATCGTGTACAGCCGGTCGGCGCCACCGGCGCGTTCCGCACGCAGATTGAGCGTGAGAGGCCCGGTGATCTCCCAATCGGGTGCAGTGTTGCCGTCTCCCGAGCCGTTGATCGGCTGGTTGGACGTGACAGTAACAATCTTTGATACCGGCGCCGCGTCGACTGCGTCCTGCGCCGTCACAGCGACGCTCACGGCGACCATCTTGTGATTGGGCGGCCAGAGGTTCGAGGGCGTAGCAACGATGCTGGTGACCGCCGGCGGCGTCGTGTCGGCGACGGTCACCGAGAAAGCGCCGGTGGTGGTCTGATTGAAAGTATCCGTGGCGGTGCACTGGACCGTCGTCGTCCCCAGCGGGAACGTCGCGCCCGACGGCGGCACGCAAGCGACCGTCGCTCCCGGGCTGGTGCTCACTGTGTACGTCACGACTGCGCCGCCCGGCCCGGTGGCTTCGACGGTGAAGTCGGCCGGGAGGTCGAGGGTCGGCGGGCCGATGACGACCGTGAAAGAGGCGGTTCCGACATTGGCATGCGCGTCCGTGGCGCGACAGTTGACGATCGTTTCCCCGGGGTCGAACGTCGATCCGGATGCTGGATCACAAACCACCGGCAGAGCGCCGTCGATGTTGTCCGTGGCCGTCGCGGTGAACGTGACGACCGGCGTGGGGGAGACGATGTCTGCCGGAACCGTGACGACGGGCTGCGTCGTATCGGTGACGACGACGAGCAGGTCCCCCTCCGCATTGCCGGACGAGCAGTGAACGGTCGTGGTGCCCATCGGGAACAGCGTGCCGGATGCTGGAGCACACGCCGCGCCCACGACGGTGCCGTCCGAGGTCACCCCGAACACATCGAAGGTGACGATGGCCCCCGCCGGGCTCGTCGCCTCGGCGACGACGACATCTGGCAGCACGAGCAGCGTCTGGTCGGTGTCCACCGGCCGCTCGACGATGTCCAACGTGCCTGGACCGATCTGCCGGACAGTCCCGCCGGTGTCCGTCGCGAGCACGGTGACCGTGTACCTTCCGGCTGCGCTGAGCACCTCGTCCGGTACCCAGACGTACAGCGACGTATCGCTTGCCAAGGTCGGCACGACCATGAAATCGCCCGCTGCGCCGGAGAACTCGACCACGGTCGAGTCGGTTCCCGTCAATCCGGTTCCGCTGACCGTGATGGACTCTTCGGCGTCGAACACAAAGAAGGACGGGGGCGCGACCGAACTGATCTGATCAGCAAGCGCGGCCGTGGGCAGACAGAGAACGGCCAAGAAGAGCAACGCGATCTTGTTCATTCTAGCATCCTCTCACTCAAGAAGTGTTCAATGTGTCGCAGAATTCTTCGCAATCTGCCGAGCAGGCTATCCCGATGGAACGACGATGGCAATACCTCGGGAGAAAACTCGGCCGAGAGAGGAGGGCTGGTCGTGGGGCGGCTCAGACGTCCGCGAGGCCGAGGCTGACGAGGAGGCGCTGGAAGCGGGGATGGCCGTGGAGGGGCAGGTACGACTGATGGACGGCCAGGAGCGCGAGGTGTGGGTCGTAGATGGCGAGCCCTTTCTCCAGCCAGTCGAGGGCGCGGTCCGGCTCGCCGAGCGCGAGCAGCGGCGGAGCCAGTGCCGAAGGGGCCACGAAATGCGGGACGACATCTCTTCGAGCTCGGCGTGCGCCCGAAGTCGACAGGGACGACAGTTGTCCCTACAGCACTTAAGACTTCTGCGAAAGCGGGCCTGAAAGCAGAGGGCATCGCTTCCAGTAGCGCCTGGAGGGCCCGCGAGCACCTTAGCTAATGGAGCATGGAAAAGCCCTGCTACCTGGAGAAGGAGTGCACTATGAAGATCAAGCTCTGTAAGCTCGCGTTGTTGCTCGTTGTCCTGCTGTCCTTGGTCCCGGTTCTGGGTTTGGACCAAGCCCTCGCATCGAGCCCCTGCGATGGTCTCCCAGGGTTGTGCCGTCCCAAGTACGATCCGGTCACGCACTGCTGCATCTCGGATCCGCGGTTCGACTGCGTCGACATCTGTTTCTAGGGCCCACCAGCGGCGCCCGGCGGCGAACGGCTCCGTCAGTCGACCAATCTCTTTTACGAGAAGGACGGCAAGGACGGTCTCTCGGCCGCCGGCTTGAGCTTCATCGGCGCATCCTGGCCAGCGCCTCGGACCTCTGCCTGATGCTCAACTCGAGCGTCAACTCGTACCGCCGCCTCGACCCCCACTTCGAGGCGCCCAACCAGATCAAGGCCGAAGGCCCTCGACCGCGGCTCCATGGTGCGCATCCCCCTCGGCAACGAGCGCTCGGCACGCGTCGAGGTGCGCTCCATCGCTCCCGACTCCAACCCGTACCTCGCGATCTACGCCCTGCTCAAGACCGGGCTCGAAGGCCCCCAGAACGAGGAGGACGGGGACAAGCGGCCGCGCACCCGCTTCCTGCCGGACAACATCTACGACGCCATCCGGCTGTTCAAGGGGAGCCGGTTCATGCAGGAGGCGATGGGGGAGGAAGTGCACGCCAAGTTCGCCGAGCTCAAGCTCGCCCAGGCCGAACGCTGCCCCAAGGCCCTCGGCACCCTGATCAAGGCCTCGGAGGTGCAGTTCCACCACGAGGTCACGAACCAATTCCTCTGGTCGCAGTTCTGAGCGGCCGGTCCCGGCACCTCGTTTCCCTGCACGGCGGGAGGATCTTCCTCCCGCCACTGAGGGAGGTGCCGGGCGATATTCGCCGCGTCCCGGGTCTGGGACGCGGCATTCGGTGCTTTAACCGGCTGCCGGCCGGTTGCTAGCTCAAAAACAATTATAATCTGGAAGGCAATGTCCGCCATCCGAGCTTACCATGGTGCAATGCTGCTCGCCACCATCGTCATGGCAGGTGCAATAGCAATCAAACTCTTTCGCATGGATCGAGCGTCGTCCCTCAGGAGGAACCCCAGCCATGAAGTTCGAGGTGCCGGGTAGCCGCGTATCTGGGCGCAGATCGCCATCGGTGTCGACAACGGCAGATCCCATCTGATTCAAGGCCTTGCCGTTGGGGAAGGTCCACGGGATGGGCTTCCCGGGAAATCTGACGCTTCCCTTGAGCTCGAGCTTGCGTGAGATCGTGCCCCGCACGGGCACAAAGCGCAAGCGCACATTGGCGGCAAGGGGCGCGCTGAAGCTCCCGCCGCCCGCTTCGCTGCGGTAGATCAGCATCTTCGTGATGGGCTGCTGGCCGTCCAGCGTGATGTAGACGTGAAAGGCGCCACAGGAGGTCTTGATGGGAGCGATGCTCACCATCGATAACGCCCGGAACTGAATGCGGGTCTCGGCAACGCCGTTGGCGTCGAACACCGCCGGGTCCAAGCGCTCGACGATGGTGTCCGTATTCCGGAGTTGCCCTGGAACACCGGTCTCAACAGGAAGGCCCTTGAGGGCTACCCGGTCCGTGAAGGTCGTAAAGGAGTCGCAGAAGAATCCGGCAGGGATAGGATTCTTGGCGAAGTCATAATAGGTAAATCCCCCTCCAACAGTCGCGAAAACGTCAATCCCTGGCTTAATTGCAGGATCGGCGCTGGACAAGTGAGACGTACCGAGCAGGAGCACTACCACGAACCCGACAGACCTTTTCACGTGAGTCCTCCTTTCGAAGCTGGCCGTTAAGAGGCGCCTGAGCGCACCTGCGCGGAGCATCAGATCTGGCCCGGCCCCTATGCTTTAAGGTACTTCTGGAAGAATAAGCGGGACAAGCTCCGGCCTCCCCTTGGTCCGGTCCGGATTGAGGCGTGAGAGGATTGCATTCCGCATCGGGAGCAGGTTCCTCCAGGAGCAGCTTATCCAAGCGCCTGGCAGCCTTTTGGGGATCTCCCTCTCTCAAGCTCACCGCCTCCCGCCCAGCGCCTGCACGAACCGGCGCCGCAGCTCCTTCAGGGTCGCCGCGGACTTCTCCTCGACGAGCTTCGCGTCTTCTTCCGTGAGCTCCTCGGACCTGGCGGACGAGTAGCCCTCGATCTTCGCGTCCGCCTCCTTGAGCAGCGCCTTCAGCTCCGCGTCGTCCAGCTCCGTCGCAAGGAGGTCCATGACCTGCCGGTCGAGCCCATCCTCCGACGGCTTGGCGGCTTGGAACTTGCGGGCCAGCGCCGCGACCGCGGCGTCTCCCGCCCAGGGCCGGATGAGCGCGAAGAGCTCGAGATCGGCCTCGGTCAAGCGTGGCGTCGCCCGGAAGGCCTCGCTCAGCCGCTTCTTCTGCGCCTCGGTCAGGAACGCGCCCAGGAGAGCCGGCTTCGCGTCGCTATTGAACGAGCCGCCCTCGGCAACGAAGCGGTCGACCACCGCGCGCAGGTCTTGCGCCGCCTGATCGGTCGTGGTGCCGCGTGTCTCGGCGAACGTCGCCAGCGCCGCCAGCGCCGAGCGCAGCTCGCCGGTCGCCTCCTGCCGGGTCAGCGGCTCCTCGGCGGTCGCCACCAGCCACTCCATGACATCGGCGGGATGGGGGTCGCCGCGGCGCAGCAGCCTCGCTAGCGCCGTGAGCCGCTCGCCGTAGGCTTCGAGCTCGGCGGCGGGCAGGATCTTGAGGCCGAAGTGGTAGTCGGCCGACTCGTAGACCGCAGTGCGGCCGGTCTCCTCGCCGCGAGGCTTGAGGAACGCCAGCACCTTGGTGCCCGGCGCGAAGCGCTCCATCGTCTCGTCCATGGGCTCGCTGTGGTAGACGCGGATGCTGCGGCCCGGCGCCCTGCCCTTGAGGGTGGAGGTGACGACGAGCTCCGTCGCCACCTCGCCGTAGTCCTCGTTCCGATCGACCGCGACCGACGCTCCGGCCTTCGCCAGGACCACCAGCTCGCTGTCCTTGAACACTTGGCGCAGTGGCTCCGGCGCCACGACTATCGCCCCACCCAGGGTTATCTCGTCCTGACCGCTGATGGCGATGGCCTGCAGGCCGACCTCTCGCTCCTCGCCGGGGTGGACCAGGATGTCCGATTGCCCGTTGACGGCGAACCCGTCGCGCTGTCCTTGGAGGTCGTAGACTCCGGCCGCCAGGCCGTCCAATTCGAACCTGCCGTCCGCGCCGGTCACCGCGGAGTGCTCCTGGCCATCGAAGCCGTTGCGTGCCATCACCTCCGCACCGGCGACCGGAGCTCCCTTCTCGTCGACGATCTGGCCGCGCAGGCCGGCACCGGCCGTGGCCGCCGGCTGCGGCCGGGCGTTGTCGGGCTCCGCGCCCAGGCCGGACGTTCCGGTGGCTGCCGGCGGCGCCGGGGCGGGAGGGGCGGCCGCGGCGCTGCCGATGCCGAGGAGCGTGGTGACCACCGCGGCCGCGACCGGCGAGGCCCGCCAGGACCCATAGGCGTGGGCGGTTGCCGGCGCCGGCAATCCTGGCTCCAGCGTGACAAGGCGTCCCTGGGCATCCCGGGTGATGCGGGCGCAGAGGTGACCCCGACTCGCCTCGACGAGCGCCTCGATCTCGCGCGGCATCATCCGTCCTAGATCATGGACGTACCTGTCACATTCCCGGCAGTGCCGCCGCCGCGCGTCGCCCTGCATCCCGTCCCACGACTTCGGGCACGGGGATCCGATCGCCAGCCGGCTCAGCCTCTCGTTCCTGGTCGTCATTTCAAACCCCCTTCGAAGGCCGTCTCGCTCCCTTCTCCCAGCTTGGACGGCCGGGGCGGCGCGCCGGTTCCTCGGACGAGCCCCGCCGGCAGGACCGCTGCGGCACTCTCGACGCCTCCTTCGCGAGCTGCCCGCGGTCTTGGTGTCGCCGGTTCTGCAAGCGCCGCGCCGGGGGCTCCACGCGATCGTCTCCGTGCCGCTCGTGGCCTTGCGCGGTACGGCTCGGGCACTCGGCGATGGAACGAGAAACGACAATCTGGTTTCAAAAATCTGAATAGCTACACGATCTTGGAGAATGCGAGGTCTGAACGACCATTGGTGGAGGAGGTGCACGCCAAGTTCGCCGAGCTCAAGCTGGCCCAGGCCGAACGCTGCCCCAAGGCCCTCGACACCCTCATCAAGGCCTGCGAGGTGTAATTCCACCACGAGGTCACGAACCAGTTCCTCTGGTCGCAGTTCTGAGCGGCCGACGGTTTCTCCGTCCAGCTTGGCGCGATGACACACAAAGTTCTGCGGTTGCATCATGGGATTCGCCGTTTGCATCATAGCGACCGCGAATTACCTCATTCAACCCGCGAATTGCGTCATTCCCCTCGCGGATTGCATTGTTTCCCCGGCCAATTGCATGACGCAATTCGCCGGTTGAGACATTCCCCCCGCTGATTGCATCATGCAAACCGCCAATTGCATCATTCCCCTCGCGAGTTTTGTGATGCCCCTCCCCAATTCCATGATGCAACCCGCGAGTTTTGTGTGCCCCCTCGCAATCTGCGTGATGCAATTCGGGAGGGGCGCGTCGCAACTCGCGAGTAGGATCAGCCAGCCCGCGGGCGCTGCGTTGCAAACCGCGAGGGGGGAGTTTTCACTCGGGAGTGGAGTGCCGCAACTCCGCAGTGGCATGTCCCACCCCCTCACGGGTGTGTTGTGGAGGGGAAAGACAGAGAGTGCCAGGGACTTCTGGTGGTGGTACTTCTTGCAGTATGTGCCTGCGTGCACCATTGGCGCCTGGTACCAGTCCCCCGGACCGCCGCGCCTGCGACACGGATTGTTACCCCGGGGCAAAATTCCGTGTACCCGTAAAAGACGACCAGTATATCAACTGAGCGTGACTGGAGCTATTGGTTCCTACGCTGGTGCCCACCCTGGCCCGCCGCTTGCTCGGGCTCCCTAGCAGACGCGGCGGACCGCTTCCTCCCGTCGATCACCATGACCCACGAGCCCACGTTCCGCTCCCGGTCGATCTCCGGCAACCCTTCTCGCAGAGGAGCACCACCATGGTCAAAGCCTTCCATTCTCTCGTCCGCCTGATCCTCCTGGCCCTGCTCGCCCTCCCCGCCTTCGCGCAGGCGCCCGGCGGCTTCGTTGAAAAATCGGATTCGACCGCCATCCGGGCGCGTCTGACCCCGGCACAGATCCAAGCGCTGCTGCCCGCCCGCGGACCCTTCACCTTCCCCGCTCCCTACAACACCCGCGGCATCCGCCTGACCAACGACACCGACTGCGGCGGCACGGACTGTGTCAACTACGTCGGCTACTCCTACTGGCGCAACATCAACAACCACACCGGCAGCAACGATCTCTACCTCTTCCTCGGCCTGGCAGAGGGCTCCGGCGGGACCGGCCCCACCCTGTTCAAGGTCGACAAGACGACCGGCGCCGTCACCAAGGTGGGCCCGCTCTTCGATCCCTCGAGCCCCTTCTACTACGCGAGCGGCGAGGGGTGGTACTGGAGCGCCGCCCTGCCCTCCAAGATCTACGTCACCGACACCTTCGGCCCCCGCCTCTACCGCTATGACGTCTTCACCCATCAATTCACGCAGATCTTCGACGCCTCGACGGTGTATGGAACGGATAAATACATCTGGCAGGCCCACTCCTCGGACGACGACCGCGTCCACTCGGTGACCCTGCGCGACAAGAGCACCTACGACATGCTGGGCTGCCTGGCCTACCGCGAGGACACGGCCCAGTTCTCCTGGTTCCCCAAGGTCGGCGACTTCGACGAGTGCCCACGTCGACAAGAGCGGCCGCTGGCTGGTGATCCTGGAGAACGTCGACGGAGTCAACGGCGAGGACAACCGGATCATCGACCTCGACAACGGTAATGCCGAAACGCGGATCCTCGACGAGAACGGCGGCGCGGGCCACCTGGACACCGGCTTCGGCTACATGGCGGGGCAGGACAACTACAACAGCCAGCCGAACGCGGTCCGCCTGTACACCTTCGGCCAGGCGCCGGTCGCGGGCCCGGTGGTCTATCACGACAGCGCCTGGTCGGCTCTCTCGGCGGATCACGTGGCGCACGGCAACGCCCGGGCCGGCGTGCCGGCGAGCCAGCAATTCGCCTGCGGCAGCGGCGCCACGCGCAGCACCGCTCCGCGCGCCAACGAGCTGGTCTGCTTCAAGCTCGACACCTCGCTGGATGTGCTGGTGGTGGCCCCCACCATGATCGATCTCGACGCGCCCGGCGGCGGGGACGACTATGGGAAATTCCCCAAGGCGAACCTCGACGTGACCGGCCGCTACATGATCTGGACCAGCAACCTGAGCGGCAACCGCCTCGATGCCTTCCTGGTCGAGGTCCCCTATGAGCTGCTGACCGGGAGCACGGTGTCGCCGAGCGGGAGCGTCACCTGGACAAATCTGGTCAACGCCACGGCATCCGGCGGATCGCTCCAGAAATCCGGCGGCTGCGACGGCTGCGCGGACGCCGGCGCCACGTCCCAACAGCAGATCGCCTCGGGCGACGGCTCCGTCTCCTTCACCGCCACTGAGACCGACAAGCTCCGCTATGTGGGCCTGAGCCACGGCAACACGGACACCACGACCGCCGACATCGACTTCGCGATCCGCCTGGGCCAGGGTACGCCGAGGTGCGGGAGAACAACGTCTACCGCGCCGACACTCCGCTCACGGCCGGCGACCGCTTCAAGGTGGCGGTGGAGGGAGGGATCGTGAAGTACTACAAGAACGGCGTCCTCTTCTACACCAGCGCCGCCGCGCCCACCTACCCGCTCCTGGTCGACACCTCGCTGCTCTCGGCCGGAGCCACGGTGACCGACGCGACGATGCCGTAAGACCCCCCTCACTCCCCAACCCCTCTCTCCCCGAGGGAGAGAGGGGCTTAAAACCTCCCAGCAACAGGTGCCAGGGGCTGTGCGCCAGGGTAAGCTTGGGAAAGGGAGAAGCAATGTAGACAGCCGTCGACAGAGCGGAACCTTTCACGAGCTACTCCATCAAAGCCTTCGAGCCGGACGATTTCGACGAGGACATCGTGTGGATGGACGGCTTCTTCGTGCGCCGGCCGGAGGAAGAGGGAGGACCGCTGAGGCGCCATCGTTGTACAGCATGCGCTTCTATAGTCGAATGTCATACCAGTTGGACCGCCATGCCCCACACCTGCTAAACTGCCACTCTGTCCTCAAGCGAGCAGAAAGGGAAGGGAGCCAGGGGAGATGGCGGGAGTATTCATCTGTTACCGCAGAGATGATTCTTCGGGCTATGCAGGCCGGCTGCAGGAGCTCCTGGCTCAGGAGCTCGGAGCCGAAAGAGTCTACATGGATTTATGTAATCTTGATCCCGGCGCTGACTTCATCTTGGCAATCGAGAATACAATTGGCTCCGCCGATGTCCTTCTTGCCCTTATCGGTAGGCATTGGCTAGAACAGCAGGATACCGCAGGGAATCGGCGGCTGGACGATCCAGAAGACCTTGTCCGGCTGGAGATCGCCACCGCATTTCGGCATGGTGTTCGGATCCTTCCATTGCTCTTGGAGGGCGCGACCATGCCTGCTGCCGATGCTCTGCCACCCGACCTTGTACCTCTTTCCCGAATTCAGGCCTTGACCCTCAGCAACGGGCACTGGAAAGACGAGAGAAGACGTTTGCTGGAAGCTGTCAAGCCGGCGCGATTCTCCAGATTTCGGTCCGGGCTCCGGCGGGGCTCTCTCTCGCTCGGTCTGCGTCCAGTTCCGCTGCTCGCCGGTTTTGTCCTTCTATTTGCCGCGGTTGCGGCGTTCTGGTCGTCTCTACCCGAGGCTGGGTTGCCATGGCGACGCCGGCCCTCTCTGGCGGTCCTGCCGTTGCTGGACCTGTCGACGGACAAGCTCGCGTCCGCGCCTTTGCCTGATTCGCGATTAATGTCCGGCATGCTCATCGACCTTCTCGGCCAGCAGTCGAGAATCCGCATCCTCCCCTACACCGAGACCTCCCAGATGGCGCAACACCTGCCGGTGCCTCTGCGAGGGGACTGCCTGCGGCGCGAGATCCTGGAGCGTATCCATGGCTTCATGGGCGCTGACTTTGTGCTCGGCGGCTCGTTCGAGCGGGCTCCCGGCACGCCGCGGCTGCGGCTCAATCTTTGCCTGCAGCGCGCTTCGGATGGTTCCCGCCGCGCGCTTCTCGACCCGGATTTCCGTGGCGATCGCCCCTTGACGGATTTCGCCGCCGAGGTCGCTCGTGACGTGCTGGGGAAAATCAGTTTCCTCGCGGTCCTGTCCCTCGCGGATCAGCCGAGGCTCTCGACGAGCGACACGGCGGTCGCCTCCTATTTCAAGGGCTTGGGCGAGTTGGATCAATACCATATCCCTCAGGCGGTCTCATCCTTGTGCCAGGCTCGCAAGATCGATCCTGGTTTCTACCACGCGCATTTTGCCTTGTCGAAAGCCTGGAGGGAGATCGGCTACGACGGCAAAGCCGTCGCGGAGGCTGAGCGGGCGGGGAGCGGCTTCCGTGGAAGCTGGTGGCGACAGGACAGAGAACGGATCGAAGCGTACGGCCATGCCATGCGCCGGGACTGGGACAAAGCGATCGAGATGTATAGGATGATCTGGGCCCGTTCCACCGACTCTTTCGACGATGCGATCGAGCTGATCGAGGTACAGAACCTCGCCGGCAAGCGCGATCAGGCCCTCGCCACCATCGACCAGGTGCGGGCGCTTGAGAAGCGACGGGAGATCTTCGTCTCCGATCGCAACCGCGTCCGCCTGCAAATACAGGAGGCGATCGCGCGGATCGACAACGATCCGCGCGAGCAGTTGCGACTGGCCCATGCTGCGGCCGAGGCGGCGTACGGTCTCCAAGAGGACGCTCTGGAGGCGAGAGCCAGGTTTTTTGAGTGCGATGCGTTGATCCGGCTCAAGCCGCAGAGACTCGGCGACACCTGCACCGCCGCCGAGAGGAAATTCCGGTCCCTGCATGACCCGGTCAACGAGGCGAAAGTTCTCCAGGTCGAGGGAAACTACCACCTCGAGATCACGAAGGACATCCAGATGGCATTCCGGCTGTACGAGCAGGCGCTGCAGACGTTCAATGCGGCGGGGTTTCAGCGTGGCATAGTGGATGCTCTCACCAACCTTTCCTATGCCCTCTCGGAGTTGCAACAGCCGCGGAGAGCGAGCGAGGTGTGTGAGCGCGCTCTACGGTTGGCGGCCAGCATTCAGAGCCTCAATCGGCCAGCCATCGCCAACCAGTGCGGCTATCTTCGCGCTGAGAGGGGAGAGATCGACAGCGCGATCACACTCTACCAGGAGGCGATCGCGGAAGCGCCTATACAAGGCAACCGACGGATCGAAGCGGTAGCTCTCGGCAATCTCGCATACATGTATCACATCCAGAAAAAATTTCCAGAAGCTCTGCGCCTCTACGACCAATCGATTGACATCAGCCAGGCAATGGGAGACGTCGGCTTCGACGAGACTCGTTTCCATCGTGCGAGGCTGCTGGCTGATATGGGCCGGCTTTCCCCGGCACGTGCAGAGCTCGGGAAAGCCCTGGCCGCCTATTCAGGGAAGGAGAAAGCCGAGGTTACGGCTGAATTCTTATGTGACATGAACAGATATCTCGACGACGGCGGCGACGCGTGGCGACGTATCGCCGCCGAGTTGCCGCCGGTGACCTGCGATGAGAAATCTGAGCCCCCGCCCCGGGCCGAATTTCAGCTCCCCGCGATTCCCGTGGCCGAGCTGATCGATTGTTGAGAGAGGAGAAATCATGACTCTGAGACGGCTCTCTTTCCCTCTCGCGGTTTCTCTTTGGTGCCTGTCCGGCGCTGCCGCGCAAACGTCCGCGCGCCTCGACCCGTTGCTCGACCTCCTCCTGCGCAACGAGGCCAAAGAACAGAGCGGCGGCTCGCCCGGCGGTCCGGCGGGGGTTGTCGCCTCCTTCGAGGGCGGCTCCGGAGACGCCTCGGGAAGCGGGCGGAGGCTCCAGCTCCTGCTTGACTTCCAGGGGGATGAGAAGGATCTTGCGGCCGCCGGCTTCAAGGTCCGGTCCCGCATCGGATCGATCTTCACCGGGTTGCTTGAGCCTGCCAGGCTGAAAGATCTCGCACGGCTGCAGGGGCTCAAATTCGTTCAGTTGAGCCAGCGGATGCACACTCTTCAGGAGAGCGAAGGGGCAAGCCCGGCCCCGCCGTGGGGGCAAGGGCCGGCGGAGTGGGCTCCGCAGTCGGCGGGGACACCCCGAGGAGGGGCCGGAGTCGTCGTGGGCATCGTCGATACGGGAGTAGACATCTTCCACGAAGACTTCCGCCGTGCCGATGGCCGGACGCGGATCCAGTACCTGTTGGATCTTTCCGTCCCCGGCGATATCGACGGCGACGGCGAGCTCGACGGCCCGGACGAGTTGGGTGGAACCCTCTACACGGCGGTCGAGATCGACCGTGCCCTGAAGAGCGGCTCTCCTGCGTTTCCTTCGAAGGACACGACCGGCCATGGCACCCACGTGCTCTCGGTCGCGGCGGGGGACGATCCGCGTTGGCCCGGGCTCGCGCCGGAGGCCGACCTGATCGTGGTCAAGGGGACGAGGGAAGACGGCACCCTCGACTTCCAGTCTGCGGACGTGATCGGCGCGCTCGCGTTCATCGACCGCAAGGCGGAGGAGCTACGGAAGCCCTACATAGCCAACCTTTCCCTGGGGACGATCTTCGGATCTCACGATGGACGCTCCCTCGAGGAGCTCGCGATCGATGCGCTGGTCGGGCCCGGCGTCCCGGGGAAGGCCGTGGTGCTCGCGGCGGGAAACGCCGGCGGCGGGCGCGGAGGGCTGTTCCGCCACTTCTCGGGGCGGGCTTTCGTGGGTACCGGTTCCAGCCACACCCTGAGCATCCCCTCCTATACGGCTGCACGGCCTGGCCCCGGCAACGACCAGGTGCTCGTCGACCTCTGGTACGAGGGTGGAGACCGCATAACGATCACCGTGACACCACCGGGCTCGGGAGCCGGTGTGGGCGCCGAGTACGGCCAACTCGTGGAAAAGGCGACACCCGCCGGACGGATCCTCATCGCCAACCTGGGCGGCGCCAACCCTCTGAACGGCGATACCGAGGCGCTGATCCTGATCGATGATACGGCTGGGACCGCTCCCAGGGCGGGCAATTGGACAATCACCCTTACGGGAACAGAGATCATGGAGAGCGGTCTCTATCATGGATGGGTTCTCGACAATTCATCGGTGGGGGAGAAAGAGCCTGGCATCACCCAGGGAGGAGATGACCGCTACCTGGTTGGAAAGCCGGGGACAGCCCGCAACGGGATCACCGTGGGGAGCTTCGCGCGTCATGCCGCCGGAACCCGCTTTCAGACGAGTTGGACGGACGTACATGGGGTCCGACGCGTCGACACCTCGGCGCGCCCGGAAGCGATCTCGGGCTTCTCGTCTCCCGGGCGGACCCGCGACGAGCGCCTCAAGCCGGAGCTCACGGCCCCGGGAGAGCAGGTGATTGGGGCGGTGTCCCGGGACGCCTATCCCGGGCGCGGGCCACATTCGATCTTCCTGGAGCATCCGTTCTCCTCTTCGGATGCTCTCATCGTCAGCGCCGCCCCGAACCGCGCTTTCGGAGCCCTCCAGGGGACGTCCTTTGCCGCGCCGGTGGTCACCGGCCTCGCGGCGCGGATTCTCGCGACGGCCCCCGGCCTCGATGCGGACGAGGTGCGCAATGTCCTCCTCCACACGGCCGCCGGAGACCGCTCCACCGGCATACTGCCCAACGAGACCTGGGGATATGGCAAGGTCGACACGATGCTGGCGCAAAGGCTCGGCGCTCCGCTTCCGCCCCCACTGAGGATCGATACCGATCCCTTGCCCCAGGGCATCGTGCAACGGGAGTACGCGCAGCCGGTGCCGGTCTCGGGAGGGGCTCCACCGTACACTTGGCGGCTCGTCCAGGGTACCCTGCCCCCGGGGCTTGCGTTGACGCGCGACGGGCTCATCCACGGCATCCCGGTAGCCGCGGGAACCGCGGTCTTCCAAGTGGAGGTCCAGGACTCGACGCGCGTGCCGTGGCGGGTGGCGGAAACCCTCCGGCTCATCATCGGCTCGCAGGTGCCGCTGGAGATCGCTTCCTGCCAATCCCTCACCGGTAAGGTGGGAGAGGCCGTCGGCGCCGCGCTCGACGCCATGGGAGGAGTGCCTCCGCTCCGCTGGTCCCTGGCCGGAGGCAGCCTGCCGAGGAGCGTTTCCCTGCGCGAAGACGGGGCCCTGGAAGGTACCCCGCAGAGTGGAGGTGTCTTCTGGTTCACGGCGGCCGTGGAGGATGCGCGGGGGGACCGTAACCGGCGCAGTTGCCGGTTGCGGGTCGCCGAGGAGCTCGCCGAAAGCTGGCGAGAGCTCGGTGTGAGCCAATACGCCGTGCAGGCGATCGCGGTGGACCCATCCGACTCTGCCCACTTGGCGGTTCTGCTGTCAGACTACACCGCAGAATGGATCAAAGAGACCTTCGATGGAGGGGACTCCTGGAACGCCCTTGGCCCATCGAACGTCTTCCAGTCCATCCGTTTGGTTTTCGATCCGGTGTCCTCGGACGCTTGGCGGATCGGGTTTACCTGGAGCGAGCTCCTCCGTTACGATCCATCGATCCACGACTGGAGCGGCTGGACCTACTGTCCCGGAGGCAGGAACGACCTCTCCCACCTGAACGACCTGGGGTTCGACGACCAGGGGAGGATGCTCGTTCTGCACCAGGGGGTCCGCTGCTTCCAAAACCCGCAATACGACCTTCCACCGGGGCTGCTGATGTCTCACGACCGGGGAAGGAGCTGGCAGGTCCTCGGACCGCTCCCCACCTCTCCCCTGGGAGACGCACAGAAAGGTTTTATCGCGGTGTCGAAGGGGGACCCCCGCTTCCAGTATGCCGCTGTCGGAGGGGCCTGCACAACACAGGGCTGCTCACCTTCGAACTGGCTCGAAAAGCTATATCGCAGCGGCAGCGGCGGCAGAGCCTGGGAAGAGATCCCGACGAGCTTGGGGTATCTCTTCGGACCGGCGGTCTCTCGCACCGACTCCCTCGACGTCATCCTATATCCGGCCGCATACGACCACGCCGCCTCGGTCATGAGGACCGTCGACGGCGGCAAGAGTTGGAGCACGTATCCGGTCACCGGAGCCCGCAATGTCTGCTCCATGGTGCGGTCCCCGTCGGTTCCCAGCGTCCTCTACGCGATGGCGACAGAAGGCCTGTTCAAGAGCGTCGACACAGGGCAGACGTGGAGCAGGACGGCGCTCCAGGATGTGGGCGATCTCTGCCTGTCCACGTCGCTTGCGGTCGACCCGGCGGATTCCGATAAGGTCTACGTGGGCACGGGCCGTCAAGGGCTCGTGGCAAGCCAGGACGGTGGCGCATCGTGGTCCTGGAAGAACCGCAAGCTCGCGAGCCGTAAGCTGAACGGCATCGCGGTATCGGCGACCTCGCCCGACGACATCCTCGTCACCGCCGTCAACGAAGGGCCGCAGGTCTCCCGTCACGGCGGGAGCCGATGGATCGCCTCCTCTGCGGGCTTCAGCGGGTTCGATCACTATGAGCTCTCCTCCCAGCCGGCGATCTCGGCCGCCGATTCCTCACTGTATTTCTTCGTGTCCAAGGCGGGTCTCTGGCGCTCCGACAACAAGGGGGTGACGTGGTTCCGCCCGAATCCCGAGATCGGCAATCAGGCCACGGGGACGAGTGTCTTCGGCGAGAGGGGCACCGAGATCGCGGAGCTCGCCCTCGATCCTCTCGACGCTGACGTGCTGGTGGTACGCCTGGTCATGCTCACCGAGGATCACCCCTTGGAGCGCGTGCCCCGCGGGCTGTGGCGGTCGCGCGACCGGGGAAGGACCTGGCAACAGATCTCGGAGGTCGGGGCCGCTCCGACCGCGGGCTACGATGCCGGCACGGAGCCCAATCTGTTCTTCTCCCGGTATACGCCTGGCCGGCTCTTCTCAGATGGCAAGGATGGCCTTTACCGGTCCGACGACAAGGGAGACACCTGGATGCTTCTGGGAACCTTCCCCTGGTTTCCCGAGGGAGCGGCGTACACGTTCGTGCAGATGGTCGAGCCGGCTGGGCGTAGAGACGAGCTCATCTATGTGGGAACCGACCGCGGCATGTACGTCTTCAACACCGTGGAGAAAACATGGACCCCAGCGTTCTCCGGAATTTACAGCGCTGTCGCAGTGGACATTGAGGATCCGAAGGTGGCCTATGTCGCGGGGTCACGGGACGGCGAGGATGGTTTATTCCGGACCGCGAATGCTGGCGCCAGTTGGACGCGGCTGGAGAGCTTCCCGAAGGAGTTGGGCGTCGGCGGGCTGGCGTCCCACCCCTCGTCACCGGGCGTGGTCTTTGCGGCCACTTACCTGGATGGCGTCTACCAATCAGAGGACCGGGGAGAATCCTGGACGCCGCTCGCCGAGTACCGAAGCGTCGCCGATACCGTCAACGTCGCCGTCCAGGCGCCGGGCAGCCCAAAGACCCTCTACGTGGCGACCGAGGGCTTTGGAGTCCAGGTCTCGACCGATGCCGGACAGACCTTCGTCCCGCGCGTGGACGGCCTGGGGAATCTCAACGTCCTCAGCCTGGCTTTCGACCCGGAGGTACCCGGGACGGCCTATGCGGGAACCGAAAAAGGTCTCTTCAAGACGGTCGACGGAGCGGCGACCTGGCAGGCAACGGGCTTAGTGGATGGCATTGTTACGGATGTCTCGATCGAGCATGGAACGAAGCCGCGCCGGGTCACCATCACGACCTTCAATCTGGGGGTTGGCGTCTCCCTGGATGAGGGGCAGACCTTTCATTTCTCGCAGTCAGGGCTGAGCTCCCTGGCGTTGACCAGCGTCGAGACGGAGGCTCGGGGGGCCTCCAGCAGGCTCTGGGTGACCATGCGAGGAGGAGATGGTGTGGCCAACTCGGACGACGGCGGAACGAGCTGGCATTCCGCCGCAGGTAGCGGGCTCACCGACCGGGACGTGAACGACCTCGTGGTGGAGCCGGCGCCAAGCAAACGGATATGGATCGCGACAGGCTCCGGTATCTTCTACACCGACGATGCAGGGACCACCTGGCAAGCTTTCTCCTCGGGGCTGCCACCGGGCATGGCCGTGAAGTCGATCTCGATCGATCCGCGCACGGGAGAGCTCTGGGCGAGCACCGAAAGCGCAGGGGTCTACCGGAATGGAAACCGTAGCAGTACCTGGGTTTCCTTTAACCGTGGTCTTACCGAGCTTCGGGCGAGGAAGCTGAGCCACGGAGACGTGCAGGCCGCTGCGGCCCCCCAGACCGTCACGTTCTATGTCGCAACCGACGGAGATGGTGTGTACGGTGTGGGGATTGGCGCTCCCCCCTAAGAGAATTGCCGCCATGTAGTTGCCAGGGATTGTGCGCCAGGGTAAGCCTGGGAAAGGGGAAGCAACGTAGACGGTCATCGACAGAGCGGAAACCTTTCAGATGGGACCCGGCAGGTGAGAATCCTGCCCGGCCCAACAGGTGCCACCCATTAGAAGGCTCTTGCCAGGGACTTCTGGAAGGTGGCCCCAAGGCCCTCGGCGCCCTCATCAAGGCCTGCGAGGTGCAGTTCCGAACAAGGTGCCAAGGCTTTCTCGAAAGGAATCGCCTGAAACCCTCATCAAGGCCTCCGAGGTGCAGTTCCACCACGAGGTCACGAACCAGTTCCTCTGGTCGTAGTTCTGAGCAGCCGGTCCCCAGTGCCTCGTTTCCCCGCACGGCGGGAGGATCCTCCTCCCGCCGTGCATCTTCCCCGCCGCATGGAATCCGGCGCCTGTCGGCCCCTCACCGTTTGGGTGGCACCTATGTGGCGAGGCGGCTTACCAAGTCAGACGTCCGCGAGGCCGAGGCTGACGAGGAGGCGCTGGAAGCGGGGATGGCCGTGGAGGGCCAGGTACGACTGATGGACGGCCAGGAGCGCGAGGTGCGGGTCGTGGATGGCGAGCCCCTTCTCCAGCCAGTCGAGGGCGCGGTCCGGCTCGCCGAGCGCGAGCAGCGGCGGAGCCAGTGCCGAAGGGGCCACGAACACGCCGGACGACATCTCTTCGAGCTCGGCGACGATGCGGCGGGCCTCTTCTTCCCGGCCGAGGAGGGCCTCGTTGCTACCCAGGGCGGCCAGCGCCTGGGGGTGACGGCGGCACATCTCCACCGCTCGGCGCAGAAGAGGGTCCGCCTCCGCATGGCGCCCCTGGAGTGAGCGCACGTGGCCCAGATGGTAGTAGCCCATCCAGTACTCCGGCATGAGGTCGAGGGTCGCCTGCGCGCTCTGGGCGGCCTCTTCGTAGCGGCCGGCGAAGAGGCGGTTGAAGGTGAGCCCGAACCGCAGCGCCGGCGACAGGGGATCGAGCCGCCGCGCTTTCCGCACTGCCTCCAGGGCCTCGTCGTGCCGCCGCATTCCGGAGAGATAGATGCTGTACCTGCTGTAGGCGTCCGCATTGCTCGGGTTGAGCTCCAAGGCGCGCACGAACGATCGCTCGGCGTTCTTCCAATCCCAGCTCTGGAAATGGGTGGAGGCGACGACCGTATGGGCCTCCGAGAGCCGCGAATCAAGCTCCAGGGCACGCAGGGCCGCGGTGTGCGCCCTGTGCAGCCCCTGCTCCGGCGCAAGCAGGTTGATCCCGTTCACCGCCTGAGTGAGGTAGCACTCCGCCAGCGCCACCCATCCCAAGGCGTAGCCGGGAGCCTCCGCTACCACCTGCTCCAGGAGCTCCTGGACTTCGAGGATCGGGGCGGGAGCGGGAGCCCGCGTTTTGAACAGAAAGCGGGCCTTGAGGTACGTCTCGTAGATCTCGGGGCTCACGGCCTGCAGATCTTCCAGGCGCGAACGGTCCCCCGAGCTCAGGTCGCCCTTGAGGGCGCGCGCCACTTCCTGGGCGACGCGCTGCTGGAAGGTGAAGACGTCGGGCAGGCTTCCCTGGAAGGTGTCCCCCCAGACCGCGCCGCCGGATGAGGGGTCGACCAGGGCGACCGTGAGCATCAGGCTGTCGCCCGAGCGCAGAATCGAGCCTTCGAGGAGATAGTCGACCCCCAGCTCGCGGGCCGTCTGCCGCGGCTCGGGGCGGTCCGTTCTGTAGCGCATCACCGAGGCGTGGGAGGTGATGCGCATGCTGCCGAGCTTCGCCAGATTGGCGATCATCGCCTCGGTCAACCCGTCCGAGAAGTAGTCCTGTCCCGCATCGCCCGCCAGGTTGCGCAAGGGGAGCACGGCCACGGCGGCCGGCGGGCCGGACGGCTGGCGGCTCTCGGGGAGCGGAGCCACGGGGACGTCGGCCTGGCGCTGCAGAGCCGCGAGGCCGCGGTGGAGCTCGGCGGCATTCGGATACCGTTCCTCCGGCCGCTTGGCCAGGCAGCGCTCGACGATGCGGTCGAGGACCGCGGGAAGGCCGGGGTTGAGGCCGCACGGCGCCGGTGGCCGCTGGTAGAGGATCGCCGCCGTCAGCTCGGACGCGGTCGCCCCCTTGAAAGGCCGTAGACCGGTCGCCATCTCGTACAGGATGACGCCCAGGGAGAAGACGTCGGAGCGGGCGTCCACCTGGTGCCCCCGCACCTGCTCCGGCGCCATGTACGGCAGCGTTCCAGGGACGATCCCCACGGCGGTCAGAGTCTCGACCTGGAACGCCGGCGGCGGCTGCCCGTCGGTCAGCGTCTCGGGCTCGGCCATCAGAGAGATCCCGAAGTCCACCACCTTGAGGACCCCGTCGTCGCGCACCATGACGTTGCCCGGCTTCAGGTCGCGGTGGACGATGCCCTCCTGGTGCGCCTGGGCGACCGCCGCGGCGAGCGGCACCGCGAGGCCCAGGAAGCGCTCCGCCGACAGGCCGCCGGCGGGGATCAAGTCGCCCAGCGGCAGGCCTTGGATCCACTCCATGACCAGGAACGGCTGGTCCTCCACCTCGTCGACGGAATGAATGGTGACGATGTTGGGGTGGTTGAGCGCCGCGAGGGCCTGCGACTCGCGGGCGAAACGCCGCCGGCGCGCCACGTCCGACGCCACCGCCGGGGGCAGCATCTTGATCGCCACGTTGCGGCTCAGCCGGGTGTCGCGGGCGAGGTAGACCTGGCCCATGGCACCACGACCGATCTCGCGGAGGATCGTATAGCGGTCGAGCGTTTTGCCGAGCATCACCAAGGGGTAAGTTTATCTTACGGCACGGCGGCACGCGCCACCGATCCGCCGGAAGCTCCCGGCTGGGAACGTCTCCGCCCGGTTTCCGCCTCGCAGCTTCCGAGCTGTTCGGAACGCCGCGACGAATCATCTGTACATCTCGTAGAGCTGCAACCTGGGAGCCCCTCGGGCGTACCATGAGATCTCATGGAGAGCGCAAAGATTTTCCTGATACTCGCCCTGTCCTTCATGGGTGTCGTCGTCTACATAGCGGCCACCCGCGACTTCTCTCGGGCGATTCTGGCGACCGTAGGCATCCTTGGCCTCGCCTCGCTATTCCTGGGTGTCCTAATCGGCCGTAAGAACCCTACCGCCATCGTGCACCTCCTGATGGTGGTCTGCACCACGGTCGCGATCTTTGCCGCGATCTTCTGATGGTACTCACGGGATCAGATCGCCGCTGTTTTGGCCCTCGTGGCCACCCCTCCGGCCGTTGTCTTCTCCGCCCTGACGTTGCGTCGGCGAGCCAGCCCCCAAGACGCGGACAATCCGCCCCAGTGATCGGCGTTGCAGGTCCGGAGCCGGTTCATGCAGGAGGTGATGGGCGAGGAGGTGCACGCCAAGTTCGCCGAGCTCAAGCTCGCCCAGGCTGAACGCTGCCCCAAAGCCCTCGGCACCCTCATCAAGGACTCCGAGGTGCAGTTCCACCACTTCGTGATGTCGATCTCGCCGACGCAGCGCATGCCGTACTTGTCGAGGAAGGCCTGGATGGCGTCTCGCGCTTCCCGCCCACCCGCAAGCTTGGGCAGCTCGTCCAGGAAGCCCTCGTCCTCGACGTGAAGCGAGCCGGCGTAGTAGGCGGGCGCCGGCGTATCGATCTGCTGCGCGCCGAGGTGGACGCTGGATCGGCCGGGGCGGGGCTCCGTCCGGAATTCTGGAACGCGGTCCGACCGACCCTACACAGCTTGGCGCCCGAAGCCGCCGGCTCCTCCCCAAGTTACTGAAAGAACTCATCTTTCTGACTTCCTCAGCCCTGGCACGCGAGTTGCCCTCTAGTCAAGGCGTCGAAGGGAGGTGGTTGCCATGACAAGCATCAAGCATTTGAGAGCGTGGTTGCCCCGGAGTCACCCGCCGCGCCGCTTTCACTACTCGGGCAACGGAGTCGAGTCGCTCTGCTGCGAGGAAGAGAACGAAGGCGGCCATTGAAGGCCGGTGGGCAGCCTTGTGGGGGGCTGCCCACCGGCTTTTCTGTTGAGATCCATTTGTGTGTGAGGAGGAGATCGATGGACGATTACGAGGTACCAGAGTTGATTCTCTTGAGCGATCTCCACTTGGGGGCGGAGAGGGGCCGGGGTCTGTTCCGGGCCGATTCCGAGCTGGCCGCTTTTCTCCATTGGATCACGGAGGAGACCGGCCCCGCCCGGGTGGTGATCGCGGGGGACTTCCTCGATTTTCTAGTACCCCGGGAGGGCGAGGAGACGGTCCCCGCGTTCGACCCACTGGGTGCGGCGGCACGAGCCATGGCGGTCGTAGAGCACCATCCAGAAGTCTTCGATGCTCTGGCACGCCTGGCACACTCTCCTCGGCACGAGCTGTGGATTCTGAATGGAAACCATGATCCGGAGTTGCTACTCCCCGATGTCCGGGAGGTTCTCGACCGTCGCTTGGGAGTTGCATCGCCGCCTGCGTCCTCGTTGCGCTGGCGGACGGAGGGCGAGGCCGTCGATTTCCAGGTGGGGTCGGCGCGAGTGCTGGTTGCGCACGGGGATTGCTTCGACGGTTGGAACCGGATCGAATATGGCCGCCTGCGAACTGCCGCCAACCGGTTGAGCTACGGGTTTTCCCGGCCGGACGAGCACGAATATGAGCCTCCTCTGGGGACGCGATTGGTCGTAGAGCACGTGCTGCGTTTGCGTTCCCCCTACCCTTGGGTCGACGCCTTGAAACCGGAGCGGGAGGCAGTCTTTCCCATTTTGTCCCAGTTCTTGAGCTTTACCGAGAAGCGGGCCTTCCTCGGAGCGATCAAGAGAGCATTGTTGTCGCTGCCGGAATCGTTTTGGGGCAGGTTGGCGAGGAAGTCCTCTCCGGCGCGGTTGGTGCGCGGGAGCGAGGAGGACTCTCCGAAAGCGCGGCTGCAGTTCTGGCTTCAGGAAGAAGAGAAACTGGTCCGTTCCTCCGAGGAACTCGGAAAGGACCTCATTCCGCGGCTGCGGCGAGCCTCCGCAGAAGATGGCTGCTTCGATCTCTCTGCGCCCGATGTCTGTGCCCGGTGGGTGCCCTTGCTTCTGGAGCGCGGCGCCGATCTGGTGGTGTTGGGCCATACCCACTCTGCAAAGGCCCTGACTCTGGAGAAAGGGCTCTACCTCAACTCCGGCACCTGGGGCCGGCTCCTGTCTCTGCCGGGGAGCGCGACGCCTGATGAAGAGTGGCAGGGCTTCCTCGCGGATCTTCGTGCGGGGTGCGATCTGGGAGAGGCCCGGCCGACATGGGTGCGCGTGGAACAGGAAACCCGGGGCACCTGGGCTTCCTTGATGGGATGGGAAGGAGGAGCAGCAATGGCACGGGCGTCCTTCCGATTCGAGGCAGAAAGCCGCCACTGGCAGAGGGAGGGCTGAGCATGGGCGACACGATTCTCGATTTCATCGCCGGTCTCGCAGCCTGGAGTGCCTTCAAGGCCACGACGATTACATTTATGACCGTCGTCATGGCATTGGTGATGGCGGGGGTCCTGCTGATCCTGCGTAAAACGGTCTTGAAAGATGAGGACTGGGTGCTGTACCTCGGCCTAGCCTTTGCGGTCTTCCCTGTGCAATATGCGCTGCGGACGGCCACTTTCTGGACGAGGAGCAGGAGCTTTCAGAGCGCAAGCTTCTGGACGCTCGTCGCGAAGATCGCACAGGCGATCTTCTCCAATCTAAATAGTCTATTTTTCCTTTGTGCGGCGCTCGCGCTTCTCTATCGACTTCCGCATAAATGGTGGCGAACCCGCTGGATCTTGCTCCTGGTTCCATTCCTGGTCAGTGGTGTATCCGGGTTTCTGCTCACATCTCCCTGGGATCGATTTCTGGAAGCGTTCTTTTCTGGTATCTGTCTGGTCAGTGTTAGCGGGGCGATGTTCCTCAGCTCGGGTACGCGGCAGAGGCGAACCTGGGCTTTCTTTAACCTCGTGGGAGGCTTTCTCTATGCCTGTCTTCATGTTGTCTATGCGAAAGTCCCAGCGCTGAGCGCCTGGCCGGCCCTAGCTGATCGTGTCACCCAGAGGATGCAGGGCCTCTGGGCGACTCAATCTCCTCCACGCACGGTCGTGGAGGCACTTGACGCAGGTGTGTTTGGCCTGGCGTTCGTCTTGAAGATCACGCTCTTCGTTGGAGCCTTGCTGGTTATCATGCGGTGCCTCTCCGCATTCTCTCTTGCCGTGGTCGAGGAGGTGTTGGAACCTGTCAAGAGGAGCAGAGGAGAGTTTCTCGTCAGTCATGGGATTCTCCGCGCCATAGCCGAAAGCATCGGGGCTGATCTTGTTGCTCTCTGCCTTCGTTTGCCTGGCGGGAAAGCGGACGAGGTCCTGATTTTCCGATGGCTGCGGAATCAGGCCCTGAAACCCGATTTCAAGCCTTTGGATCAGCGTTCCCGGCCGAAGCCGGAAGACTCCACAATAGGAAAGGTCCTCGTCAAGGGCGAGTCGATTCACAGCCAGGACTGGGAGAAAGATCCCGATTTCCCCGATAGAAAGGGCTACTGGACATACGTTGAAGGCATGCACTCCCTTGTCAATTTTCCTCTTCGCTTTCACGGCGCAGTGGTCGGCTGCTTGAATTTTGAGTGGCAAAAGCCTGGTGCGATCACAGCGACTGACGTAAAGCGTATTCGCCAGGCGACCGAGTTCCTGACTCCCGTCATCCAGGCCGAGCGCTGGTTGTGGGCGCGAAGCCAGTTGCGGGGGCGGCTGAGATCCCGCAGCCTGCCTTTCGAGACCGTTGCTGAGGTAGTTCACGATATCCTTTCGCCGAAGAGCACGTTGGTCCTCTTCGATTTCGGCTTTCGCTGTCAAGCTGCTGTCTCCGGAGCCGTGACCCTCCCTGTTGAGTTTCTTGAAAAGCCAAGGCTTGATCGAGTTGAGGCTGCATTTCGGGCTCTCCTGAGCCCGGATGATTCTTGCGTGGAAGTTCTCCTTACTCTCGAGGAGCTGGTCATTGGAAAGCTCCTATTGGCGATTGACAAAGAGTCCGACCCCCTGGATCACCCCTCTCTTACTGACGATCCGCGGCAACTGCAAGGAATCGCCGCCTTGGTCAGAGACTCCATCTTCGACCAACATCGAGCTCAACTCGGACCTGCCTTGAATCGTCTCCACCGCCGGCTCGGCTCTCTCGATCTTGCTTCCTATCCTCAGTGGTGGGAGGCACTCCGAGAGACTGCCAGTCAAGTCGGCCTTCTCTGGATCTGGTTCGACCCCGAGAAGGTTCCTGGCTCTCGCGAGTGGCTTGCGGATGATGGCGCGAAAGTCGATTTTTCTCGAATAGGCTCTTTGCGGCTGCAAGTCGGCCCATACTGTATTCTGGACTATCGTTCTTCCGATGAAGCACGAGAAAGTATTCTCGTGCTGCCGCTGCGCACTTCAGGAATTGAGATCTATTTGGGAATCGCCCGCCCTGAGTTTCAGATGGAGCTTACCGAGGAGCTTCCGTGGGCGATATTTCTCGAGCGCTTCGCGGAGGCTGCCGATTTGGCTCTGGTCCGTATCCGCGCGATCGAATTGGAAACCGAGGCATTGCAGTTCGAGATGAATGATCTGCTGGTACACGAGCTCCGAAGCCCGGCAGAGGAGTTTGCGCTTGGCGTTGAATGGATTCGTGAGACCCTTTTTGAAGGCGGCTTGCTTTCGCACTCCGATAAGAATTTAGAGACTCTTCAGTCATTGGAGAGGTCGGCTGATCAATTTTTGGAGCTCGCCAACTCGGTTCTCAAGCCGTTCCCATTAGACGTACGTAACTCCGTGCCGTTGGTCGAGGTTCTGAAAAAGGTGAGTCTGTTTTATGAAGGCCGCTTGGCGGCACGGGCTATCACGCTTAGCTGGAAGGCGGAATCAGAGTGGAAGATTGAAGCGCCCTTTGATGTAGCCTACTTGGTACTCATGAGTCTGGTTCGCAACGCCAGGGACGCGATCTTCGAGAGGCGAAGAAGAGATGGAGGCGGTGGGAAGATCGCCATTCAGACAGAATGTGTTGACGGTTATTTAATATGTTATGTCGATGATGATGGATGCGGCGTTCCGGAGGAAAACAGGGAGAAGATCTTCAAGCTCGGATTTACAACAAAACGTAGAAGGGGTAGCGGCCGCGGGCTTCCCCTTGCGCAACGCGCCCTGATACGTTACAAGGGAAAGTTAACTCTTGCTGAGAAAGTACTGGAAGGAGTAGTCACCCGGATGACTATACTCTTCCCAAGGAGCATCTCATGAGGCGTAAATCAGTCCTGGTTGTAGAGGATCGCCCGACCCTTCGTAATTTGCTGAAGGTTGGCCTGGAGAGGCGAGGTTTCCTGGTTGCAAGCGCAGCCGATGAGGAGAAGGCGAGAGAGGAGAGCAAAGCCCTTTGTGGCGATCTTGACGTCGTTATTCTCGATGTTGAATTGCAAGGGGGCGGAAATGGGCTCGATTTCGGCATGTGGCTGAAAGAGGAATGGCAGAAGCAGAGTCGATGGCTTCCCGAGTTTCTTGTTTACAGTGCTCACGAAAAGCCGGATTACTTTCAAACTGCCATCCACCTCGGCGCAGCAGCCTATTTGCAGAAAGCCGAGTTGGGGGGAGATCCGGATGATCCAACCCCTGTTCGAAAAAAGCCGCGGATTGACCGTATAGCGCATCACGTCAAAGCGCTGGCGTTGCGGCGTGCGTTGCGGACTGATCGTCCCAATGGGGCAAGGCACATCCTCGAGATCGCCCGCAGAAGCCATAGCCTGAACGATTCCCTGGAGCGATTTTGCCGCGACCTTCTGGTCGAGGAGCTCGAGATCACCCTGGGCGGTCACTTCATCCTGCTTCTCGCAGGCGAGCGACGAGGCATCGTTCGCTTCCCGGGAAGCGAGGTAGAAACGGACGCCTCCTCGCTCTTTGATCGTATTCAAGCGACTGTCCATAGCAGGCTGGGCGAGGTCGACCCCCTGGTTATCGACGCAGGAGATGATTCCTGCACGCGGAGCCTTTGCTCCGAGGAAGATGTGTCGGCGCGCAGGATACTCGACCGGTTGCATGGCACCGCCTTCATTCCATTAGGGTCGGCAAAGGGAGGTGCTCTGACCCTGGGGTTGGTGCCGGACTCTCGTGCCCCCGAAGAGTCTCCGGTGGAGTTCGCCCGTACCTTAGGTCAATATCTGACTCCGGTGATTGTTACTCACCGGGTGGAGCTAACCAGTCTGTGGACCATGATTGACATGGAGCGTCGAACGCAGTTGAAGGCGACCAGCGACTTCTGCCTTTATCAGGGGCAGGAGCTTGAGGCGCTGCTCCAAGAGGCTGAAGAAGAAGGAAAGGACGGGGAGGGGAGAACCCCGCTGGGAAAGCTTCACGCCGTTGCCCAGGAACTGCGAGGTGCCGGCGAGTTACTGGCGCAGGTCGAGTTGCTGGCGGAGAGGACAGGGGGAGACATTGGCGGCGAGAGGATCGAAATGGACAAGTTGCTCCAGCACCTGTGGTCCACCGGCCTCTCTGGACATCTTCGTCTGCCGGACGGCACTCTCCAGGTCGAAAGGAGGTGTTCGGCCGAAGCACCTAAAAGTCAGGTGGAAAAGGCGGCCTCTCAGATCCTCTTCTGGCTGGGGAGGCGGCTCACCCGGTTGTCGCGCAAGGAAGACGCCCCGCGGACCATCCTCTGCCGTCTGGATCAGGATCAGGAGGGAGGGAGAGCCATCGTTCAATTCGAGGAGCACACGAGCCGGCGGATGCCGAAGAGGATGAGGGAAATCCTCTTTGATCCTTTCAACGCTCTCCCTTTTCCGGAGCCGGGCGAGGTCACGGTTGACGAGACCCTGAAGGGGCACCGCCTGGGCCTGTACCTTGCAAGAATCCTGGCGGAGACGGCCGGAGGCTCCCTGGACGAGGACTCCGACGCGATTCCTGGCAACCTCGGCCATCGATTCATTCTCCAACTCCCGGCGGCACATTGAGTGTGAGGCCGCGATCATGCCGTACGTCATCGTCCAGGCGGATGGAGATTTCAACCCCCTTACCTCCCGGTGGATCGAGGAAGCGCCGGGAGCACAGGAGGCGCAGTGGGATGAGGTCTGCCTGATGCTGGTCGGAGAAGCCGGGAACGATCCTCGGGGCCAGGACAGCACAACCCGCCTCTTCAACATCTTTCTCCTTTTCGATGAAGACGAGTACCTGGATGGGCTGCAACAGTCGGCCCTTGAGAACCTCCTCGACCGGACGCGCAAACGGATCTGGGGCGCCCGGTTGTTCTTTGTGGTTCGCCGCCTGCCCGTCTCGAAAGAGCTCTTGTCGATCCGGGAGAGCCTTGAGGATTGGATGAAGGTGCTTCTGAAGGAGGGAGTCAGCGACCTGCTGCAAGTCCTGGAGAGCTTTACCTCCGAAAACCCAGAGCCCTTGTACAAATCTCTGAGCAGGGCAGCCCGGCAAACGAAAGCCCGGCGGCAGATGCTGAACGACCTGGCCGACCACCGGGAGTGGCGGTGCTCCTTCCTCGCCGAGCACTATGACGGCCGCGCGCTGACCGGTGAGCTTCTCCGCACGCTGGTGATCGACGAATCTGGTAGAAGTGCCGATGTCAACCTGGTGTTGGTCGTGACCGATGAGGCTCCCCCGGCGGAGAGGTTGCAAACCTGGATGGAAGATCTGCAGGGCCGGGCTGGCCTCATCGTCACGGTCGGCCGAGGTCCATCCGAGAGCGTGAGGTTTTTCTGTGAAAAGGAGCATCTCCCTTCCCCGGTGGTTTTTCACGGGGAGCTCGAACTTTGGTTTTTCCTCCTCCGGCTCAACGAGCTCCGCGCATGGTATCCCTCTTCTTTTCTCGTTCCTGAATCGATTCACGCCGTTCAGGTTCGGCCTGCGCCGGTACTGCGTCCGGCCCGCCAATTTCCCTCGCTGCTGTTCACCGGAGCCTTCGGCTCGGGCGGGGTCGAAGACGACCAGTGGCTGGCGGCCGCCGAGGAGATGGGACGGCTGCTGCGCAAGATGCCGCACGCACTGGAGAACCGGATCGAGCTGGCAATTCGACCCGAGAGGGTGCATCGAGCTTTGGAGAGCAATCCCAATGTGTGGATCCACATGGGACACGGATCGGCGAGGTCTGGCCTCCGCATCCCGGGGATGGAAGTGACTCCAGCGCAGTGGGTTGACTGCTTCAGCCAGTGCGACCTGCGGCTAGCGCTCTTCCTGACCTGCGATTCCCATGAGATCGCCCGGCTCTTCGCTGAGTCCGGCGCTGGCGTCGCCATCGGCTTCGAAGGGGAGGTGGAATCCTGCAAGACCTGGCACCTCGCGGAGGAAGTGCTCAAGGCCATATTCAGCCGTGGGACGAGCCGTCAGGTCATTCTCGAAGGTTTTGACGCGGGCGCCCTGAGATTCCGGGGGCTCCAGACCCTCAATGCCCAGCCCCGGGCGTATTATCCGCGGGGAAGAAGATGAAGATCCTCGTCGCCGCTTCCGCTTCCTTCGACCTCGCAGGTATGTCACGGGAGCTTACCCGCTGTGGGCTCGACGCCGAGGTGTTGCCGCTATGCGCCGGTGCGCCGCTCCGCCTTCCAAGAGAGACCGACCGGGCGGTCCTGGTCCTTCCGGGAATCGAGGTCGTGGAGCTCGGCGAAGAGGTGGCGCAGTTGCGGGAAGCACTGGGCCCCGCTATGCCCCTGCTGGTGTGCTGCCCCCAACTGACCCCGATCGACCGCCGGGCCGTGCTCGAATGCGGTGCGACCGCTCTGGTGGCTCCCCGGAGCTGGGACGGGCAGGCTGTGGCCGAGCGCGTGCTGGGGGAGCTCATTCTGGCTGGCGACGTGACGCCGAACCGCTGTGGTGACCTCTGGGGCGGCACCGCTGTGTTGCATGAGCTCTACCGACAGATCGAGACCGTGGCGCCTCTTCACGAGACGATCCTTATTCTGGGTGAGACGGGAACAGGGAAGGAACGGGTGGCCCAGGAGATCCACCGCCGGAGCGGCCGGCCAGGAGGGCTGATGGCGGTCAACAGCGCGGAGTTTACCGCCGAGCTGCTTGCCAGCGAGCTGTTCGGCCATGAGCGCGGCGCCTTTTCGGGAGCTGACCGGCAGCGCACGGGACTGCTCGTCTCCGCGGGGGAAGGGACCTTCTTTCTCGACGAGATCGGCGACTTGACTCCGTCAGCCCAGGCGAAGCTTTTGCGGGTCCTCGAAGAGCGCAAGGTACGGCCTGTGGGGGGCAACCGCTGGGAGCCGGTGCGGGCCCGCCTCGTGCTGGCCACTCGCCGAGACTTGGAGACCGCCCCGGAAGAACAGTTTCGCCGTGACCTCTACGAACGGCTGAGAGGTTTCGTGCTGCGCCTTCCTCCTCTGCGCGAGCGGCGAGCCGACCTGCCTCTGCTGGTGCAGCGTTTCCTCGACGAATACAACCGGGAGTACCCGGGGTCTCGGAAAGTTCCGGCCGGAGTGCTCGACTCCTTGTTTCGCTACACCTGGCCGGGCAATGTGCGCGAGCTCCGGCTGGCGGTGCGGCAGGCCGCTGCCTACGCTTCCGGCCCGGAGGGGACGATCAGTGCCCTCCATCTCCTCGAGGCGGTCCAGCGCCAGTCTCCTCAGGCCGAGCCAGACCATATTGTGCGGTTCGATCCGGCTCGCGAGACATGGCGCCAAGTGAACGACCGAGTGCGGGCACGCTACTTCCGGGCGGTGCTGGCCGAAACGGATGGCAACAAGGAAATGGCTGCCGAACGGGCTGGAATCAGCCGTTCTCAACTCTATGAGATTTTGAAAAATCTGGACGAAAGGTAGCGCACAAACGTAGAGATAGGCCGGAAGCTCCTCCGCGGCCCTGCGCGCTTCCTGCTCACTCCTTCGGAGGAGCTCAACGACCTCATCCTCGGCGTTGTTGACCGGGCCGGAGCTCTACCTCTTCCGCCTCATCGCCTTTGCTTCTACCTTTCGCTTGTTCGGGCCGCGGAAGGGAGCATTGGCAGAGCTGTTCTCGCATTATTGGGTGAACCATGAGGACGACCGAGTGCGCAGCAGCAGTGCAGATCTCCCTTCAACGTGATAGGGCCATTCGAAGAGGCATTGTCTTCGCCCAAGGCCTCATTGTGTTGCCGCTTCACAAAAGGGTGGTACCTGTTTTCTGGGCCGAGAGGCTCTCGAGCAAGACTTCGCTTTCCGCCTCGGGCAGCACCAGCTTGACCAGAGCCGAGAAGTCCATGTAGAGGAGTCTCGCCGCCCATCGGGTCAGCGTTCCTCGCGCTGCGTCACGAGTGCTTCTGAGATCGTCATTTCGCGGGGCTGCTCCGGCGGCGGACCCAACTCGGTAAGATCGAGACGAGCCGGCACGATGCGGCCTTCGGCGATCAACCGAGCCAGCGGCGAGTTGTGGCCGGGCAGCGGCCCCAAGACGGCGACGGGGAGGTTGTGCTCCGTTACCTCGAAACGCTCCCCCTCCTCTGCGACGAGCCGCAGGTAACGGCTGAGGTTCTGGCGGAGTTCGCGAACACCGACTCGCTGAACCTTCCTCTCCGTGCTTCTCATGTAGCACATCGTAGCGCAACTGAAGGGGGCGGTCTGCGGAAACTTCCGCCCGTTCCGAGATGGTGGGTATCGCGAAGCCACGTTACACTTCCCTTAGCACGATCGAACCACAGGAGGACGGTGCAGGCGCATGGATCCGAGGACGACCTCTCCGTCGTGGAGCCCTGGCAAGCGGGTTCTGTTCCGCTTCGCCTTCTGCTACCTGGTGCTCTACAATCTTCCCTTCCCTCTCAATGTGACCGCCTGGGGCCGGGACTTCCTCGCCAAGCCGTATCAGAACCTGTGGGATGGGATCGTGCCCTGGGCCGGGAAGCACCTGCCCGGCCTCAACGTCGCGGTCCGGCACGGCGGTAGCGGCGATACGACCTACAACTACGTGCAGCTCCTCTGCTTCCTGATCCTCGCCGTAGCCGTCACGGTGGTCTGGACGGCCCTCGACAGAAAACGGACCGAATACACCCGCCTGTACGAAGGGCTGCGGACCTACGTCCGGTTCGCGCTCGCCGCGGCGATGCTGGCGTACGGCGCCTACAAGGTCATCCCGTCCCAGTTCGCCAAGCCCTTCCCCAGCCAGCTCATCGAGCCTTTCGGGGAGTCCTCGCCGATGGGGCTCCTGTGGACGTTCATGGGCGCCTCCTCCGGCTACACCATCTTCGCCGGCGCCGCCGAGATGCTCAGCGGTCTGCTCCTCGCCTACCGCCGCACCGCGCTGCTGGGCGCGCTGGTGAGCATCGGCGTCATGAGCCGCGTGGTGGCTCTCAATTTCTGCTACGACGTCCCCGTCAAGCTCTATTCGTCCCACCTGCTGGCCATGGGGGTCTTCCTGATCCTCCCCGACCTGCGGCGGCTGCTCAACCTGTTCGTGCTCAACCGGCCGGTGGAAGCCGCCGCGGCCCGTCCACCGCGGGCGCGTTTCCGCCGCACCGCGCTCGCCGCACAGGTGTTGCTGGTCGCGATCTACTCCGGATACATGCTGTACCTGTCCTACTTGGCCAGCAAGGACTGGGGCAACCTTCTCCCGCGGCCCCCGCTGTATGGGATCTGGACCGTCGAAGAGCTGGAGGACAACGGGGTCGCCCACCCGCCGCTCCTCACCGACGCGGCCCGCTGGCGCAGGGTCATCTTCGAGTACGACGGCTACATCAGCTTGCAGCTCATGGACGGCTCCCGGAGCAACTACGGCCTCATCATGGGGAAACGCCGGTTTGCCTTGACGGGGCTCGACGGCAAAGCTCTGCTGTCCTCTTTCTCCTACAAGGAGATCCAGCCTGGGCTCCTCACGCTCGACGGGACCCTGGAGGGCCGCAAGACACGGCTCACGCTCCGCCGGGAGGACGAAAGCTCCTACCGGCTCATCAGCGACAACTTCCATTGGATCCACGACACGTCCGCCAACCGGTGACCCCAAGGAGAACAGCTCATGCAGCCGGCGATCGATGCGTCGTACGTTGCCCTGGAATCCCCAGCCCCAGCTCCGCCGGCCGATGCTGCGCCTTCCGCTCCCATCTGGAGCCCTGCCGAGCGGATCCTCTTCCGCTTCGCCTTCGCGTATCTGGTGCTGTACAACTTTCCCTATCCCCTGGACTACATTCCTTATGTCGGGGAGATGCTTTCCGCGCTGTACCGCAAGCCCTTGACGGCCCTGGTCCACTGGGCCGGCACGCACCTGTTCCACGCCGACACCAGCATCCTCCCCAACGGCAGCGGCGATACGACCTACAGCTACGTACAGGTGTTCTGCCTCCTGGTGATCGCGTTGGCCGTGACGGCCGTGTGGACGGTCCTCGATCGCAAGCGGCTTCACTACACCCGCCTCCACGAGGGTCTGCGGATCTACGTTCGTTTCGCCCTGGGTGCGGCGATGATCGAATACGGTGCCGTCAAGGTCATCAGGTCACAATTCCCCGCTCCACCGCTCGACCGTCTCCTCCAGCCCTACGGCGACGCTTCGCCGATGGGCCTCGTGTGGACCTTCATGGGGGCTTCCTGGGGCTACAACATTTTTACCGGCGCCGCCGAGATGACCGGCGGACTGCTGCTCACCGTCCGCAGGACCACGCTCCTGGGAGCGCTGGTGAGCTTCGCAGCTCTCAGCGATATCGTGGCGCTCAATTTCTTCTACGACATTCACGTCAAGCTGTTTTCGTCGCACCTGCTCGCCATGGCGGTCTTCCTGATCGTTCCCGACGTGCGGCGGTTGATCGACATGCTCGTGCTCGGCCGCAGAGTGGAGCCGATCGAGATCCGGCCGCTCTTCCGGCGCCCCTGGCTGCATCGCGGGGCCTTGGTGCTCCGCACCCTCCTCGTCCTCGCCTTCACAGCGTACATGCTGAATTTTTCCCATCAGATCGGCCAGCGACCCAAGTCGCCGCTGTACGGTATCTGGAACGTCGATGAATTCGAGATCGACGGGCAGATCCGGCCGCCGCTCGTCACCGACCGGGAGCGGTGGCGGCGGGTGATCTTCCACTATCCCGGCACGATGGCAGTCCAGCTCATGAGCGATTCGCGCGTGCGCTACAGCCTCGAGCTCGACCAAGGCGTGATGACGCTGGGCAAGCGCGGCGACACCAGCGCGAAGTGGAAGGCCACCCTTTTCTACACGCGACCGAAGCCGGGGCTCCTCGCCCTGGAAGGGACTCTGGACGGCCGGAAGATCCGGGCCAAGCTCCATTGGGAAAAACCTCCCAAGTTCCTTCTCACCAGCCGTGGCTTCCACTGGATCAACGAGCAGGCGTTCAATCAGTGAACGCGGAACCTATTTAGCGCGCTTCCAGGCCGCAGCCGCAACGGCATCGGTTACGCGCCGGCCGCCGTCGCAGCGCGGATCGCGCCCCGTGCGCCGGGCCAGCGCCTCGAGCGAGTAGGTCTGGATGTTGCCCGAGCCCATGTCCAGATTCTTCTTCAGACGCGCGAGGTCGGCCGGCAGGCCGAGGGACGAGGCCATCAGGATCATCCGCTCGCGCACCCACCACCAGGAGCCGGAGTCGAGGGGCAGCTTCGCGAAGAGCCGCGAGAACTCGGCGTGGGCGGCGGGCGGCGGAGCCGACGACGGCGCATCTTTCGGGCGCCGGAAGGCATCCCACAGGATCCGTTCCGCTGCTACGGCGCGGGCGTAACGGCCGGCGGCGCTCGGGGAGGGATCGCCGGCCCATTCCTCGACCACGCGAATGGGGTGATCGACCGACTCCCTCACGTTGGCCACGGCGACGAAGTCGGCGGTCGACCCTCCCGCAACGCTGCCACCGATCCCTCCTTCTATGGGACCGTCGTACTCGATCTCCTCAAGCGGGTCGGGGATGAACTTCTTCTCGTAGACGCGGACGAAGAGCGCCGCGCGGGCCGCCAGCATCGCGGCGCGCACGGTCTCGACGGGCACGCTCCAGGCCGCGCAATCCACGACGGCCATCGGCGCTGGCGGGCAGGATCGGTCATCGTCCTTCCCGAGGCGCAGCTCGCACTCGTTCGCCGAAGCGACAGAACCCTCCACCCTCACGTGCAGCAGGAACAAGTGAGAGCCCAGCGGCCGCCCTTCACTGTCGAACGCCAGCAACGAGTGACCCGCCCCGCTGAGAACGGTGACGGCGAACGGCTCACCGCGGTCGGCGATCTCTTGCGCGGGCGGGTCGGCGCCCCAGGTGGAGCTGGCGCCATCCTGCCGCAGGACCTCGCGGACTTTTTCAGTGGCGGCGTCAAAATCAGCCGGCGGCGCGGCCCGGGCAGCGCTGCACAACGCCGTGAGGCTGACGAGCGTGGCGAGGACGGCTCGTGGGTACCGGATTCCGGCGATGGTCATGGTGGAGAATTCTATGCCATCTGGCGATTCGCGAGCTGCTCGACGCTCAGCCCTTGCTCTCGGGAGGTGGTCGGTATAGTCTACAAAACACCGCTTTTCTTGTGAGAGGTAGGTCCCAATGCGTAGTCGCTGGAGACTCTGTCTCATCCTGCTCTCGTCCCTCGGCTCGCTCCGCGCCGTCGCGCAAGAACCGGCGCCGGCACTCTTGGGGGCTGGCCCTGAGGAGTGTTCTCCTCAGCCCGTCTGCACGCTCCACCAGTACCACACGTCCATCGCGCCCAGCCGCGAGAAGTTCGGGACTTGGCGCACCGTCACGCCGGAGGCCGACGGCGGGGCGATCGGGGCCATCCTCGGCATGCAGACGGTGCACAACGTGATGCTGCCCTCCGGCAAGGTGCTGATGATCAGTGGAAGCAGTTGGCGCAATCTGGCGCCGATCGAGACCTTCCCCGAGTTCCCGAATCCGAAGGCTCCCACCGGCCTCTTCGTCCGCGGCAACGAGCCGTTCCGCATGGATCGACTGTCGTGGTACTACCAACTGGTCAACAACGCGGCGATCTACGATCCCGAGAAGAACACGTTCTACCGCATACCCCATCCCGTCCCGGTGAAGGACCCGGCGTTCAAGGACCACTTCGCGCCGAACGACTTCTTCTGCACCGGCCAGATGCACCTCTCCGACGGTAACGTCCTGTTCGTCGGCGGGACGCAGTACTACTCGCCGTACCGCACGGGGAACCGCTCGACCTGGATCTTCGACTGGAAGAAGGAGCTCACGATCGATTGGACCAAGGTCGACTGGCGCCAGGTCCCCAACGCCGGGGCGGGAGCCCACGAGGTCGCCCCGCCGACCGCGGGGCCGGCGCAGTACCCGTGGACGTTCGCCGGCTTCACCGGGCGTGGGCGCTGGTACCCCAGCATCCTGCCCCTCCTCGACGGCCGCTTCGTCGTGATGAGCGGCTACGTCGGCTTCGAGCCCGGCCAGCCGCCGATGTACCCCTTCGAGATCAACCACTTCGTGGAGTTCTTCGACCCCTCCAAGTTCACCCCCGAGCACCCCGAGCTCGCCTGGAAGTCGTTCGACGTCCAGAAGACGCCGAACAGCCCCTTCGCCACGCTGATCAACCCGGACTTCAAGCCGACCCCCGAGTATGCGTCGCAGTGCGGGGAGCGCTGCCGGAAGGACAACCAGTACGACGCCTTCAAGCTCTATCCCGAGACGTACCTCATGCCGGACGGGCGAATCCTCTTCACCCGGGAAGGCGATTGGGTGAGCTTGCGTACCTGTGACACCGCCTTCATGCGGAAGACCAAACACACCTACTGGGGGCGCGTGGTCGATACGGTGGAGGGGCCGACCTTCTCCTTCGAACCTGGCCCCGACCGTCCGGAGGACGTGTCGTCCTACGGCACGTCGCTCCTCGACCCGAACAGCGGCAAGATCGAGATCCTCGGTGGCCAGCCGACTTCGCCGGGGACGTTCTATCCGCTCAACAGCGATTCGCCCACCCACTTCGCCGGCGGCCAGGGGAGCCGCAAGCTGGAGACCTTCGTGCCCTCGGCCAAGGAGCCGAACGGCGGTCACTGGACCCTCGATCCCGACTTCCTGGGTACCAACCCACAAGACGACCGCACGATGCACTACGCCGTGGTCCTGCCGACCCGCCAGATCCTCATCATCAATGGCGGGAACTACGACTTCTACGGGCCGGTCTTCTATCCCTTGATGCTGACGCCCCAGTTCAAGGACAAGAAGTTCACCGGCTACCGCAAGGAGCGCATGGCCGACGCGGTCGAGCCCCGCCTCTACCACAACATGGCCATGCTCCTGCCTGACGCCACGGTCCTCGTCGCCGGGGGCAACACCACTCGCGCCACCGTGTACGCCTCCGTCATCCCGCCGCCGGACAGGAACCAGTCCGTGCAGCCGAAGCCGGACTTGAACCTGGTCGATCTCGACAATTACTTCTTCGACGACGGCCCGATTGCCAAGGGGCAGAAGGGCATGCTCACCGTCCCCACCGAAGACTGGGTGGCGGAGATCTTCTCGCCGCCGTACCTGTACATCGACGGCAAGCGCCGCCCGGAGATCGCCGGCTTGGTGAGCGACTCGACCGTCCAGCACCAGTTCACCGCCAAGATCGGCGGCAAGAGCCAATACCTCCTGCACAGCGGCCAGCGGGTGACGGTGTCGCTCCAGGAGTTGCCAGCCGATTGCCCCAAGGATCAGGCGGAGTCGCTCGTCCTCATCAAGCTCCCATCGGTGACCCACGGCTGGGACGGCGGGCAGCAGTTCCTCGAGCTGCCGATCACCAAGACGGGGACGGGGATGCGCAAGTCGGTGCAGTTCGAGACGCCCGACGCCGTCAAGGCGAATGCCCCTCCCGGCTACTACATGCTCTTCTACGTCGACTGCAAGGGCAAGCCGTCGAAGGCGCAGATGGTCCGCTTCGACGACCGCGCGACGGCTCTCTAGTCCCCGGGCCGCTCCCGTCCGGAGAGGCGCTACGCCCATGTCCTCGGCGCCGCTGTCGGGGTCGAGGGTCCTTGACCCGAGTGACAGGTTCATCGTCACGATGGACGCGTCCGTCGTTTCGACGGACACGCTCTTTCCCGCGATGGACGGGCCCATCCGCAGAACGGACGCGTCCATCGGCTCGTTGGACACACATATTGTCTCGATGGACCCTCGCTTTCCCGCGACGGACGCGTCCATCGACTCAGTGGACACGCACATCGTCTCGATGGACGCTCACTTCATCGCGATGGACACGTCCATCGTGACAATTTACAGGTCCAACCGCTAAAGTGCCACGTCCATCGTCACGATTTATCGGTCCAACGGCTAAAATGCCGTGTCCATCGTCACGATATAAGCGTCCATCGTCGCGATGTGTGCGTCCATGAAACCGTCATTTCGGGCTTTCCCGGCGCAGCACCCGCCCCGGCTTGAGTCCCGTCGCCGCGCCGCCGGCGAAGACGGGCTGGCCGTTCACCCAGACGCGCTCGATGCCCGTCGCGAGCGCATGCGGCTCGCTCGTTGTCGCGCGATCGATCACCGTGGCCGGATCGAAGAGCACGAGATCGGCAAAGGCGCCAGGCACGAGGCGGCCGCGTTTCGTGAGCCCGACATGATCAGCGGCGAGCGAGGTCATCTTGCGCACGGCCTCTTCGAGAGAAAGCACGCCGCGCTCGCGCACGTAGCGTCCGAGGACGCGCGGATAGGAACCGAAACCGCGCGGGTGCCGGCCGTCGAGCTGGCCGTCGGTGCAGAGATTGGTGTGCGGCCAGGCGAGGAGCTTCTCCAGGTCGCTCTCGATCATGCTCGTGGCGATGACGCTTTCGACTCCCTCCTTGCCTTGGCGGCGGAGCGCCTCGGCGTCGCGGATGAGCGCGACGAGCGTCACCTCCGGGGCTTCGCCACGCTCCTTGGCGATGTCCGCCACGGTGCGGCCCGCATAGGCGGGCTTCGGCAGGTAGCGGCCGAGCAGCAAGCCATCGGCCGGCGCGATCTCGGCGAGCACCTGCCGGGCGACCGCGAGATTCTCGAAGTCGCGCTTCGGGAAAAGCACGGTGAGAGACGAATGCCAGTAGAGATAGGGGTAGATGTCAGCCGTGACGTCGACCCCCTGCTTCCGCGCGCCGTCGAGGAGAGCCAGGAGGCGCGGCGCCTCGCCCCAGAGCGTCCGCATCGCGAGCTTGACGTGCGAGATCTGCACGGGAAGCTTCGCCTCCCGGCCGATCGCGAGAATCTCGTCGATCGCCTCCCAGAACGTTCGGTCCTCGCTGCGGATGTGGCTGATGTAGCGGCCGCCGTGGCGTGCGGTGACCCGGGCCAGCTCCACCAGCTCGCCACGGGTCGAATAGATCCCCGGATCGTATTCGAGCCCGGAGGAGAGGCCGAGGGATCCCGCTTCGAGGTCGCGTTCGAGCAGGCGCGACATCTTTGCGATTTCGGCCGCGGTCGCGGCGCGCCGGAAGTCTTCGCCCAGCACCTTCGCACGGAGGGTACCGTGCCCCGTGTACGAGGCCACGTTGACCGCGGCCGGCGCGCCGCCCTCCAGGCGCGCGAAGAGCTCGCTCACGGGGAAGTCCGAGCCGCCATCCTGCCCACCGACGACGGTGGTGATCCCTTGGCTCACCGCGCCGAGCGCCGACGGGATCTCACGCAGGTCCGAGACGGCGTGCGAGTGTGTATCGATGAACCCGGGTGCGAGAACGAGCCCCTTGGCATCGAGCACCTGCTCGCCCGGGATCGGCGCCACGTCGCCCACCGCCACGATGCGCTCACCGGCGATGCGCAGGCTCCCCCGGCGCGCCGGAGACCCGGTGCCGCCGATCAGGCGCGCGTTGACGATCCGGAGCGTTGGCTCGCCGGCCCGTTCCGCCGCCCCGAGGAGGATGGCGAAAGCGAAGAGCGCGAGAAGGAGAAAAGCGGCCCGATGCAGGAGGCTCACGGTGCCGTCGATCCTACCATGCCGGGCCGGCGAGCCCATGGTACGTTCCGTCGTCAAACTTTGGATATCATGAAGAGTCTCTGGAGCCGGGTGGAAAGTGCATTGACGCAAGTGGTTCCGCACGCAGTGGCGGCGCTGCAGGACGGAGCGTCGGAGCGGACGTTGGCTGGTCTTGCGGCCACACTGGGTGGAGCGCCCTGCCTTCCGACCTAGAGGACTCTCTGCTGGTTCATGACGGACAGAGGCCGCCGTACATGTCGGCAGTGCTGTTCGACAATGAGTACCTTCTCCCTTGCGAGCAAATTGCGGCTACGTGGGCAATGCGAAACGAAGTTGCGGCTGATCTTCGCGCCGATGAGGCCACGCCAGGAATGACAAGTCGCTGGTGGGACGCGATCTACATTCCCGTGACTGACAGTGACGGGGACGGCTTCTGCCTACACCGGGATACCGGTGCGGTCTACTACCACACACACGACGGTGAGATGAGGGGGCCGTTGTACTCCAGTTGGAGGGCGATGCTAGAGACCCTCGCCGCGAGGGTTGAGCAGGGGCAGTTCAAGGTGAAGTTTAAGACTGTGTGGGTTGCGCTAGGCGAGCCCGATCTTTTTGGCGAGCTCCTTGAGGTAGTGACCAACCTAGAATAGGTTCCAGGCTCTTCTTGGAAACATCCCCCAAGCTGCCCGGCAACTCGGACGCTGGCGACCTCATGTAGGCACCTCGCAGACACCGACCGAGTACACGTTTCCCCTATGCGAGCCTCCGGCTCTGGAGTCTGGCCTGCCCGGACGGGTCGCGATGGGCCCGACGGCAACGTGCTTCAGCTTTAAGAGGAAAGCGGGGCACCCGCCCGTCTCGCGAATCGGGAAATGGGGTCAGGGAGTGGGGGTGCGCTCCACGGCCTCCACGAACGCCCTCGCGTGGTCGACCGGGATCATCGGCAGGATGCCGTGGCCCAGGTTGACGACGTGGGGGCCGCCGCTGCCTTCCCGCAGAAGGTTCGCGGTGCGGCGCTCGATCTCCGGGATGGGAGCCGGAAAAAGAGCCTGGCTTTTCGGCCGTGCATGCAGGCCATTCTCCTTATTAAATATTCCGACTTGCAAAAATATCGAACATGCCTCCTCTACCCCATTCCAGCCGCCACGGTGTCTTACTCCAGAGTAGGTGAGGGTACGTATTTTCGCCTTCCCCTCGGCATCTGTGGTAAAATTGTCGAAACCTGACAGCATGTCTTCCGAGACAACTCGCGAGGATGGCGCGTGGCCACTTTGCCAGAATCCTTGATGACCGAAAGAAGTGGATCGGTGTCGGCGGAAATCCAGACGACTCTTGTTCGCATCACGGCGATCAGCGGCGCTATTGCCGAGGGCGTGCTGCGGGAGAACGTCTTTCTCCGGATCGTGGATTCGGTCCAGGACCTCGGATACGACCGGGTCCGGCTCGATGTTGTATCGCAGGACGGAGCCTCGGTCGTGCCGGTCGCCCAGCGTGGTTTCCTTGGGGGGCCGGTGCCCACCAAGGAGGATGCGGATCTGGTCCAACTCCGGAAAGACGCCTGTCCCCAGATCTTCGACAGTGGGCAGAAGCGTGGCTGCGTCCCCATTCTGTTGCGCGGCGAGGTGGCGGGCAAGCTCGTCGTGGAGAAAAAGAAGGGGCCTCTCGCCCTGGAACGGCTGAACGAGATTGCCCCTTTCGCTCATCTGGCGGCGCTGGTCCTGCTCCGCGATGAGAAGAGGTCGTGGGCGGACTCGCTGGAGAGCCTTCAGCGGACGACACTCGCCATCACCTCGGTACGGGACCGGGATGAGCTTCTGAAGGCCATCGTCGAGCAATCGGTCAAGCTCCTCGGCGCCAAGAGCGGCGGCTTGTATGAGTACCGGCCGGAACAGGGCGAGCTCACCATCATCGCCGACTTCAACCGGGAAGAGCCGTTGCTGGGGAGCACCCTCAGGATCGGGGAGGGGATGGCGGGCCAGTTGATCGCCAGCGGAAAGCGGTTCATGACGGAGCCCGATTATCAGGCCTGGGCCGGGCGGGCCGAGATCTACGGTGGCAAGCGGAAATTCGGCGCCGTGCTGGAGGTGCCCCTGGTCTGGGAGGGGAACGTCATCGGCGTGCTCTACGTGGACGACGAGGCCGGCCGGACCTTCTCCGAGACTGAGGCCCGTCTCCTCGGCCTGTTCGCGGACCAGGCGGCCATCTGCCTGACTCACTCGGCTCTTCTCGCCAAGGACGTCCAGAAGCTCCAGCGGCTCGAACGCCTGGCGCAGGTGACCCAGGAGATGATGGGGAACCTGGACGTGATGTCCTGGCGGACTCGGCTGGAAACGATCGCCAGGTCCGCGGCGGAGGTCCTGGAAGCGGAGACGGTCGGGGTGTTCCGGGTCCAGGGCTCAGAGCTGGTTCTGGAGGCCAGCTTCGGTCAAGAGGGACCGTTCGAGCCGGGAAAAAAACGGCTGAGGATCCACGATGAGGATCACGGCGGCCTGACGGGCTGGATCGCCTGTCAGGGCGAGCTGTTCAACCAGCATGGCGAGGCTTTGAAGAACCATCGCGCGGTAGCAGTCGGCTCCGTACCTCACGCGCCTTCGGGGGAGTGTTATTCCCTGTTGGCGATCCCCCTCAAGAGGAAAGTGGGGGCGAAGGAAGAGGTGATCGGGCTGATCCGCGCCGACAACAAGCAGGGTCAGACACTCGCCACGTTCAGCGAGGAGGATGAAAAGATCCTGACGATCTTTGCCGAGGCGGCGGTGATCGCCATCGAGAGCGCCGAGTTGGTGAACCGCCTCAAAGAGCAGAGGGAGTTCCAGGAGCGGCTGATCTCCAGCTCTCCGGACGGCATCATCGCCATCGACCGCCAGGGTCTGGTTACGGAGCTCAATCAGCAAGCCGCGAAAGTCCTCGGCTACACGCGGGAGGAGGTCCTGGGAGAGCCCGTCACGCTGCTCTATTTCGATGCCAAGGAACCGCTGCGGATCGGCCGCATGTTGCACGAGTCGGCGGATGATGAAGTGAGCGGGTACGAGACGGCGGTCCGCAGCAAGGCAGGGGAACGCATCCCAATCCGACACGCCTCGACGTGGCTGTTCAACGCCGAAGGGGAGCGGGTCGGCAGCGTCGGCTACTTCGAGGACCTGCGCGAACGCAAAGCGCTGGAGCGGCGCGAGAGCCTGCTGCTGCGGGCAAGCAACGTGGTAGCCCGCGAGGAGGTGCTGGACAAGGGGCTGCAGCGCTTGGCCGAAATGATGGTGGAGCTCCTCAGGCGGTCGTTCTGCTGCATCCTGATCATGGAGGAGGACGGCGACTGCCTGGTGCTGCGGGCGGCGAGCCGGAGCGACGAGCTGCAATGGACCCCCGGCCGGCAGCGGATCGATCCCAAGGAGTGGCAGGGCTTGCCGGAGCTGTTGGAGAAAGGGATCCCGACGACCCGGGAATGGAGAAATCCGAATGCCCGTCCGAGCCTGGAGAGGCTCGCGCGCGCCCTGGGGCTGGACCCCGAAGAGGAGATCCGTTCGCTGCTGATCGTCCCGCTCAAGATCGGCGATCGAGTGGTGGGACAGCTCGATCTGGGCGACCTGCGGCAAGACGCGAAGGCCGCCTTCCCGTCCCAGGAGATCGAGCTGGTTTCCGCCATCGCCGCGCAGATCACGGTGCTCGTCGATCGCATGGAGTTGCTGGAGAAACGGACTCGCCTGTTCAACCAGCTCGCGATCCTCCATCGCATCAGTGACTACATCCAGGCGGCGGACAAACTGGAATGGATTCTCCTCACGGTACTGACCGGCGTCACCGCCAGTTTCGGGCTGGGCTTCAACCGGGCGATGCTGATGCTGATTGACGAAACCGGGGAGCAGCTCGTGGGAGAGATGGGAGTCGGCGAGTTGGAGGAGCGCAAAGCCAGGGCGGTCTGGGAAAAGGACGAGAAAAGAGGCGCCAACAGTTTCGAGCATTTTCGGCGCATGCTGGAAAATCATGAGATCGGACCCCGGACAACGACCGTGGGCAAGAAGATCAGCGGCCTGCGCATACCGGCCCAAGGGGATCACCTGTTCGCGGAGGTGCTCTCGGCCAAGGATTTCCGGCGGATCGAAATCGAGGAGCTCACGAGAGTTCCGCAAGAGTTTCTCGCCACCTTCGGCGTGACGACACCCCTCGCCGTCGTTCCCTTGATGGTGAAGGGACAGGTGATCGGCATCCTGGCAGTAGACAACAAGTTCAATCAGACGCCGATCAGCGACGAGTCGTGCAACCAGTTGATGACCTTCGCCGCGACGGCCGCCGTGGCGATCGACAACCGGCGGCTTTTCGATCAGAATCGCAGCGCGGCCAACAAGCTGCTCGACTTCTACAAGATGAGCGAAGAGCTGATCGCGTTGCAGGAGCCCCGCCAGATCCTCCGGAAGGTGGTCGAGCAGACCAAGGCCGCCGCCGGCGCCTCCTGGGTAAGCGTCATCCTGATCGACGAGGCCGGCCGAGCGTTCGTCCCCATCAAGACCGGCCACCGCTTCTCGCTGGAGCCCATGGATTCGCTCCCCATCCGCCCGGAGGGCCTGTCCATGGAGGTGATGCGGACCGGTGAGGCCTGCCGGATCGAGAACGTCGACAAGGTGAGGCACCGGATCAATCGCGACCTGATGAGCCCGTCGGTGCGGGCGGCCATCTGCCTGCCGCTTTCGCTGCCGGGCAAGCGGATCGGAGTGATGTGGATCCACTATGAGGAACCGCGCCGCTTTCCCGACTCCGAAGTGGCGGCGCTCCTGCTCTACGTCACCCAGGCCGCCATCGCCTACGACAGCGCGCGCCGCCTCGAAAGGGTCGAAGACCTGCGGGAATTCTCCGATGCCCTCGCCGACGCGGACGACATGAAGAGCGTCCTCCGGCAGATCGTCGAGGACGCGCGGCAGGTGCTGAAGGCGGATACGGCCGTCCTGTGGGTCTACGACGAGCCGGCCGAGAGCTTCATCCCCGAAGTCTCGGTCCATGCGGGCGACCATCTGGCGGCCTGGATCGATTTGCAGCGGAAAGGGCCACGGCTGCAGGGCACCGCCTTGCGGGTAATGACCGAGGGATGGCTGCTGGTCGACGACGTGCAGGATCCGTCTCGGGAGAGCGTCCTCGGGCCGAACACCCGCGAGTTCGTGGATGCGGTCGGCGGGCGCGGTTTCCTGGGTGTGACTTTGAAGACGGGTCGGGAAAGGCTGGGTGTCCTCTACGCCATCTATGCAAAACCCTTCCAATTCGATGACCAGGAACGCGACAAGACGCTGTCGTTCGCCAACCGCGCGTCGCTGTTCCTGAAGAAGTCCAAGTTGTTCCATCAAGTCCAGCGGGCCCAGGGGGCCGCGGAGCTCGTCGCGAGCCTCATCCTCCGTGAAGACCAGAAAGGCACCCTGAAATCCATTGCTCGTGAAATCCGCGAGGCCCTCGATTGTGGCGTGGTCGTTCTTTACCAGTACGATCAGGAGCTTGGAGATCTCGTGCTCCCTCCCGCGATGGCGGGAGTGGAGCCGGACGCGAAGTACAAGTCGAATTATCAACGTGTACTGGCTATCGTGGAGAGGGACGAGCCTAAAATCGTGCAGGACGTCTCGGAAGACGAACTCTTCAAAGACAGCTCGTTCGCCCGTCTACACAAGATCAAGTCCTTTGTGGCCTTCCCTCTCAAGGCGGCTGATCGCAAGGTGGGGGTCATGTTCGTCAACTACCGGAACCCGCGGCGGTTCACCAAGGACGACGTGACCACGATGGCGTTGTTCGCCAACCAGGCGGCGGTGGGCATCCGCAACGCGCAGCTTTTCGGCGAGCTCGCGTCCAAGCTGGCGGAGCAGGGAACGCTGGCCGGCCTGTCCAAGGAGCTGCTCGGGGTCAGCTCCGTCCAGGAGACGATGGACCGGGCGGTGGAGTACGCGGCCAGGACCCTCGATACCCAGCTCTCCAACATCGTCCTTCCCGACCGCGAAGGGCGGCTCCTCTTCAGCGCCGCCGTAGGTCAGGAGCAGAAGGAGCTGGTGGGGAAACTCGTTCTCGAGCCTGGCAAAGGCTCCCAGACCGGATACACCATCCAGGAGCGGATGCCGGTGAAGGTCTACGACTACCGCAAGGAGACGAGGTTCAGCGTGCCGTCGGTCGTCTTCGACCACAAGATCCACTCAGGGTTGAGCGTGCCCATGTTTCGCGAGGGGGAGATCGTGGGAGCCATGCTGGTCCATACCCGCAAGCCCCGCCGGTTCAACCAGGACGATGAAACCCTGTTGAGCCTGATCGCCAACCAGACCGCCATCGCCCTGGAGAGAGCGCGGCAGTACGAGGCCAGCCAGCGGAAGAGTTTGTATCTCACGGCTCTCTACGAGGTGAGTAAGGCGATCACGGCCCAGTTCGCCCTGGAGCGGCGGCAAATCCTGGAACAGATCCTCCAGCCGGCCATGAGGATCGTCGGATTGCAGGGGCCGCGGGCCACCTTGGGAGTGATCCAGCTCTATGACGAATACCGGGATGAGCTGGTTCTCGAAAGCGTTTATCCGCCTGAGAATTACCAGGTTTTCGTAGAGCAGTTCGGTGAGCGTCGTCCCCTCCGCTCCCGTATCGCCAGAGGCGAGAAGATCGGGATCTCGGGACAGACGGTGATCGACGGCGAGCCTCAGCTCATTCCAGACGTCAGGAAGAATGACGAATACATCGAGTTCGCTTCAGCGACCCTATCCCAACTGACCGTTCCTCTGATCGATCGCGACCTCGGCAAGGTGATCGGCGTTCTCAGTGTGGAGAGCGATCAAACCAATGCCTTCGACAAAGAAGACCAGGAGGCCCTGCAGACGCTGGCGGAGCTGGCGGTGATCGCCATCCAGAACGCCCGCAGGATCGAGGAGGTCCGCACGCAGACTACCCTGGCCTGGATGGGGCTCGGCAACGCCGTGGGGCGCCACGAATTGGCGGGGGAGATCGGCACTCTTCAAGCCAGGGTCTATCTGATCGAGCAGGCCCTGGAGGCCGACAGGCCCTTGCTCCAGAGGGCAAGGGAACTGCTTTCCGAGATCGTCGATCAGCTCAAGAGCCTCGGCTTGGATCGGCTTCCTCAAGACCACGAAAGCCGTTCCTCGCTACGGGTCAACGAAGACCTGGTCTCGGCCTTCCATGAGAGCTTTGTCGAAAGTCACCCCGGCTGGAGGCAGAGATGCACGACCTTTTTCGAGCTCGACCCCGAGGCCCAGATCCATGTCAACCAGGATTGGCTTTTCCGGGTCCTCGACGTTCTGGTCCATAATGCGAGGCAGGCCGGGGCGCGAAACATTGTCCTGGGGACCCGTTCCGGCCAGCAGGATCTCTGGGCCGAGGTGTACGTAGCCGACGACGGCAAGGGCATCCCTGAAGGGGTTCGCGGCCGGCTCCTGCACGAGCCCATCCGCGAGGGTTCGAAAGGTCTAGGAACGGGGCTGCTGATCGCCCAGGAAGTCGTCCGAAAATACGGCGGAGCGATCCGCTTCGAGGATCGGAAGCCGAAAGGCACGGTGATGGTTCTGAGCCTGCCTGTCGAGAGGCCGTCGTCATCCAACGGCGGGGAACCGGTTCAATAGGGCATTCGCTGGACGCGGCCCACGGAGATTCCAATGGAAAAGGTTCTTCTGGCGGACAACAATCCGAAACATCTCGAGACCTGGGCCGCAGTGTTGACGAGTGCGGGTTATGAGGTGACGAAGGCCAATTCTGTTTCTGAAGCTCAAAAATTTCTTATCCAAGGCGGATTTGATCTAGCGGTTCTCGATCTCCATATGGTTTCAGATGAAGATGACGAAGATCACAGTGGATTGAGGCTCGCTCAGCTCTTTCGGGAGACCGTGCCCATCATCATGCTGACCGCCAAGGCGACCGTCCAATCTACCCGCGATGCTCTCCAGCGCGACGGTCGATCTTCTCCGGCGGTCGCTCTCGTCCGGAAAGTGGAAGATGGGGTGCCGGTCCTCCTGGAGGCTGCCCGTTCGGCCATCGAGCCGAAAGTCTTTGTTTCACACGGTCATGACCCTGACACCACCTCAGCCGTGGTCAGGTTTCTCGCGCGTACCAAGCTCCGTGCGATCGTCTTGAAAGAGCAGCCGGTGGCCAGCCAGACGATCATCGAGGCTTTTGAGCAGTACGCCAACGTTCAATTCGCGATCGTGCTCATGACACCCGACGACGAAGGCCGGTTCAAGGGCATGTCCGAGCTGAAGTCCCGGGCCCGACAGAACGTCATTTTCGAGTTGGGTTTCCTGGTGGCGAAGCTCGGCCGGGAGCGCGTGGTAGCTCTCATGAAACCTGAAGATCCCGTCGAGAAGCCCTCCAACTACGAGGGTGTGCGGTATCGGGAATTTGATCCCTGGGGGAATTGGGAGGACGAATTGATCGAAATCATGAAGGCCGCGCGGGTCCTGCGGTAGATCAGCATTTACATCGCCGTCTTCCGCGAAAGCCGGGCCGGCGAGTCGAAAGCCGTGACTTCACAACCTCTTGAGGTGGCTTGCGATAGACTGCTCTTTCAGTGCGCTATCTCTGGCTCGCCGCCGTGATCTCCTCGCTCGCGCCGGGCGCTTGGTCCCTCCGCGGCCGGCTCGCGGCGCGGGCTCGCCCCCCCAGAGATAAGTGCAGCCGGAAAAAGAGCCTGGCGCTTTTCGGCTGTGCTGAAAGAGGCGCAGCGTATCGGGATCCGTAAACTCGAGACACGGGCGCTTACGGCTCTCGCTCGCCTGGCTCTCAACCAGAAAGACGCCGATAGCGCGCACGGCTACGCCTTACACTCCCTGCGGCTCGCCAATCAGATGGGGCTGGGAATCCGCCAGACACACAGCTTGGTCGTGCTGGGGCTCACTACGTTGGCGCTGGACGAGCGCGACCTTGGGATTGCCTTTCTCCGCCAAGCCAAAAAACTCGCCGACTCGCAGGAGTACTGGGCACGCAGCCGCGAGGCGGAGAACAAGCTCCAGGAACTCGATGTCGATCCCAACGGGACAGAATACCCTGCGAAAACGATTATGCGAGGAAGAGGGTAGGCGCGAAACAGGGGGCCAAAGGCCGATGGGGGGCAGGCAACGCCCTGGGTTGGGTGGGCTTGTCCCTGGAGAGGCCCCCACTACCAGGGTTTCTGGTAGAGCGCCTCTTGGCGGGCCACCACCAGAGGGCCGCCTTGAACAAAGCCGGTGCCGATCATCGCCGGCTCCGGATGGATCCCAACGGACGACCTCCCTTCAGCCCGAGAATCTCGCCATACCAGCGGACGGCGTCGTCGAGGTCACGGACGAAGACTTCGACGTGGTCGATGTGGTGGGGGATGAACGCCATGCTAATGGGGCTTCTTGGATACTTTTTATCAAGGAGCGAAGAGTCCGGTTGACCGACTCCGAATCCGGGAAGTACTCGCGAACATCCGACTTAAGGAGGACCGGCCCTTGCGCAGTTTGACTTCCTTGACGACCTTCGAACCGTCCTTCTGGTGGATCGTGATCGTGCCTGTATCGCCTTGAAATGCTTGCCTCGGACTCCGCCAGAAAAGTCGTACTCCGGCAGCGTCTCGTCGTCGTCATGGGTGATTGGCTCATTCTTCATAGTGCTTGCGCTCTCGGGCCGTCGCAGTATGAGCGACAACCAGCACCTACTCCGGGCAGCAGACGCCGATGAGGTCGGCCCCGTACAGCTCGCGCAACTGGGCTCGGACCTTCAAGGCCAGCTCCTCGTCTGGCTGGTCGATCCCTGCCGCTTCCGCGACCCGGGCGACGATCTCGTCCAGGGAGGCGGGCTCGGACGCCGCTTCGAGGACGAGGGCTGCCATGGGGCTCACCCGCCGGCAGCGGATGTCGTTGCCCTCCTGGTGGCAAAGGAAGGAGACGTCGGCCCGGCTCGGTTTCGAGACGCCGCGCGGCGCCGAGCGGGCGACACGCCTCCCCTCCGTGCTCGAGGTCATCTACCTCATTTTCAACGAAGGCTATGCGGCCACGGCGGGCGACGACCTTGTCCGGCCGGCCCTGTGCCTGGAGGCGCAACGGCTCGGCCGCATGCTGGCCGGGCTGATGCCCGAGGATGGCGAGGTGCTCGGCCTCCTGGCCCTGATGGAGATCCAGGCGTCGCGCCTCAGGGCGCACACCGGGCCGGACGAAGCGCTGGGCGGCGACGGCCCTTATGTGCTGCAAGCCGCGCTCGCCGCCTGCCACGCCCGCGCGCGCCGGGCCGCCGAAACCGACTGGCCGCGCATCGCCGCGCTCTATGACCGTCTGCGCCTCGTGGCGCCCTCGCCCGTGGTCGATCTCAATCGCGCGATCGCCCACAGCATGGCCTTCGGGCCCGAAGCGGGCCTCCGACTGGTGGACGAGATCGCCGACGATGCCCTCCGCCACTACGCGCCTTTGCCGGCGGCGCGGGGCGACTTTCTGTTCCGGGCCGGCCGGCTGGCCGAGGCGCGTTCAGAATTCCAGGCTGCGGCCACGCTGACCCGCAACGTGCGGGAAAGGGCCTTTCTTCTCGCACGGGCGGACGCCTGTGACGGCCGGCGCTGAATCCTTCCTGGAGCGCCACCCCTTGGGGCAGAGAAAAAGTACCAGCCTTTTGGAGGGGATCGAGGCCGCGCTATGTGCTCGCGCATGCGTTGGCCATCAGAAGGGATCGCTTCCCCTTCCGAGACCCTCCCGGCGGTAAAAGGTGTCAGAATGAGCCCCCAAAAGGAGGAAGTCATGAAGTCGAAGATCCTGATCGCCCTTCTGTTCGCCGCCGCCTGTCTGCCCGCCGTCTCCAACGCCGCCCCGATCAACACCGCCACCGTCCGGAGCACCGTTCTCTCCAACGAGCCGGATTGCATCGCGTGCAGCTTCGGTGTCCCCCATGGCTGCTATGTCTCGATGCAGACGGGGGACAGTGTGTTCTATGTCTCCCTCCCCGCTGGGGTCGACGAGGAGGACTGCTCCGTGCTTGAGGAAGGAGACTGCATCGAGGTGAGCGGAGAGGTCGCGAACCTCCCCCTCATCACCGGGTTCTCGATGTCCTCGATCCAGCTCATCGGCTCGACGTGGACCAACGCCGGCACGTCCGCCTGCGAGTAGAACCCTTTGCTGATCCACCGGGGCCTCGATGCGCTGGCCCGCGCTGAAGCGCTGGGCGGCGACGGCCCCTATGTGCTGCAAGCCGCGCTCGCCGCCTGCCACGCCCGCGCGCGCCAAGCCGCCGAGACCGACTGGCCGCGCATCGCCGCGCTCTATGACCGGCTGCGCGCCGTGGCGCCCTCGCCCGTGGTCGATCTCAATCGCGCGATCGCCCACAGCATGGCCTTCGGGCCCGAAGCGGGCCTCAGACTGGTGGACGAGATCGCCGACGATGCCCTCCGCCACTATGCGCCTTTGCCGGCGGCGCGGGGCGACTTTCTGTTCCGGGCCGGCCGGCTGGCCGAGGCGCGTTCGGAATTCAAGGCCGCGGCCACGCTGACCCGCAACATGCGGGAAAGGGCCTTTCTTCTCGCACGGGCGGATGCCTGCGACGGCTAGCGCTGAATCCTGTTCACCTCCTGTACCTCCTGACGGGCTCGGTGCTGCTGAGTGTAGAATCTCATCAAGGCCTCATAAATCGAGACTTCGGCACGTCAGGAGACCAGACGATGACTGGACATCGAATCTTCACAATGCCATTTGCGGCCGTGTACCCAGCCTATGTGAAGAAGGCTGAGCGGAAGGGCCGTACGAAGGAAGAAGTTGATCGTGTCATCTGCTGGCTCACGGGCTATGACCAAGCCGGCCTGCAACATCAGCTCGAGAAGAGGACGGACTTCGAGACCTTCTTTGCGCAAGCTCCAGCCCTGCATCCGAACCGCTCACTGATCAAAGGCGTGGTCTGCGGCATCCGCGTGGAGGAGATCGAGGATCCGCTGATGCAGAAGATTCGCCAACTGGACAAGCTCGTCGATGAGCTTGCCAAGGGCAAGGCCATGGAGAAGATTCTTCGCCAATGAGTACCGTGCTCATGGCTACAGTAAAGGGCCTCGCCGTCTCGCCTCCGGCGCGCACCGGGCCGGACGGCGCCTCTGCTGTCGCCCCTTCGGGGCTTTCTGAGGGTGGGAACCCCTAGGAGCCTGGGGCGTGAGCCCCAGGTTTAAAGGCCACCACGACCCCCAGCCCCGAAGGGGCGACAGCAGGCAGGGCAGGGTCTCCCCCGCGGGGAGGATTCGTGAACCCAGAGGGCTTTCTGCACGTTCTCCTCGTCCGCCTTCGGAAGCGTCTTCAGCGGGTGGCTGCGGTCGGTCCCGGCTGCTCCGCTTTCCCTCTCCTCCAGCAGACGCCGGTTGGCGTATAATTCGGATGCCGGGCATTTTTCTCCTGCTAGGAAGACCGAGAGATGTTTCCAACAAGGCCAGGACATCTAGATGGAGTCGACAATGGGCGGCGAGTTTCCTGAAGAGGTGCTGTGATGATCGACAACC
>DASUEN010000123.1:0-6838 GCA_036275055.1 Thermoanaerobaculia bacterium
CCCCCGTACCCGTCGGGTACACCCCCCTCCCCAGACGGGTACACCCCTGTACCCGTCGGGTACACCCCCTTCCCCAGGCAGGTATACCCCCGTACCCAGCAGGTACGCCCCCGTACCCGTCGGGTACACCCCCCTCCCCAGGCGGGTACACCCCTGTACCCGGCCGGTACAGCCCCTCAACCTCCGGGGGAAGGGGAGCCCTTCAGCGGGGGATGGTACGCCAGGCTTCCCCCGATCCAAGTGCGGTCCTTGTTGAAGTCCACCCCCATCATCTTCCCCTTGCTCAGGCGCACGAGGTTGTTGATGAGCCGGGGGCGGTCCTTCCAGACGAACATCATCCGCACCTCGGCCTTGGCGGGATCGTCCAGGGTCTCGATCACGGGCGCGTAGTCCACCTTGCGCTGGAGGATGAAGTCCTGGGGATTCGCCAGCGACCGCAGGCGCTCCGCGCTGGGGCCGATCTCGACCCCGAGCCCCGCGAACGAGAAGAGCGGCTTCAGGACGTAATTCTCGAGGTCCGCCGGCAGCTCCGCGAGATCGCTCACGAACCAGGTGGGCGGGCAGTAGCGGCTGCGGAGGAACGGCAGAGAGAACTTGCTGATCTTGAGATACCAGTTCGGATGCCCCACCCAGGTGACGTCGAGCTCGCGGCCGAAGATGTGGGAGAGGTCGAGCCCCTTGCGCTCCACCTCGTCGAAGATCACCCGGTTGTAGATCCGCGCGATGGGCACCTCGCGGCCGCCTTCGGGATAGAACAGCCTGCCGTTCCTTTCCCTCACCTTGGTGGCGCAGACCGTCTCGATCCCCAGGAGCTTGTCGGTGACGTGGAAGTCGATCCGCGTCTTCTGCTTCTCCGGCTCGATCTCCAGCAGCACGACGTTCTCCGGGTCGCAGTCCGCCACGATCACCTCGCGCAGCGCCTCGGGATACGTGTCGCTGGTCAGACCGTCGAAATACGGCGCCCAGTCCGCAGGGATGGCCGGGGAATGGGCGCGGAACGCCTTTTCGAGCAGCCACTGAAAGCCGTACAGCGAGGGGAACCCCTGAAGCTCGATGAGCCGCGGCGTCAGCGCGCCGTCGTCCCCGCGCGCCAGGGCGAAGTCGATCTGGAGGAACATCGCATGCCCCTCGTCGCCGGGCACGGAGAGGTGCGGCGGCACCGCGCGGCCGGCCTGCGCGAGATAGGCCGGGGAGGTGACCTGCTCCAGGATCTCCGTCGCGGCCGTCACCAGCTCGCGGGTGAGGGGCTCCGAGAGGAAGATGGGCGTCTCGCTGATCCGGAAATCCGCAGCGCCCCCGCCGCCGGCCTCCAGATCGCGCAGCACGCCGGCGTAGAGCTCGGGGGTGAAGGTGGAGTTGTAGGCGCGGCGGATCTCGGGAACCATGGCGGGGCGGATTCTACCCCAGGGCAAGAGGGCCGGGCGCGCCCCTTCTTACTCCTTCGGTAGCGGCGGCGGGCCATCGGGGATGTACCCCTTGTAGACCGTCCCCTTGGTGCTGGCTTCGAACTCGCGGCGGATTTCGTCGCGCTTTTCCGGCTGCTCGAAGAGGTCCACCATGGTGGCGGCGAGGACCTTCGAGGCGTACGTCATCCCCTTGTGGCCGATCGACATGCCGCCGCACGCCGCCACCGGCCAGGCGTGCCAGGGGGAGCCGAGCGGCGCCGTCACCACCGAGACGTGGAGCACCGGCACGTTCCAGCTCACGTCGGCCACGTCGGTCGAGCCCCCTTCGGGATCCCCCGGATTCTCGTTCAGCGGCTTGACGGCGCCGCTCATCCCCTTCTCCTCGATGCCCGTGGCGTGCTGAATCGCCTTCGCGAACTCCTGCTCCTCCGCCGTGTACTGAATGGGACCCACCCAGTCCATGTTGATCTGGAGCAGCCGCTCCCCGGCCCGGTTGACCAGCATCTCGTAATCGCCGGACTGAATGCGCAGCTTGCTTTCGACGTCGGCGGAGAGGCCCGCGCCCTGGACCATCTTCTGGACGCGCGTCATCAGCTCGTCCACCGAGGCGTGCTTATTGTCCCGCACCCAGACCCAGACCTTGGCATGATCCGGTACCACGTTGGGGACGTCGCCGCCGTCGGTGATCACGTAATGCATGCGCACGCTGGGCCGCACGTGCTCGCGCATCATGTTGAGCGAGTGGGTGAAGATCTCCAGGCCGTCGAGCGCGCTCCGGCCGTTCCACGGATCGAAAGCGGCGTGCGCCGTCTTGCCGTGGAACTCGACGACGAAGTCCACCATGGCCTGCGTGCTTTGCGTGTCGGCCTTGGTCTCGTCGGAAGGATGCCAGGCGAGGACCACGTCCACGTCCTTGAACAGCCCCGCGCGCACCATGTAGAGCTTGCCGCCCACCGCCTCCTCGGCCGGCGTGCCATAGAACCGCACCGTGCCGTGAAGCTTGCCGGCGGCGAGGAGCTCCTTGACGGCCACCGCCGCCCCCAGGCTTCCGGCGCCGAACAGGTTGTGCCCGCACCCATGCCCCGGAGCCCCTGCCGTCACCGGCTCCTTGGTGGGCTGCGCCTTTTGGGAGATCCCCGGCAGGGCGTCATACTCCCCGAGGATGGCGATGACCGGCTTCCCCGTCCCATAGCTCGCGACGAACGCCGTAGGTAACCCCGCCACTCCGCGCTCCACCTTGAACCCCTGAGCCTCGGCATAGTCGGCCAGCACCTTGGACGACCGCTTCTCCTTGAGAGCCGTCTCCGCGAACCCCCAAACCTGGTTGGCCAGATCCACCAGCTCCGGCCGGTGGCGCTCCACCGAAGCCACGGCGGCCTCCTTGGAGGGACCCGGCTTGGAGCTGGCGGCACCGGCCGCGGCGTGAAGCAGGACCGGCAGGTTCAGGAGACAGACGCAGAGAACGAACGCGGATCGGCGGATCATCGGGGCTCCCCCTTGGGACGGGACGCGGTTGAGGTGGGGATCATACCGCGCCTGATCGCTTGCCTGGGAGCGCCGGCGTCCCGCCGGCTTACTAACTCCGCTTTTTTAAGTTAGCTTTAAGTTAGCAGGCCGGCGGGACGCCGGCGTTCCCAGGCAAGTGTGCAAAGATAGGTGCCACTCATGAGCGAACTCGAAGATCTCCAACCCGCATCCGACCGTGGCGTTCTGCCGGAATCCAGCATCCGCCTGGGAGCGTCCCCGCCCGCCTCTTCCTCCCCTTGGCGATCCCGAGGCTACCTGCCCCACTTCGACGAGCCCGGGCGCGTGCAGGCCCTCACCTTTCGCCTGCACGACGCAGTTCCCGACTCCGTCGTCCAATCCTGGAAAGACAAGTTGGCTTGGGCCGAAAATCTCCCCGCCACCGATCCACGGGAAGTCGAGCTGCGTCACCTCATCGCTCGCTACGAGGATGCTGGTCACGGCGCCTGCTGGCTGCGCGACGAACGCATCGCCGCCTTGGTGGAAAATGCGTTGCTCCATTTCGACGATCAGCGCTACCATCTGATCGCTTGGTGCATCATGCCCAATCATGTCCACGGACTGATCGAAATGCAGGAGAATTGGACGCTCGGCAGCATCGTGCACTCGTGGAAATCCTACACGGCTCACAGGGCCAATCAGATCCTGCGACGCTCCGGCGAATTTTGGTTCCGCGAATACCACGACCGCTTCATCCGCGATGACGCTCACTTCGCGCGAGCCGTTCGATACATCGAGCATAACCCTGTGAAGGGGAAGCTGGTCCGCTTGCCGGAAGAGTGGCGGTGGAGCAGTGCTTGGTGGCAGAAGGACGAGCGTTAAGAAAAGGAAAAAAGCCGGCGGGACGCCGGCGCTCCCAGGCAAGTAGTCTTGGCAGGGCATCAATATACTTGACTCAGGAGCCGACATGGGGTAGAGTCCTCCTATGGGCAGCCAGCGTACCGCCCCCGCCCGCCTCCCCCGCACTCTCCTGGAAGCCGTCCGCTACTTCGGGAACCCGGACACCTGCCGCGAGTTCATGGCAGAGCTTCGCTGGCCGAACGGCGTAGTCTGCCCCACCTGCGGCCGGTCGGACGTGCGGTTCATCGCCACCCGGAAGCTCTGGGAGTGCAAGGACAAGCACCCCAGGAAACAGTTCTCCATCAAAGTCGGTACAATCTTCGAGGATTCCCCTCTGGGCATGGAGAAGTGGCTCCCCGTGGTGTGGCTCATCGCCAACTGCAAGAACGGGATCTCTTCCTACGAAGTGGCGCGTGACCTGGGAGTCACCCAGAAGACGGCTTGGTTCATGCTTCAGCGGGTCCGGGTGGCGATGGAGACGGGGACGTTCCAGAAGATCAGCGGGGAAGTCGAGGTCGATGAGACCTTCATCGGTGGGCTCGCCCGCAACATGCACAAGAAGGTCCGGGAAGCCAAGATCCACGGGCGCGGCCCCAACGACAAGACCGCCGTCATGGGCGTTCTTGAGCGCAAGGGCGAAGTCCGCGCCTTCGTGGTCTCCAACCGGAAGAAGGGAACACTCCAGGCCAAAGTCCGGGAGAACGTCGAGCCGGGCTCCGAGGTCTTCACCGATGCGCTCCGGTCCTATGAGGGGCTGTCCCCCGAATTCGCGCACGAAGCCGTTGACCACGCGGAAGAGTACGTCCGGGGCAACGTCCACACCAACGGCCTGGAGAACTTCTGGAGCCTGCTCAAGCGGTCGCTGGGCGGCACGTACGTCGCCGTCGCCCCTTTCCACCTTCACAGGTACGTGAACGAGCAGGTCTTCCGCTACAACGCTCGGAAGGATACGGATGGCGGGCGCTTCTTGTCTGTCGCGGCGAACACGATCGGGATGCGCCTCACCTACAACGAACTCATCGCGGCGGACACTATGGAGGACTAATACCATGGCAACACCAGACGTTGAAGAAGCTTCGGACGCCCTCACCGAGGAGGAGGCGGCGGAAACCTTCTCGCGCTTGCGAACGATTACCGCCGGGCTTCTCCGCGTGCCAAAGGCGGAGCTTGAGGCACGGCTCGCGGAGAAGCGGATTAAGTCGCGGCGGCGAATCAAACCATCCCCTTAGCACTGCGATCGCTGCTCAATAAGTGAAGCAGAGGTATCGAGATAAGGACTTGTGGCGCCAGAGCACCCACGGCCCCCGCAGCTACCCTCAACGGCCAGCCACAGTTACCAAAAAAACAAATGCCTAAGCCAAGGGCCGCCACAACAATGCCGCCAAGCATTGAGAGGAATGCCCAATGATGAGCGGCGATATATTTGTAGGCGCTGCTAATGGTGCCCGCGATGCGCTTGATTATTGGACTCTTGGGGCGACCATTGCAGGTGTCGTCATTCTCGCAATCTATACTGCTGCCACCCTTTGGCAAGCCAAGCTCACCAACGCGGTGCTTGCGGAAACCCGCAGGAGCAATGAGGCAATTCAAAAGAGCAATGAAATAGCCGCCGAAAGTAACCGCATGCAGCGAGAGGCTATCATTGAGACTACTAGGGCGCGGGTTGTTATGACCAGCGGCCCTTATAACGCTCCCCTCACTGCCGGAGAGAGCCAGGTAGTATTTAACATTAAAAATATGGGGCTTGGTTGCGCTTCCAATCTTGTTATAAAAACCGGATATGGAATCTTCAGCGCGCCCCTTAAGGACTGTTCTCGCCTGAAGGCGGAGACGATTTTCCTGAGCCGAGCCAAATTCGGAAGCGGGGCAAACGCGGCCCTCCGGTGCCACTTTGAACCGCTTACCGAAGAGGACGTTAGTGATCTTAACGCGCGACGTCGATGGTTGTACGCCTTGGCGGTCCTGACATACGAGGATGGCACTGGCTCCGAACGCATAACCCGTGTATGTGTCTGCTATTCGCCAGACAACACCAATTCCCCGCAGGACCAGAATTGGGAACTCACTCTGTTTTGCAATGATATAACTTAGTCCTCGATTCCCAGCAGCCGCCTCACCGCCTCCCGCACAATCGCGGACTCTGACCGCCGGTCCTTGAAGGCTCGGAGCCGGAGCGCTTCCGCTTCGTCCTCGTGAAACCAGATCGTCTTCTTGACGCCCTTGTCCGTGATCCCCGCCTTCTCCTGCTTCGCGTCCTCGCTGCTGTCGCGTGCTGGATCACGCCAGACTTACAGAAGCATGTAAAGCCGTCACGCCGGAAGTCTTACCCTATGGCCATGGCACCGGAGGGAAGCCCCTTCGGCTGTTACCGGAGAGGGGGTGGCGAGAAGAGAAACGGCGAGCAAAAGCACGGAAAGGGGCCAGGCTGCTGCCGCACAGCGGCCTGGGATTCCATGGACTTCAGAGAGGAGGACTCTATGACTCGGGACGAGTACGCCGCCCGCGCTCAGGCCGGGCTGTGGAAGGTTGTCAGCATTTTGGTGCGAGTGGAGGACGTGTTGGGCGACCTTGCCCAAGGTATGCCGGAAACACCGGAAGAGATGTTGGAGGACCGGCGGCCGGAGGATGTCATGCTGGCTGTGGAGTCTGCGATCCGGTGCGCTGTCGCGGATGACGTGTGGCCTATGATGGAGCGGCTCAAGCGAGCCGCCGGCGTCACCGCCGCGGACCTGCTCAGGGAGTGGGAGGAGCGGGAGAGGATGCGCGTCAACTGAAGATGGCCGCCGGGGGCGAGCCGAGACGCCCCCGGACAGCCTACTGAGTTAAGTATATTGATGCCCTTGGTAGGGATCACCCGAGAAGCAAGCCTCTGAGGACTGTTCAGTTCCAATGGGGAGGGCCGCGTTACCGTCTCGCGGCCCTCCCCCCACCCTTCTCAGACGCAGCAGCCCGAGCGCCGAGACACGAGAGAAGAACTCGTCACCCGCCAGGAAGAGCATGCTGTAGCAGAAAGGCCCCTTGCCTGTCACTTGCCTGGGAGCGCCGGCGTCCCGCCGGCCTTCTAACTT
>DASUEN010000124.1:0-10127 GCA_036275055.1 Thermoanaerobaculia bacterium
GAACGTCAACTCGCCCTTCCGCGCGGGCGTCCCCCAGGTCTACGCCGACGTCGAGCGCGACAAGGTGATCAAGCAGGGCGTGGCGGTGGCCGACGTCTACCAGACGCTTCAGGCTTTCCTGGGTGGCGTTTTCGTCAACCAGTTCAACCGTTTCGGCCGCCAATGGCGCGTCTACCTCCAGGGCGAGGGGCAGGAACGCGTCAGCCCGGACGACGTCGGCCAGTTCTACGTGCGCAACAACGACGGCAACATGGTGCCGCTCTCTTCGATCACCGCCATCCGTCACACGGTGGGGCCTGAATACACGCAGCGCTTCAACCTCTTCCGCGCCGCCCAGGTGATCGGCAGCTCAGCGCCCGGCTACAGCTCGGGGCAGGCTCTGGCGGCCCTGGAGCAGGTGGCGGCGCAGACGCTCCCCCGCGAGATGGGCTACGACTGGGCCGACCTTTCCTATCAGGAGAAAAAGGCCGAGGGCACCGCGGGCAAGGTGTTCGCGCTGTCGCTCATCTTCGTCTTCCTCATCCTCGCGGCACTGTACGAGAGCTGGACGCTTCCCTTCAGCGTGCTCCTCTCGGTGCCCGTCGCCGTCTTCGGGGCTTTCCTGGGGCTGTGGTTGCGGAAGTTCGACTTCGACGTCTTCGGGCAGATCGGGCTGGTGGTGCTGATCGGTCTGGCGGCGAAGAACGCCATCCTGATCGTCGAGTTCGCCAAAGCCGAGTTCGAAAAAGGACGCAGCCTTTCGGACGCTGCGCTCGAGGGAGCCAAGCTCCGCCTGCGCCCCATCCTCATGACCTCCTTCGCCTTCATCCTGGGGTGCGTGCCGCTGTGGATCGCGCAGGGCGCGGGCGCCTCGTCGCGCCAGATCCTTGGCACGGTGGTGGTCGCTGGCATGCTGGCAGCCACCTGCCTCGCGGTGTTCCTGATCCCCGTGCTCTTCGTGATCGTCGAAAAAATCGGCGGCGCCGAAAGGAAACGCGCCGCCGAGGGTGGGCACGTTCTGCCGGTTCCCGAGGAGACTCACTCATGAATCGGCGTATGTCTCGTCTTTTCGTCCCTGCCGTGCTCGTTGCCCTGTTCGTCCTTTCGGGCTGCGTCGTGGGCCCGCAATATCAACGTCCCGCGGTCAACGTCCCCGATCAGACCCGCGGCCAGGCCACGCCGGCCGAAGCCGCTTCCCTGGCCGATCAGGCGTGGTGGGAGGTGTTCCGCGACGACGCCTTGAAGTCGCTGATCGCCGAGGCGCTCAAAAATGGTTACGACGTCCGCCTCGCGGCTTGGCGGGTGGAGGAAGCGCGTGCCAACGCGGGCCTCGCGGCCTCGCAGCGTTTCCCGTCACTCCAGGGCCAGGCGGAGGCGGGCTACGGCCGGCAATCGAAATTCTCCCCCTCCCCGTCGGCGCAGGGAGGGCTGATTCAATTCAACGTCAACGCCTCCTGGGAGCTCGACCTCTTCGGCCGCATCCGCCGCCTGAACGAGGCGGCGCTGGCGCAGTACCTGGCTTCGGAGGAAGCGCGCCGCGGCGTCTTCCTCTCCCTGGTTTCCGACGTCGCCACCAACTACTTCCAACTGCGCGAGCTCGACCTGCAACTGGAGATCGCGAAACGCTCGTCGGGTGATTTTCAGGAGACCTTCGACCTGTTCAACCGGCGGCTCCAGGGAGGAGCGGCCTCGGCCTTGGAAACCGCGAGCGCCGAGGCTTCCCTGGCCTCGACGGCGGCCAACGTTCCGGACCTCGAGCGGCAGATCGTGGAACAGGAAAACCGGCTGGCTCTCCTCCTCGGCCGCAATCCGGGACCCATTCCGCGTGGCGCCGTGCTGAACGATCAGTTTTTGCCGCCGGCCGTGCCACCCGGGCTCCCCTCCGACCTGCTCCAGCGCCGGCCCGACCTGCGCGAGGCAGAGCAGAACCTGCGGGCGGCCAATGCCAACGTCGGCGTTGCCAACGCAGAATTCTTTCCGCAGATCAGCCTCACCGGCTCCTTCGGCGGTGTGTCGCCCCAGGTTTCGCAGCTTTTCCCCGCCGGCCGCACCTGGACGATCGGCGGTGGCCTGCTGACGCCTCTCTTTCAGGGGCGGCGCCTGCGCGAGCAATATCGCGCCGCCGTGGCCCGCTGGGAGCAGGCCAAGGTCGAGTACGAGCAGAGTGTGACCAACGCCTTCGGCGAAGTCTCGACGGCGCTCGTCGCCTACCAGAAGCTCGCCGAAGTGGAGCAGCAGCGGGCGCGGGCCGTCGCGGCCGACCGGCAGGCGGTGCAGCTTTCGAATTCGCGGTATGGGGCGGGTCTTTCGTCTTATCTCGAAGTGCTGCAGGCGCAGCAGAACCTTTATCCGGCGGAAAACCTGCTGGCCCAGGCGCGCTACAACCGGCTGGCGAGCCTCGTCCAGCTCTACCGCGCGCTCGGCGGCGGCTGGAAGCTCGGCGACGCGGAGTGGCCGGCAGGTTCCGCTCCGGAGACGAAATAATGCTTCCCACGCAGGCGACCCTCTATCCTTCCGAAAGCAGCCGGGTGATGTCCGTGGTGATCCGTCTCGCGGAAGTCCTCGAAAAGCGGCTGGAAGAGGGTCTGGAGAAGGTGGACCTGTCCCTTGCCAAGTACAGCGCCCTCAAGCACCTGGCGCTCGCCGGAGAGCCGCTGGCCTTGAGCGAGCTCGCGTCGCGGATGATCTGCGTGCGCTCGAACATCACCCAGCTCATGGGGCGCCTGGAAGCGGACGGCCTCGTCCAGCGCGTCGAGGACCCCCGCGACCGCCGCTGCGTGCGCGCCACCCTGACCCCCCTCGGCCGCGAGCGCCAAACCATCGGAGCGCAGCAGGTGCGGCTAGTGCAGGATGGGATCGCCGAAACGCTCTGCAAGCTCGACTACGAAGCCCTGGAGCGGGCGCTGGCGGCGCTGAAGTGAGACTTGGCTTGGTATGACCGCAGCGCCGTTTCAGGCGCCTTTGGCAACTCGCTGACTCGGTATGTCGCTCGGGAGTTGGTGAACCTCTCGATCCAGTCTGTCGCCGAGACGATCCTTCTCGACTTCAAGATCGTAGCGAACCTGGAGATTCAGCCAAAAGCGCTCACTCGTGCCAAAGAAACGCGATAAGCGAAGAGCGGTGTCAGCGCTGATCGCCCGTTGCCCATGAACGATTTCGTTGATACGGCGAGCAGGCACGCCGATATCCTTGGCGAGCCGATACTGGCTCATGCCCATCGGCCGCAGAAACTCCTCGAGCAGGATCTCTCCGGGATGTACGGGTGGAAGCTTCTTATCCATGGTGCCTACCCCATTCTAGTGATAGTCCGTGATCTCGACGTCATACGCATCGCCTTCGGACCAACGGAAGCAGATAACCCACTGGTCGTTGATCCGGATGCTGAGCTGCCCCTGGCGATCACCGTGCAAGCTCTCGAGCCGATTTCCTGGTGGCACACGTAAGTCCTGTAACGAATCGGCGCCGTCTAGGATCAGCAGCTTCCGAAGGGCAGACGCAACCACCGCTGCCGGGAGCCGGCGGGAGCCCAACCGCTGAAAGATCCTCTCTGTCCCTCGGTCGCGGAAGCTCCTGATCATTGGCCGTCATAGTAACGCGCCGCGCCATTAACGTCAAGCGTCAATAGTTCGACAGGCCGGCCCTAGAGAGGCCTCTGAACCGGACCCCGATGAAGGCAGGCCCGTGACGGCCTCCACTCTTTACGTCTTCTTAACCCCTTTGCCCGGTTCTTGCATCTAGAATGATCCCCATGGCGGCTGGTGCCGTCCTATGGGTAATCATCTCTTCAAATTCCTGAGGCCCGACCAATGATCTCCGAACCCCCCGTCAAGCCCGAAGCCAAAGAGGAGCAGAGGACCGCGTCCGCGAAGGACACGCCGCGAGCGCTGCCCGTGCGCGAGGCTCCCAAGGCTCCCTACGAGCCTCCAGCCCCGGATGAGCCCCGGGAACCCAAGAGGCACTGGCTGCGTTGGCTGCTGATCCTCGGCGCCGTGGCCGTTGCGATCTATCTGTTCGCCCACCGCCCGGGGCAGAAGCAGGGCGGCAATCCCCAGCAGGGCCAAGGTGAGACCCGGGGGGCCGGGGCCGGCAAGGGGGGGCAGGACCGTCCCGTTCCCGTGCTGGCGGCGGCGGCGAGGACGAAGGACGTCGGCGTCTACCTGACCGGACTGGGGACCGTGGCCCCCTTGAACACCGTCACTGTCAAGAGCCGGGTGGATGGACAGGTCCTGCGCATCGCCTTCCAGGAAGGGCAGAGCGTGCGCGCCGGCGCCCTGCTGGCCGAGCTCGATCCGCGGCCGTTCCAAGTGCAGCTTCTGCAGGCCCAGGGGCAGTATGCGAAGGACGAGGCGGCGCTCCAGAACGCCCGCGTCGACCTCAAGCGTTACGAAATCCTGATGCAGCAGGACTCGATCCCCCGCCAGCAGCTCGACACCCAGGCCGCGACCGTCGCCCAGTTCGAGGCCGCCCTGAAGAGCGATCAGGCGCAGATCGAAAGCGCCAAATTGAACCTGACCTACGCCCACGTCACGGCGCCCACCGGCGGCCGCGTGGGCTTGCGGCAGGTGGACGTGGGCAACATCGTGCACGCGAGCGATCCCAACGGCATCGTCGTCATCACCCAGCTCCAGCCCATCAACGTGCTGTTCACCATCCCCGCGGATCACCTGTCGCAGGTGCTGCCGCAGGTGCACGGCGGCGCCACCCTCGCCGTCGACGCCTACGACCGCGACCTCAAGAACAAGCTCGCCACCGGCAAGCTGCTGGCGGTGGACAACCAGATCGATCCCACCACCGGCACGGTGCGCATCAAGGCGATCTTCGGCAACGAAAACGAAGCGCTGTTCCCCAATCAGTTCGTCAATGCACGCCTGCTCGTCGATACCCTGCACAACGCCGTCACCGTGCCTTCCGCCGCCCTTCAGCGCAGCCCGCAGTCGGCGTTCGTCTATCTCGTCAAGGCGGACAAGACGGTTGAATCGCGCAACGTCGCCGTGCGCCTGACCGAAGGGGACGATGCCACGATCCAGAACGGCCTCGCGCCCGGCGACGTAGTGGTGATCGACGGCGTCGACAAGCTACGCCCGGGTGCCAAGGTGGACGTCACCATGGTGGATGCGAACGGCCGCGCTCCGGCGGCGGGTAGCGCCCAGCAGGGCGGCGGCGGCCGGCATGCCGGGGGCCGGAAAGCGCAGTCATGAGCCCCTCCAAGCCGTTCATCCTGCGGCCCATCGCCACTTCGCTGCTGATGGTGGGGCTGCTGCTCGCGGGGCTTTTCGCCTTTCGCCAGCTCCCGGTTTCGGCGCTGCCGGAGGTCGATTACCCCACGATTCAGGTGATCACGTTCTATCCCGGAGCGAGCCCGGACGTGATGGCCTCTGCCGTCACGGCACCCCTGGAGCGCCAATTCGGCCAGGTCCCGGGGTTGAACCAGATGACGTCCACGAGCTCCGAGGGGAGCTCGCTCATCACCTTGCAGTTCAATCTCGACCTCAACATCGACGTCGCCGAGCAGCAGGTGCAGGCCGCCATCAACGCTTCAGGCAGCTACCTGCCGCGCGACCTTCCCAATCCGCCGATCTACAGCAAGACGAATCCGGCGGACGCGCCCGTGCTCACCCTGGCGCTGACCTCGAAGACGCTGCCGCTGTCGAAAGTGCAGGACCTCGCGGACACGCGCCTGGCGCAGAAGATCTCTCAGCTTTCCGGCGTCGGCCTGGTGAGCATCAGCGGCGGCCAGAAGCCGGCGGTGCGCATTCAGGCCAATCCCACGGCGCTCTCCGCCTACGGCCTCACCCTGGAGGACGTGCGCACTGCGGTGGGGCAGGCCAACGTCAACCAGGCGAAGGGATCGTTCGACGGCGCCCGCCAGTCGTACCAGATCGCGGCCAATGATCAACTCCTGTCGAGCGATCAATACCGGCCGCTCGTCATCGCCTACAAAGACGGCGCGCCCGTCCACCTTTCGGACGTGGCGAACGTGATCGACGACGCCGAGAACGTGCGGCAGGCGGCGTGGATGAACGAGACGCCGGCCGTCATCCTCAACATCCAGCGCCAGCCTGGGGCCAACATCATCGGCGTCGTCGACCGCATTCAGGAGCTGCTGCCGCAGCTCCGGGCCTCGCTGCCGTCGTCCGTGCAGTTGTCGGTGCTTACCGACCGCACAAACACGATCCGCGCCTCGGTGCGCGACGTCGAGCTCGAGCTGATGCTCACCATCGCGCTGGTGGTGATGGTGATCTTCCTCTTCCTGCGCACCCTCGCCGCCACCGTCATCCCCAGCGTCGCCGTGCCGCTGTCGCTGGTCGGCACCTTCGGCGTCATGTACTTCCTGGGCTACAGCCTGAACAACCTGACGCTGATGGCGCTCACCATCTCCACCGGCTTCGTGGTAGACGACGCGATCGTGATGATCGAAAACATCATGCGCTACATCGAGGAGGGGATGGAGCCGCTCGAAGCCGCGCTCAAGGGCTCGGAGCAGATCGGTTTCACCATCCTCTCGCTGACGGTGTCGCTGATCGCCGTGCTGATCCCCTTGCTGTTCATGGGCGACGTGGTGGGGCGCCTCTTCCGCGAGTTCGCGGTGACGCTGTCGGCGACCATCCTCATCTCCGCCGCGGTTTCGCTGACCTTGACGCCGATGATGTGCGCCAAGTTGCTGCATCACAAGAAAGAGTCCGAGCAGGGACGCTTCTATCGCGCGTCGGAGCGCATGTTCCAAAAGATCATCGACTTCTACGGCCGCACGCTCACCTGGGTGCTGGGCCACCAGCGGGCGACGCTCGTCGTCGCCGTCGCCACCCTCGTCGCCACGGTGCTGCTTTACATTGCCATCCCGAAAGGGTTCTTCCCCATTCAGGACACGGGCGTGATCCTCGGCGTCTCCGAGGCCTCGCAGAGCGTTTCGTTCACAGCCATGGCGGACCGGCAACAGGCGCTGGCGCGCGTGATCCTGCAGGACCCGGCGGTCGCCAGCCTCTCGTCGTTCATCGGCATCGACGGCACCAATACGACGGTCAACACGGGGCGCATTCAGATCAACCTGAAGCCTTTGGAGGAGCGGGGGATCGGCTCGAGCGACCTCATTCGCCGCTTGCAGCCGAAGCTCGCGAAGGTCGATGGCATCACCCTTTTCATGCAGCCGGTGCAGGACCTCACGGTGGAGGACCGGGTGAGCCGGGCGCAATTCCAATACAGCCTGGAGGACGCCGATCCCAACGAGCTCGCCACCTGGGTGCCGCGCTTCCTCGCCAAGCTGCAGACGCTTCCGGAGCTGCGCGACGTGGCGAGCGATCAGCAGAACGCGGGGCTGCAGGCGCGTCTCGTCCTCGACCGCACCACCGCGTCGCGGCTCGGCATCACGCCGCAGATGCTCGACGACACTCTCTACGACGCCTTCGGCCAGCGCCAGATCTCGACCATGTTCACGCAGTCGAACCAATATCGCGTGGTGCTGGAGACCAAGCCGGGCTTCCACGAGGACCCGCAAGACCTCTCCGACATCTTCCTGCGCTCGACCACCGGCGGCTCGGTGCCGCTGGGTGCCTTCACGCGCGTCGAGCAGGTGAACGCGCCGCTCTCCGTGAGTCACCAGGGGCAGTTCCCGGTGGTTACCGTCTCCTTCAACTTAGCCCCCGGCGCCGCCTTGGGCGAGGCGGTTTCCGCCGTCGACAAAGCCAAGGCGGACCTCGGCATGCCGGCGAGCATTCAGGCGAGCTTCCAGGGCACGGCGCAATCGTTCCGCGCCTCGCTTTCGAACGTGCCGCTCTTGATCCTGGCGGCGGTGGTGACGGTCTACATCCTGCTCGGCGTGCTGTATGAAAGCTACATCCACCCGGTGACCATCCTCTCGACCCTTCCCTCGGCGGGCGTGGGCGCTCTCCTGGCGCTCCTCCTCTGCCGCAACGAGTTCACGGTCATCGCGCTGATCGGCATCATCCTGCTGATCGGCATCGTGGAGAAAAACGCCATCATGATGATCGACTTCGCGCTCGACGCCGAGCGCAAGGAGAAGAAGGAGCCGGAGGACGCGATCTATCAGGCCGCCCTGCTGCGCTTCCGGCCGATCATCATGACCACCATGGCGGCCCTGCTGGGCGCCGTGCCGCTGGCGCTCGGCCAGGGAATCGGCGCGGAGCTGCGGCGGCCTTTGGGTATCGCCATCATCGGCGGTCTCATCTTCAGCCAGCTCCTGACGCTTTACACCACGCCGGTCGTCTATCTCGCTTTCGACCGCCTGGCGCGGCGCGTGAGCCGCAAGTCCGCGGCGCGCGCCAACACGGCGCCCGGGCCGCACGACCTGCCGGAAGCGGAGCGCGCATGAACATTTCCGCACCCTTCATCAACCGGCCGATCGCCACCACGCTGTTGACCGTGGCGATCGCGCTTGCGGGCGGCCTCGCCTACAAGTTCCTGCCGGTCTCGCCGCTGCCGCAGGTGGAGTTTCCCACCATTTCGGTGAGCGCGGGCCTGCCGGGAGCAAGCCCCGAGACCATGGCCTCTTCGGTGGCGACGCCGCTGGAGCGGCAGTTCGGCCGCATCGCCGGCATCACCGAGATGACCTCGTCGAGCTCGCTCGGCTCGACCAACGTCACCATGCAGTTCGACCTCAACCGTGACATCAACGCCGCGGCGCGCGACGTGCAGGCAGCGATCAACGCCGCCCGCGGCCAGCTTCCGGCGAACTTGCCGAACAATCCGTCCTATCGCAAGGTCAATCCGTCGGATGCGCCGATCATGCTTCTTTCGCTCACCTCCGACCTGGTGGAGCGGGCGAGGATGTACGACGTGGCCTCGTCCGTCCTGCAACAGAAGCTGGCCCAGCTCGAAGGAGTCGGCCAGGTGACGGTGGGCGGCGGCGCGCTGCCGGCCGTGCGGGTGGACGTGAATCCGGCGCTGTTGAGCGGTTACGGGATTGGCCTGGAAGACGTGCGCACCGCCCTTGCGAACGCCAACGCCAACCGTCCCAAGGGCTCGATCGCCAACGATACCCACACCTGGACGCTCACCACCACCGACCAGCTTCACAAGGCGGCGGAATATCAACCGCTGATCGTCAGCTACAGCAACGGCGCCGCCGTGCGCCTGGGCGACGTGGCGAACGTCACCGACGGTGTCGAGGACGTGCGCGCCGGGGGCCTTTCGAACGGCAAGCCCGCGATCCTCCTCATCATCTTCCGCCAGCCGGGCGCCAACATCATCGCCACCGTCGATCGCATCAAGGCCGTGCTGCCGCAGCTCCAGGCGTCGATCTCGCCGGCCATCGACCTGTCGGTGGTGGTGGACTCGACCCGCACCATCCGCGCTTCGGTGCGCGACGTGGAGCTGACGCTGATGCTTTCCATCGGCCTCGTCATCCTCGTCGTCTTCATCTTCCTGCGCGACGTGCGCTCGACGCTCATCCCCAGCGTCGCCGTGCCGGTTTCGCTGATCGGCACTTTCGGCGTCATGTACCTGCTGGGCTACAGCATCGACAACCTGTCGCTGATGGCGCTCACCGTGGCGACCGGCTTCGTGGTGGACGACGCCATCGTGGTCATCGAAAACATCACCCGCTATCTGGAACAGGGCATGCGCCCGTTCCAAGCCGCGCTCAAAGGAGCGTCGGAGATCGGCTTCACGGTGTTTTCGATCAGCCTGTCGCTGGTGGCGGTCTTCATCCCTATCCTGCTGATGGGCGGTATCGTCGGCCGGCTGTTCCGGGAGTTCGCGGTCACTTTGTCCGTTGCCATCGCCGTGTCGATGATCGTTTCGCTCACCACCACGCCGATGATGTGCGCCATGCTGCTGCGTCCGCACGAGGAGAAGAAGAAACACGGCCGCTTGTACCAGGCGAGCGAGCGGGGATTCGATTGGATCCTCAAGCGGTACGAGACGTCGCTCTCCTGGGTATTGCGCCACCAGGGGCTGACGCTTCTCGTGACGCTCGCGACCATGGCGACCAGCGTCTACCTGTACGTCATCATTCCCAAGGGGTTCTTCCCGCAACAGGACACGGGGCGGCTCACCGGCTCCATCGTGGCTGACCAGTCGAGCTCGTTCCAGGCCATGCAACAGCGGCTCAACCGTCTCGCCGCCATCGTGCAGCACGATCCGGACATCGAGAACGTCACCGCCTTCACCGGCGGCAACAACTCGGGGCGGAT
>DASUEN010000125.1:0-2922 GCA_036275055.1 Thermoanaerobaculia bacterium
CCGTGATGGAACCAGCGCATCTCGGAGCCGAAGTTCACCCGGCAGGAGCCGCGCTCTTCGAGCTCGGCGACCAGGCCGGGGAAGGTCTCCGCCAGGGCGTTCTCGCCGTCCTTGAGCAGGATGTGGCCGTGCCTCCCCTGCGGCACCCCCCGGCGTGGGCCGCGTTCTTCGGGCGGAGAGTCCCGCTCGAAGACGGTGACCCGCTCGCAACTCGCGGCGAGCGCGCCCGCGGCGGCGAGGCCAGCCATACCGCTCCCCAGCACGGCGGCGTGAGCCGGCCGGGAGCCTTCGGACTGCCGGTGCGACGAATGCGGCGGCATCTTCGAATTCCTGTTCTAGAGGTCCTTCAAGAGAGAAAGGTGCGTGGGAGGGGCGGGAGCGGGAATATGCATGGGGAGCTATGGGATGTCTCCCTTTCGGCAGCGCCAATGCACTAGTCTCTGAAGACACCCGATTCGTTTCGTCTACCTTCTGGAAAGGAGCCCTGCTTGAAGAAGCTGAAGATGAAGAAGCTGAGCCTGAACCGCGAGACGCTGGGCGTGCTTGAGACTTCGAAGCTGAGCGAAGCTCAGGGCGGGGCCAGCATTGCGGGCAACGCCACATGCATCACGTGTGTCTCGTGCGACTCGTGCCGAACCTCGGTCTGCGTCAGATGCGACCCGCCGCCCGACTTCACCCAGGAGTGCACCGTCGGCTGAGGAGCTTCAAGGGCAGCAGGGACGCCGGGGACGAATTTCCGCGTTCTCGGCGGGCCCCCGCCCAAGACCCTCATCACCCCGGCCCTCTTCTCCCGCCCCCTCGCCGCCCCCCTCCCCGGGAGACGAGGGAGAACAGCCAAGAAAGGACACCAGGGACGACAAGGACACCAGGGACGACAAGGACGAACAGGCCGGGGTGATGAGGGTCTTGGGTGGAGGAAGGCCGGCGAGGAGAGGACGCCACAGTACCGGCGGCCGCTCCCCCTGTAACATCTCCCCCTCTTCACGCGCCTATTTTCCTCCGGACGTCCGATTCGTTTTGGCCCTCTGTAGAAAGGAGCCCCTCTTGAAGAAGCTGAAGATGAAGAAGCTGAGCCTGAACCGCGAGACCCTCCACGCCCTCGAATCCCCGGACCTGAGGGTGGCTCAGGGCGCCGCCATCATCTCGCCCATCACGGTTCCCGTCCCGGCCAGCCGGCGGTTCCCGTGCACGAACGAGCTCTCGGTCTGCATCACCTGCACGCAGCCCATCGACACCTGCCCGGGCAATCCCACCATCGCCGTCGCCTGAGGCGCTGCGAGGATACCGGGCGGCGGGGCCGGAGATTCTTCGATTCTTCGGCCTCGCCCTGCAGGCGGCTCATTGCCCCTTTGGTGAAACGGCGCCGCCGGCGGCCAGGTTGGACCGGAACACGAAGCTGGAATCCGTCTTCACGACGTCCTGCGTCCCGTTCGGCCCATACTGATAGATCGCCATCTGGTGGCAGAGCACGCAACTGGACCAGGTGTAAGGACCCGTCTTCGTTGGCGTGGACGCGGCCACGATGGTGGCCACGATCGTGTCGGCCAGCGTGCTGTTGGGGGGAGAGACGACGGCCGCGGACACCACCGGGCCGATGGCGGGAACCTGGCCGGCGATGGTTTGATCGCCCAGCAAGTAGGTTTCCAGCGTCGAGTTCCTCGATATCGCGACGCCGTCCGTATTTTTCGGCTGGAGGCGGTCGTTCGCGTCGAACCACTGCGTCGCCACCAGTCGGTAATATTGCCAGGGGGAATTCGGGACCCCGGGAACGCCGGCCAGCGCGGCCTGCCACTTTGCATTCACCGCGGCCGGCAAGGCCGGTTCGTTCGGACACCTCGCCACTTGCGTTGGATCGTAGGCGCTGGCCGTCGGCTGGGCCGCGGACCACTTGTACAGCTCCCCTTGCGAGGGAATCGGCGCCGGTTGCCGGTTGGGGTCGATCAAGTCGCCGCCGTTGCTGAAGGTGGGCTTGAGCCCGCGCAGCGGCTTGTAGGAAATCTCGTAGTTGTCCACCTGCTCGAAGGTGGACCAGGTCCAATGCGGCTGGTTCCGCGTCTTGTAGACGATATGGAGCCCGACCAGCCCTACCGTGCCCTGGAGGGTGAAAGCTTTTTTGTCCGCGCTTTGCTCCTGTGACACACAGATCACCGCTTTCTTCGTATGGTAGCGGGCCAGGACCTGGGGATCCGTGCCGGCAGGAAAGAGGCGCCAGGCGGCCTTCACTTCCATGGCGCCGTCCGGGAAAAGGATCGTGCTTTTCTCGATGTACTTCTGAATCCCTCCCGGTGTGGTCAGACCGTTCGCCGTGATATATCCCTTGTGGAGATCGTTGACGGCGATCTCGACCATGGCAAAGTTTTGGTTTTGATCCACCAGGGGCCAATTCGATCCTGCTTGGACGTCCAAACCGTCGACTTTTCCGGTGTTGTCTCGGGACATACGAAGGACTTTGAGCTCCGGCGAAGCTTTCTGATCGGGACACAGGCTGCTGCTGTGGAAGATCTCGGTCGTGTCCGTAAAGAAGTCCCAGACCCGCGGAGCCTCGGGTGCCTGGCCGATGGCCTTGGACGGGTCCGCCTTGCCGTCCTTGGCCGGCCAGTTCAGGGCGACGAAGAGCTGCCAGGCGAAGTCGTCGTAGGTTGTCTGGGTCGGATGAGCTGCCGATACGTCACGCGGCAGATCCGGACGCAGCTCGGATGGCGGCGCAGCAGGAGCCGGCGAGAGCGCCCATAGGGCGGTCACGACTGCAAGGATCGCAAGCTTGCTTCGACTCGGCTGCCTCACAGAGTCACCTCCGGTCTCGCTTCGGCCTCGACATCGCTTGGGCTACGTGGGCCGAAGAGTACAGCCTTCCGGCTCCGCGGGCAACGGAGGCTTGCCGGTTGAAGCGCCCCCACCCAAGACCCTCATCACCCCGGCCCT
>DASUEN010000126.1:0-56814 GCA_036275055.1 Thermoanaerobaculia bacterium
CAGACCGTAGCCCAGGGTGTGAACCCTGGGCTGGGCGGGGGCCCTGGGTGGCACGCGGCCCTGGGCGGGCGGCGGGTGTCCCCAATGACCCAGGGTTCACACCCTGGGCTACGGTCTGCCGCCCTACGGGCTCCCCGTATAGGACTGCTGATTGCGCGCCCTGTCCCGGTACAATCCCCGGACGATGCAGATCAAGGAGCCGAAGATGACCTCCCCCTCCCGCCGCCGTCTGGCCGGTTTCAGCCTGTTCCTCCTCGTCGCCGTGGCCCTCGCGCTGGTGGCGATCCCCATGTGGGAGATCCGGCCGTTCCGGCCGCAGACTCCGGAGGGAGTTTCCCTGGCCTATGCCTGCCGGCGGCTGGCTCCCTGGGTGACGGCGCTGGCCCTGGCCGGGGGAGCCGTGCTCGGTGTCTGGCTGTGGCGCGGAGCGCGGTGGTGGAGCCGGGCGTTGATGATCCTGGCCCTGGTGCCGCTCGGCGGCGCGGCCTGGATGGCGCGGACCAACATCTTCGAGAAGATGTTCGCGCCGCTGCCGAATCCGCGCTACGCCAGAGCCGTGGAGGCCAACTGGGTGAAGGACCGGGATCTCGTTTTGGGCGTGGAGCGCAACGGCGAGGCCGTGGCCTATCCGGTGCTTCAGATGGCCTATCACCACGTCGTCATGGACGAGGTCGGCGGCTTTCCAGTCGCCGCCACCTACTGAACGCTCTGTCACACCGGTCTGGTGTGGAGAGCAGAAGTAGAGGGCAAGCGGCTCCGGTTCCACTTGGCGGGGATCAACAACCAGAACTTCATCATGCAGGACGAGGAGACCGGCTCCTGGTGGCAGCAGGTGACGGGCGAGGCCATTCACGGACCGCTCAAGGGCAAGCGGCTGGAGCTGGTGTTCCATGACGAGGTCACGTTCGCGGACTGGCGGCGGGAGCATCCGGAGGGGCGGGTCCTGCGCCCCGATCCCGTGGCGGGGCGGCTGGAGCGGGAAGGGTGGGAGGCGGACGTGGCCCGTCTGCCGGTGCCGGTGGCGCCAGTAAAGGGCGATGCCCTCGGCCTTCGCGAGCTGGTGGCGGGAGTCCGGCTGGGGAAAGCAAGCCGGGCCTATCCCTTCACCGCCTTGCAACAGCAGAATCCCGTGCAGGACACGGTGGACGGCGTCCCCGTGATCTTGATCGTAGGTGAGGACGGACGCTCGGTGCGAGCGTTCGAGAGGAGGGTGGACGGGCGCGAGCTGCAGCTCTTCCTCAAAACCGGAAGCTCGCCGCCGGTCCTCGCCGATGCGGAGACGGGGAGCACCTGGAACGCCGCCGGAGAGGCCGTGAGCGGACCCCTCCAGGGGAAGAAGCTGCCCAAAGTCTACGTTCTGAAAGACTACTGGTTCGACTGGAGGGCGTACAATCGGGATACGACGGTGTACGCGCTTCAGGCCCGTTGAGGAGGCCCGAGATCCGAGATTCGACACCCATCGCCCTGCTGGCCGGCTTCGACGGCGAAAGCGTCGAGGCCTGCCTGCGGCTGCTCGGGCCGGAGCTCCACCTGCTGGTGGCCTCCTCGGAGGAGGAGGCCCTGCGCCTGCTCAAAGCCCAGCCCGTGGCGTTGCTGGCGATCGGTGACGGCATTTCCGGCGAGCGGGCGCGGCGCCTCATCGAATCCGCCGAGGCGATCCCCGCTACGCCGCCGCGGATGAACCTCGTCCTCGCTGGGGGGCCCGATCCCACCCTCTTCCAGGACCAGATCGACGGCGACCGCCTCTTCTATCTCAGCCAGGAACCGGTGCCCTCGGCCGATTTGATCGCGCTGCTGCGGGGGGCCGCCGGCCGCTGGCGTGCCGCCGCCCTCGAGGGCGGGGAAGCCGAGCGGCTGAAGATCGCCTTCTCCCGCCGTCTACTGGCGCTGGTGCAGATCCTCGCCACCCAGAGCCGCCCCGCGGCCGTGGCCCGCGCCGCGGCGGAAGCCGTGGAGGACCTGGGCGAGGCCGAGCGCGGCTACTGCCTGATCTACGAGCCGGGGAGCGAGACCCTGTGGGACGGCGGCATGGGGGGCGACGACCAGGAGGAACGGCGGGAGACGGCGGCCGTGGGGCTGGTGAGCTTCGTCGTCCGCACCGGCCAACCCCTCGCCGTGGAGCGCATCGGCCGCGATCCGCGCTTCGATCGCGATGCCGACGATCCCCAGGCCACCGGGGAAGAGCGCTTCGCCGCCGTGCCCGTGCTGGCTTCGGACGGCTCCGTCCTCGCCGTGCTCGCCGCCGTCCGTCCCCCCGAGGGGAAGCCGTTCGGCGACGTGGACCTGGAGCGCCTCGCCCAGCTCGCCGAGGCCGCGGCTCCCACCTTCGCGCAGCTCCGGCTGGCGGCGGCGGAAAAGAACACCTCGGGGCTCCCCGCCCCCGGCCTGTTCCGCGAGGAGGCCGTGGAGCACCACCAGGTGGGGCTGCGCTCCGAGGGGGACCTCCTGCGCGTCGATCCCGGTTGGATGCGCTGGACCTACCGGCTGCTCCTCGCCGTGCTGGTGGCCAGCGTGCTGTTCTGCGTTTTCGCCAAGGTGCGCGAGTACGCCTCGGGTCCCGCGGTGGTGCGCCTGGGCGGCCGCACCGATCTCACGGCCACGGCGGACGGCACGGTGATCGACGTCGGGGTGACGACCGGCCAGGCGGTGGAGGCCGGCCGCCTGCTGGTGCGCTTCTACGGTGCGCGGGAGGCCGCCGAGCTCTCCCGCATCGACCATGAGCTGGAGCTGCAGCTCATCAACCGGCTGCGCGATCCTTCGGACCGCGGTGCCGAGCAGAACCTCCTCTCCCTGCGCGCGCAACGCGAGCTGGCGCGGGCCAACCTCGCGGAGCGGGAGGTGCGGGCTCCGGCGGCCGGCACGGTGAGCGACGTCCGCGTGCGGCCGGGGCAGCACATCGTTCCCGGGCAGACCCTCCTCTCCCTCGTCCGCGGCCAGGAGCACCCGCAGGTCATCGCGCTCCTCCCCGGCGAGTTCCGCCCGTTGCTCAAAGTCGGCATGCCGCTGCGCATGGAGGTCCAGGGGTACCGTTACGCCTACCAGCACCTGGTGGTGGAGTCGGTGGGCGACGAGGTGGTGGGGCCGGCCGAGGCTCGCCGTGCCCTGGGAGACGAGCTCGCCGACGCCGTCCAGCTCACGGGGCCGGTGGTGCGGGTCACCGCCCGCCTCGCCTCCAACACCTTCGAGTCCGACGGCAAGGTACGCCGTTTCCACGACGGCATGTGGGGCACGGCCGAGGTGCGCATCCGCTCCGAGCGCGTGCTGGTGGCGCTGGTGCCGGCTTTGAAGGCCCTGTTCGAGCCGCGGGAGGGCGCCGATGCCTGAGCCCGGGCCGCTGGAACCGCCTCCCGAGACTTCGCCGGTCTCCCCGGCATCTCCGCAGACGCCGCTTCACGAGAAGTTCCCGGCGTTGCAGCGCATCACCTTCTCGCGCCGGGGGCGGCGGGTGCCCTACGTCCAGCAGACCACGCCCAGCGATTGCGGCGCCGCCAGCCTCACCATGGTGCTCGCCTACCACGGCAAGCACCTGCGGCTGGACGAGGTGCGAAAGGTCACCGGCTTCGGCCGCGACGGCGCGGACGCCCTCGCCCTCCTTTCCGCGGGGCGGATCTTCGGCCTGCGAGGGCGCGGCGTCAAGGTGGAGGAGGTGGACGACCTCCGCTTCCTGCCGCCCGGCTCGATCCTCCACTGGCAGTTCAACCACTTCCTCGTCTTCGAGCGGCTGACGCGCGACGGCGCCGAGATCGTGGACCCCGGAGGGGGACGGCGCAAGGTCAGCCGCGAAGAGCTGGGGCGCTCGTTCACCGGCGTCGCCCTGATGTTCGAGATCGGAGAGGATTTCGAGCCGCAGGAAGGAAAGCCGCGGCGGCTCGACCGCTTCATCCGGCTGCTCAAGGAGCAGGCGGGCGTCCTCCAGCGCGTGCTGGTGACCTCGGCCATGGTGCAGCTCTTCGCCCTCGCCATGCCGATCCTGATCGGCGTGTTGGTGGACCGGGTGATCCCGCAGGGGGACGTGCAGCTTTTGACCGTCTTGGGCGTCGGCCTCGCCGTCATCGTGGGCTTCAGCTTCCTCTCGTCGCTGCTGCGCTCCTACCTCCTGCTTTACATGCGCACGCACCTCGACGCGCGGATGACGCTCGACTTCCTCGATCACCTGGTCGACCTTCCCTACGCCTTCTTCCAGCAGCGTTCGGCCGGCGACCTCATCATGCGTCTCTCCTCGAACTCGACGGTGCGCGAGATCCTGACCTCGGGCGCCCTCTCGGGCGTCCTGGACGGCCTCCTGGTCACCGTCTACCTGGTGCTCCTCTTCGTGGCCAGCCCCACCATGGGGTTCCTGGTGCTGGTCCTGGGTGCCCTGCGCATCGGCCTCTTCCTCTTCACCCGCAAGCGCACCCGCGACCTGATGTCGCGCTCGCTGCAGACCGAGGCCAAGTCGCAGAGCTACCAGGTGAACCTGCTGGCGGGGATCGAGACGCTCAAGGCCTCGGGCGCCGAGCACCGGGCGGTGGAGCAGTGGTCCCACCTTTTCGTGGACGTGCTGAACATCTCGCTCGATCGCGGCCGTCTCCAGGCCTTCGTGGACTCGACGCTCTCGGCCCTGGGCACGGGCTCGCCGCTGGTGATCCTCGTCTGGGGCGCCGTCCAGGTGCTTCAGGGGCACATGACGCTGGGCACCATGCTGGCGATGAACGCCCTGGCGGCCGGCTTCCTGACGCCGCTTTCGACCCTGATCACCAATGCCTTCCAGTTCCAGCTCCTGGGGAGCTACCTGGACCGGATCGAGGACGTGCTGGAGACGCCACGCGAGCAGGACCCGACCACCGTCACCCCGGCGCCGCGCCTCAAGGGGAACATCCGCCTGGAGAACGTGAGCTTCCGCTACGGGCCGTTCGCGCCGTGGGCGGTGGAGAACGTCTCGATCGAGATCCCCTCCGGCCGCTTCGTGGCCCTGGTGGGGCGCTCCGGAGCGGGCAAATCGACGCTGGCCTCTCTCCTCGTGGGACTCTACACGCCGTCCGAGGGGCGGATCCTCTTCGACGGCCTCGACCTCACGGAGCTGGACCTGCGCTCGGTGCGCCGGCAGGTGGGAGTGGTTCCCCAGCATCCTTATCTTTTCGGCAACAGCATCAGGGGCAACGTCACCCTGTCGGACCCGACGCTCCCTCTCTCACGGGCGGTAGAGGCGGCTAAGCTGGCGCATATTCACGACGACGTCCTGGCTATGCCCATGGGGTACGACTCCATCCTGGCGGACGGTGGCGCCTCCCTTTCCGGCGGCCAGCGGCAGCGCCTGGCCCTCGCCCGCGCCCTCGTGCACCGGCCGGCGATCCTCCTCCTGGACGAGGCCACGAGCGCCCTGGATACCCGCACCGAGCGGGAGATCCAGCGCGAGCTCGAAGCCCTGCGCACCACCCGCATCGTCATCGCCCACCGCCTCTCCACCATCCGCCACGCCGACCTGATCCTGGTGATGGACGAAGGCAAGCTCGTCGAGCAGGGCCGCCACGAAGAGCTCCTCGACAAGGGAGGCGTCTACGCCAGCCTCGTCGCCGCGCAGATGGAGAAGGAGCGGTTGCAGGCGGCGGAGGTGTAGGAGTGAGCTTCAGCATCAGGGAAACCAAGGACCTAAAGGACACCAAGGACGGTGAGGCGACATTTGAGAGGGCAGTTTTCTGTCCTTGATGTCCTTGGTGTCCTTTAGGTCCTTGGTTTCGGTTTTCTGCCGCGCAGCCTCCCAGGCGAAGCCCCGGAATCCCACCCCACCCCCGATCTGTTAGACTCCGCGCCTATGTCCGACCCCGGCCACCCCAGCCCGCGCCCCCGTGTGGGTATGATCAGCCTCGGCTGCCCGAAAAACCTCGTGGACAGCGAGATCATGCTGGGCGAGCTCGCCCGCCGCGGCTATGAGGTGGTGAACGACCTCGACACCGCGGATACGGTGGTGGTCAACACCTGCGCCTTCATCGAAGAGGCCCAGCAGGAGTCGATCGACACCATCCTGGAGGTCGTGGGGCGCAAGGGACGGGGCGTCGGCAAGGTGCTGGTGGCGGGATGCATGGTCAATCGGTTCGGGGATCAGCTCGCCAAGGAGATCCCCGAGATCGACGGCTTCGTGGGGCTCGACCAGCTCCGCGACGTGGGCGACGTGGTGCAACTCGGCGGTGGGCCGCCCCTGCCGGCGCCGTCGCACCTGGTGTTCGATCACACGGCCCCGCGCCTCCTTACCACCCAGGGGCACGCATATCTGAAGGTCGCCGAAGGGTGCAACAACCCCTGCACCTTCTGCGCGATCCCCATCTGGCGCGGCCAGTTCCGCAGCCGCACGATCGAGAGCCTGGTGGCCGAGGCGAAGCAGCTCGAAGCAGCGGGCGCGTCGGGAATCACCGAGCTCAACCTCATCGCGCAGGACACCACCCGCTACGGCGAGGACCTGGGGATGCGCCGCCACGGCCTGGTGCGCCTGGTGGAGGCCCTCCTCGCCGAGACCTCGATCCCCTGGATCCGTTTCCTCTACGCTTATCCAACCACCTTGGACGAGGACCTGCTGCGGCTCATGGGGACCGAGGAGCGCTTCTGCTCCTATCTTGACATGCCCCTCCAGCACAGCCACGGCGACGTGCTGGCGGCCATGCGGCGGGGCGGCGACGCCAAGCGCTACCTGCGCTTGCTCGAACGGGCCCGGGAGCTGGCACCGGACGTCTTCCTGCGCTCCACCTTCATCGTCGGCTTCCCCGGCGAGACCGAGGAGCAGTTCCAGGACTTGCTGGCCTTCATCCGCGAGGCCCGCTTCGACCATCTCGGCGCCTTCGCCTACAGCCCCGAGGAGGGGACACCCGGAGCCGAGCTCAAGGGGCGGGTGCCGCGCCATACCCAGCGCCGCCGCCTGCGCCAGCTCCTGGAAGCGCAGAAGCCCATCGCCCTCGCCCAGCGGCGGCGGCTGGTGGGGGAGCGCCTCGCCGTGCTGGTGGAAGGCGCCTGCGAAGAGTCCGAGCACCTGCTCCAGGGGCGCCACTACGGCATGGCCCCGCAGATCGACGGCCGCGTGCTGCTCAACGACGGCTCGGCCCCCGCGGGCACCCTGGTCGAGGTCGAGATCACCGAAGCTTTCGCCGACGATTTGGTGGGGCGTATCGTGGGCGCCGTCCGGCCGCGGGACGCGGACCGCGTGATAACCTCCGAAGCCGCCGATTTCGCCGCAGTCGCCGAGACGGCCTTCGCCTGAACTTTTCCCATGCACGTCTTCCAGGACGCGTACAACGCCAGTGACCTGCCGCGCGGCGGCGTGGGCACCATCGGCAACTTCGACGGCCTGCACCGTGGCCAGCGGGCCATCCTCGAAAAGGTGGTGGCACGGGCCGAGGAGCTGAACGTGCCGGCCGTGGTGGTGACCTTCGATCCCCATCCCCTGACCGTGCTGGCCCCGGACCGTGTCCCCGTTCCCCTGACCACGCCGAAGCAGAAAGAGCGGCTGCTGGAGGAGGCGGGAGTGGGGGTGATGCTGGTGATCCGCTTCACGCCCGAGCTCTCGCGCGTACCGGCGCGGACGTTCGTCCGCGAGCTGCTGCACGACCGGCTGGCTCTCAAGGAGCTCTACGTCGGCTCGGGCTTCGTCTTCGGCCACAAGCGGGAAGGGAATCTGGCGTTGTTACAGGAGATGGGGACAGAGCTGGGGTTCACCGCCTCTGGCGTGGAGGAGGTGGTCTACGGCGGCGAGCGGATCTCCAGCACCCGCATCCGCCGCGCCGTCTCCGAGGGCCAGGTGACGGAAGCGGCAGAGATGCTGGGGCGCCCCTACTCGCTCGAAGGGGTCATCGCCCGCGGCGACCGCATGGGGCAGCGGCTGGGGTGGCCGACGATCAACATCATGTGCGAGAACAAGCTACTGCCGGCCGACGGCGTCTACGCTTCGCGGGTGTTCTTCCCGAGCTACCCGGCGACGTTCGACTGCGTCACCAACATCGGCACCCGACCCACGGTCTACGAGAACTATCAGCGGGTGGTGGAGAGCTACATCTTGGACTTCAAGGCCAACGTCTACGGCCAGCGGGTGGAGCTCGGGTTCTACAAGCGGCTGCGGGAAGAGCGGATCTTCCCCACGGTGATGGACCTTTCGGCCCAGATCCGCCGCGACGTCGACGCCACCCGCGACTACTTCTTCCGGCGGCGGCTGGAACAAGACGTCCCCGCCGCCGGTTTGGAAGGAGGATGAGGGCTGTCTTTGGCGGTCCTCTTGATTGCAGATCCCGGGGCGGCTCCCTGAGCCAGCCCATTCCGGAGAGGAAGAAATCATGGCCAGTGAAAAGATTCTGACGATCACCGATGACAACTTCGAGAGCGAGGTGCTCAAGTCCAACAAGCCGGTGCTGGTGGACTTCTGGGCGACCTGGTGCGGCCCCTGCCGCGCCGTGGCCCCGGTGCTCGATCAGATCGCGGAAGAGAACGACGGCATCCTGATCGCCAAGCTGAACGTCGACGAGCAGCAGCAGATTGCCTACCAGTATCAGGTGTCGAGCATCCCCACCTTCATCCTGTTCAAGGACGGCAAAATGGCCGACCGCATGATGGGTTTAGTGCCCAAGGCGGCCTTCGACAGCTTCATCCAGCGCAACCTGTAACCCGATGCGAGCCCGTCTAGACGCGCTCTCCTCGGGGCTGGCGGAGATGGGTTGCGAGGCCCTGCTCGTCCTCGCTCCCTCCGCCCAGGACTCCGACCTCGAACCGTTCCTGCCCGGCCCCGCCCACCTGGGGGAGTCGCTCCTGGTGTTCCCCCGGGGAGGCGAGCCGCGCCTCGGCTTCTTGACTCCCATGGAGCGCGAAGAGGCGGCGGCGACCGGCCTCGCGCTGCTCACGCCCGCCGACCTGGACGTTTCCCGCTGGCAGAGCGAGCTCCCCGATCCGGCCTACTTCCTGGCCCAGGTGGTGGCGAAGGCGCTTGAGCTTTCCGACGTCTCCCCCGGCCGCGTCGCCCTCGCTGGGCACGGCCAAGCCGGAGTGATCCACGCCGCCTGCACCGCCCTCGCCGGCCAAGGGTGGACCTGGGTACCGGGGAACTCCCTCGTCTACGCGGTGCGAAAGCGCAAAGAGCCGGCGGAGGTGGAGGGGATCCGGCAGGCGGCGGCGGTCACCTGCGACGCCTTCCGCGCCGTGGCCCGTCTCCTGGCGGCGGCCACTACCGGCGGGGAAGGCGCGCTTCGGTTCGAGGGCGAGCCCCTCACCGTGGCGCGCGTGCGGGCCGAGATCGCGCGGGTGCTGGCGGCAGATGGCCTGGAGCAGCCGCGCGGGAACATCATCGGGCCGGCCGAAGAGGGGGCCATTCCCCACTGCACAGGCACGCCCGGCCGGGTGTTGCGGGCCGACGAATCGCTGATCGTGGACGTCTTCCCCCGCGGCTGGCTGTTCGCGGACTGTACGAGGACCTTCTGCGTCGGCGAGCCGCCGGCAGCCCTGCGCCGAGCCCACGCCGCCGTGCGCGAAGCACAGGAGGAGGCCTACCTGCGCGTGGCCCCCGGCGTCCGCGGCTGGGACGTGCATGAAGCCGTCTGCGCCCGCTTCACCGCCGCCGGTTATCCGACCCCTATTTCAGATTCCCAGACCACCCGCGGCTACGTCCACAACCTCGGCCACGGCGTGGGCTTCGACCTGCACGAGCTCCCCACCTTCAAGAAAGCCTCGGGAGCCGAGGGAGTCCTGCGCGAAGGGGATGTCTTCACCCTCGAGCCCGGCCTTTACGATCCTGAGGAGGGATGGGCCGTGCGTCTGGAGGACATGGTGCGGCTGGGGGAAGAGGGTCCCGAGACTCTGACACCTTTGCCCTACGATCTCGATCCGCGGGCGTGGGAGCCAGGTTCCTAGTTTCGGAGCCGTGGAAGACTGTCGAGCTGGCGTGAGGGTTTCCTTCCTCGCCTGCAAAGTTCTCCCGGGCTCGGTGAACCCTTCCCGCGTTCTGGAGACGTGGGAAGGCCACGCGCTCTCCTTCTCTGGCCGCGGGAAAGGAGGGAAGGCGACGTGCCCTGCTTTCCCAGTCCCAGGAGTGGAGGGAACGCCACATTCCCTCCTTTCCCACGCGCGGAAGAAGAGGGAAAGCCGCGTTCCCTCCTTTTCACGTCGCAAGAAGAGTAGGGAAGATGACGTTCCCTCCTTTTCCTGCGCTCGGAAGAAGGGGGAACGCCCCGTTCCCTCCTTTTCGGATCGCGAGAACAGGAGGGAAGACGACGTTCCCTGCTTTCCCACGGCTGGGAGAAGAGGGAACGTCGCGTTCCCTCCTTTCCCACGCACGGGAAAAGAGGGAAGGCCACGCTCCCTCCTTTTCACGTCGCGAGAAAAGTAGGGAAGATGACGTTCCCTCCTTTCCCTGCGCTCAGAAGAAGAGGGAAGGCCCCGTTCCCTCCTTTTCGGATCGCGAGAACAGGAGGGAAGACGGCGTTCCCTGCTTTCCCACGCTTGGGAGAAGAGGGAACGCCGCGTTCCCTGCTTTCCCGTGGGCGGCGGAACCCTCCGCTCGGCCGGTCAAGATTCCCGCTCGGCCGGCAGGGTTCGAGGAGGGCGACGAAGGATTGCGGCGCGGCCGAAGAGGTGCTGAGAGGCGCGCAGAAGTCCCCGAAAAACGGAGCCGCCTGCTTGTCAGAGACCATGAACCTCGAGACGAGTTCGAAAAGGCGCTTGGACGCCGCGTAGACTTGATCTCCCGGCGTGCCATCAAGCCTTCGCTCTGGAAGAGGATTCCCTGGCGAGATAGCGCATGGCCTTGTTGAAGTCCGAACTTTTAAGGAGCCGGCCACCGAGGATGTAGTCCTCGAAGGTTTTCAGGAATTCCAGGGCCGCGGCGGACGCTGATTCGAAAAGCCTCAATGCTCGATTCGAATCGTGGTGCCGGCCTAAAAGATCCCACAGTACGTCCGCCAACATGTGGCGTCGGTTGTCGATGACGTAGGGGAGCGAGGTGATGCCAGTCAGAGATTGGGTCATAGTTCGCGGCCTAGGCCTCACCGACTTCCCTCAGGACCATTTCGATCAAGCTCTGCGTCAAGTGCATCGTGGTCTTCCGAAGCTCCTCAATCACAGGTGAAACGCTGGGAAGCAGGCCTTCCTGCTTTGCCTTCACAAGCACACCGAGCGTTCCCGTAAAGGTCACGCTGTTCAAGTGGGCAATTCTTCGCCCCAGGCCGTCGTCCAGGATCAATAGACTTCCCGGGTTCGCCACTGCCAAAGCGATGGCTTCCGCTTCACCTGAGCCGAGGTCAATAACGACGGGGAGTAAGGTCGTGTCGTGGAGAGGTCTGACCTCCAGCCACTCCAAGATGCTGGTGTCAGGAACGGAGATACCGAGCTCCGCACCAGCCAGGAGCTCGTTCTTCACGGCCAAAGGAATCTGGATCCGGCCGTAGAGTCTCCAGAGCAAGTCGAGATGACCGACTTGGTGTAGATACAGGAGAGGAGAGGTGTTGCTGAAGACGAGGCGGTCAGGCATTGAGAATGTCCTGCCTCAGTTCCTCTTCCGTCATCTGAAAAGGAGAAACCTGAAAATGGCGCAAGGCAAGAAGGAACTCCACCCGCGTCAGGTTTGCCAGTTGTGCTGCCCGACCCGAGGAGAGCTTTCCGAGTTCAAAGAGCTTGACGGCTGCAAGCATCTTGAGATCGCGGCCGAAAGATTCCACGTCTGTCTTCAGGCTGATCAGCGTTTCTTCAGGGATCTCTAGACGGACTGCGCTCATCGATTTGTCCTCCGAGTCTTCCATGTAAGTTTACTACTAACACCAAGGCGGCTCAATCCTTGTCTAACCTCTCTAGCTCATGCTCTGCCAACGTCAGAGGGTCGCGTGGAGGTGCCGTCTCCCTATGGGTTTCCGTCGCTCGACGGTGAGGACCCTGGGACGAAGCTTATGGCGGAGCAGGCTCTGTGGCAGGCCTGGAAGAAGATCCTCCTGAGTCTGTGGGAGGTAACTTTCGAGGAAGAGGAAGTCGAGCCGGTCGTAGTCGCTCGTTGTCAGGACGAAGAGGAAGATGCCGGCCCGATCTCGGAACGCCCGTGCCAAGTGCTGGCGGTGGATAGCATACCAAGGAAGTCGGAGAGGGCCTCGTTGGACGAGATGTCTGCGGCCTGAAAGGGCCGCGATAGGATCAGAGCCCAGCCTTCCGCAACTCGTCCCGGAGACGCGCGATCTCTGCCTCGGCTGCCTTGCGGGCCTCGGCTTCGCGGTCTGCCCGCGCCTCCGCCGCCAAGCGGGCGGTAGCCTCGATCTTCCGGGCCTCGACTTCGCGCGCGGCTTTCTCCTCCGCTCGGTCCGCCTGCTCCTTGGGGTCCAACAGTCGCTCGCCTGTCTGAGCGTTGAAGATGACGGGAGTCCGGCCGTCCTCTCCTACTCCGAACAACAGGTTCGTGGTCTCCGAAAGCAGGCGGCCCTGGGCGTCCGGTTGGATCGGCCGGTATTGATCATTGCGATCCAGGCGGTAGCCGAGAAGCAGCAGGCGGCCCCCGGTGACGGGCGTCGGAGGGTCGAGGATCACGTATTCCGGAACCCCTACCTGCTGGTAGATCTTCACCTTCTTTTCATAGTCGTTGCGGCGGATCTCAGGATCGGTGGCGGAGACTACTTCCAGGATCAGGCAGGGGCGTACCCCTTCCTCCACGACGTCGAAGCTGGTCCGGGCGGGATCGACCTTCCGGCGCACTCCCGGAATGACCGCCATGTCGGGGGAGGGCTCCTTGAGGCCGGGGATCCGCCACAGCATTTTCAGGTCCACGGCCAACGTCACATCGTCCCGGATCTCGTAAAAGCGATCCAGGATCCTCGCCAGCAAGAACAGCAATTCCCAATGCAGTTGGCTCTGATCCACTTGGTCTCCGGGCTGAGGATCGAGCAGGTCGTCCGCCGTCAGCGGTACCTGCTCATCGAGAACTTCGCCTCCGGGCAGGCGGACGGTGTGCCACCGCCAACCGTAGCGGAAGGGATCGGGAGCAGTCTCCGGCTCCCAGTCGGCCGGCATCTTGCGGAGGGGCTGGCCCATCGCTCAACTATAGCGACGGCTCCGGTGTCGAGTCAAATATGGTGTCCTCCGAGAACGCGCTGGGGAGAACAGCAACACGGGACACCAAGGACAGCAGGGACAGCAAGGGCGAATAGCAAGGCTGCTTCAATCGGGCAGGCAGGCATCGCCGGGGCGCTCCGCCCTGTACTATCCTCCCCCTTATGGCGGACGACGTTGCGGCTTACGAGAAGCTCGGGGCCTTCTATCTGGGGCGCCCTTGGGATCCGGCGCGGGGAGCCACGGCTCCGGCGCCTCTGCTCTATGACTCCCGCGACCTGCTGACCCATGCCGTCTGCGTGGGGATGACGGGGAGCGGTAAGACTGGCCTCCTCATCGGCCTGCTGGAGGAGGCGGCGATCGACCACATCCCTGCCCTGGTGATCGATCCCAAGGGGGATCTGTCCAACCTGCTCCTCACCTTTCCCGAGCTGCGGCCGGCGGACTTCGCGCCTTGGGTGGACCCCGACGCCGCAGCGCGAGCCGGTGTCAGCCCCGAAGCCTATGCGGCGCAGCAGGCGGAGGCCTGGAAGGCGGGGCTCGCGAGTTGGGATCAGACGGGGGAGCGGATCGCCCGGCTGCGCGAGGCGGCCGATTTCGCCATCTATACGCCAGGGAGCGAAGCCGGGCTCCAGGTCTCGATCCTCTCTTCGCTCGATGCGCCGCCGCCTGAGGTGGTCGCGGACGGCGATGCCCTGCGCGAACGGATCGCGACGGTGGTATCGAGCCTTCTCTCCCTCCTCGAGGTCGAGTCCGATCCCATCCAGGGTCGCGAGCACATCCTGCTGGCCAGTATTTTCGACGCCGCCTGGCGCCAGGGTCAGGGGCTCGATCTCGCGGCCCTCATCCAGCAGATCCAGAGGCCGCCCGTCGAGCGGGTCGGGGTGATGGACCTCGAAACCTTCTATCCCGCCAAGGAGCGCTTCGGCCTCTCGCTGGCACTCAATAATCTGCTGGGCTCGCCGGGATTCGCCGCTTGGCTGCGAGGGGAGCCGCTGGACGTCGACCGCCTCCTCTACACGCCGTCCGGCAAGCCGCGGATCGCCATCTTCTCGATCGCTCACCTTGCGGACAAGGAGCGGATGTTCTTCACCGCGCTCCTTTTCAACCAGACGCTGGGCTGGATGCGCAGCAAGCCCGGCACCACGAGCCTGCGGGCGCTCCTCTGTATGGACGAGGTCTTCGGCTACATGCCGCCGGTGGCCGAGCCCCCTTCGAAACGGCCGCTCCTCACCCTGCTCAAGCAGGCGCGGGCCTTCGGCCTCGGGCTCGTGCTGGCGACGCAGAACCCGGTGGACCTCGACTACAAGGGGCTCTCCAACGTGGGCACCTGGTTCCTCGGGCGGCTGCAGACGGAGCGCGACAAGCAGCGGCTGATGGACGGCTTGGAGGGAGCCGCGGGGGGCGGCTTCGACCGCGCCAAGACGGAGCAGGTCCTCTCGGGGCTCGCGAGCCGCGTCTTCCTGTTACATAACGTGCACGAGGATCAGCCGGTGCTGTTCCAGACCCGCTGGACGCTCTCCTATCTCCGCGGTCCCCTCACCCGGCCGGAGATCAAGCGGCTGATGGACCCCCGCAAGCAGGGCGCGCCGGCCGTCGATTCGCGGGAGGTCACCTCCACGGCGGTCACCGCGTCCACGACGCCTGCCGCGGCTCCCTCCGGTGCGCCCAAGGCGGAGGATGCCGGGGAGACGGCGCCGGTTCTCCCCCCGGACGTTCAGCAACGTTTTCTCCCGGTGCGCGGCAAGCCCGTGGGGATCACCTATCTTCCCTGCCTGTTCGCCGCCGCCACGGTGCATTATCAGGATGCGAAGCTCGGCGTCGAGCACGCGGAGGAGCTCTCTCTCCTCGGCACGCTCACGGACGACGGCGCCGATTGGTATGCCGCAGAAGCGGTCGATCTCGGCAAGGACGATCTCGAAGGGGAGGCCGTGGCCGGCGCCCGTTTCTCGGCGTTGCCGGACGCGGCGGTGAAGGCGAAGAGCTACGACGCCTGGCGCAAGGCTTTGGAGGAGTGCCTCTACCGCACCCGCAAATGTGAGCTGTTCCGCAGCGCCACGCTGGGCGAGGTGTCGAAGCCGGGCGAGCCCGAGCGCGACTTCCGCATCCGGCTCACGGAAACGGCGCGGGAGGCGCGGGACGAGCAGGTGGCGGCCCTGCGCAAGAAGTACGGGGTGAAGATTGCGACGCTTCAGGAGCGCGTCCGCCGGGCGGAGCAGGCGCGGGAGAAGCAGAAGGAGCAGGCCAATCAGCAGACGCTGCAGACCGTGGTCTCGGCCGGCGCCGCCGTGCTGGGGATGTTCTTCGGCCGCCGCCGCTCGCCCATCACCGCCGCGGCCACGGCCGCCCGCGGCGTCGGCCGCACCTTCCAGGAGCGGCAGGACGTCGGCCGCGCCGAGGAGACCATCGAGGCGCTTCAGAAGCAGCTCGCGGACCTCAACGCCGAGCTGGAGCACGAGGTGGACAACCTCGGCGAGCGCTTCGATCCGCAAGCCGGGGAGCTGGAGGTGCTGGGCCTGAAGCCGCGCAAGACGGACGTGGAGACGCGCTTCCTCTGCCTCGCCTGGGAGCCGCGGCGGGGGGCGGAGGTGGGGTGGAGGTAGGGGAGCGGAAACACACCGGCCCCCCGATGCGTTAACATCTCCAGAGACGGCCCTCTTGCCGTCGCCCTGAAAGGAGGGGGAGCGAGGGATGGACATGGTCTTGAGTCTCCTCATCGGCATCGGGCTCGCCGCGGCGTGCGGCTTCCGGGTGTTCGTTCCCCTGCTCATCATGAGCCTGGCCTCGCGGGCCGAGGTGGGCCACCTCACGCTGGGTCCGCACTTCGCGTGGATCGGCTCGACCCCGGCGCTCGTCGCGTTCTCCGTGGCGACGGTGCTGGAGATCGCCGGCTACTACATCCCCTGGGTGGACAACCTCCTCGATACGGTGGCAACGCCCACGGCCATCATCGCCGGCATCCTGGTGACGGCGTCGGCGGTCGGCGACATGAGCCCGTTCCTCAAGTGGACGCTGGCGGTGCTGGCCGGCGGCGGCACCACGGCGGTGTTCCAGGGGATCACGGCCACGGCGCGGCACATCTCCTCTTTCACCACCGGGGGGCTGGGCAATCCCGTGCTCGCCACGGCCGAGGCCGGCGGCTCGGCGCTCTTGGCCGTGCTCGCCATCACCTTGCCGGTGGTGGCGTTCCTGCTCGTGGTGTGGCTGATCTGGTTCGGAGTCAAGAAGCTGCTCTTCCGGCGGCCGGCTGCCCCGCGGCCGGCTTGAGGCCGCTGGCTTCGGCGATTCCGCACTTTGACGCGGAGACTACGCGGAGGCATGGTGAAGCGATCGGCGGCATTCCTCTTCGCGATGCTCCCAGCCCTCTTGGCTCTGGGCTGCGCCAGCCGCGGGCCGCTCGGCTCGCCGGAGCTGGAACGGACGTTACGCGCCCGGGGTCTCGATCCCCACACCGTGGTGGTGCCTTTCGAGGTCACGGACGCCATGAAGGCCTGGGCTCACCAGCAGGTGCCGGATTCGACGCCCACGGTGGAGCGGCTCGACAAGCTCCTCGCTGCCATGGTGGATCCCCAACACCTCAAGCTGGAGTACGAGCCGGGGCATACCTCCACGGCCCGCGAGGCCTTCGAGACCCGCAAGGCGAACTGCCTGGCGTTCACCAGCCTCTTCGTGGGCCTCGCCCGCGAGCTCGGCCTGCCGGCTTTCTACCTCGACGTGGACGACGTCGAGAGGTTCGAGAAGGACGGCGACTTGATGGTGGTCTCGGGGCACGTCAGTGGCGGCTACGACATCGGCGGCGGCAAGATGAAGATCCTCGATTTCACCCCTGGGGACCAGCCTGGCTATCGCCGCGTCCATCCGCTTTCGGACGTGACGGCCGTGGCGCTCTACTACTCGAACCGCGGCGCCGAGATGCTCCGCACCAATCGCATCGCCGAAGGGCTCCCCTGGTTGCGCCAGGCGGTGGTGATCGATCCCGAGCTGAGCGGCTCGTGGGTGAACCTGGGAGTGGGGCTGCGCCGCGCGGGCGATCTCGCCGGAGCCGAAGCGGCCTATCGCAAGGCCCTGGAGGTGAACCCCGAGGCCGCCGCGGCCTATACCAACTTGGCGGCGCTGCTGCGCGCCCGCGGGCACGACACGGAAGCCGGGGCGTTGCTCAACCTCGCCACCAGGGCGGACAGCCGCAATCCCTTCAGCTACGTGGCCCTGGGCGATCTTTCCCTGGCGCAAGGACGGCTTGCCGAAGCCCGGCACTTCTATCAGAAAGCGCTGCGGCTCAGCAGCGACGACGCCGAGATCTACGCGGCCCTGGGGATGGTGGCTCTGGCCGGCGGTGATCATGGCGAGGCCAAGCGCTGGCTGCGCAAGGCCGAAGCGAAGAACCGCGAAAACGATCGCGTGCGCCAGCTCGGCGACCGCCTCGCCGGACGGACCGAAGGGTAAAAACCGTTCGTGGCCGCCCCCTGGCGCATTTGGGCCGACACCGGCGGCACCTTCACCGATTGCCTCGCCCAGGATCCCGCAGGCCGGCTCCATCGCGCCAAGGTGCTCTCCACCAGCGCCGTGCGGGGGAGGATCGCGGCCCGGGTAGGGGAGGATGGGGCGCGGATCGATCCCGGCTGGAGCGTCCCCGCAGGGTTTTTCCGCGGCTTCGCCTTTCGCCTCTTGGGTGGTGACGCCGAGCCCCGGACGGTCTTGGATTGGGACCCGGAAGAGCAACTCCTCCGCCTGGACGGTCCGCTCCCTGCCGGGGACCTCACAGGCGCCACCTGCGAGCTGCGCTCTCCCGAAGAGGCCCCGGTGCTGGCGGCGCGCTTGGTCACCGGCACGCCGCTTTCCGAAGAGCTTCCCCCCATTGCCATGCGCCTCGCCACGACGCGGGGAACCAACGCCCTGCTGGAGCGCAAGGGCGCGGCCACGGCCCTCTTCATCACCCGCGGCTTTGCGGACGTGCCGCGCATCGGCACGCAGCAGCGGCCGGACCTCTTCGCCCTGGAGATCGTGCGCCCCGAGCCGCTCTACCGCGAGGTGGTGGAGGTCCCAGAGCGGCTGGCGGCGGACGGCTCCGTGCTGCTGCCGCTCGACACCGAAGCTCTGCGGGAGACCGTGCGCCGCCTGCTGGACGGTGGGATCGAGTCGGTCGCCGTGGCCCTCCTCCATTCCTATCGCAATCCCCGGCACGAGGAGGAGCTGGGCGAGCTGCTGCGGGCCGCCGGCTGCCGCCACGTCTCTCTCTCCTCGCGGCTCGCGCCGCTCATCAAGCTCCTGCCGCGGACGGAGACGGCGGTGGTGGACGCCTATCTCTCGCCCATTCTGGAGCGGTATCTCTCGGGCGTGGCGGGAGCCTTGGGGCCGGGATCGCTGCACGTGATGACGAGCGCGGGCGGCCTGGTGCGGGCCGGTTCCTTCCGCGCCAAGGACGGCCTCCTCTCAGGTCCGGCCGGGGGAGTGGTGGGGGCGGCCCTCGCGGGGCAACGCTCCGGTTTCGGCCAGGTGATCGCTTTCGACATGGGGGGCACCAGCACGGACGTGGCCCGCTGGGGGGGCGATTTCGAGTACCTCTTCGAGCACCAGGTGGGGGACGCGCACCTCGTGGCCCCGGCGCTCGCCATCGAGAGCGTGGCGGCGGGAGGGGGCTCCATCTGCTCCTTCGACGGCGCGCAGCTCAAGGTGGGGCCGGAGAGCGCCGGAGCCTGGCCCGGCCCGGCGTGCTACGGCGCAGGCGGTCCCCTCACACTGACGGACGTCAACCTCGTGCTGGGACGGCTCGATCCCGGGCGTTTCGAGATCCCCCTCCATCCCGCCGCGGCGCAGGCGGCCCTGGATGGCCTGCGGCAGGCGATGGGGGAGCGGGACCCGGGTGCCGAGGCCGTGCTCGCCGGCCTGCTGGAGATCGCGGACGAGCGCATGGCGGAGGCGATTCGTGCCATCTCCCTGCGCCGCGGCTACGATCCGGCAGGGCATGCCCTGGTGGCCTTCGGCGGTGCCGGGGCACAGCACGCCTGCGCCGTGGCGGGCCTCTTGGGGATCACCAGTGTGGTGGTGCCGGCCGACGCCGGCCTGCTCTCCGCTTTGGGCCTGGGCGCCGCGGTGGTGGAGCGCTTCGCCCAGCGGCAGGTGCTGGAGCCGCTGGAGAAGGTTCGGGACCTCTTGGCCGGCTGGCTCGCGGAGCTGGGGCGAGAGGCCGCGGCGGCGGTGGCGACGGAAGGGATCGCTGCGGAGGAGATCACGGTGCGCCGCCGGCTGCTCAACCTCCGTTTCGCCGGCCAGGAGACGTCTCTCGCCGTGGAGTACGCGGGGGAGGGGAGCGTCGAGCCCGCTTTCGATGCCGCCTATCGCGAGATCTACGGCTATGCCCCGGAGGGGCGGGCGATCGAGCTCGAATCCGTTCGCGCCGTGGCCTCCTCGCGTCCTTCGGGAGAGGTGGCGGCTCCGATCCTCGCCGCTGAGCCCCATCCGGCCCGGCCCGCCGGAAGCCGCCGCTGCTTCACGGGGGGCGGCTGGCGGGAGGTCCCCTTCTTCGACCGTTCCGCGCTCCTGCCTGGCGCCGCCTTCGCGGGACCGTGCCTGGTCTTCGAAAATCACAGCGCCACCTTCGTGGGGGAGACGTGGGCGGGGCGGGTGGACGGCGCGGGGAACCTGGTCCTCACTTTGGCCGTGGGGTAGAGTGATTCGATGGATGAGGGCGCGGATTTCGATCTCGACTTGACTGGCCGGCGGCGCGACGACCCCCTGCCTGGCTACGCCCGGCGGCTGCTCCCTGCGATCCGCATTTGCAGCTTCCAGTTGGGGACGGTGGTGCTCTTCGCGGTCCTCTGTTGGGGCCTGTCGCGCCGGGGTGCGGCCGTTCCCGGCCTGCCCCCGGCGGTCCCCCTGGTCTTGAGCCTGCTGGCCGCGACGATGCTCCTCCTCGCCTCGCGGTTCCGCGCCACGCCGTTGCGCCGGGCCATCCCGAGATCGCCGGCCCTGCCGGTGAATGCGGACGCCGTTCTCGCGGCCTACAAGCGGGGGACTCTCCTCAGCTTCGCCATCCTGGAATTCGCCGCGCTCTTGGGGGTCGGGGTCGTCATGACCTCCGGGATTCCGGCGTACGGCATCATCCTTTGCGTTGCGAGCGGCTTTGCCATGCTCACCCGCTGGCCGCGGGCCGCCGAAGTGGACCGCTTGATTCGAGGACGTGCCACGCCATGAGCCGCGCCCGCCGCCCCCAGATCGTCTGCGGCGCCATGGCCGCGAGCGTCCTCGCGGTGAACGTCATCGTCATCATTCTCTGGCTCTCCGGCTCATTGCCGCCGAAAGATCTGTCTCAAGCCGTGTCGCTGGCGATCTTCGCCGTGATCCTGCTCCTCCTCGTCGCCGCTTCCTCGGTCAAGCGGGCCGTCCTCAAGCGTTTCGAGGCCGAATTCGAAGGAGACCGCAGCCGCTGGGAGGCAGCTTTGGGCACGGCGACGATCCTCGCCTTCGCCCTGAGGGAAGCCGCGGGCCTCCTGGGTTTCGCCCTCGCCCTGCTGACCGGAAATCCCTGGTGGAGCTGGGGAGCCGGCGGCGCGGCCCTCCTCGCAATGTTCATGGACCGGCCGTTGGATCAGGGGCCGAAGTAGAAGTGATTCGCCTGGGGATCGAGGGCGAAGCGCATACTGTCCAAAAGGCCCGAGTAGCCGAGGAAGGTACGGCCTGGAGGCCAATCAGGGCAGATGAAGAAGGTCCCTTCGGTGCTGAAGTGCTCGCCCTCGTCTGCCAGAAACCGAACTGGAAGACGAACCAGGACTCCGGATTTGTATCCAAGGCGTGTATCCAATCCAACAGGATATCCTCTAAGGTCCAGATAACCCAGGCGCTTCGCGACTTCAGGGTCTAGGACTGACCACGCCGCACCGGTGTCGATTTGGGCCCACGAGCTGGAATCGAAGTCTTCCCCAACAGAGATCTTGACGAAGATCTTAGCCGAGGGCTCAGGCGCTTCCCTGAAGCTGTCAAGGTACCGGGAGCGGCCGCAGGTGAAGGCCGCCTGAGCCAATCTGAGCATGGGCAAGAGGTCTAGTCGACGTAGTGAAGCATGGGGCGACGGGCGGGCTTATGCTTCTCGAGGGTCGAGACCACTTCGTCCAGCGATTCGGAGTGAGCGAGAAGCTCATTGCCTAGGAGGGCGACCCATTGGCCCCGATAAGGGCCGCTCTTCTCTCGGAGCCAGGTTACCTCGGGCGTCCTGTCGAAATCCAACTCCCCGCCACCAACGCGAAGGGGCTTTCCTTTAGCCAACACCTTCTGCCAATAGGATAGAGCCTCCTCCTGCACCCCTAGCTCCAACGCCTCCGCCAGCAGTCTCCGGGCTCCGCCGACGAGATCCGCCTCCACCAGCTCGCGGATACGGTCGCTGTAGCTCGGGGTTTCTGCTTCGATCTTTCTGAGTGCGTGGGCCATGGCGTCGGTCTCCCTGGACATAATACCTCAGCTCGGGAGATCGGACCAGTGGTGGTCCTTCATGTCGAAATCGCTTCGGCGGAGTATGGCGGCACCAGGACGGTCCCCTTCTTCCCCGTCTCCTCGCCGTAGCGGGCCGCGATCCTTTCGCCGGCCTCGCGGGCCTTGCCTTGGTGAGCGATGGCGACGATCGCGCCTCCGAAGCCGCCGCCCGTGAGGCGGGCTCCGTAGACGCCCTCCTCTTGCTGGGCCAGCTCGACGAGGCGGTCGATCTCGGGGGTGGAGACCTCGAAATCGTTGCGTAGCGACTCGTGGGAGGCCGCGAGGAGCTTTCCGAGGCGGGGGAGGTCGCGCTCGCGCAGGGCGGCCACGGCGGAGCGGACGCGGGCGTTCTCGGTGATCACGTGCCGCGTCCGGCGGTCCAACGGCTCCGGAAGGGTGCCCACGCGCCAGAGGTCCTGAACGGTGAGGTCCCCGAGCTGCGGCTTCCCCAGAAGCTCGGCGGCGCCGTGGGTTTCGCAACGGCGGGTGCGGTATTCGCCGCCCGCATGGCGGTGGGGGAGACCGGAGTCGATCACCAGCAGCTCGGCGCCCGCCGGCATCGGAATTTTTTCGAATTGAAGGGTGCGGCAGTCGAGGAACAAGGCCGTGGTCTCGCCGGCGAGATGCGACGCCATCGGGTCCATGATCCCCACCGGTACGCCCACGAGGTCGGTCTCCGACTTCTGGCAGGCGCGGGCCAGGTCCAGGTCGCCGAGCTCCAGCCCGAAAGCCTCGCGCAGGGCGCGCAGCACGGCGACTCCCAGGGCCGCGCTGGAGGAGAGGCCGCTCCCCGGCGGCACGCTGGATTCGACCCGCAGGTCGAAGCCGCCCAGGCTGTGCCCGGCGAGGCGCAGCGCCTCCGTAATGCCCTGCACGTAGTCGATCCAGCCATGGCCGGGCTCTTCGCCGCCCAGCGGGTACGCCTCCACCTCCCGGGGCTCGACGTTCGCGCTCCAGCCCCGCACTTGGCGCCCGTCCCGCTTCGCCAGCTCCACCCGCGTCCGCTGGGGGATGGCGAGGGGTAGCACGTAGCCGCCGCTGTAGTCGGTATGCTCGCCGATGAGGTTCACCCGCCCCGGCGCATCGGCTCGGATCTCGGGTTCGCGGCCGAAGAGTTCGGCAAAGGTGGTATGAGTCACTCGGTACCCTAAGTATGCAAGAGGCAAGCCATCCGTGACTCCTGCCGGGGATCTATAATCCCGGAACGACCGGAAGCCCAGGAGGATTCGCCATCCCTGCCCGTCCCGAAGCCGTCCAGCTCGAGCTCTTCACCCATCGCTTCGCGGCCATCGCGCGGCAGATGGGGGAGCGGCTGCAGCGCACGGCCGTCTCCACCAACGTCAAGGAGCGGCTGGACTTCTCGTGCGGGCTGCTCGATCCGGCGGGCGAGCTGGTGGTGAACGCGCCGCACATCCCCGTCCATCTCGGCGCCCTCGGCCTCTGCGTCCGGCGGCTGCGAGAGACGATCGCCATGGAGCCGGGGGACGTGATCGTGACCAACCATCCCGCCTTCGGTGGCTCGCATCTGCCGGACGTGACGGTGGTGACCCCCGTCTTCGAGGAAGGCGAGGGCACGCTCCTCGGCTACGTGGCGAGCCGCGCCCATCATGCCGAGATTGGGGGAATTCGCCCCGGCTCCATGCCGCCCGGAGCGCGGCGACTGATCGAAGAGGGGGTGGTGATTGCGCCCACTCATCTCGTTCGCCGCGGCGAGCCCCGCTGGAACGAGGCCCGCCGGCTGCTCCTGGAGGCGCCGTTCCCCACCCGGGCCGTGGAGGAGAACCTGGCGGACCTGCGAGCCGCGGTGGCCGCGAACCACCGGGGGGCGGAGGCGCTCGCGGCCCTCGCCGCCGAGCACGGCCGGGAGACGGTTCTCCATTACGTGGCCGCCCTGAAGGCCCGGGCCGAGGAGCGGCTGCGCGCCGCCCTGGAGCGCGTTCCCGTGGGCACCTACACCGCCTTGGAAAGGCTGGACGACGGCGCGCCCCTCGCCGTGCGGATCGACGTCGCAGGCCCCGGGGCCGACCCGATCGTGACGATCGACTTCGCGGGCACCTCCACGGTCCATTCGGGGAACCTCAACGCGCCGCCGGCGGTGGTGAGGAGCGCCGTGCTCTACGTGTTGCGGCTGCTCATCGCCGAGCCCCTGCCGCTCAACGAGGGGATCTTGCGGGCGGTGGACGTCCGCATTCCGCCGGGCCTCTTGAACCCGCCGTTCCCGGACGATCCCGCGCAGGCGCCGGCCGTCGTGGGGGGGAACGTCGAGACCAGCCAGCGGGTGGTGGACACCCTCGTGGAGGCCCTCGGCCTCCTCGCGTGTGGCCAGGGAACGATGAACAACCTCCTCTTCGGCAATTCGCGTTTCGGGTTCTACGAGACCGTCTGCGGCGGCTCCGGCGCCGGCCCGGGATTCCATGGCACGAGCGGCGTCCACATCCACATGACGAATACACGCATCACCGATCCGGAGGTCCTGGAGCACCGCTACCCCGTGCGCCTGGAGCGCTTCGCCCTGCGCCCCGGCTCGGGGGGCGCGGGGCGCTGGCACGGGGGGGACGGCGTGGTGCGCGAGCTGACCTTCCTCGAGCCCATGTCCCTCTCGCTCCTCACCCAGCACCGGGTGGAGGCGCCGTATGGAAAGGAAGGGGGAGAGCCTGGAGAGCGGGGGCGCCAGCGGCTGGTGCGGGCCACGGGCGAGGTGGAAGAGCTCGCTTCCATCGACGGCCGCGAGGTGGGCCCCGGAGACCGGCTGATTCTGGAGACGCCGGGGGGCGGGGGCTGGGGAAAGGCTGAACAAAAAGGTTTCTGATCGCTCAACGCCACTGCCGCAGCACTTCGTAGACGCCGAGCGCCACAGCGGTGGAGAGGTTGAGGGAGCGGATCTCCGGGTCCGCCATGGGGATGCGCACCAGGCGGTCGCGATGGCGCTCGCGGATCTCCGGCGCCAGGCCCACGCTCTCCTTGCCGAAGATCAGCACTGTCCGCTCCGGATAGGCGAAGCTCCACAGCTCCCGTTCGGCCTCGGCGCTGAAGAGGAACGGCTCGCCGAGCTCCGGCAGCCCCGCCTCGAATTCGCTCCACGAATCCCACACCACGGGGTCCACCCGCGACCAGTAGTCGAGCCCGGCGCGGCGTACCGCCCGCTCGTTGAGGAAGAACCCCAGGGGACGCACGAGATGGAGCTGCGCCCCGGCCGCCAGGCAGGTACGGCCGGCGTTGCCCGTGTTCCAGTGGATCTCCGGCTCCACCAGCACGACGTGGAGCCGCGGCGAGGAGGCGTCCGCGGGCATGAGAGGAGTGTACTGCGGCTGACCGGTCCGCAGGGGGGGTGGATTGCCGGGAACGATCTTCCCCGCCTCAGCGTCTACAATGGCATGGTGATCACGATCGAAGTCCTCGTCTCCTTCGTCTGCCTCTCCACCCTGATCGTCATCCTCCTGGAGGCCTCGCGGACCGGTGGGTTGCGCCGGAAGCTGCCGGTCGCCGTGTGGGCCATCACCCTGCTGACGCTGGCGGCTTTGGCCCTGCTGCGGATACTGGTGAACCTCGGCTCGTGGACGGACGGGCGGATCCTCTCGGCGTCCATGGGGAGCTGCAACTTCGTCTTCGGCAGCGCGCTCCTGGTGCGCTGGCTGTTCTGGGTGCCGCCATTTCCCGCCGGGGAGGCACCGCGGGGGCCGGGAGAGGAGAGGAATCCGGCGGACTCTCGCCTCCTCGGCCCTCCCCTCCCTTGAGGGACCGATGGGGAGAGGAGGGCGGGCGGGAGTCGCAGTCCTGGTCGACCTGCCACGGCTACTGGCAATTGAAGGCCGCTACGTCCGCGAAGGTCGTCGAAAGGTGCCCGGCGGGATTCGAGTAGGTCTTGACGGCTCCGGTCACGGAGTCGCGAATCGTTACCTGCCAGCCCTGGTCGGTCAGGCCACTGATGAAGACCCAGAACTTGTTGCCGAACGCGGGAATGCAGGCGTTGAGAACCTTGACTCCCATCTCGAAGTTGGTGGCGGATTGAAAGTAGTAGAACGCAGATTCGGGGCCTTCCGCCCTTTGCCCGCCGAAGCTCATCAAGTGACCCTGGCCGCTGCCATTGCCGTTGTTCCAAGAGACGTTGACGGCGAACCGGTCGTTCTGAACGCAGGCGGTTTCGCCGTTGCGTATGCAGGGAGCCGCAGCAGACTTGTAGGAGGTCGCGGTGAGTTGGAAGGCGCCTGCTCCAGCAACTCGCGTAGCCGTGAGATACCAGGTTCCAGACGCTGGGTTATCGATCTTACAAATCTGGATGGATAAACCGCGTACCTCGCTTTTGCAGTCAAAATTCGAGGGTGTTGCGACGGTTCCGTGCTTGACGTAAAGGTTGAGATCTATGGCCCCGAGCTCGCCATTCAAGAAGACGTCAAGGGTTTGGGTACCGACCGGTACCTCATAAGTGAATGTGGCCGTGGGGTGGCCGGCATCGAGAGCTCCTGCAGCGCTGGAAAAGGGCGCCAACTCGCTGCCGGCGTTTGGCAGATCGCCACAGGACGGTTGCGCAAGGTCGCTGCCGGCCTGAGACAACACCCACGACCTATCGGTGAAGACGTCGGAGTAGACGCCTTCTACGGGAGCCGTGCAGTCCGCAAAGCCGGGGCCCAACCCACCCGAGGTGACACCGGCAAGGAGAAAGGCGGACGTTCCCGCCACGAACATTGGTCCTCCAGAATCACCCGGGCAGGCCGTGGAATCCGAGCCCGGCGCACCGACGGGGTCTAGGAAGTCATAACAGAGCGCGAGCGAATTGGGATCGGCGCAGCTCGATAGCACCGCTGTGCCAAAGCGCTTCAAGCCCGCGGGAGTGGTTGGAGTCGTGCCGAATCCCACGAGCGTCGCCGCCGTACCGAGAGCCGGCTTGCTCCCAAGGTTCAGTGGAGCTGGCTGGATGCCGCTGACGGGTGATGCGAGATGCAGGACGGCGAAGTCGTGCCTGCCCAAGGCCACGGAGGGTTGCCAGTTTGGATGGACCGCGACGCTGGAGACCGCAAAGGCGCCGGAGTGCTGAAAGAAGAGCAACATGTTTGCGGGGTTCGGGGTGCCACACGTCGCGCCGGACGACCCTTCCGGGCATACGCAGTGGGCCGCCGTCAAGGCGGTTTGGCAACCAATGAGCGTCGCCGTGCACGTGCCGTCGTTGGTGAAGAAGTGCCCAACCGCAGGAAAGTTGCTGGTAAGCAGTCCGTTGTTGATCTTGGTCTGCGCCAGAGGAGTGAGCGGAGTTTCGGTGCCGGTGAGCTGAGGGGAGGCCGTCGAGGGAACCGGGCAGGCCAGGGAAACTACCGCGAGAACGGGCAGCAGTCGCCGTAGCCGGCCGAAATGGCTTCCCTGACCGGGGTTCCCGACGGCCCCGAGATACGATTCTGCCTTCGTTGCTTCAACGGGCATGGCTTGGCGCTCCTTTCGAGTTGTCCGGAATCTCTGTCATCGAGGACAGTTCCGGCCGGCACGAAGAAGGTTTAGGAGCGCCTGCCCGCCCGCCTACTTCAGCACCACGTCGATCTCGCCCACGCCGCAGTCCACCTTCACCTTGGAGCGCCCCGTCCCCTTGTCCCAGCTCAGCTCCTTGGTCAGCAGCCCCGAGCTCTCGTAGTGCCGGCCGGCGGCGACGAGGCTCGCCTCGCCAATGCCGGTGTCGAGGCTCACGGAGGCGATGGCTTCCTTGGGGAGGTCGATGTTGACCTGCCCTACTCCCAGGTCGACCGTGAGGTCGCCTGCCATGCCGTGGATGGTCAGCTCTCCCACTCCGAGCTCGGCCTTGAGCGCCAGGTCACGCGGCACGGTGATGTGGGCGACGATCTGGAGGTTGTGGGAGCCATGCCACTTGGGGAACTTCTTCATCTCGATCTTGAAGACTTCGCCGGTGTTGTCGTAGACCAGCTTCAGCTCGTGCGCCCGGTCTGCGCACCTTCCGGTCTTCTCTTTGCACTTCACCTTGACGTCGAGCCCCACCTGGTTGCTGGCTCCGGAATCGACGTTCAGCTCGGCGACGGGGAAGTCGAGGTGAATTTTGTGGGCGTTGGCGATGGGGATCTGCTGGCGAAACGAGCGAACGACCTCGCTGGCGCCCGCGGGGACGACCCACAGGAGCGCGGCGGCGAGGATCAGGGCGGTTTTCTTCATGGCGATCTCTCCTCTTTGCACCTCCTTACGAGGGAGAGGGCGCCAGGGTTACAAAGATGGCGGCACCGTTCTTGCCAGTCCTTCTGTCCCATGGCCCCTTCGTCACCTCCCTTCCAGGAATCGCCTCCCGGAGACCGCCCGATCCGGGATCTTGGGCTCCAGATCGAGGGCACGGATCTCGAGCCGGTGATCTCTGAGCTTGAACGCGAGCTTGAGGCCGCGGGCATCCGGCGGATCCACCCTCATTTCTACCTCTCCACGGAGTGGGGCGTGCCGTTCGGGACGGTGGCCATTGCCATCCCCTTCTATCTCGCCCGGGCGGACCTCGCGGCGCTCCACGCCGAGCGCACGGGCCTGGTGGAGGGGCTCGGCCGGCGCGACCTGCTGCGCTACCTGCGCCACGAGATGGGGCACGTCGTCAACTATGCCTATCGCCTCTACGACCGGGAAGACTGGGTGCGCACCTTCGGCCCCATCACCCGCCCCTACCGAGAGGAGTACCGCCCACAGCCCTTCAGCCGGCGGTTCGTGCGCCATCTTCCGGGCTGGTACGCCCAGAAGCATCCGGACGAGGACTGGGCGGAGACCTTCGCCGTATGGATGACCCCCGGCCTCGACTGGCACGCCGAGTACGCGGGCTGGCCGAAGGCCTTGGAGAAACTGGAGCATTGCGACGCGGTGATGCGCGAGCTGCGGGACGCCGAGCCCCTGGTGTCCGATGAGGAGCTGGATGAGCCGGTCTCCGAGATCGCCTACACTCTGGAGCAGTACTACCGCGGCTCGGAGCCGGACGCGGGCGTCCTCCCCCCGGGGCTCGACGGCGCCCTGCGCTCCATTTTCGAGGATTGGGGGCACCCTGAGGACCTCTCGACGGATGCGCCGCGCCGCCCCGCCTCCGAGCTGATCCGCGGTCTGGCGAGGGACCTCCCGGCCGACGTCTACCGCTGGACGGGCCATTTCCCCGAGCGCACCCGTCATCTCCTGAGGCATCTCGCCGAGCGGGCGGACGCCCTGGAGCAGGTCTACCCCGAGGACCGGGAGATCCCGGCCGTCATCGCCGTCACCACCTTCGTGACGGCTCTGGCGATGAATTACGTGCGGCGGGGGAGGTACTTGGCGTAGGCAAAAGAGATTACAATACGGCCATGAAAGTCGCGACAGGCAAGATCGTGGGCGGTGAGGTTGTCTTGGATGGAGAACCCTGGGAAGAAGGAACCCGAGTGACCATTCTGGCCGCAGATCCTGAGGAGACTGTAGAGCTGAGCCCCGAAGAAGAAGCGGAGCTTCTCCAGGCCCTCGCAGAAGCCGACGCCGGCGATGTCGTGGATGGAGAGGAGTTTCTGCGAGAGCTCTGGAGACGGCGTCGAGCGCCCGGCTCCGAGCCTCGGTTCTAGCGGCATCATGCGCTTACGAGCACGGGGCTCCGCTCTGCTCCGGGCAAGCGAGGCAGCGGGTTATGCAATCGCTGCCACCAGACGGATCGCACAGGGTCACGATACAGGAACCAGGCCCCCCCACATCTGAGTAACACGTAGTATTGCCAGACCCTCCCGCCGCTTTCCCCAGATGACTTCTCTCGAGAGAAAGCAGGGTCTCACGGTTCAGCCGGAGTTTCGCGACGCTCTTCTTTTTCATCGACGCCTCCTTTGAGAGGCGTCGATTGTACTCCGACTTCAGCCGTACCGCTCGATCGCCAGATTCGCGATCCGCTCCACCAGGTCCGGGAACTCGATCCCCGCCGCCTCGGCCGCCATGGCGAACTCGCTCTCCTTTTCCAGGTAGCAGCTCGCGTTGACCTCGATGACGTAGATGTCCCCGGTCTCGGTGAGGCGGAGGTCGACGCGGCCGTAGTCGCGCACGCGCAGGGCGCGGTAGGCCTCCACGGCGGTTTTCTGGAGCTTCGCCCTCAGCTCGTCGGGGACTTCGGCCAACACGGACTTCGTCCCTTTGTACTCGGCGCTGTTCTTCTTCCACTTGGCCTTGGTCCCCAGGATGCGCGGCTCCCCCTCGGGGAAGCCGGTGAAGTCCACCTCGATCGGCGGCAAGGCGAGAGGCTCCCGGTTGCCGAGGACGCCGACGTAGAGCTCTCGCCCCTCGACGTACTCCTCGACCAGGGCGCTGTCCTTCACCTTCTCGTGAATCGTGAGGACCCGCTTCATCAGCGAGGTCGTGTCGCGCACCAGAGAGTCGCCGTCGATACCGATCGAGGCGTCCGCGGTGAGCGGCTTGACGAAGAGGGGCATGCGAAGGTTCCCGGCGGTTTCGAAGTCCGAATTCTGGGAGAAGACGGCGAAGTGCGGGTAGGGGATCTGCTCGAAGGCGAGGACCTTTTTGGCCAGCCCTTTGTCTTGCCGCAGGTAGAGCTCTCCGGGGCCGCCTCCCGTGTAGCGCAGGTTCAGGAGGTCGAGCACGCCGGCGATGGCGAAGTCGCCCGCCGTGCTCTTGCCGAAGCTTTCCAGCAGGTTGAAGATCAGATCCGGCTGCCGCCGGGAGATGCCGGAAACGAGCTTGCGGACGTCGTCGTACACGCCGAGCACGGACGCTTTGTGCCCTTTCTCGGCCAGGGCTGCGGCCACCTGGTCCGCCACCATGTCATAGGATTTGGGGTCTTTATTTTCGAGACCGGTCAGGACGGTGATCTTCATGGCCTTCCCAGGCCTGCAAGGACTGCGCCTCGGCCTGCTGATAGAGAGACGCCCGAGGGACGGACGTCTCTCTATGCCGGCCGGATCAGCAGTTCGCGTTGTGGGTGGGAGGTGGAACCGTCGGACACTGGGAGCAGCGGGTCAGGCAGCTCTGCGATGGATTGCATTGGCCGATGCAGACGCTTTCGCAGGTGTCTGAGCCGCCGCCGATTCCAGTCAGTCTCACCGGATCCAGTGCAACCAGGGTCTCCCGGTTCAGTCGGAGCTTCGAGATCCGTTTCTTCATCGTGACCTCCTTAAAGGGGGGCCGATTCTACCGCGAAAGACCGGCTGGGAAACCACAAGCCGCTCGCAGACGCGCGGAGGCTGGACCCACGTGGACGCTGCGCTGGTTGATGCTCGAAACCGGCAGCACGCCGATCAGGCTGTTCATCAGCATCACTTCGCTCGCCGTGGCGAGGTCTGCGGGATCAAGAGGCGCCTCCTCCAAAACCTTTTTTTCCAGCAGCCGCCGCCGCACGGTGCCCGGGAGGCAGCCGTCGCTCAATGGAGGGGTGAGGACGCGGCCCCCGAGGACCACGGCGAGATTGCTGCGCGCGCCTTCCACGAGGCGGCCGTGCTCGTTGAGCAGTAGCGCCTCCCAGGCGCCGCGGGACTCGGCGTCCCGCAAGGCCAGCCGGTTCGCCTGGTACGAAAGGCTTTTGAGACCCACAAGGGGCCCGGCCGAATCGATGCGGTATTGGGGAAGGAGGCAGGCGGTGACGACCTCCGGCGGCTCGTAGGGAGCCGCCGTGACGAGCCGCGTGTCGCGGGTGACGGTGATGCGCAGCCGCGCCGTGGGGCGAGGGGCCGCGGCGGCGATCTCCTCCACGGCCTGCTCCAGGGTTGGCCGGCCTTCGGGCAGATCGAGTCCGATCCTACACAGGCCGGCGAGCAGGCGATCGAGATGGGCCTCGGTATCCCGCGCCTGGCCGCCGTCCACCCGCAGGGTTTCGAACAGGCCGTCGCCGAAGAGGAAGCCGGAATCGGTGGGAGGAATCCGGACCTCTCCGGCAGGGACGGTCCGCCCGTTCCACCACGAGAGGCTCAACCGCTCTCCACGGCGCCCAGGGCGGCCAGGAAGGCGCGGGCCTTGGCGCTGCTTTCCGCCAGCTCCAGCTCCGGGTCCGAATCGGCCACGATGCCGCAGCCAGCGTGATAGACGATCCGTCCATTCGTGGCGGCAGCCGTGCGGATGGCCACGGCGAGATCGAGATCGCCCCCCAGGGAAATCCATCCCAGCGCCCCCATGGCCGCGCCGCGCCGCCGTTCCTCCTCCGCGGCGATGACGGCCATGGCCCGGATCTTCGGCGCCCCGGTGATGGAGGCCGGGGGAAAGGCGGCCCGTAACAGCTCCGCGGGACCGGTGTCCGGCCGCAGGATTCCACGCACCGTCGAGACCGTATGGTGAACGGTGGGGAGCGTCATCAGCTCGGCGTGGCTGGTCAATTCGACGCTCCCGGGCTCGCACACCCGCCCCAGGTCGTTGCGGGCCACGTCCACGATCATCGTCAGCTCGGCCCGGTCCTTCTCGCTCTCCAGCAGCTCGCGGGCCAGCGCCCGGTCCTGCCGGGGATCGGCGCCCCGCGGGCGAGTCCCCTTGATGGGGCGGGTCTCCACCGCGCGGTCTTTGACCACGAGGAACCGCTCCGGGGAGATGGAGAGGACGGCCCGGCCGCGTCCCAGGTCCAGAAAAGCGCCCCTCTCGGCCGGGCTCGCCGCCCGCAGCCGCAGGTAGTGAGGCCAGAGCTGGCTCTGCGTCACCCGTGCCTCCAGCCGCCTACAGAGGTTCATCTGGAAGATCTCGCCGCTCGCGATCCTTTCCACCACCCGGGACACGGCGGCCTCGAAGCCCGTGCGGCTGGGATGGCTCACCACGGGACCCGTGGCCAAGGCGCCCTTCGAAACCTCCGTCACCGGCCGGCGGCGAGCCGCGGCAAGAAGGTGCTCGGCTTCGATCACCGGGTCCGCCTCTCCCGCCTTGCGCCAAGCGTCCGCCGACTCCAGGCTCCAGCTTTGCCCGTCCCAGCGGAGAGCGGAATCGTAGAGACCGAGATGGAGATCGGGAAGCTCGAGATCGTCCGGCGGGGGAGGAGGGAGGGGCTCGATCTCGCCCCCCAACTCGTAGCCAAGGTAGCCCACGAGAGTCGCTCCCGATCCCGCGCCTCCCCAGGCCGCGAACGCCGCGTCCAGCAGATCGAAACCGGCGGCCGGAAACGCCGCTCTCCCTCCGGGTCCGGTAACGCCCGCCCTCGCGTTGCGCACGATGAGGACGGCCCGCGGCCGCACGTAAAGCCGGTGCCCTTCCTCCCCGCCGTCGAGCCAGGCGAAGCCGGGAAGCCCCCGCAACTCCTCCGCCACCTGAAGCGGAGAAGGCTCGGTCTTGCCGCCGGAGCGCAACGGCGTCTTGGAGCCACGGGAGTGGGGGGACGGGGCGGGAAGGATCGCCCGCAGGCGCGCGGCGAGCTGCTGGCGGCGTTTCTCTGGAGGGCGGTCGGACCACATGGGCCTGGAGATATTATCGTGTCTGGGAGGAAAAGTGCCGTCCCCTCCCAGGACCTTCCTCACCCCCCATCCCTCTTCTCCCGCCTCGCCCTCACCAGGAAAAGAGGATGAACAGAGAGGAAGCGCTGCCCTACAGGAACACCTCCACCTTCCCCTTCCCCCGCAGCTCCTTGATCTTCGCCTGCACCAGCTCCTGGACCTGCTTCTGCTTGAGCATCATGCCGATGCGGTCCTTGACCTGATCGTAGGAGGGCGTCGCCGCGGCCTGGCGCTCCAGGAGCTGAATGACGTGGTAACCGAAGGGGCTTTCCACCACCGGGCTCACCTCGTTGGGCTTGAGGGCCATGGCCGCCTGCTCGAAGGGGGGCGGCGTCTGCCCCTGGCTGATCCAGCCGAGGTCGCCGCCCGTCGGCTTGGAGCCGGGATCGTCCGAATTGGCCTGCGCCAGCTTGGCGAAATCCCCGCCTCCCTTGATCTGCTTCAGGAGGTCTTCCGCCTTGGCCTTGGCCTTCTCCTTGTCCGCGGGGCTCCCCTTGGGATTCACCGCCACCAGGATGTGGCGCACGTGCAACCGCTCGGGGGAGTGGATCTGAGCCTTGTTCTTCTCGTAGAAGTCCTTGCTGGCCGCCTCGGAGACGGTGGCGTTGGGGGCGATCTTGGTCTCGACGTATTTCTGGACGGCCAATTGATCGTACGTCTGCTGGCGCAGGATGGCCTCGGTCAGCCCCACCTGCTTGAGGGCCTTCTGGAACTCCTCCTCGCTGCGAAACTGCTGCTTCTTACGGGCCGCCACCTGCTGGTTGAGCTCCTGGTCGCTGGGGCCGATGCCTTGGGCCTTGGCCTCCTGCTGAAGCAGGGTGATGCCGATGAGCTCGTCGAGCACCTGGTGGTAGAGCTGCGGCGTGATGGGCACCGGCTGCCCCCGCTGCGCCAGGTTCATCTGCACCACCTGAGCGCCCTTCAAGAGGTCGTCCTTCTTGATCCCCAGGCCGTTCACCTTGGCCACGATGGGTGGCATCTTGTCGGGAGTCAGGCTGCCGGTGGCGAGCGGCGGCGGCGTGATGCTGAAGGTGGGAGAGCCCGCCGCCGGAGTCTGGGCCGCCTGGTCCGGTGAGCTGCGCTGAAGCGATGGGGCCGCGTTGGTATCGGCCGGGGAGGAGGCCGTACCGGGAGTCGCCTCGGCCTTCTTGTCGGCGGGTTTACAGGCCCAGGCAGCGAGCACAAGGGCGAGCCCCAGGACGAGAAACGTCAAGCGGGGCAGGGTCTTCTGGTTCATCTTTTTGGATTCCTCGCAGGCGGAGCGCGCTGCCGCCGGACAGTTGAGTCGCGCAGTCTAGCAGAGGTCGAGGAAGGGGCCGAATCGAGCCGGCCCCCGATCCTCACTGCTGATTGGCCATCCAGTCCGTGAGGGCCTTCACGAAGCGGTCCGGCTCCTCGAAGAACGGCTGGTGGCCGCTCCGCTCGAAGATCTCCAGCGTGGCGTTGGGAAGCTGCGCGGGGATCCCCTCCCAGAGGACGTAGGGAACCGTGTAGTCGTAGCGTCCATGAGCGAGGAAGATTGGCACGCGGAGCTCACTCGCTCCGGCGGTGACGTCCCATCCTTGCGTGAGCGTTCCCATGACGTGCTGGAGAACCTGCGGCCGGGCGACCGCTTCCGCAAACAGGGGTACGGCGTCGAAGCGCGGGTCGAAGAAACGCAGCGGCGTCTGCGCGAACATGACTTGCCCTATGGGCGCGTCCGCAGGCAGCTTGGCCAGATTGTCCCGCAGGACCTGCTTTCGCTCCTCGGACGCATCCTCGGCGAAAAACGACGTGGCTTTCGCCGCCACCCGGGCCATGTCGCCACTGGGCGGTACCCCTGCCGTGATCACGTGCGAGACGCTCTCGGGGCAGCGCCTGCCGTACTCGATCGCGAGCACGCCCATGATCGAGTGCCCCAGCACGGCGATCCGCTCCACCCCGAGATCGGCGCGGACGGCCTCCAGGTCCCCGGCGAGCCCGTCGAACGTGAGATCGGTAGGTTCGCCCGTCGATTGCCCGCTGCCTCGCAGGTCGACGTAGACGAGAGTGAAGCGGTCGCTCAGTTGGGGCGGCGTCATGCGTTCATACGGCTTCGTGCCGATGCCGCTCAGGACGAGGCACGCAGGTCCGTTGCCGCGCGTCGAGTAGAACAGCTCAGCACCGTTGACGGAGACAGTCATCTCTTTCCTCCTCTCGAGGATTTCGGGGGGGATCCTACGGTTTTGGGTTGCGAGCTCACGCACGTCCAGCGATCCGCTGGATGAGCTCCACGGTTGCACAGCAGCGGATGGCGTCAGCCGCCACCCGGGTCACAATTTGTGATGGGCGGTACCTACCTGCGAGAGAGCGATGGGCATGTCGTGGGGAGATTCTACCACAGGCGGTAGAGCGAGGCGAGCAGGCACCGGCGGCCTCCAGGCAGGGCTCGCGCCAACTGGTTGAAAAGGCCACCCATCATCCGAAACCGCACCCTCCCGCGTAGAGGGGAGACAGGACCAATCCTCATACGCATACGGTCAGGAGGGAAACCATGAAGAGACTCTGGATCGCCGGTCTGCTCGCCTTTTCAGCCGCCGCCCTGGCTCAGCCGCCCCAGGGAGCTCCGCCGCCCCCGGAGGTCAAGAGGACGGTCGATACCTTCGCGGGAACCTGGAGCCTCCACCTCAAGCTGACGCCGCCCGGAGCCGCCTCGATCGCCTTTCCGGGAACCTGGCATTGCCAGAAGATCGCTGGCGGCACGGCCGTCGACTGCACCCTGAAGGCCACGGCCCCCGGCCTCGGCCCGATGGAGGAGACCGATCTCATCGGCTACGATCCGGAGACCAAGGCGGTGCACATCATGACCTGGAACAACCAGGGCGAGGTGCACGACCACCACGGCGGCTGGCAAGGTGACAAGATCGTCCTGCACCACTCCGCCACCGCTGGCGGCAAGCCCGTCGAGGAGGACTTCGAGATGACGACGGCGGGGACCAACAAGATGTCGTTCCGCTTCACCAGCAAGACCGACGAAGGGACCGCGACCTTCGAAGGGGAGGGGACCCGCAAGCCCAAGTGACTCCCGGGGGTTGAGTAGCGCGAGCACGCAAGCTTCCTTCGCAGGCACCATCGGTCCTGTCCGATGGAGCATCGGTCACGTCCTATGCTCCATCGGTCGCGTCTTACGGCGAGGTCCGCCCGCGGCGACGGCGGCAGCCTCTCAGTCGTCTACGCAAGCACCCAGGTCGCAGTCGTAGAACTTGCCGCTTGGGCAATGCACCGGGCAGCAGACCGCACCTCCGTCCACCAGCGAGTGGACGAGCAGCTTGAATTCGGTGTCGTCGGGAATTGTACCGAAGGCGTCGAGAACTGCCCGCCTCCCTTGATAGTCGTTCGAGTAGCCGTTGGCGTTGGCGGTCCAGAAAGTCAGGCCTGGCGAGTCGTACTCGCGCTGAAGGAAGGCATGGTAGAGGTCGATCACGAAAGCTTGGTTTCCGTCATTCAGATGATAAGTCTGATCCGGGATCGGGTTGCGCGACGAGTAATAGGCTGTCTCCTCGAGAAAGGGAGAGCTCGCTGAGCTGTAGTTGGTGTAGGAGTTTTGTGTCTCGAAGAGGGTGCTGACGAAGCGACGGGCCTCCGCCTCGAACGATGATGAGTTGGCGGGGAGAAGGCCCTCCAAAGTGGCGTTTTCCGAGCGCACCTGCGAGCAACTCGGGGAGATGCCGACACCGGCATAGGCGTTCCTGACGAAACTTTCGATGCTTTCGTTGAAGGGCGCACTCGATGGCCACGCGGCTAAGGGGAGGGGCGAGAGCAAGGCGGCGAGGAGGAAAACGGGCGCGAGAATACGGTAAAACGAGTGGGAGGGAAGGGACATGGAACAGTCTCCTTTCTTTCGCGGAAGAAGTTGTTTTAGAGCCCGCGGGGCCGGCAGCAGACGGTGATCTCGTTGAAGTAAAGCGTGGGATTGGGGCAGAAATCACCTCCGCCGCAGTCGTTGGTGCGGCATACGACAGTGGTGAAGCTGGCGTCGCTGTAGTAGATCCGGATATGGCCCGGCAGCGAGCCGGTGGGGCAGGTCAGCGCCACGACCTGCCGCGGCGTGGCGACGGCGAACGAAACGGCGAGCGCGAGCAACAGGAAAGCACCTCGAACGAATGTCTTCATGGCACGTCTCCTCTTTGCGGATGGCAAAGTCGTGGGAACGGAGATGCTCTCCGTCCATACACCCTTAAGTGCCAGAGGAAGGTGGATGCGAGCCGGGAGGCTTCGGTGAGAACCTCACCACTGAAGGGTCAGCCCCCCTCCCGCAAGCGGGAGAGGGGCCGTCTTCCTGATGCGCCCTCGGTGACGTCTGCTCAGAGAACTTTGACGGACTTCCAAAACGGGATCTCGCGGATGCGAGGTCCACCCGCGGCGACGATCGCGTTGGCCAGAGCGGGGGCCACCGCGGGAGTCGGGGGCTCGCCGACTCCGGTCGGCGGCACGTCTCCGCCCGGATAACCGCTGGCCACCTCCGCGCTCGGGTCTTCGACGTAAGTGAAGATGTTCTTGGGCGTCTGGTGGATGCGTAGCACGGGGTAGTCGTCGAAGTTGTTCTGCTCGACGGCCCCGTTCTTGACCGTGATCTCGCCGAGCAGGGCGTAGCTCAGGCCGTAGATGATGCCCCCCTGCATCTGTGCGTTGACCCGGTCCGGGTTGACGGCGATGCCGCAGTCGATCGCGGCGTAGATGTCGTGGATCGTCAGCTCGTTGGCTTCGTTGAGCGAAACGTCGATCACCACGGCCACGTAGCTCAGGAAGCTCCGATGGGCGGCGATGCCCAGGCCGCGGCCCTTGATCCCTTTGTAACTCTTGACCTTCTCGTCCCAGCCCGACTCCTTGGCCACCCGCTCCACCACGGCCCGCAGCCGTCGACCGTCCGGCGGATAAGGAGGCATGATCAGGATCGGTTTTCCATCCGGCCCCACGATCGGTTTTCCATCCGGTCCCAGGACCGGTTTTCCATCCGGTCCCTGGAGGAAAACCGGATCCACGGGAAACCCGTTGTTGTCGAAGCACTCGACGCCCTGGTCTTGAAATGCCTTTTCATCGAGGACGACTCCCTTCCCGATCAGCTCGAGCAGGTAGTCCTTGGAATCGCGCCCCGCGGCGATCGCCACCTCGTCGGCGAAGGAGCACATTCCGAAGGCGTGATAGATGTTGGCCACCGAACGCATCCAGCCGACGCGAATGTGGTTCTGGGCCGGGCAGTTCTCGATGCGCACGTTCGGCACATCGAACAGCATGTCCTCGAGACCGTGGGCTCGCTCGATGCCCGAGCCATAGCCGTCCTTCCCGCCGTTGTGATACGCGGCGCGCGCAAGCTGGCCGAGCTCGTTCCCGGGGAACAGGGTCGCGAAGAACGATGTAAAGGCGCTGCGCTGGAGCAAGGCCGTCGCCTTCCCATCCCCGCCGAGGGCCGCCTTCAGATGCTGGTGGCTGACCGCGTTATAGTAGCTGAACTTGATGTCGTCCTCGCGCGTCCACTGCACCCGGATGGGCACGCCGGGGTGCTGCCGGGCGAGAAAGGCCGCCTCGAGAGCGTAGTCCGGTTTGGACTTGCGGCCGAAACCGCCGCCCAACAACGTCACGTGGACCTTGACCTTGTCCCGGATCTCCTTTTTGAGATCGTCCCTAATCTTGAATAGCCCGGCCTGATCCACGCCCAGCAGTTTTTCGAGCTCTTCGTTGAACAGGCGTTGTAACGTTCTTTCGCTCTCCTTCGGCAGCTCGGATGGATCGGCCGCTTGCCATGTCAGCCCCCTCAACTGATTGGCCGGAGTGGGCTCCATCATCGCCAGACCCACGTAGTGCTGCGTGAGCTCCGGACCCTGGGTTGGAGACCAAATCTCCCAGTGCCCATTCTCGTAGAGAGCGACGGCTGCGGGGGGCTCCATCGGCGCCTGGGCCAAGTGGGGGACGTAGTAGTCCCTCTCGACGACCTTGGAGGCCCCCCCGAAGGCACCGTCGACGTCGCCTTTGCTTCGCAGCGTCTTTCCCGCCACGTTGGTCGATGCTTCGAGCTCGCCGCGGTAGGCCTTCGAGTCGTACGTGGCGTTGGACCCGAGGTTCCACTCGACCTTGAGGGCCCGGCGCCCCTGCAACGCCGCCCAGGTGTTCTCCGCCAGAACGGCGACGCCTGCATGCGGAATGAACCCGGCGCCTACTCCGCCGCCCGGGAAGCCCTTGGGGAGAACCTCGACGACGCTCTTGACGCCCGGCACGGCGAGCGCCGCGGTGGGGTCGAAGGACTTCACCGCACCGTTGGCGACCGGGCAGCGCACGATCATGGCCGTCAGCATGCCGTGCCGCTTGGGGTCGACGTCGGCGCCGTAGACCGCCTTGCCGGTGACCATGTCCTGGGCATCGACGAACGGCATCTTCCTGCCGATGAAGCGCCACTGGCCGCGCGGCTTGAGAACGGCTTGGACCTCGTCCACGGTGGGCGGGTGCTCCGCCACCTTCTTGGCCTGCAGCAGCAGCAACGGATCGCCGTACGCGATCGACTTGCCATTGCGCTTGTTCAACACCTTGTGCTGCTGCGCCTCGCAGTCGGCGGGGTCGACTCCAAAGTGCCTCGCCGCGGCGCGGACCATCACCAGCCGTATGCCGGCCCCGAAGAGCCTCATGGGCTTGAAGTAGGCGGCCATGCTGCGCGAGCTGTCCGCGAACTGGGAACCCTCGTCGGGGATGAGAAAGCTCGGCGCGCCGCCTTTGACGGGATGCTCGATCGCGAACCTGGGACCGTCGGCGTCAGCTTGGTGCACCCTGACCTTCGCCCAGTCAGCCTCGAGCTCGTCGGCCAGCACGGCCGCCAGGCTCGAGCGGATGCCCTGGCCCATCTCGGAACGGTGAGCCATGATGATGATGGTGCCCTGCACCGGCACAATGGCGACGAAATTGTTGAGAGGGGAGCCATTGTGAAAGAGATCCGGAAGATCCGGGAGCCCGGCAGCGAAGAGTCCTTTGGGGGAAATGTAACAGCCGAGCACCAGGGCTCCGGCGCCCACACCGGTGTGGCGGAGGAAGTCCCTGCGGGTGATTTTTACGATGCCGCTCATGATGACGAGCCCCCAGCCGCCTTGTGGATCGCTTCCCGGATCCGTGGATAGGTGCCGCAGCGGCAGATGTTGCCGCGCATCGCGTTGTCGATCTGCTCGTCGGTGGGGTTGGCCCCCTTCGTCGCGGTCAGGAGCGCCGCGGCGGACATGATCTGGCCCGGCTGGCAGAAACCGCACTGTGGCACGCCGAGCTCGACCCACGCCTTCTGGCAGGGGTGGCTGCCGTCGGGCGACAGACCCTCGATCGTGGTGATCTCGGAAAGGCAGGCCACGCCCACGTCGATAGAGCAGGAACGCACGGCCCGCCCGTTGAGGTGGACGGTGCACGCACCGCATTGCGCGACGCCGCAGCCGAACTTGGTGCCCTTGAGCCCCAGGACGTCGCGCAGAGCCCAGAGCAAAGGCATGTTGCCGTCGATGTCGACAGTGTGCAACCTGCCGTTGACATGGAGCTGAAAAATGGACATCGGAACCTCCTTCTTTCGGTCGGCCCTGGGCGGCATCAGAATTTGCGGCGGAGCTCCACTCGCGCTCCGTAGATGTCCTTCTGGCCCTGCCGCCAGCCCTTCATGGCGTCGAGGCGCAAGATCCAGGTTTTCGTGAACGGATGCTGATAGCGGGCTCCCAGCGAGTTTTCGGCCCCCAGCACGTTGTTGCTACCCCTGCGCTGAACCGTCGCCACTTCGACGACGATCTGACGGTCGAGGTTGAACAGGTACTCCACTCCCACCGCTCCGCCGTAGGAGTCGTGCGCGGTGGCGTCGAGCGTCGGATAACCCGTCAGGCCGTCGGATTCGAAGGCGATGCCGGTGTTCCTCAGCACGCCACCGGAATCGGCCCCGCGCGCCAGCGACTGAGGGCTTTTGAAGCCGGCAAAGAAGTTGAAGTAGGGGACGAAGTTCAACGGGTTGAAGGCCGAGACGTCGAAGCCGAAATGCCGCCTCGGGACGAGCGAGTTCTCCACCAGCACCAGCAGGCCGTCGGCGGTCTTCACCCCGTTGACGCCTTTCTGGCCGAAGTTGCCGATCAGCCGGACGCTATTGGCGAGCCGCCCCCGGTACCGCTTGCTGAACGCGACGGTCACGTTGCTGTAGCTATGGCCGCTGACGTCGGAGTCGAGATAGCCGTAGCCGTACTCGAGATATCCGCGCAGGAGGTCGGCGAATCCGGCGAAGCCGAAGAGTTTGTTCTTGGTGCCGGAATCGGCGGCGGTGTTCACGTTGTGGAAGCCGGCGAAGAAGGTGAAGTCCATGTTGCTGATATCGAGCGACGGACTGTTCTTGGCGGTGATGCTGAAGGCCGCGCCGTCGATGGCATCCTCGATCCAGACGCCGTTCTGGGTGACGATGGGAGTCCTCCCGACGGCGACCGGCAGGTCCACGTGATTGGTCCTGCCGGTCAACCCTTGAGCCATGGCGCCGAGGTCGCCTTCGAAGAAAAGAGTGTCGAGGTTGAAGTCGAAATTGTGGACGAACTTGTCTTCGACTTGGCCACTGATCAGGTAACGTGTAAACGAGCCGTTTTTGTCGATCGGGCGCGTGAAGGCATGAATACGCTCGGTGGGGGTGAGCTGTAGGTCCATGTCGAGGTTGAGACGGGCGGCGATCTCCGACTGATCCGTCTTGCCGTTGACGGGAGGGGCGCCTTTGTCGTACTGCGCGGCGGCGACACGAAGGTCGCCGGAAACAATGAAGGCCGGCATCATCGGATTCTTTTCGCCGAGCCAGGTGGGGCGGGGTGCGTACGCCCCATAGTCGTAGAGGCGAAGGCCCCACTGGACGGGCGGCTGGGGCCGGTCGATCGCGTGCCGGCCACCGTAGATGTCCAGCTCGGCCACGGAGTCGTAGGTCTGCGGGTAGCACGGGTCGGCTTTGAACCACGCCGGGTCGGGCGGCTCGGGGAGGAGCCTGGCCTCGGGCGACATGGCGTGTTCCTTGTGGGAGTTGCTGACGTCGAAGGGTTTCGGGACGCAGGGGGCGTCACTTTTCTTGTCATCGTCGGCGGCAAAGGCGCACGGGACGCCGAGGGCAAGCAAGAGCATCCCGGCGAGCAAAGGGTTCGCAGTCCAGGCTTTTCCGTTCATGGTCGCCCTTTCTCAGTGGACGTTGAATGCGACGGCGTAGGCATGGGTGTCAGTGACCCATTCGTTCTCGGTCCTCTTCATCTCCCTCGTGGCGAAGACGAAGTCCATGAAGTAGATGGGCTCCGTCCTGCCGCGCAGGCGCGCGGCGAGCCGATACGTGCCTGGTTTTTTCAGCAAGTCCCCGGGGACTTTGTAGTGGGCGGTGCGGCTGCCCAGAGGCGGAATGCTGCGCTTCTCCAGGCGCGCGTTCGGGGGATGGTTGAGAATCGAGGTCGGGGCGCCGCCGGGCCGGATGAAAGGATCCTGGTCGAAGTCCAGATTGATCGGCAGATACATCTCCCGATCCGTTCCTTTCAGGTTGGTCGTGAGGAACTTGCTCTGCATGCTGAAGAGCTGGTTGTCGTGCGGGAGCGTTTGATCGCCGACCTCTTTGGACTGGAGGTCGGCGAGGTCGCCGTCCTTGTCGACGTAGCCGGATTCCCAGACTCGCTTGCCGTCGGGGTCGATGAGGACGACGTTGAGCCAGAGCTCAGGCTGGGCTCCCAGAGAGCCGGAGGGGAGGTTGTGCCCCTTGTTCAGGTTGGTGAGCTTGTAGTCGAACGAGAAGTCCTTGCCGACCTGAGGGCTGCCCTTGAAGAACGGACCGTCGAGCTTCGAGGCGTTCTCCATGAGCTTCAGGCGCATTTGCTCCCGCTCCCTCCACCGGCCGAGATTCTCCTGCACGATCACCCAGGCCTTCCTGCGGTCGGCGGGGTTCTTCCATTCGGCTGGGAAGGTGGCCGAGCCGCTACCGGCGGCGATCTTGTTTTCGAAGTCGTCGCTCCCCCAGCCGGCGCGAAAATCGAACGTCAGCCATTGCTGGGGGGTGAACGGCGACTCCTCCATGCGCAGCGGGAAGAGCCCGGGATGGCTGATCGGATAGCCGGGGCCGACGAAGGTGTGGTCGGTCAGATCCCGTTGTTCGTTGAAATGCTTGCCGTTGACCTCCGCCGCCCATCCTTTTTCATACCCCGCGTTCTGTCCCGGGAACTTGCTCATGTGGCAGTTCTGGCAGGTGATCCCCTCCTTGGCGGCGGGAGAGGCGCGGTACTCTTCCCAGACGGTCTCGAGCTTGATGCCGGGATGGACCGCCACTTGGTGGCAGGTGACGCAGAGCTCCGACTTCACGATCAGCTCCGATTGGATGGCGGTCTGGTGCATCCGGATCCATTTCTTGTCGCCTTCGGCGGGCTTGTCGGGCTCGTCGATGGTGACGAGGATGCCGTTTTCCCTCGCGTTGGTGATCGCCTTGAGGCCACCCAGGCTGTCGAAGGGGCCAAACACGGGCTCGTGGATCGGGCCCGGCGTGATCCGCCGCGCCCCGTTGACCTTGCCGTACCCCTCGCCGACGCGGTGGCAGGTCACGCAGGTGATCCCTTCCTTGGCGGCCCCGCTGCGGTCCCACCAGGCGATGTCGCGCCGCTCGGCCAGGGCGGTGCCGACGCTGGCGTGGCACCGGATACAGAAGTAGTTGACCGTCCCGCGCGAGATGTCGTTGATCCGCTGTTCGAATTTGTTGAACATCGGAGAGACGTTGGCATAGGCGTGGGACGAGATGCTCCACTGCTTGTATTGGTTGGGGTGACACTGGCCGCAGACCCTGGCGGACGGATACTGCGCGTCGGCCACGGCCTTCGCATGCGGATCCTTCTCCGGCAGCGGTTTAGGCAGCTCCTGTCCGATCGCGAGCCCCAGCTCCGCCAGCAGGAGGACGATGAATACAAATCCGGCTTTGCGCATTGGGCTACTCCTCATCTAAAGCAACGGCTAGCGGTCGTCAGAAAGTCTTCAGGAACTCGATCAGCGCCCTCTTGTCGGCATCGCTGAGCCCCGGCTCCTCCTTGAAGCGATCGGTGCCGAAATAGTGACCGCGGTTGACCACGAAGTCGGGGCACTTACTCAACTCGAGCATCGGGGCGGCCAGGTTTTTGAACACCGCGCGTGCCTGCTTGTCGGTGGCGTTGGCCGGTAAGGCCTTGAGATCGTGCTTGACCTTCAGCAGGAGCTCCAGGAGCTGCTTGTCGTGCGCCAGCTTCTGCAGCGGGGTCTGGTTGTCCGGCAGGACGTTGAGATTCGTCAGCAGGTTGACCGGTGTCCCCTTGGGAATCGGACCGATCTCGAGACCCGTGGTTCCGACCACCGAGGGTGCCAGGGCCTTGACGATCGGTGCCAACTGCGGGGCGAAGGGCGGCAGATAGCCCACCGGCACCCGGAGATAGCTCGGTGCGGTCGTGCGGTCGATGAGACCGGGCACCTTGTCACCGAGCACCGGGTCTTTGTCACGTTTCTCCGGCCACAGCATCTTTTCGATCCCGTCCTGGAAGGCGGCCATCCGCCCCTTGACCGAAGGGTCGCCATTGAACAATCCCACCGAGTTGTTCAGCAAGTAGGGAGCAGTCGACCACAGACTGATCAGCGAGGCCGGCCGCGTGTAGCCGCGTCCGCCGGCAGGCATGGTGTACGGCCGCGGCTCGCCGGTGAACGGGTCGTGGACCGTGATCGTGCCCACCGAGGGGAGGCTCTTGTACGACTGCGAAGAGTAGTTGTCCCAGATGTTCCCGGCGATCGCATTGGTGGCGAGAGGGCTGCAGGCGTTCGTCTCCAAGAGCGTCACGGGGACGCGCGCCTCGGTCGACAGGAAGTTGTCTTTGAGGAAATCGTCCTTGAGGACGATCTCTCGCATCTGCTTCTTGAAGTCGTCGGTCTTGGTCCACGCCCAGTACTTGTTCCAGCAGTCGAGGTAGCCGGGACCTGCGCAGCCGCCGGGATCGAGCCCCGGTGCCGACGCGGGAAGCTTCGACGAGTGGCAGCGTGCGCAGCGCTCCGCGAAGACTTCCTTGCCGCGCGTGAGCTTCGCGGGTTCCGCGGCCAGGTAGGCCGCGCCGCCGGGAGCGTTCCGGAGCAGATGCGGCTCCGTGGTGGCCAGGAAGAAATCGGCGACGTGGGAGGTCTGCGCCTCGGTGGCCTGCCAGAAGCTCGAATTCGCGCGCCCCACCTTGACCTCGATCGGCGTGATGGGCTTGCCGCCCACCAGCGGATTGAAGTGCCGCAGCCACTCCTCGCTGAACAGCCCGATGTTGACGTAAACCCGGTTGAGCGCTCCCAGGGCCCCGACCGAGTCGGCGCCGTCTTTGAGCACGCGTGGCGTGAAGACAGTGCTCGGCGGCTGGAAGAACTGCGCCAGCGGTCCGCTGGGGAAATATTCGTTGAATTGTTTGTTGTCCAGCTCGCTCCCTGCCAGCGTCTCGGTGCCCCAGCGCTTGCCCTGAGCCAGCCGGGCGCCGAGACTGTAGACGGCGTTCATCGTGCGCGGGTTGTTGATGCTGTCGGTGGAAACCAGGGACGTGTCGAGGGCGCCCGGACGCGAGGTGTGGAAGAGTTGGTAAGGGAAGCTGCTCTCGTCGGCATCCCAGGTGAAGATGCGATCGATCCAGAAGTATTGCGCGCCGACGTTCGAGGCCAGGTCCGCCCACTGCGGGTTTTCCGGGTCCGCAGGCGGATGGACCGGGCTCGGCCCGACGTGGCAGAAGCCGCAGGACATGCCGACCCGGTAGGGGCGCACGAGATCCTTGCGCAAGTAATACTTGGGGTCGGAGTAATAGCGCACCGGATCCCAGGCCTTGGCTGCCGCCTCGTCGAAGGCCGGATTCGGGAACAGCCGCAGGCCTACGATTCCGGTGCCCCAGCCGTAGTAGGAACCGGCAGGTAGGTTCTTGCCGCGCGCTCCGAGCTTGACGCCCGGGTATTTGGCTTCGTTTTCGAAGGGGTCCGGAGGACAGTCGGCGCGGCGTTTGTCGAGCCAGAGACCGAAGCGGTTCGGGTCCGGACCCTTGGCCTCCTCGAAACAGGGCTCGTTGACCAGGCCGAGCCACTTCCACCGGTTGTGGCGGCCGAACTGTGGGAGCTTCGAATCCTGCGGATACGAATAGGAGGAGATCGTCTTCAGGAGATCGAAGGCCCCTACGCTCTTGTCCGAGAGGACGTCCCACAGGTGGTCGTTCCCGCCGGTCCACACGATCCAGTTGTTACGGCCCACGACCTGGGAAGGCGTCAACGGCACGCCGCCGTCCATGTCGTGGTAATAATCTTCATCCGCGGCGGGAAACGACGCGGCATCGCGGCCGGCCAAACGGGCCTCGTCCACGACTCTCTGCGTGGCTGCCGGTTTCTTCTCCTCATTGCGCGAACAGCCCGGAACGGCGATGAGGCACACGAGGAACAATAGGCTCAACCAGTTTGGACGGCACATTCGCGACGCTCCTTCCTGTAGCCCTTCTGGTACTGCTAATTGGAATTGTTATAACATCCCGCTGCTTCCGACTGCAACACTCCTATTGCTAATCTTTAATATTCATTCTGCGGGGCTCAGGATCATTCCAGATAGAGCGATAATCAAATATCGGACAAAACCGATTGCCCAAGTTGCCTTGCCAGCGAGGAGGTCAGTACCTCCCTTACCAGAGGGTCTTCGCCGGCCGCAGCGAGTTTCTGACAGAAGTTTCTCCGGGCGCACCTCTCCCTTCGAGACAGCCTCCCTATCAGGAGCCGGGGAGCTGGCTACGTCCCTGAACAGATAGATCCAGTGGGCCGGAGAATGTTTAGTCGCCCGCCCCATCTCTCGGGGCCGGCGATCCTACTGGCACGGAGTTTGCCGAACCGGACAGAGAAGGCCTGTTTTTCCTTTCGGACTGTCTCCTGGAGGTGACGGCAAGCGATGCGGATGAGACTTTTTCTCTGGGGAGCCCTTTTCAGTGTCTGCGCTGGGATGGTTTGGGCTGGAGAGACCGCCAGGGATCGTGGCAGCCTCTATGCCACGGCCTACACCCAAGAGTGCGCGGGATGGCCGGGCCTCGAGGTCGAGCTGACCGGACCCGGCACCGTTCGTACCGGCAGGACCGAGCAGCATGGCTTCGTGCATTTCCTGAATCTGGTGCCCGGTATCTACGCGCTGGACTGGAAGCTCCCCAATGCCTCGGTCATCCATAGCGGAAAAATCCATGTGATGGCGGGCCGCAACACGGTGATGACGGTGACTCTGGCGACCGATGCCGGGGACCTCCTGGCCATCGCGCTCAAGGATCCCTGCTACGAGGAACCGGATACGGTCGATCCAGCCCTGATCCCGACGAAGCCCTCATCCCTCGGTTCGTGGCTGCCTTTCGATCGACCTCGGCCGGCTGTGGGACGAAGGAGGCCAGGCGCCAACCCGTCAACCCAACCGGCGTTGACGAGGATTAGGGATCGGTGTACAATGTCTGAAGAATGACATACGTCTCATTCACAGGTAGCCTGAGCAGGTATTGAGACTGTCGGGCATGAAGATCCACCACTGGACTCTGATCGTTGTTGCGGTCTTGACCGGAGATGTCGCGGCTGCACAGCTTTACCTCCCGGTCCCTCCCACTACTGGCGAGAACACCTGGCAACTCATCCTCACGAATGTGGCGCCGAGCCCGGCAGCGTTCAAGCGAACCATTTTCTCTCCCGGACAGGTTCCAAGTGCCCAAGGAGTCACCGGCCTCTACCCTTTTCAGACCAGTATCGCCGCCGAACAGGGAGAGTCTGCGGCTCACCTGGAAATCATCGACCCTCTCAAGCCCGGCATCAGCGTTAGTTCGCGCCTTGTCGATCAGCAGGACCACGCATCCCGGCTTCCAGTGCTGAAGGCGAGCAACATTGTCGCTCGCGGCAAGCCCGTTACGTTCCAGTTTTGGCCAGCCATTGCGCCTCTAGAGTCTGCCACAATTGTTGTGTTCTCGCCGGCAAAGATCGAGTCCACTTGCTCAGTCGCCTTAAACAGCAACATCGGCCGAATCTCGAGCACCTCCTTGACTGTTCCCGCAGCCTCCCAAATCGCAACTGTGGAGGTGTCTGCGGCTGCTCAGGTGGACTTCGTCCGCATAGTCTGCAATAGGCCGGTTCTCGCATTTTCCTATCGCGCCGGCAGCGGCGGTCTCGAGTTCATCGCACCAGCGAATTCCGAGTGACTGGCCGCGGTGGCGCGCCGCCTACCCCTCGTTTGCTGCGGCAATACGAGCTACGATCCGGATCGCGGCTTTCTCTCCCGGACTCTCCAGGAGCTGAAAGACTTGGGCTCCATCGCCGCTCACTGGAGCGGCACGGGGGCAGAGCCCACGCGCTACCGCAATCTCGTTGCGCGAGAGCCGGAATCGGGTTCGTGACTCCGCCCTCCGCTTCTACTCCACGGAGCTCCGCCTCCGCGAAAGGCGCAAGCCGAACGGAGAGAGGGCGAGCCCATCTTGCGACACGGAGGATCGCTCCCCCGCCCCTCGGCACCGCTTCCGCGACACTGCCCTCGCGAGTTGCAAAGCGCCGCTCTGGAATTGTGTCGCGCTCCCGGCGAAACGCGTGACGCAATTCGCGGGAAGCGTGTCGCAATTCGGGCTGTTAGTGAGGCAATTCGGCGGTTGCCACACGGCGCAAGGGAATTGCGTGTCGCAATTCAGGAGAAGCGTAACGCCATTCCGCAGGGCGCCATGGCAATTCGGGAGCGCGCTGTCGCAAACCGGAGGGGTAGCGTGGCGCGAGGGGAGGGCGCGACCGAAAAACCCGTTCGCGCTGTCGCAATTTCCGGGCGCGATGGCGTGGCGAGAAGATCCTCGCAACTGCACCGGATCGAGCCGCCCTCCTCCAAGATCGGGCGAATCGCGCGGGCCTCGGAGTCAGGACGGCCCAAGGGGGCTGCTCGGCTGGCGGTCGTACTACGGCTTCAGCGAGGTGCCGTCGCCGGCGGCCGTTCCTGTACCGGACTGTCCTTGAGAAGGAGGTGGGAGAGCTCGAGGGGTTGGTGCGAGCCCGCCGGAAGCGGAAGCTTTCCGTGGTGTTGTCGCCAGAGGAGGTCAAGGCGATCTTCTCCTACCTGGCTGGAGTGGAGCGGCTCTTTCTCTCTCCCTTCTCTACGGTACCGGAATGCGCCTGGCGGAGGGCTTGCGGCTACGGGTCAAGGACATCGACTTCGCCGACGACCAGATAACGGTGCGGGACGGAAAAGGGGAGAAGGATCGGGTGACGATGCTTCCAGCTTCGATGAAAACAGAGATGCAGAAGCACTTGAAGACGGTCAAGCGGCTCCACGAAGAGGATATCAGGGCGGGGTATGGCAGGGTGAACCTCCCATATGCCCTGGCACGAAAATATCCTGGCGCTGACGCTGAATGGGGTTGGCAATACGTCTTTCCCGCTCCCTCGCTGTTCTGCAATCCTCGGACAGGAGACCGCGGGCGGCACCATCTCCATGAGCGGAATCTCCAGAGAGCCTTCCACGACGCCAGGCGTAAGGCAGGTATCGTCAAGCCTGCGAGCTGTCACACGCTGAGGCACTCTTTCGCCACCCACCTGCTCTCGAACGGCTACGACATCCGGACCGTGCAGGAGCTCCTGGGTCACCGGAGCGTCCAGACGACGATGATCTACACTCATTTCCTCAACCGCGGAGGTCGGGGCGTGCAGAGCCCGATCGACAAGTTGTAGACCCTGTCGTCCAGGCTTAGCCGACACCCTTTTGTCGTATAAGCCTGGCCTCCCGGGTGGCGGTCACAACGGCCAACTTACTCTCTCTCTCTCAGTAACTTGAAGCTCACACGAGAGCTCCTGAGCCGAGAGCCATATCGTCGATCTGGTGTCGTATAAGCTTGGAAGAATCCTGGTTCGATATCTCGATGCGGCCTCTGTCGTCTAAGCACAGGTCCGAACCTTCATCCGTCCACTTGCTTATGCGACATTCCGCATGGCATTGACGCGAATACGGTTTGGCCGTAGACTAAGCCCAAGTTGCGCTACAAGAAGGAGATAGAGGTACTCAATCGCCATGGACAGTATTCTCGCCAAGCCTGGAAGCCGTCGCCATGGCTAGGCCGGATTAGTCGGTGACACTAGAGGTTAGGCGGCACCGGCAGCGACCGGCGTCTGCCAACCACGGAATCTCGCATTTCACCACTTGTTCAGGCACCTGCAGAGTGAATGGTTAAGCCGGAACCAAACTGATGGACAACACCGCCCCAAGAACAGCTTGGCCATGCGGCCACAAGCGAGGCACCTTCCTTGAACTCGTCGATTCAGACTTCGACATTGTCTGCCATAAATGTCTTGGACACTTCTTCCAATACGCGTACGTGCCCTATCTCGCGTTTGTAGCTCTCTTTACAACGATCTACTTCTGGCGCCCTCTGCCCCTCGCCGTACTCCTCAGCTTTGCCCTTCTTCTATTTGTGCTTTGCTACGTGGGAGCCGCACTGAGAAACCGTCCGGGGCGCCTCGTTCTCGCCTTCGCTGTTCTCATACCCGTCGGCGTAATACTCCTTGATGTCCCCGCGAACGCTACCACCCTGCCCGCCTCACTGGACTCTTGCACCTCCTCAGCGCTCTTGGCGTTAACACTCGTGCTACTTCTCAGCTTTATCAAAGGGCTCACTCGGGTTCCGGCGCTTCGCGCTCTCCACAAGGCTTCAACCTGGGTTGTTTCTCTAATAGTCCTGAGCTTGATCCTAACCATTGGCGCCATGGCGACTGATTTCGCAGTGCGGATGATCCCGGAACTCTCCAAGTTCCCCGCAATGTTGAAAACTCGCGAATGGCTAGAAGAGGCGCAACGCTTCCGCCTTGCGCTTGTCTGTCTTGCAGTCGCGGTAGGATTTGTTTGGTCGTTGGCAATCAGCATAAGCGTGGCCAGGGAAGACGAAAATGCAAACCGCCGGATCGAAGGCCCAATCTGGTGGGAAATCCATCGCGTTCTCGTCTTTTTCGTCAGGGTTCTCGGGCACACAGTAACAGAACTGTGGAAGGTCTTTCGTGACAGCCTTCGGCGCCTATGGCTTATTGCTTCTGACTCGGTTCGGGTGCTTTTCCTCGTCATGGCAACCGGCGGTCTTGTTTTGGCGACCAATCTACTGGCCCGCCACATGACCGCGATATGGGAAAGAGACGAGTTACTTCCCACGTGGGAGTCCGCTCTCGGGATTGCATTGGGTGTGCTAGCGGTTTGGCTGCCCACTTGGCTTATTATACTAATCGCGATTTTTCACCATCCGCTCCATACGTGGCCCGGTTTCAAGGGAGACCTCTCTCACGGATTCATTGTCCTTCGGTATTGCCTACTAATCTCAACCTTTGTCTACTGGTTCTATTTTTCGCTGGTGCTTTTGGGATCTTGGCTCCTAATCGATACGCTCCAATTCGCTTTTGTCGTGCCTCACAGGTTTTCTATTGGCGGGCTCTCGCTTGCCTATTCCGTCATAGCTCTGCTGGCAGCTATCATTCTTTGGGTTCGGCAAACTCGCGAGGCGTCGCCTAACTCCGCCGATCGAGCGGACGGAAACCGCAAGAAGCGCGGTTCCCGCCGCTCATCGGCATAGCGTGTGCGCCAAGACAAGCTTGGCGCTTCTTGCAGGGTGCAAGTCCCTGCCGGGAAAGGTCTAACCAACCCCCCGTACCGAGTGTTGCAGATCCGTAGGAGGAGAGTCGACGTCGACGAACCGAACGAAAGGTCTGAAGCGTACACAGGGAACCATGTAGGCCGTAAGGGAGACCGCACCTCCCTGAGGTCTGGTACAGCCCCGAAAAGCCGATTGAAGATGCAGGCGGCCATCGTTTACGTTTGCGAGAAGCCCACGCAATGGAATCGAATTGGTGAGATTCCGGAGGCCTGCCGGGGTCATCAGGACATGGCATGCATGGAGAGGAGCGTCGAAGAACTTGGGAGACCCCATAGATTCCTGCGCTCTCAAGGACAACTCGCAAGGCACGAGGCCGACGAGGCACTGAAGGGGAAACCCGGACCCAGAGAGAACGCCTGGCGCCTAAACGTGGAGCGATGAGAGATGACAGGTAGGCGACCTGAACCGAGAAGGCAAGGGAGACCGAAGATCCTTGGGGAGTCGGATCAGCCCATAGTACTCCGAGAACGGGAGAGCCGTTCGCATGGGGAAGGAGCTGACGGGAACCCGTAGCTCGCAAAGGAAACATGAGCCAGATACGACAGGCTGGGCAACTCATGCCAACCTCACTGCGGGGAATAGCCAACAAGGCCAGCTCCGACAGGCATCACCGCTTCCGCAATCTATTTGGACTGCTGACGGTTACGTTCCTTCTGTCCTGCTGGGAGCGAATCAACAAAAAAGCTGCCAGCGGCGTAGATCGGGTCTCGGCCCGGGACTACGCGAGGGATCTGGGGGCTAACGTCCGAGCCCTCTGGGATCGTGTGAAGCGGGGCAGTTACCGGGCGAGGTTGGTCCGGCGACGCCACATTCCGAAGGAAGGGAGCAGTAAGACTCGACCGCTGGGAATCCCTGGAGTCGAGGACAAGCTCCTCCAGATCGCAGTCTCCCGCATCCTCAACGCCATTTACGAGCCGATCTTTCTGCCGTGCAGTTGGGCCTACAGGCTCGGCCGAAATGCGCGCGAAGCAGTGCGGACGCTGAAACAGGAGCTTCAGTTTGGTTGCTACGGTTACGTCATCGAGATCGACATCAAGGGATTCTTCGACCAGATCGACCACGACAAGCTGCTGCAGATGCTCGGGCTGCGGATCGACGATCGGCCGTTCCTGCGGCTGATCTGGAAATGGCTCAAGGCGGGAGTGTTGGAGGAGGATGGAAGGGTGATCCACCCGGACACCGGCTGCCCCCAAGGGGGTAGCATCTCAGCCATGCTTGCCAACATCTACCTTCACTACGTGCTGGATCTGTGGTTCCAGGACGTGGTGAAGCCCCGGTGCAAAGCGCGGGCCTTCATATGCCGGTTCGCGGACGATGTTGTGTTCGCGTTCCAGTGGCGGGAGGAGGCTGAGCGGTTCTTCCGGGTGCTGCCGAAACGGCTGGCGAAGTATGGGTTGGAGCTCTCGGCGGAGAAGAGCCGGATGGTCCGGTTCAGCCGGTTCCAACTCGGCAAGGACTCGGAGAGGTTCGACTTCCTCGGGTTCGAGTTTCGCTGGGTGGTTGACCACAAGGGAACGCCGCGGGTGACCTGCCGGACGTCGCGTAAGCGGCTTCGGGCGTCATTGGCGCGGTTGACCGAGTGGATCAAGGCCGAGCGACACTCGCCAGTTCGCCAGTTGGTCGAGACGTTGAACGCGAGGCTTCGTGGGCACTATAATTACTACGGGGTGATCGGCAACCACAGAAGCCTATGCTCATTCTTCTATCAGGTCAGGCGGCTACTGATGAAGTGGTTGGGGAGGCGGAGTCAGAAGAGCCGGATGACCTGGGAGAAGTTCAACGCCTTGGTAGAGCGATTTTCTCTGGAGGAGCCCCGAATCACGGAGAGTCGGCATCGACAGATGGTGCTTGACGGGGTTTGCTGAGTGCGGAAGCGAGGGTTACCGAAGAGCCCGGTGCGGGAAAACCGCACGCCGGGATCTGTGCGGGGGGCGCTGCGGCGTCCCTACCGCGACTGGCCGCCATTTGATAGGCGAGCATACATACAAGGAAATTTTGCATGACCATCGCCGAATATGGATTGCTCTTTAGCGGTACCCAGGCTCTTGCAGTAGTAGTAGGCTTTTACTTCGCCTACAAACAACTTAGTCTTCTACAGTACAGTCTACGGAATTCTGTGGAACTAGCATCCCGCCAGAATGCAATGAACCTAATGGCTCGATACTCCAGCGTAGATTTTGCCGCCTATCGGAGCAAGCTTAGGGCAGATAAAGATATGCAGGGCAACTATCACAGCATGTTCGCTCTGCTCAATTTCTTTGAAGAAATTGCCATAGCAGTCAAGCACAAAACGGCTAACAAGGGCATCTTGCAGGACGCATTTGCCACTAGCCTGCGCTCTTGGCTTGAAGAGGAATACATAATTGAGGCTCTAAATCGAGCTCGTGCCAAGGATCCTGCCAGATTTGAGAATCTTCTGGACCTATACCGGGATTGGGGAGGATCACATTCTCGGACCGTACAAATTCGAAGCGTGGAGGCTTTACACGCAGTATAGACAAGCACCCTATCCAAGGTTATGCCTTTGAGGCAAGGATTGTAGTTGCATGACAAGCAGAGAATTCTCAATGGACCACTCGCTCCTGCCAGTACTATCGCTTATAATGGGTGCTGACTCTGGGGTGCCAGGGACTTCTCCGGTGCGGGGGGCACTTCGGCGTCCCTACCGCGACTGGGCGACAGGGTAATGGTTCAATGCTGGACTAATTTGACAGGAGGATGCTCATGGCTGACGTCGAGGTTAAAGGCAGAATTATTGCGGCCATCAACGACTCTAAGTACAAATGGCGAACACCGAAAGGAATAGCGCAATCAACCGGCATCGAACTTGAGGAGGTAATGAGGCATCTGGACACCTCCGGGGAGATAATTCAAGCTAGAAATAACAATGCCAAGGGAGAGCCGCTGTTCACGACTACCGAGAAATACAAAGAAAACACGGGACTGGCATCGCGAGTTCTCTCGGCCATCACCAACAAAGTCGTGGAGTGACCTATGAATCAGTCAAGCGAAATCAACTTGACCCAGATCATCGTTATTGCGGCTATCGGTGGCTTCGTGCTGAGCATGATGAACCTCTGGGAAGACAGTAAAAAAGATAAGCCCAGGCGTGTTCCTAAGGATTTTTTGTACTGGCTATTTTTTTGCTTCTGGCCCGTAGCAGGTGGCGGTCTCTCATGGCTTTATTTTCTCGATGGATCTACGCTACGACCTCTGCTGGCGTTCTCTATCGGACTTACAGCTCCCACGACGATTCAAGCCATGATTAACAGGGCTGCGAAGACGGATAACCCTCCTCCAAATGCGGAGGAATGAAGCCTGAGCGGGTATGACTGTCACAGCTGCAAGTATGAGCTATAGAGTATCGAAGGGTCGGCCAACCCCCGCGCTGCACCGGACGACAACCGCACGATAGTGCGGTTGTCTCCGGTGAGCTTCTGAGGCGTTGGGCGCCTCAGAAAGCACGATGACCAGGAAAAGCAGCCGAGGGTCAACGAACATTGCTGAAGGCTTGCTGCAAGCAGCTCTTGGTCGTGAACTCTCCTCGCAGAAGGCTTGGGATTATGGCTGGTGCTTGGAAGAGCATCGCCGATCGAGCGAGGCAGCGCTGACTCACGACGAAACTCATTCTGTAGTACTTACGACGGGAGCAGTGGCGGCTCTCGAGGCGGCGACTATAGCCTTGCTTCGACAACCCGCCGTCGTCAACCTCTATGACCCAGAGGAGTTCTGGAGCATAGTCGCTGGCCTTATTGGGACACTTCCTCTGGACTTGGATGAGAGCGGGTTGAAGCCTCTAATCGATGCTCGCCTTCAGCGTTTGCTATCTCCCCCTCCTGCCACCGTCCTATTTCCAGTTTCTCACATCGCAATGCCCTCAGGTTGCTTGCAGATCGGACCTTTAAAGATTGGTGCTGCGAAGTCTGTCTGGGCCTCGCTTCCTGAGTCAGTCCAGAAGGACATTGCGGAGAAGACGTCTCTCGCAGATATTTGGTGGGGAGAAGCTTTAGAAGGCTCTCCCAATGACCTTATACTCTGCGCCTATACTACTCGATCCCAATTAGGCCGCGCTTACCATGACGCTGCCGAGGATTTCGACGATCTCGTCTCGCTCGCCTTGATGTTCGAGGCCAACTTGGACGAACTCGAATTGTACAGTCTGCGTGGCGATGTCTATCGACCTGGAGTACGCGGTATCAAGACGGATCGCCACGCACTGGGAGAAGCTGTTGCCCGCGATTCGAAGCTAGGTAGGGAGCTTGCAGCAACTATCTTAACTACGGGTATCTTTGGACCGTCAACTTCACTTCATTGGCTGGGCGAGTCCACGTTTCCATTGGAACGCCTCCTGGCAGTAAATGCCATCCGTGAGCGAGCAACCTTCCTGCTATCCACGTCCACCTCAGTGACACGCCGTCTACGTTTGGCTGCTCGCTGGCATGCGAAAGCCCATTGGTCGACTGAAATTGATGATGCCGTTCTCGCACTCGGGATTTCCTTCGATGTTCTTCTCAAAGAGAAAGGAAATAGTCCGGGCCGAGTTCATGCGGAGCGCTTCGCCTTCCTCGTGCCTGACCCTGAAGAGCGACGTCGACGCTACAAGCGCTTTCAGGGAGAGTACTATGCGGCACGCAGTGCTGTGGCTCATGGCGGAAGAAGCTCAGCCACCGATGCCGCGTTTGTTCGTCGCATGGCGGCCGACGTTAGGGCGATCTTCTATCGACTGGTTGATCATGTGCAAACTCGGGCAATTCAGACGGATGCCGAGTACGATACGTTGTTTGACGAACTGAAGTGGGGTGAGGCCGGGATGGTCACCGATGTCTAAGTCGGTAATGGGGAGAAAGGCGGGACGGCATGGCGTTGCTTTCTGTCCAAATACAAGGCCTGTGCTGCCGCACCCCGCCCAACAAGCCGTTGCAGCGGACGATCGCCTACGGCGCCCGCCGCTGAACGGCAGCAGCGTTGGGCAGACATTACCGAGGCTCGCCTCGGGGTGTGTACGCAATCTTCGGTTACCATTGCCCGTGAAGAAGGAGAATCTCTAATGACCAAGGTGACACCGTTCTTGATGTTCAACGCCTCAGCTTGAGGCGGCCATAGAGTTCTACACCGCCACGTTCCCGGACTCCGAGATCAAGAACCTCGCTCGCACCGGCAATGACGGCCCGATCACCTCCGCCGAGTTCGTCGTCGGTGGTCAAGTCTTCATGGGCTACAACGGGGGCCCGTACTTCACGTTCTCCGAAGGCTTCTCGCTCTATGTTGACTGCGAGGACCAAGCCGAAGTCGACGAGTATTGGGACAAG
>DASUEN010000127.1:0-11481 GCA_036275055.1 Thermoanaerobaculia bacterium
ATAAGGGTTCGGCTTTCCTTCGAAAGCATAGGGATCGCCGGGCTTCACCGCCGGATCGTTCTTCTGCCAGTTGATCTCCTTCCGCCGCGCGTCCGCATAGCCTTTGGAAAGCAGGGTCTGGAGCGGCTCTTCCGGCGGAAAGTAGGGATCGCCGTAATAGAAATCGCGATCGGCGAAGGCCAGGTTCATGACCTGATAAAGGGAGTGGATGTAGCGCGCGCTGTTGAAACCCATGCCGCGCAGGTCCATGGGCTCGAGGAGGTTCAGGGACTGAAGCATGGCGGGGCCTTGCGTCCAGCTCGTGAGCTTGTAGATGTCGGTCCCTTTATAAGTGGTCTTGACCGGCTCTTCGGTGCGGACTTTCCATTGCGCCAGGTCTTCCTTGGTGATGAGGCCGCCCTGCTCCTGACTGCCGCGGGCGATCTCCTCGGCGATGTCACCTTTATAAAAACGGTCGTAGGCGGCGTAGATCGCTTCTTTGCGGCTCTTGCCGGCGGCCTTGGCTTTCGATTCGGCCTCCACCAGCTTGCGCAGGGTGGCGAGGAGGTCCGGCTGGCGGAAGACCTCGCCGGCATGGGGCGCCTCCCAGGTCTCGCCGAGGTGGGGGAGGAGGACGGCGCGCGAGGACGGCCACTGTTTGATGTGCGCTTTCTCGCGCTCGATGGTGTTGGCGAGCTGCGCTTCGATAGGATAGCCCTCAGCCATCTGGAGGGCCGGCCCGAGCACGTCCGCCAGGCTCAGCTTGCCGTATTCGGCAAGCATCGTCAGCAGGCCGCCGGGTGTCCCCGGCGTCACCGCTGCCAGCGGGCCGTATTCGGGCGGATAGTCCATCCCCTTGGCATGGAAGAATTCCGGCGTGGCGCCGGTGGGGGCCACGCCCAGGGCGTCGATCGCGATCACCTTGCCCGTCTTGGGATTCCAGATCAATGCCTGGGTCTCGCCGCCCCAGCCGAGGGTGTCCCACATGGTGCAGGTGGCGGCCAGCATGGCCACGGTGGCATCCACCGCGTTGCCTCCTTTTTGAAACATCATGGCCCCGGCGGTGGCGGCGAGAGGCTTGCCGGTGATGGCCAGCCAATGCTTCGCGTGAAGCGGCGGCTTGTTGGTGCGGGCTTCCACGGGCAAGGCGCCCAGGGCAACGATCAACACGGCTGCCGAAAAGGTGAGTGCCGACAGCCTGCGGCCGGGCTTCGCTCTCATGATGGGTGGCTCCTCCTGAAGATCGATCAACCCATGGGCAGCTCGACGGTGAAGACGGTCCCCTGCGGCGCGTTGTCCTCGACGCGGATCGAGCCCTGGTGATCGGTGACGATGCGATGGACGATGGCGAGGCCGAGGCCGGTGCCGCGCCCTTTGGTGGAATAGTAGGGGAGGAAAAGCTTTTCTTTGGCGGCCGGCGAAATCCCCCGGCCCGTATCGATCACCTGGATCTCCAGGTGGCCGTTGCTGGCATGGGCCGAGACGCGGACACGGCCGGGGGCGTCCGTGGCTTCGACGGCGTTGTCCAACAAATTGATGAGGGCGCGCTTGACCTGCTCGCCGTCGATCCACACGGTGGAAAGCTGCGAATCCACTTCGGCCGCGACGTCTACGCCCGGCTTGACGTTCTGATACAGGTGGATGGTTTCGCCCACCAGGCGGCCGAGGTCCACGGGCGCGGGGCGCGGCCGGGGCATGCGGGCGTAGCGGGAGAATTCGTCCACCATCCCCTGGAGGGTGACGACCTCGCGGACGATGATCTCCACTCCTTCCTCGATGGCCTGCCCCAGCCCCGGATCGCCCACACGGTGCTTGCGCAGGAGGCGCTCGGCGGCGAGGCGGATGGGGGTGAGCGGGTTCTTGATCTCGTGGGCGATGCGGCGGGCGGCTTCGTTCCAGGCGGCGAGCTGCTGGGCCTTGATCAGCTCCGTCAGGTCCTCGATCACCAGCACCCGCCCCTGCGCCGCCCCGGCCGCGTCGCGCAGGGCCGTCACCTTGACCTCGAAGGTCTTCCACTCGCCGCCGAGGGTGAGGTGGACCTCCTTGGCCGCCGTCTCCTCAGGGGCCCCCTGGCCGGCCTCGTGCACCACGGCCGCCAGCCGCGAGCGCTCGCGGTCCCCCCAGGCTTCGTCCACGCCCCGCCCCACCACTTCCTCCTCGCTCTGGCGGAGCATGTCGAGGGCGGCGCCGTTGCAGGTGAAGATCCGTCCCTCGGAGTCGATGGAGACGACGCCGGCCGCCACGTTCTGCAGCACGGCGGCGATGAGCGCCCGTTCGGCCGCCAGCCGTTCGTTGCTGGTGGTCAGCTCGCGGTTGCTGCGCTCCAGCAGCTCTTTGTTGCTCTCCAGTTCCTGGGTCATGCGGTTGAAGGAATCGACGAGCACGCCGAGCTCGTCATCGGCTTCCACGTCCACGCGGTGGGAGAGGTCGCCGCTGCTGATCCGGCGCGTCCCTTCGGCCAGGGCCTGGATGGGCACGGTGACGCGGCGGGCGAGGTAGAGCCCGGTCCACGACGAGGCGAGGAGGATGAGGAGCGTCACCATGAAGAAGAGGAGCATGTGGCTCGCCCGCAGGTCGTCCTTCTGCACTTCGAGCTGGCGGTAGGCCTGGTAGTCCTGCACCAGCGTCTCCCGCTGCGCCGCGAGCACGGGATCGAGGAGCTTGCCGACGATGACGATCACCGGCGGGCGCACCTTCTCCCGCTCGGCCTCGGTGGTGGGGACGGGGGGGAGGGACGCGGACCCGGCCGGTGAGGCCACGGCGGCGAGCAGCAGGCTCCCCTTGGTCCCGGGGGCGCCGCCGGCGGTGGTGGCCTCGCCTCGCTTCGCCGCTTCCTCCAGGAAGGAGAGGTCCGGCTCCGGCAGGTCGCGGATCCCCGTCTGGGGATTGACCATGGCGTTCACCAGCTCGCGCCCTTCGTAGACCGCGAGCAGGTCGAGGTGGAGCTCGGGGAGCAGCTCTCCCATTTTCCGGTTGAGGCGCGGGCGCTGCTGGGCCTGGCGCAGGTCGAGGCCGTGGATCTCCCGCAGCACCCGGGAGGCGTCGCGCACGTTGGTCGCGCCGATCTGGTCGTAGAGGGCCTGGGCCACGGCGTTGCCGCGCTCCAGCACGGGCGCCACGGGGGTGCTGAACCAGCGGTCGATCGATCCCCGCAGGAGCTCGCTGGCGATGGCGAAGAGGAGGAGGACGGGGATCAGCGACAAGCCGACGTAGGTCAGCACCAGCTTGAACTTGAATGTCGATCCCAGCACCCGGTGGCGGCGCTCGACCAGCAGCTTGATGAGGTTGCGCAGCAGGACGAAGAGGATGATGAGGATGAGGACGACGTTGACGTACCAGAGGACGAACAGCAGCATCTTGTTGGTGACGAGAGCGCTGGGCAGGTCGCGCCCCCGCTGCGCCATGTAGAAGAGCGCGGCGAACAAGAGCAGCAGGGCGCCCAGCCCGCCGAAGATCAGCCGGTAGTTCTTGCGGTGGTGGAGGAGCTTTTCGCGCAGGGGCAAGGGGTGGCCTCGGGTTTCACGGCTGCCGCGGCGCCCGGAATTTGGGCGATTCTTTCCAGTCGGTCTTGATGGCGACGGGGATGAAGGAGAGGAGAGTGCGCGAGCCGGTTTCGGCTTGGATCTTGATCAGCGCCCGCCCTTCCTTGGGGAGGCGCTCGACTTCGAAGACCGGCAGCCGGTCGATGATGGTCATCGCTTCTTCGAGGGCCTTGCGGTCGCGCACGGTCTTGCTTTCGATCAGCTTGTCGTTCAGCTTGTAGTGCACGGTGTAGGAGCGGGCCACGGCGTCGTAGAGGGCCACCACCTCCAGGGTCACGTCCTCCAACTTCTGGTCCCACCACCGCTTGCGATCGCGGTCGAGCTCGATCTGGTAGTAGATGGAGGTGGGCAGGCCGCTGTCCACCCTTTCGGAGAAGCGATGGTCGAAGGCGTCCTGCAGGGTGAAGGTGGCGAGCACCCTCTCGCCGTCGAGCTGGACCTTGATATCGGAGATCTTGGCAGCCGCCCGGGCTTGGGTGACGAGGAAAAAGAAGCCGAGGAGCGCGAGTTTCGCTCTCATTCAGCACGGCAGTCTAGCATCGATGATTCACCCTAGGGCTCGAAGTATCCGTCCTGCGTCCGTGACTGGAGGTCCCCCTTCACCTCCACCCGCACCGGGTGCCAGTAGCCCACGCCGCCGGTGCGGCGGGGGGTGATGCCGAGGACGTACTGGTCGCGCAGCTCCTTGAGCAGGGAGGTCAGGGTGGCGGGGATCTCCTCTTCGCTCGCGAGGTCCAGGATGCGGCCGCCGCTCCCCAGCACGGCGGCCTTCAGATGCTCAAGCTCCCGCTTGTGATCGGGAGCGTCGCGCCAGGCCGAGCGGATGATGGCGTTCTTCCCTTCCTCGTCCCCCTTCAGGCGGAGCCAGTAGAGGGTCACCTGCCGGCGCGTGATGGCGCGGGCGGCGTCGATGGAGAGCACGCTCTCCACGTCCACGCCGTCGGAGAGGAGGACGGCGACCTTCCTCCCGCGGCGGGTCTCCAGCCGTTTGGCGGCGAGGTAGAGGGCATCGTTCAAAGCCGTGCCGCCGCCCGCGGTCACGCCTCGGAGCCCCAGGGTGAGCACGGGCTGGATGCTGGTGAAGGGGGTCTCCAGCAGCACGTGATCGGAGAACAGCATGAGCTTCGCCTGATCCAGGGGATCCATGGCGTTGAAGAAGGCGCGGGCGCCGTCGAGGGCTTTCTCCAGGCGGGCGCCGGCCATGCTGGAGCTGGCGTCCACGAGCAGGGCGGCGGTGAAGGGGACGTCGCCGCGGGCGAAGGCGGCGAGGGGCTGCTCCACGTCCTGATCGAAGACCTTGAAGTCGTCCCGGGTGAGGTTGGTCACGGGCTTGCCGCCGCGCTGCACGGTGACGAAGAGCTGCTGGAGCTCCACCCGCACCTCGGCGTCCGCTTCGATGCGCGGGGTGGAGAGGTTCCCCCGCACGGCTTCGCCGCCCGCGGTATGGGCCACGGCCTCCAGCTTGTGCTCCTTGTTCGCGTCCCCGGCATCGACGAGGACGCGGAAGGGTGCCCGCTCCGCCACGCCGGCCAGGGCGCCGTCGAGGAAGACCTCCACCCGCACGACGGGAGTGGTGGGGGGCACGACCTCCACCCGCACCTCGACCTCGCCGAAGATGGGCTCTCCCGGGGCGGGCTGGACGATGTGGATCTCGTAGGCCTGGGCAGCGGCGGAGAAAAGAAAGACGGCAACGGCGGCAAAGAAGACAGGCTTCATGGGGCGGTTTTCTCCAGGGCGGCGGCGAGCGCGGGGAGGCGGGCCGCGGACTCGCGGTCGAGGGCGGCGATGGCATTGGCCAGAGGCTCCTGGGGGGGCGTACTGTAGCGGTGGCGGGCGGCGCCGCCGGAGGTGGTGGTCTCAGGCTTGATGGCGGCGATCGTCTGCCGGGCGGCGCTGGCCTGCCAGCTCTTCTCCTGAAGCTCGGCGAGGAGGAGAGTGAGCTTCTCGTCGCCGGGGAGGCGCTGGAGCCCTTCCCGCAAGGTGGCCTCCGCCTGCTTGGGATGATCGGCGAGCCGCAGGCGGGAGAGCTCCTGGTAGACGAGGGAGAGGCGCCAGGGCTCCGTCTCGCCGGAGAGGAAGGCGGTGAGCTGCGTTTCGGCCTCGTCTTTCTTTCCCATCCGGGCGAGGCCGATCGCCCGGCGGAGCAGGGCCTCACGGTTGTCCGGATGGGCCTGGAGGAGGGTCTCCAGGGGGAGGGCGGCGGCGGCGTGATTCCCCCGGCGCTCGGCATCGGCGGCGAGCTCGAAGAGGACGACCTCGTCGGCCGGATCTTCCGCCAGGACGCGCCGCAGCGTCAGCTCTCCCACGTAGCGCGTGCCGCTGCGCATCAGCTCGGCGCCGAAGGTGGCGAGGAACTGGCGCGTCAGCAGAGCTCCGCCGCTGCCGGGGCGCAGCAGGTCCACCCCTTTGAGGAAGACGTCGCGGGCCACGGTCGATCCCTGGAGCCGCCGCCGGGTGGTGGCATCCTGATACAGCCGCTGGTGGAGGCGGAGCACGGGCACCAGGCTCTGCGGGTTGGCGGCGGCCAGCTCCTTGAGGAAGCCGGCCTCGGTCTCCACCAACTGTTCCACCGTCATCGGCCGGCTGGCGCGGAGGAGGAGGGAGTCCTCGAACGCGGCCACCGCGGCCACGGCCTCCCCTTCGCGCCCGGCGGCGAGGCGCTTGAGGATCTCGCGGTACGAGGCGCGGGCGAGACTGCGCAGCCGGCGGCCCTCGGCGGTTTCGGGAACGGGAGGGGGTGGCGGCGGGGGAGCGGCTGCGAGGGCCGGGGCCGCGGGCGCCACCGGATCGTCGGGGAACGGCGGCGGATCGAGGGGGCCCAGGTCCGCCGCGCGCGCCGTGGGCCGGGGATCGCTTCCCGCGGGGGGCGGCGGCGCGGGGAGCGGAGCGTTCTTCAGGCTCGCGAGGTCGGGGACGGTGAAGGGGAGGTTGCGCACCGCCAGCTTCCCGGTGTCGAGGTTGCGCACCAGGAGGCGGAGAGAGTAGACCCCGGGCTTGAGATCGAGCCCGGCGAGGAAGTCCACGCCGTCCCGCTCCACGGCGGCGCGCTGGGAGGCGAGGGCGATCTCGATCCGCTCCACGGCCGAGGCGGCGATTCCCTCGCCAGGACTACCATCGCCGGCTCCCAGGGCATAGAGGTCACCCTCGATCCGCAGGAGGTTCCCCGTCTGTCCCGCGAGGAGTCCTTTGCCGTCGATCCGCACCCGCACGAGGAGGCGCGCCTTGTCGCTCTCACCGGGAATGGGGAGAGCCAGGGCACCCACGCCGAGATCCCCGCCCTGCTGGCCGCTCATGAGCAGAGCGGCGGATTCGATACCGACGCCGGGAGAGGGCAGAGTCTGGATTGCTAACGAGGTAGGGCTCTGCGGCGGCGGCGGGGGGACGGCCGTCACGGGAGGAGGCCCGGTCCCCGCGTTCTTGGGAGCCGGCCCTACGACGGTGCGGATCACGCTCTGGCCGCCGCCCATGTCGTCCCGCACGGCCACGGCCACCACGCTCTCGCCGGGAGCGAGATGCAGGACGAATTTGTACCCTGCCGTCTGCCCCGGGGCGGAGAGGAGGTGCTCGTTGGGGATCTCGATGGGGATCTCCGCCTTGGGGAGGCCGGAGATCTTCCCCTTGCCGTCCCGCGCGGCGAGGGCGAGCGTGAGGTGGCCGGTGTGGAAGTGCTCCTGCGGCTGGACGGCGAGGGGAGCGAGGGGCACGGTGAGGAGCCCCGAGACGAGGAGGCGGCCGGCGTCGTCTTTTCCCGTCTCCTCGAAGGCGAGCTCGGCGTGCAGGGGATTCGTCTCGCCGCCGCTCCCCGCCCACATCGCGGCCAGGGCCTGGCGCAGGAGGGGATCGCCGGTATCGCCATCGCGCCTCGCCTCGCGGTGGCGGACGGTGAGCGTGCCCTCGCGGGCGGTCACCTCGATGCGGTGCACCGGCCCGGGCTTGCGTCCCGCGGGCGGGGCGTAGATCAGCAGGTAGGAGGAGGCGAGGTCGCGCCCCACCGCCTCCAGGAACAGGGCGGGGTTGTCCACGTCCGCCACCACTCGGCCGCCCGTCCCTGCCGCCAGGGTGCGCAGGGCGCGGCCGGAGTCCTCGGCGTCCGAGCGCTCGCCGCCCCTGGGGAGGGCGAGGGCGAAGAGGGGGATGCCGGCGCCGTTGGCCCGGTCCACCACGTCCTGGGCCTGGCGCCCCGCTTCGTAGCGCGAGGTCTCCAGGGGGGAGTAGCCGAAGGAGGGGGCGAGGGCGGCGTAGCGGCCCTGCCAGGTGTTGAAGAGGTCCAGGCCAGGCTTCAGGGGCGGGCCGCCCCCGACGTAGAGGAGGGCCTTGCGGTCCGGGAGGCCACTGAGGAGGACGAGCGTCTGCTGCAGGGCGCCGAAGGTGGCGCGGGCCTCGTCTCCCCGGGCGCGGGCGTACTCCCGCAGGTTGTCGAGGGCCGCCTTGGCCTGCGAGCGCGCCAGGGCGCCGGTCCGCTCGTCGTCGAAGGGAAGGGCGTCGCGGATCTCCTGCGCCACGGTGTTCCTCTCCTGCGCCGCTTTGAGGCCGGTGGGGAGGGCTTCGCCGAGCCGGTCGAGGGCGGCGCGCAGCACCGCGGCATCGCCCGTGGGCTCGGCGCGGACCTCCAGCGAGCCGTCCCAACTCGCCAGGAGCACGCGGTTCCCGGGCTTGAGGGCCGCGAAGAAGCGGCGCAAGCCATCGAGCGCCGCGCGCTGGGAGGTGGCGTCGAGCGTCGTCTGGTCGAAGAAGACGGCGAGGTTGAGCGGCTGCGCGTCCCCCCGTGAGACGGCCGTGACCTCGGCGGGCTGGCCGTCTTCGAGGACCTTGAAGTCCTCGCGTAGGAGGTCCGGCACGGGCTTGCCGTCGCGGTCCGCGACGAAGACCTCGACCTCGGCCGCCGTGACGTCGACACGGCCAGAGAACGTCTCGGCAGCGGGAGGCTGCGCCCCCACGAGGACCGGGACCAGGAGGAGGCCGGCGAGGCCGGCCATCACCGGGGACACGAAAAGCATCGTAGCATGCACCCTCATGAACCTCTTGGACCTCTTTGCCATCCCCCGCCGCCGCTCGCCGGAAAAGCCCGCCCTCCGTTTTCGGGAGGGCGAGGGAGAGACCGTCCTCACCTTCGAAAGCCTGTTCGCGGAAGCCGAGGCCCTCGCCGCCGGATTCGCCGCCCACGGGCTCCGCAAGGGGGACCGCGTGGCCTTCTTCCTCGGCAACCGGCCGGAGTTCGTCACCGCCTACCTGGCCGTTCTCCGCCTCGGGGGCGTGATGGTGCCCATGAACCTCGCCTACCGGCGGCGGGAGATCGCGCACATGCTGGGCGACGCCGAGCCGCGGCTGATCCTCACCGAACGCTCCCTCCGCCCCATCCTGGACGAGCTCGATCCGGAGGAGCGGAAGAGCCTGGAGAAGGTGATCCTGGCCGAGGAGATCGCGGAGCTGCGGGGCGACCCTTCAGCCCTCACGGCTCCTGTCGTCGCGGGGAGCGATGCCGCCATGCTCCTTTACACCTCCGGCACCACGGGGAGGAGCAAGGGAGCCATCGTCACGCACGACAACGTCCTCGCCACCGTCACCGGGCTCCTGGCCGCTTGGGACTGGGAGCCGGCGGACGTCCTTCTCCTCGCGCTCCCTCTCTTCCACACCCACGGCCTGGTGGTAGGGCTCCACTGCGCCTTGGCAGCCGGGGCCACCGTCCTCCTACGCCGCCGCTTCGAAGCCGGCGAGGCGGCCACGGACCTCCTGGCCGGCGAGCCGACCCTCTTCTTCGGCGTCCCCACCATGTACGTGCGGCTGGTGGAGGAGTTGCGGCGGCGGGACAGCCGGGAGGCCCTCGCCCGCCTGCGCCTCTTCTGCTCGGGGAGCGCGCCGCTGGCGCCGGAGACCTTCGCCGCCTTCCGCGAGCTGACGGGGCACGACATCCTGGAGCGTTACGGAATGACCGAGACGGGGATGAACCTCTCCAACCCCTACGCGGGCCCGCGGCTACCGGGCACAGTGGGCACGCCGCTGCCGGGGGTCTCCATCCGGATCGTGGACCGCGGAGACCGGGATTTGCCACCCGGCTCCGAGGGGGACCTGCTGGTGGCGGGCTCGAACGTCTTCTCCGGTTATTGGCGTGCCCCGGAGAAGACGACGGAGAGCTTCGTCCACGACGACCTCGGCCGGCGCTGGTTCCGCACCGGAGACCTTGCCCGCGAGGACCCGGCGACCGGCTACGTCACCCTTTTGGGCCGCAGCCGCGAGCTGATCCTCTCCGGAGGATTCAACGTCTACCCGCGGGAGGTGGAAGAGGTCTTGACCACTTTTCCGGGAGTGAAAGAAGCCGCCGTCGCGGGCCGTCCGCACCCGGAGTGGGGGGAGGTCCCCGTGGCCTACCTGGTCGCCGATTCCCCCCTGGATGAAAGCGCCCTCGTGGCCTTCTGCAAGTCGCAGATGGCGGGCTTCAAGGTGCCGCGACGCTTCGAGTACCTGGAGGCCCTGCCGCGGAATGCGTTGGGGAAGGTGCAGAAGCATTTGTTGCCGGGGTGAGGAGGGGCGCCGAGACAGCCAAGAAGGGACATCAGGGACGGCAGGGACAACAGGGACGAGGACCGGTGGTGGCAGGGGGGACGGTGACGCCTTTGCAGTAGCGTGTACCCGTTGGGTCGGTGGTGGTGGCGCGGGGAGGTAGGGGTTACCACGCTGCGGGGTGGGCGGCGTCGGAGTCGATCCAACTCTGAGCCCGGCGGATCCACTCGGCGGTCTCCAAGGTTTCGATCTCTTCGGTGGTGAAGCCTGTTTTCCTCATGGAGGCTTGCAGGAAACCGAGGAAGAGGTTGAAGCGTTGCCAGATGTGGCTGCCGCTGGGCAAGTCTTTCGCCGTCGCGACCACCAGCCACTTGCGAACCTCGGAGATCAGGGTCTGTATATCGCCCCCATGTGCCCGGATGTCGTTGCCCGAGATGTCCGAAAGGACCCGCTGATACCGGTATTTCTCCCGCTCCAGGATGAGGCACTGCTTGCCGGCCAGCCGGCCACTGGCGTAGAGCCGGCAACCGAGGTCGAGGCCCAGCTCGAACGGCATGTTGAAACGCGGAAGGTCGCCGGAATGAAGGGGCTCGATCCGCGAGATGTCATGGATGCTGAAGCGGCAGGCTCGAATGAGACCGCGGATCTTCTCGAAACGGACCCTCCCCGAATCGACTTCCTCCGACGCGATCCGAGGCGTCAGCCGGCAATCGAGGATCGTGAAGACCAAGGCCCTGAGGAGAGGCTGGTAATGATCGTCAAAAGGGCAGTTGACGAAGACTTGGCGGTCGAAGTCGGACGGATCGGGCACCATGGAATCGGCTCGCGCGGAGTGTCCAGAGATGTCCGGTCTCAGATTTCCCTCGGGCTCGGGGGACCTCCATACGTGTAGACCGTCTGTAGGTGCCCGCCGCTGGCCACCTGCCACTCCTGCATGGAGCCGTCCTTGCGGTGAACGATGACCTCTCCGTTTGTCTGGCGAGCCAGAGCGCGCGCCAAGTCGATGGCTTGTTCCCGGTCGGAGAGGATGCGCGTGGCTCGCTTTGCGCGCTCCCGCCGCACGACCCACCGATTGCGGTCCGGAATGACGTGAACCACCTTGTGGCGGTCCATCTCGGTGAGGCGCTGCATCTCCTTGGTAAGCCTAGCCTGTCGAGTCATGGCACAGTCTCCGGACCCTGTGGTCCCGAAGATCCTTCTCAGTATAACCGTAGAAACGGCTGCTCGGATGTCGCTGAGGAAAGATACCAGAAGTGCCGCACCGATCTCCAGCCTCGGGCACGGGTCACTCAATTCGGAGACGCCCCTCCGGGGTTCCCCGGCGGGCGTCTTCCATGAGAAGGCCCCAAATAGCAAGGCCGCCAGGGCGGCCTGTCCCTATCTGCTTCTTCGATCGGAGTCGGGTGTCGGTCCCCGAGTCTTCCATCCGCACTCTCAAGGAGCCCTCTTGGGCTCGGTGCAT
>DASUEN010000128.1:0-24337 GCA_036275055.1 Thermoanaerobaculia bacterium
GCTCAGCGCTTCCTCGCTGACCGCCGCAGCCCCGGCCGGCGCCGGCGACCTCGCGCCCTTCGTGGGTACCTGGAGCGGCGACTGGAACCCCGGCCCCGGCAGCAATGGCAAGTTCCGCGCCCTCGACCTCGAGATCCGGCCCGGCGGCAAGATCGTGGAGACCTGGTACCGCTACCAGAAGCAGGACGACGGCACCGTGAAGACCAGCAAGACCTCGCACGCGGTGACCAAGTATAAGGTCTCGGGGCAGACCCTGCTCCTCACCACCCACGTGGCGAGCTTCAAGTTCGAGCGGCAGCCGCCGGGCCCCACCGACATCGAAGAGTCGCTGGAGCTGCAGGGAAAAGACGAGGCGGTCTTCAAGGCCCTCTCCAACTCCCTCCTCGCCGAGGCCAAGCGCAAGGGCGGCCTCGTCCCGCCCGAGCCCCCCCCGATCGCCATGAAGCGCCGCTCCTGATTCCTCCGAGTGAACCGATTGGCGCCGGGCGCGGACTCACATAAGATGACGTAGGCCAAGTCCTGTAGTTTCAGTTGTTTCAACAAATCCCGGTGGGCGTGCCCTTGGCCTGCCCGCCGCTCGCCGTTGAAAGGAGATTGCCTTGAGCGACAGCCATCCCCAGCACCACCAGTACCTGATCCTCGGAGCGGGTCCCGCAGGTCTGCAGCTCGGGTATCACCTGCAACAGGAGGGGCGGGACTACCTGATCCTCGAAGCCGGCGATTCGGCGGGGTCGTTCTTCAAGCGCTTCCCCCGGCACCGTACGCTGATCTCCAGCAACAAGGTGTACACCGGCTACAGCGACCCGGAAGTGAACATGCGGTTCGACTGGAACTCGCTGCTGAGCGACGACTACAGCGTGCTCTTCAAGGACTTCTCCCAGGAGTACTTCCCGCCCGCCGACGTGTTCGTCGAGTACCTCCAGGCCTTCGCCCGCACCTTCCAGCTCGCCGTCGTCTATGGCGCCCGGGCCGAGCGGATCACCCGCGACGGCTGCTTCCGCGTCGCCACGGCCTCCGGCGAGGTCTACACCTGCGACCGGCTGATCGCCGCCACCGGCGTCTCCAAGCCCTATCTGCCTCCCATCGAGGGGATCGAGCTGGCCGAGTGCTACACCGAGGTGTCCGTCGATCCCGCGGACTTCGTCAACCAGAAGGTCCTGGTCATCGGCAAGGGGAACTCCGGTTTCGAGACCGCCGACAACCTCATCAAGACGGCGGCCGTGATCCACGTCGCCAGCCCCAATCCCATCAGCTTCGCCTGGAAGACCCATTTCGTCGGGCATCTGCGGGCGGTGAACAACAACTTCCTCGACACCTATCAGCTCAAGACCCAGAACGCCGTGCTCGACGCCTCGATCGAGCGGATCTCGCGCCGCGAGGACGGCCGTTATGCGGTCGCCGTCCGCTACACCCACGCCAGCGAGGAGTGCGAGGAGCTGATCTACGACCGGGTCATCGCCTGCACGGGCTTCCGTTTCGACGCCTCCATCTTCGACCACTCCGCACGCCCGGAGCTCACCATCAACGACCGCTTTCCGAACCAGACCAGCGCCTGGGAGTCGGTCAACGTCAAGGACCTCTACTTCGCCGGCACGATCACACAGATGCGCGACTTCAAGAAGGCGACCTCGGGCTTCATCCACGGCTTCCGCTACAACTCCCGGTCCCTCCACCACATCCTCGAAAGCCGGTATCAGGGCGTGCCGTGGCCCAGCCATGCCATCGCCGCCGACCCCGCCGGCCTCGCCGATGCCGTGCTGGCGCGAGTGAACCAGGCCTCGGTCCTCTGGCAGCAGTTCGGCTTCCTCGGCGACCTGATCGTGGTGGACGATGATGGCAAGAACGCCCGCGTCTATCCGGAGCTGCCGGTGGCCTACATACACGATTCGGACTTCGGTCGCAGCGCCGACTATTACGTCCTCACCCTGGAGTTCGGAAAAGTGCAGGGCGATCCCTTCAGCATCAAGCGCGAGCCGGTGCCGGAGAAGGCCGACAAGAGCGTCTTCCTCCATCCGGTGGTCCGCCATTACGCCGAAGGGCGCCTCCTCTCCGAGCATCACGTGCTCGAAAACCTCTACGGCGAGTGGAAGGACGAGCGCCTCCACGTCGTGCCGCTCCTGGGCTACTTCACGCGCGAGATCGTCGACCTGCGGGGCGCCCTCCCCGAGCCGGCCGGCGGCGCCGAGGTCGTCGCGAGCGAAACCCTCCCGGCGCCCCTGGAGATGGGGAGCGAGATGTAACGCGCTCTCCCAGTGCTACACTCCCCCGCCGGAAATGGCGAGGATGAAGCTCCTACACGTAGCGCTGGTACGCAGCTCGGAGGCGGCGAGCGACCGCTTCTTCCAGGGTCTCCTGGATCTCGAGAAGAGGCGGACGAAAACCGCCTCGGCCGAGCTGTGTGCGGGGCTCTTCGGCATCGCGGAAGAGCACCGGATGGTGGACTACGGCAACGAGCACCTGCTGTTCGAGGTCTTCCTCTCCACCCGGCAGGACCTCGCGGCTCCCCACATCGGCCACGTCTGCCTGGAAGTGGAAGACTTAGGCGGCCTCCTTTCCCGGTGCGCCGCCTTTGGAGTCGAAGTGCGGCAGGTGGCGCGCGGCGACGGCTCCGCCGTGACCTTCCTGGCGGATGGCGACGGCAACCTGTTCGAGATCAAGCAACGGGCCTGAAGAACCGAGAGGGAGAGACTGTCCCATGGCGGACCTGGACGGCGTTCGAGAGACGAAGGAATTCCACACCGACGTGCCGCAGCGGACGGAGGGCTTCTTCCTCAAAGGGTCGAGCCACTACGACTGGGGGCTCAAGAACCGGCTGGCGCGGATCTTCGATCCCAAGTCGGGCAACACCGTGATGCTGGCCTTCGACCACGGCTACTTCCAGGGGCCGACGACGGGCCTGGAGCGGATCGACCTCAGCATCGTGCCGCTCATCCCCTACGCGGACACCCTGATGCTCACCCGCGGCGTGCTGCGCAGCCTGATCCCGCCGGCCGCGCGTTCCTCCGTCGTGCTGCGCGCCTCGGGCGGCCCCAGCATCCTCAAGGAGCTGTCGAACGAGGAGATCGCCGTCGACATCGAGGACGCCATCCGCCTCAACGCCTCGGCGCTCGCGGTGCAGGTCTTCGTGGGCGGCGACTTCGAGACGCGGTCGATCCACAACATGACCCGTCTGGTGGATGCGGGAATGCGCTACGGCATCCCCACCCTGGCGGTCACTGCCGTGGGCAAGGACATGGTGCGCGACGCCAAGTACTTCCGCCTGGCCACCCGCATCTGCGCCGAGCTCGGCGCGCACTACGTCAAGACCTACTACGTCGAAGAGGGGTTCGAGACCGTGACCTCCTGCTGCCCGGTGCCGATCGTCATCGCCGGCGGCAAGAAGCTGCCGGAGCTCGACGCCCTGACCATGGCCCACAACGCCATCCAGAGAGGCGCCAACGGCGTCGACATGGGACGCAACATCTTCCAGTCGGAAGCGCCGGCCGCGATGATCCAGGCGGTGCGCGCCGTCGTCCACGGCGGCGAGTCGCCGGCCCGTGCCTTCGACCTCTACAACAGCTTGAAGAACGAGAGGTAGGGCTCGACGAAGGGGATTTGGAGCGGGAGACGGGATTCGAACCCGCGACCAACAGCTTGGAAGGCTGTAAGCCCATCGCGATAACCTGCGTGACCTCAGTAGTTTAGAGGCCCAGGCTATCTCATGGTCAGCATGGGGTCAGCAGAAACAGGGCCAACGCAAGCGGAGCCGAGCCCGGGGGACACCGGAACCCGGCCCCTGACCCGAGCACAGGAGATACGTCCCATGCCCGAGCTAACCCCGCAGTCTACACCGCCCCTTCCCGCCCTCCCGGTGCTGGCCCTGTCCAGGTCCACACCGCCCACCACACCGCCCACCCCACCCCCGCCACCCGGCCGCGCCGTCTCGCCGCCGGTCATCGATCCGGAGCGATTCGAGGACTTCCCCTGCTTCCGGGAGACGTTCCTGGTCTACTTCCCCGATCCCCAAGCCAACGCCAGACTCCGGGGATTCGGTGACCTGCTTTTCGAGATGGTGCTCGAAACGTGGGACCAGTGGCCTGACTACCCGGAGGGGATCTTCCCCAACGAGCTGCGCGCCGCCGTGGCGGACATGCGGCACCTCCAGGGCGCCATGTCGTCATGGTGCGGGCCGCTCTTCAGCAACACCAGCGAGTACGAACGCCGTCTAGCAGCCGTGGGCGGGGACGTGGCGTTGGCGATCGGCGAGCTTGCGGACCGTCTGGAAGTCGAGCTGAATTCCTGGCAAGAGGGGCCGGCGTCATGAGTCCGCGAGTCCAGCAGCGCATCTCGCCCGTCCCGCGACCCTCACCCCCGCCGGCCGCCCTCCCGGAATGGGAGATGGCTTGCGTCTTCCGCGAGACGTTCCTGGTGTGGCTCACGCCCCCCGGCGCCGCCGATGCCTTCCGGTACGTCGGCAATCTGTTCTTCGATCTCATGCTGAAAGCCGACGACTGGCCCGCGCCGGAAGAGTCCCCGGTTCGGGGGGAACTGGAGGGCGCCACCCGCGATCTCCGGTTCCTGCAAGGCTACCTCGCCACGATCGGACAGGCGCACTCCGGCCTTACTCCGGAGGATGCGCGGCTGTCTCGAATCGCGGAGCCGATCTCCCGCGAGGTGGGCGAGCTTGCGGCGCGCATCGAACGGCGACTCGCGAAGGGGGTGTCATGATGGCCTCCACCATCACCCTGCGCCCCTCGGATCACCAGCGCATCGCATGGGCGGATGCGGCGCGCTTCCAGAACCGCTCTGTCCCTGCGTTCGTCGCGTTCGCGGCAAGCTGGACGGCCCGCTACCTGCGGGAGCGGCGGCGGCTCAACCGGCCGGACCGCGTCACCTTCCGCCTGGAGGAGAAGCAACGGCTTGGCGCTCTGCGGGAGGCGGCGCGTCTGGCCGTGGACTACGTCCCCAAGGAGGTGCACAGCCCGGTCCGCGGTCGCCTGGACGTGCGGGGCGACCTCAAGCGCGCCCTGGATCGGGTGGACGAATGGCTTGCCGAGCACGCTGAGGAGTGGGCGGCGACGTAGGGGGGGATGCCGCGACGCTCACCGCCAAGGGGCGCGCGGCGACGTAGCAGCGGGGCCGGTTCCAAGAGGGGCCGGCCCTTTTTGCGCGCGACGGCCGGGGCGGGCGAGCCCGGCTGTTCCTGCTTCTCCCTGGTCCATCGCCCCACGGGGCGAATCATCGCCACGCTCCCCCTCCGGAAGTCCTGCATGGCGCTCGCGGCGGAGCTGGCCGTGCTCCGGGTTGACTGGCGGGAGACCGATCCGGAAAAGGTGCTCGGGGAAGCTCCGGACAAGGTGAAGGCGCAGGAGGTCATCCGGCTGTTTAAGCAACTCACGTAGTAGGAACCGGGGGCGGTCCTTTCGCGGGGGCCGCCCTCCCTTGCCTGAACCGTCCCTACAGCCGCCCCCCCTGTTCAAATCTGAGTCTCCGCGCGCTCTCGTGAGCTGCGATGCTACAATCCTTCCATGGGGGAGTGGAAGGTCTCGATTGTGTTTTCTATCTTCCTCTCGGGAGCCTACGAAATGATTAAAGCCAACTTGTCCGCCGTATATGAGCTTGGCGTACTGCTTAATCGTGAGGAAGATAAATGGAATGTCAGCTCCAAAGACATGTCGATTCCTGAAGAGGACTGCGATCGACTTATGAAAGTCTTCATCAACCTCCTACAAAATCATCCGTTTGTTAGCGAGGAGCATATAGCTATTCTAGTAGCCCAAATCTTAGCGCGTCTCTATGGCCGCGAGTATACAGCGGCATCTTTAGTGATGCAGCTTCAGGACCTGCGAGTATATCTAGAGAACTCTTATGCTAAGCTTGTGTTTGTTCCGAAAGAAAGAGCTGATTACTTAGAGCAGGAGCAGTTATTTGGTGCGGCCGTGAAGCAGTCTTTTCCGTCAGCTAGCGCCGACATCAAAGAGGCGGGAAATTGTTTTGCTGTGGGCTCATTCACCGCGGCGGTTTTTCATTTGATGCGAGCCGCAGAATCGGCATTGCATGTTCTCGCCGAAGATTTGGGAGTAGAGTTTGCGGGAGGAATCAGGTATGAAGAGTGGCAGACGATAATAGAGAAAATTCAAATAGAAGCCGATAAAAAGCGCGCTAATCTTCCTAACAGGAGATTGAAATCAGAATGGAGAGAATTCTATAACGGAGCGATCGGGGAGCTGCAAGCCTTCAAAGACGCATGGCGAAATCATGTCATGCACGCGCGAGGCAGCTATAATGAGCAGAAAGCTCTAAGTGCAATGAATCATGTCCAGGAATTTATGCAGCGCCTAGCGCAGAAGCTCTCCGAAGAGAACAGAGCCCCGTGATGCCAGCCTGTTACACCAGCACGATAGCGGCATCGACTAAGATTTCATCCGGAAGCCGATGTAGTAGGCATTTGAGCGCCTTCTGCTAGCGCGGTGTCAGGTCGGAATTTGTTGCAAAATGTGTCATCGCAAGATCCTCCTTTTAGGGGGTTGTCCATGAGGTCGTCAGTCTCCATGAGGTTATCTCATCCGTCTCAGGTCCGTCCCCTCCGGTTCTGGACGGGTTGGACACGTTGGACACGTTGGACGGGCTGGACGGCTTGAGTACCTTCGTCTCTCATGGCTTGGACACGTTGGACGGGCTGGACGGCTTTTCCAGGGGTAATAGGTACCTCTCGAATGCGTCGGAGAAGTCGTTGACATAATAGCCGCGTTGCGTCTTATCTTTGTTGTGGGTGGGGCGAATCTTATAAGGGCGCAACAGGTGGGCCAGTGCTTCCGGAGTCATTCCTTCACCACGATTCCAGCGATGCCAAATCTCCTCTGTACGTGAGGCCAGATTTTCAATGAGAGTAGTAGTCGGCATGAATGAAATGTCTTTCTCACTCTCAAAGATCTCTCTACAGGCTGTAAGCAGTTTCACTCCCCATGATTGCGATTCTTCTCTCTTGTCGCGTTCCTCTAAGCTGGCAGCGTATGCAAAAAGTGTATCTAGGCCATAACCCTCTATAGACAGAACGGTCTGAAGTGGCATAAGGAGATCGGCCATGCGGTCGTTTTTAATATCGAGAGGCTCAATGACGGAGTAAATCGCCGTAGCCGCTTGCTCATATTCTGCCGCACACTGCTCTAACCTTTCTCTGAGTGCGTCGGCTCTAGGCTGTACCTCACGAGAGCGAAAGTGCTCTACGATGTCTTCTTCTGTCTTTCGCCTCATTTCAATCAGCAATGAGCGATCCGCTAGTACTCCGTCCGGTTCTCCGATCATTGCTACAGCCTTGGGACAATAGATACGGAATCCTTCAGGCTTGAAGTCTTTGGACTTGGAACCGCACCGATAGACTCTAGACGCCTTCTCGATTCCGGCATTGAGGAGTTCTTTGAAGACCTCTCCGGATTCGGACCCTACTCGCTTGAGAGACTGAGCCTCATCTAGTAGCAGTGTGGGCGGTCGTCGCTTCTTGGCTTTGACTTTGCCACTAGAAGAGTCTAGTCCCGACTCAATCGACCTGTAGAGTGCTGGCGGTGAAATGCTTGAGGTGAATATTGGCGCTGGCACTATGAGATTGAGAGCTTCTAGAAGACGAGTCTTCCCGCACCGCTTTTCTGGCGAGAAAATGTAGAGATGTGGAAAACGATCCCATGCGTCACTCAGCCACGCCGCCGCAACCCACGCGGCGATGACGGTAGCGGTGTAGGGAGGTAGGACTACGTAGTCCGTGAGGAATCGGGCCGTCTCCTCGATTACGCCCGTCTGGCGGTCGCCCGTTTGTTCCTCAGAAACCCGTCCATCCTGTCCAACCCGTCCAGCCGGGGCCACTTTCACGCCTAGCCCCGGCCGCCACGGGGAGAAGCTTGTCCGGTGTCGGATGTAGAGGCCCGCTCGTGGTGTTGCAGGTACTCTTCCAGGCTCGTGAGACGGTAGCGAACGGCGCCCCCGATCTTCACAAAGCGCGGCCCGCCACCTCTCACCCGGAAGCCTTCAAGGGTCCTCGCGCTCACGCCGAGAAAGTCGGCAGCGCCGCGGGTGTCGAGTACGGAGGGGAACTGTCTGCTGCTGGGTTCTTCTGTGGTTTTCGTGTCCATGCGCAATGATGCGCAGGTGCCGCTGGACATTCGGCCCCTACGTGTCCAGCGATTTTTTCTCCAGGCGTTCGATGCGCTTGACCAGGGCGGCGATGGCTTTCTTGGGGTCTGCGGCATGGTCGATCTTGCGGCCGTGCTTTCTTAGGAGCGCCGCCGCGATGGTTGGGCGCCCGTGGCTTGGATGATCGCGGCGGTGCGCTCGCACGTCCGCGAGTAGCTTTTCGTCAGCGCGAGCGGTCTCATCTCGCTTCGCCTCACGACCTTGACGCCCTCCCCGGCTCGCACCGCCATGAATCCGGTCAAGCTTGCGCTTCATCTCCAGTCGCTCGCGCTGGCGTGCCGTCGCCCACGTGTCGGGTAGGCCGTCGTCGCCGTAGATCACGCCCGGCAGGGGATTGATTGGGACGTACCGCGTCGAGACGTTCTCTGAGCCGTCGCGTAGGACACCGATGTCCTGCACAATCTCGCAAAGCAGGCGCCGTTTCTCGTCTAAGCCGCGAGTCAGAAACTCGACATCGCTCGAAGAGAGGTCAGCGTTGGCAATGCACCGGAGCGACGCTTTGGCCTTAGCTCGGGCCTCTTCCAGCACGGCGCCCCCGGCGTCGTCGAGCGCTTCCACATGGAGGTACATGCTCTCCAAGTCCTGGTCCTCCATGTGGACGGTATCGCCGGGCTCGTAGGCGACAGATTCGCCGCCTTCCCGCCCATCCTCTGCCGTGGGATTCCCGCCCTCAGGCCAGCGGAAACGCTCGACGACACGGTAGCGACGGCCGCCCATGCGTCACCCACCTCCCGCCAGGCTTGTTCTCTTCTCTCCGGCCTCGCGGCTCGTCATGGGTAACACCTTGGCGAGGTCGCGAGAGTCGAGCTGGAGCGCCTCTGCGATGATCGCGGCAACACGTTCCGCCACCTCGCGGACCGGGTCCTGCGCGGGGATTACGTATCGCCCGGTGACTCCCGCGCGAGAGTGCCCGAGCAGCGCGCCAATCAGGAACTCCCCGAGCCCCAAGTCTCCCGCCACGCTGCCGACCGTCCGGCGCAAAGAATGCAGGCCCCGGGGTTGCAGCTCAGCTCGCGCCAGAAGAGCGGCCCATGGCTTTTCCGGGTTGGCGAGAGGCAACCCCGGCCGGCGGCCCGAGCAGACCGGCGTGTCTGGTGCCGCGTCCACCGGGCGGGCCGCCGCCAACAGGGCCACGACGGGCGCCGCGAGGGGCGTGTACCGGTCCCCGGATTTCGCATCGCGCAGGAGCGCCACCCGAGCCGAAAGGTCGATATCCGCCCAACGCAGGCCGCCGCCCCCGTCCGGGCGACGATCCTTGAGCGCATGCGCCAGCAACTCAGACCGCCGCCAGCCGGTGAGGGCCAGCAGCTTGAACGCTAGGGCAAACTCCGGGGTGATCTCACCCGCGGCCTCTGCCTCCTGTAGGGCAGCGCCGAGCTTGCGCAGCTCGTCAAGGGAGAACCGGGACGCTTTGGGGCTTTCCTTGAGGCGAGACACCAGCTTGCAGGGGTTGGAGCCGATCGGCCGGAGCCGGCGCCGCTCCGCGAATCCGAGCACAGCGGAGAGGGTGGTGAGCGCTCGATTGGCCGTCGCGGGCGTCTTCCAGAGAGCGCGATGGATCGCCTCGACATCCTCCAAGGCGATCGCCGCGACTTCCTTGGAGCCGAGACGCGGAAGCACATGACGATTAAGCAGGCCCCGAAACTCGGCGAGGGTGGACCGCCGTCCCCGTTTCGCACCTGTAGCGGCCCGCTCCTCCAAGTCCTCAAGGTAGGCCGCCGCTACCTCCCGGAACGTTGGGAGCCGCTCCCGGAGGGCCTGCCGATCGGCCAAGGGGTCCCCGCCAGCGCGCACAGTGGCGTAGAGGGGACTCGCCAATTCCCGGGCCTGCTCGACAGTGAGAGGCCCGTATTCCCCCAACACCATGCGGCGCTCTTTACCGTGGTAGCGGTACCCGAAACCAAACGACAGGCGCCCGCCCCGTAGGCGCGCAAAGAAACCCGGGATCGTCGAGTCGTAGACCAAGCGGGAGCGCTCGGGGTTGGCCCGCGCTTCGGCCGCCAGCTTGTCGAGACGGACTTTCTTGAGCGGCTCAGGCATGGGTGCCTTCCCTCCGGCGCCGGGTGACCCGCTTACTGACCGGAGCGCGTCTGGGGGTCAGCACTCCGGCGCCGGGCTCGTGCTGACCCGCTTGCTGACCGGAGCCTTTCCGGGTCAGCAAATGGTCAGCAGAGAGTATAGCAAACGGGCGCAAACCGGCGTAGACTTGCGTAGGCGCAAGTCAAGCACCAGAAGGCTTTAAGTGCTAGAATTGCGTAGGGTTGCGTAGGAAAGGATGGAGCGGGAGACGGGATTCGAACCCGCGACCAACAGCTTGGAAGGCTGTGACTCTACCCCTGAGTTACTCCCGCCTGCTTAGGAAGGTCAATGGTGGAGGCGGGAGGATTCGAACCTCCGTAGGGCGAAGCCCGGCAGATTTACAGTCTGCTGCCATTGTCCACTCGGCCACACCTCCAAAGAACCCTGCTGCGCCGGACCAGGGTGGAGCCGGCACCCGGATTTGAACCGGGGACCTACTGTTTACAAGACAGTAGCTCTACCCCTGAGCTATGCCGGCGGGTCAACCGCTCCTCGCCCGTCCGGGTCACCCCGTATTCCAGGAGCGGGCAAAGTCTAGCCTCTCTGCCACCCGGGATGCAAGCGGGAGTTGCCTGGCCCTGCCTGGCCCTACTTCTCCGGCTGGCTCCGCTGCCGCACGGCCTCGTAGAGGATCGCCGCCGCCGCCGTGGCGATGTTGAGCGACCCGACCCTCCCTCGCATGGGGAGGCCGATCATGCGGTCACAGATCCGTCGGGTGCGAGCCCGCAGCCCCTTCTCCTCGCCGCCCAGGCAGAGCACGACCGGGCCCGTGAGGTCCACCTCCCACGGAAGGTCGCCCTCCGGATCGGTGCCATAGACCCAGTATCCCGCTTCCTTGAGGCGCTCCAGCTCGATAGCTGAGTTGGTGATGCGCTCGACCTCCAGCCACTCGGTGGCCCCCGCCGAGGTCTTGGCCACGGTCGGGGAAACCGGCGCCGAGCCCCGGTCGCGAATCAGCACCCGGCCGACCCCGGCCCCTTCGCAGACCCGCAGCAGAGCGCCCAGGTTCCGCGGGTCCTGCACGTCCTCCAGCAGCACCACCAGCTCCGGGTCTCCCCCGCCAACCTGCACTGCCCCTGCCTCGGGCCGTACCTCGGCCGCCATGCCGTTGTGGGCTGGCCCGGCGAGCGCCGCCAGGGTTCGCTCCGGCACCACCTCGAAGGGCACCCGGTGGCGCTCGCACGCCTCCGCGATCTCCTCTCGCCGCCGCCCCGTCCGGGCCGCTGAAACCAGCACGCGCACCACCTCGTGGGGACGGTGCCGCAGGGCTTCGCGGACGGGATGGTAGCCGTAGAGGAACAAAGGAGTTCAGTTGGCGTAGCAGAAAAGGACGAAAAGGACACCAAGGACGTCAAGGACATGAAGATACCGAGGCTGGTGCTCCGTCCTTGATGTCCCTGGTGTCCTTGGTGTCCCTTTCGTCCCTGGTTTCCTCGCGAGCAGCCCCCCTACACCTCCAAAATCTGCTGCTCCTTCTTGTGGAGCGCCGTGTTGATCTCGGCGATGTAGTGGTCGTGGAGCTTCTGGACCTCGTCCAGGCCGCGGCGCTCGTCGTCCTGGCTCAGCGTCTTGTCCTTCTCCATCTTCTTGAGCTTGTCGTTCCCCTCGCGCCGCGCCTGGCGCACGCCGTTCCTGGCGTGCTCGGCGTAGTCGTGGGCCTTCTTGACGATCTCCTTGCGCCGCTCTTCGGTGAGCGACGGCACGGGGATGCGGATGACTTTGCCGTCGGACGAGGGATTGAGCCCCAAGTCGGATTTCATGATCGCCCGCTCGATGGCGGCGCTCTGGCTGGGGTCGAAGGGCTGTGCCACGATCAGGCTGGCATCCGCCACCGACAGGTTCGCCACCTGGTTCAAGGGCACGGGGCTGCCATAGTAATCGACCGTGATCCCCTCCAGGAGCGACAGCGAAGCGCGCCCGGTCCGCAGGTGCTTGAGCTCGTGCTGGAAGTGATCTAAGGCGTGCTTCATGTGGTTCTCGACTTCTTGGTTCACTTCTTTCATTGGCTTCCCTCCTCAAGGCCGCCCGCGGAAAAATCTTCTCCCGGCCGGCCGGGAGCTGTCAATCCAAGGAGCTTAGTTGCGGACGAGCGAGCCCACCCGCTCGCCGCACACCACCCGCTGAATGTTGCCTGACGTCATCAAGTCGAAGATGGCGATGGGGATGCCGTTGTCCCGGCAGAGGCTGATGGCGGCGGTGTCCATCACTTGGAGGTTCTTCTCCAGGATCTCCTGGTAGGTGACGTCGGGCAGCCTCACGGCGTGCGGGTTCTTCTCCGGGTCGGAATCGTAGATGCCGTCGACCTTCGTCGCCTTGAGCAGGATCTCGGCGTGGATCTCGTTGGCCCGCAGGGCGGCGGCGGTGTCGGTGGTGAAGTACGGGTTCCCGGTGCCGGCCGCGAAGACCACGACCCTCCCCTTCTCCAGGTGGCGGATGGCGCGGCGGCGGATGAACGGCTCCGCCACCTCACGGATGTCGATCGCCGTCTGCACCCGGGTCGCGACCCCTCGCTTCTCCAGGGCGTCCTGCAGGGCCAGGGCGTTGATCACCGTGGCCAGCATCCCCATGTAGTCGCCGGTCACGCGGTCGATGCCGCGGTGGCTGGCGGCGAGACCACGGATGATGTTGCCGCCGCCGACCACCACGGCCACCCCCACCTTGAGGGCGTGGATGCCCCGGATCTCGTCGGCGATGGCAGCCACCACCGCCTCGTCGATGCCGAAGGGCTGCGAGCCCATCAGAGCCTCGCCCGAGACTTTGAGGAGGACCCGCCCGTACTTGGGACCGCCCTCCCCTGACGGCGCTTCCGCCATCAGCGGGCCGCCTGAGCGGCGACTTCCGCGGCGAAGTCGTCCTGCCGCTTCTCGATTCCCTCGCCCAGCTTGAAGCGGACGAAGCGGCGGACCTGGATATTCTCGCCGATCTTGGCCACCTTCTCGGCGATGAGCTGCGCCACCGTCTGATCCGGGTTCTTCACGAACGGCTGCTCCAGCAGCACGAACTCGGAGTAATACTTCTCCATCTTGCCGGCGACGATCTTCTCCACCACGTTGGCCGGCTTGCCGGAGGCGAGGGCCTGGTCCTGGAAGATCGCGCGCTCGCGCTCCAGCACGTCGGGCGTGACCTCCTCGCGGCGGACGAAGCGCGGCTCGGCCGCGGCGATGTGCATGGCAACGTCGCGCAGCAGCTCCTGGAAGCCGTCGGTGCGGGCCACGAAGTCGGTCTCGCAGTTGATCTCAACCAGCACGCCGAGCTTGCCGCCGCCGTGGATGTAGGAGCCCACGGCGCCCTCGGCGGTGACGCGCCCCGCCTTCTTGGCCGCCGCCGCGAGACCTTTCTTGCGCAGCGAATCGACCGCGGTCTCCATGTTCCCCTTCGCCTCGTGGAGAGCGTTCTTGCAATCCATCATTCCGGCGCCCGTGCGCTCCCGGAGCTCCTTGACCATCTGGGCGGTGATTTCCATGACGACTTATCTCCTTGCGAACCGCTTTGGTGCGGATGTGTGTGATGCGGATGGACAAAAGAAAAGGTCAGCTCGACGCGCGTTCGACTGACCTCTTCCTCCGCGCCGTCCGGAGGGAGCCGGGCGGCGCGCGTTGAAACCCCTGGTCTCAGTGGGCCGGCGCGGCGCTCGCGGCGTCCTTGTCGAAGACCGGAATCGGCATGGCGTCCTTCGAGCGGACGTGCATCTCCTCTTCCATCTTTCCGGCACCGGCGAGATAGGCATCGGCGATGCGCGCCGCGAACAGGCGGATGGCGCGAATGGCGTCGTCGTTGCCCGGGATCGGGAAGTCGATCAGCTCGGGATCGCAGTTCGTATCGACGATGGCGATCACCGGAATCCCCAGCTTGTTGGCCTCGGAGACGGCGATGTACTCCTTCTTCGGATCGACCACGAAGAGCGCGTCCGGCAGCTCTTCCATGTCGCGGATCCCCTCGAGGTTCTTTGCCATCTTCTCCCGCTCGCGCTCCAGCCGCAGCTTCTCTTTCTTGGTCAGCGGGCTGTTCTCGTCGCCCAGCCGTCCCTCGATCTCCTTCAGCCGCTCGATCGAGGTGCGCAGGGTGACGAAGTTGGTCAGCGTGCCGCCCAGCCAGCGGTTGGTGACGTAGAACTCGCCCGAGCGCGCCGCCTCCTCGGCGATGGCTTCCTGGGCCTGCCGCTTCGTGCCGACGAAGAGGATGCGCTTGCCTTCCGCCGCGAGCTGCTGAACGAAGGCCGCCACCTGGTTGAAGAGCCGCAGGGTCTTCTGCAGGTCGATGATGTAGATGCCGTTGCGCTTGCCGAAGATGTACTGCTTCATCTTCGGGTTCCAACGCCGGGTCTGGTGCCCGAAGTGGACACCGGCCTCCAGCAATTCCTTCATGGTGACTTCTACCAAGCGATTCTCCTTCTGGGCCGTCTAACGCTTGCTGAACTGGAAGCGAGCCCGAGCGCCCTTCTGGCCGTACTTTTTGCGCTCTTTCTTGCGCGGGTCGCGGGTCAGGAGGCCCGCCGACTTCAACCGGTCGCGCAGCTCGCCGTTGTACTCGAGCAGGGCGCGCGAAATGCCGTGGCGGATCGCTCCAGCCTGGCCCGCGCTGCCACCCCCGGCGACGGTGACGGTGATGTCGAACTTCTCGGCCGTCTCCGTCAGCAGCAGGGGCTGCTTGATGACCATCTTCAAGACTTCATTGGGAAAGTAGACGTCCAGGGTGCGGCCGTTGACCTTCACCTCGCCGGCCCCCGCCCGCAGATAGACGCGAGCCGCGGCCGTCTTGCGGCGTCCGGTTCCGTAGTAGCTGACTTGGCTCAATTCGATCTCTCCTTGTCATCCGGCTCTAGAGCGCGGCCGCAACGTCGAAGGTCTCGGGCTGCTGCGCCTGGTGCGGGTGCTCGCCGCCAGCATAGACCTTGAGCTTCTTGAGCTGCTTCCTGCCGAGAGGACCCTTGGGCAGCATGCCCCAGACCGCCTCCTCGACCAGCTTGGTGGGCCGGCGCTGCCGCCGCTTGCCCGCCGATTCCGCCTTCATGCCGCCCGGATAGCCGCTGTAGTGGTAGTAGATCTTCTGCTCTTCCTTGCGTCCGGTCAGCACCGCCTTCTCGGCGTTGATGACGATCACGAAGTCGCCCGTGTCGAGGTGCGTGGCATAGGTCGGCTTGTGCTTGCCCATCAGCAACCGCGCCGCCAGCGAGCAGAGGCGCCCGAGAGGGATCCCCGCGGCGTCCAGCACGAACCACCGATGCTCGATCTCGGCGAGCTTCGGGCTATAGGTCTTCTTCAGCATCTCAACTCTCCAGTCGGTCCAGTTCGATCCAGGTCGGCGCTGGCTGGGAAAAATCTGCCTCGGCGCGGCGTACGATACCCGCCTTCGCGACGCAAAGGACCCACATGGTAGGGCCGGAGACGAGGATTGTCAAGAGGACTGAGCAGCGAGCTCGAGCCCCGGGAGGCGAGAGGAAGCGGCCGGAGGGCCCTCTCCTTCTGGCGGGCTCCAGTATACCCCGGCCCCGCGTCGGTTACACTTCCCCACCGTATGGCCGAGACCACCGCCACCGCCGCCCCGCTCGACAAGTCGGGAGACGCCATCCGCGACATGTTCGCGGGGGTGGCGCCGCGCTACGATCTGCTCAACCACCTCCTCTCGGCGAGCCTCGACTTCGTCTGGCGGCGGCGGGCGGCGGTGACCCTCGACGTGCCGCCCGGGAGCCCGGTCCTCGACCTCTGCTGCGGCACCGGCGACCAGGCGCTCGCCCTCGAACGGCGAGGAGGTCGGGTGGCGGCGGCGGACTTCTGCGTCCCCATGCTCGCCATCGCGCGCCGGAAGTTCGGCCGCCTCGGCGCTCCCCGCCCCGGAGCCCTGGCGGCCGACGCCCTGGCCCTCCCCTTTCCCGCCCGGCACTTCCAGGGCGCCACCGTCTCCTTCGGCCTGCGCAACGTGGCCGACCTCGACGTCGCCCTGCGTCAGCTCGCCGCCGTGTTGCGCCCCGGGGGAAAGCTGGTGGTCCTCGAATGCGCCATCCCGAAGTGGCAGCCCCTCAAAGGGCTTTACCTCTTCTACTTCCTCCGCCTGCTGCCGTGGATCGGCCGGCTGATCTCGCACCGCGCCTCGGCCTACAGCTATCTCCCCAACTCGGTCCTCGGCTTCCCGCAGCGCCAGGAATTCCTCGACCGGCTGGCCGCCGCCGGCTTCACCGCCCTCGCCTGGGAGGACCTCTCCGGAGGGACCGTCTGCATCTATCAAGGAAGGATTCCCGCATGACCGACATCCTGGACGGCAAGGCCGCCGCCGCCACCATCCGCGCCGAGATCGCCGCCAGCGTGCGCGAGCTGGCCGCGGCCGGCGCCCGCCTGCCGCAGCTCGTGGCCGTGCTGGTGGGCGACGACCCCGCCTCGCAGACCTACGTGGGAAGCAAGGTGAAGAGCTGCGCCGAGATCGGCATCCTGAGCCGCACCGAGCGCCTCCCCTCCACCACCTCCGAAGCTGAGCTCCTCGCCCTGGTGGACGCCTTGAACGCCGACGACGCCGTGGACGGCATTCTAGTGCAGCTTCCCCTGCCGGCCCAGATCCACGAAAAGCGGGTGCTCGACCGCATCTCCCCGGAGAAGGACGTGGACGGCTTCCACCCGGTGAGCGTTGGCCGCCTGTGGCTCGACCAGGAGGGGTTCACCCCCGCCACCCCCACCGGCATCGTCGCCCTGCTGAAGCGCAGCGGCATCCCTCTCTCCGGCCGCCGCGCCGTGGTGGTGGGGCGCAGCGCCATCGTGGGCAAACCCATGGCGGGTCTGCTCCTGCGGGAGAACTGCACGGTGACCGTGTGCCACTCCCGCACCGTGGACCTCGCCGCCGTCACCCGCGAAGCCGACATCCTGGTGGCCGCCATCGGCCGCCCGGCCATGATCGGCCCGGACCACGTGCGCGAAGGCGCGGTGGTGGTGGACGTGGGGATGACCCGCCTCACCGATCCCGCCGAGGCGGAGCGGCTGTTTCCGGGAGACGCGGCGCGGCGTGCGCAGGTGGCCCAAAAAGGGTATACCCTCATAGGGGATGTGGACTTCACCCGTGTGGCACCGAAGGCGTCCCACATCACGCCGGTGCCGGGAGGGGTCGGCCCGCTGACCGTGGCCATGGTCCTCTTCAACACCTTGAAAGCCGCCCGCCGCCGCCAGGGCCTTCCCGCCGCATCCCTGGCGCCGGCTGCACCATGAGTGGCCGAGCCCTTCGCGTCGGCCTGACCGGCGGCCTCGCCAGCGGCAAGTCCACCGTGGCCGGCTGGCTGCGCGACGCCGGCTTCCAGGTGGTGGACGCCGACAAGCTGGTGGCCGAGCTTCACCAGCCGGGCGGTGCCGGAGCCGCCGCCGTGCGCGCCCTCTTCGGCGCCGAGATGCTCAACGAGAAGGGGGGCGTGGACCATGCCAAGGTCGCGGCCCGCGTCTTCAAGGACCCCCAGGCGCGCTTCGCCCTGGAATCCGCCGTCCACCCCTTGGTGCGCAAGAAGTTCGAAGAGCTGGCTACGAAGGCGGCGGACTTCATCATCCTCGAAGCCACCCTGCTGGTGGAAGCCGGCTACGCCCCGGGATTCGACCTCATCGTCACCGTCGAGGCCCCTTGCGAGGCCCGCTTCCAGCGCGCCGTGGACCGGGGAATGGACGAAGCCTCCGCCCGCGGACGCCTCCTCGCCCAAGGCGACGGCGAGCAACGCCGCTCCGCCGCCCACCGCATCCTCGACAACTCCTGCGACGTCGACTACCTGAGGCGCCAGACGGACGAGTTGATCGAGGAGCTGCGCCGGCTCGCCGTGAAGCCGTGAGGCCCTTCGTCCTCGTCACCGGCAACCTCGGCAAGATCGCCGAAGCGCGGCTCGCCCTCGGCGGTGAGGTCGAAACGTTCGTCGCCGACCTCCCCGAGATCCAGTCCCTCGACTATCTGGAAGTGCTCCGCGCCAAGGCGGACGAAGCCTGGCGGCAGGCCGGCCGCCCCCTAGTCGTCGAAGAGGCGGGGCTCGACCTCGCCGCCTTGAACGGCTTCCCCGGCCCCCTCGTCAAATGGATGCTCCACGCCGTCGGCGCCGAAGGCCTCGCCCGCACCGCCATCGCCTTGGGAGAGGCCCGCGCCTCCGCCCGCTGCTTCCTCTTATATAAGGATGGGGATCAGGAGCTCGTGGCCGAAGGGAGGACGGAGGGTACCCTCGTCCTCCCCGGCCGAGGCATCCACGGCTTCGGCTGGGACCCCGTCTTCCTCCCCGACGGCTCCTCCCACACCTTCGCCGAGCTGACCGGCCAGGAGAAGAACGCCGTCAGCCACCGGGGGAAGGCATGGCGGGCTTTGCAGGATCGCCTGCAGCATTGGCAGTGATAGCCTTCACCCAGCCGCGCAAGCCGCGGGAGACCTATCATGCTGAAGCGACTCTACGTGGACAACTACCGGTGTCTGGTGAACTTCCAGCTCGATCTCCAGACGCTCACCCTCCTCGCTGGACCGAACGGTTCGGGCAAATCCTCGGTGCTCGACGTATTGTTCGCCCTGCGGCAGTTGTTGAGCGGCGTGGGGAAGGTCACCGATCCGGAGCTTTTCCCCTCGCGCTCGCTGACCCGCTGGCAGGATCGGCGGCTTCAGGTCTTTGAGCTGACCGTGGGATTGGACGGCGAGACCGATCTGACCTACCGGCTCGAAATCGAGCACGAAAAGGAGAGCCGCCGGGCGCGGATCATCCTGGAGTCCTTGAAAGCCGAGCAAAAGCCGCTCTTCGAATTCAGCAAAGGCGAGGTCCAACTGTATCGCGACGATCATTCCCTGGACACGAAATACTCCGCGGATGGGTCCGAGTCGGCGATGGCGCGCGTGGCCCCCCGGCCGGTCAACAAACGGCTCAATCGCTTCCTGGACTTCATGCGCGGCGTGACGGTCTGCGCTCTGGACCCGAAACGGTTCCAGGCCGAAACGGTTTCCGAAGAACCCCTGCTGCAATCGGACGGTGGCAATCTGGCCTCCTGGTACCGGCACCAGATTCAAGAGCGGCAGGATCTCGTCATCGAGCTCGTAGAGGCGCTGCGCAAAGTCATCGACGATTTCCAATCGATCCGGATGGAGAGAGTAGGCTCCGAAGCCCGGGTGCTCAACGTCGTGTTCGAGGGGCTGAGCGGGCGCTACGAGCTGAGGCTCGACGAGCTCTCCGATGGCCAGCGTGCGCTGATCGCGCTCTATTCTCTCGTCTATCTTGCGGGCGATCAGGACGTGCTGTTCCTCGATGAGCCGGACAACTATCTGTCCTTGGCCGAGATCCAGCCGTGGCTCATGGCCCTCTCGGATACCTGCGGCACGAGGCCCCGCCAGGCGATCCTCTGCTCCCACCATCCGGAGCTGATCGACTACCTCGGTTCCGAGGCTGGGGTGCTCCTGAAACGCGAAAGCACGGGGAGCATCACCACCCGTAGATTGAGCGAGATCCCCGGAGACGCGGGACTCAGGCTCTCCGAGTTGATGGCGCGGGGCTGGGAGCTGTGAGCCGTCGGGTTCAGCTCGTCCTCCTCTGCGAGGACAAGCAACAGGAGGTCTTTGCGCGCCGGTTCCTGAACGCCGTGGGCTGGGAAACCCGCGCCATGCGCGTGGAGAAAGCGCCTCCCGGCCGCGGAGCCGGAGAGCAGTTCGTTCGGGAGAGGTTTCCGCGGGAGCTCAAAGCGCATCGCTCCCGGCCGGTCAGCCAGGCGCTGGTCGTAATGATGGATGGTGACGCCGCGGGACCCGCGGCCCGCCTCCAGCAACTCGGCAAAGTATGCCGCGAGGCCGGCATCGCAGAGCGCGCCGGCGATGAGCGTGTCGCCGTCTTCATCCCCACGTGGAACATCGAAACGTGGCTGGCCTACCTCGAAGGCAGGCAAGTGGAGGAAGGAAGGTCCGATTATCCGCGGTTGGCATCAGAGCGAGACTGTCAGCGGCACGTCGAGGCTCTGGTTCAGATGTGTCGAACCGAGAAGCTCCGCGAACCCGCTCCCTCCTCCCTAAACGCGGCTTGCAGCGAATACCACGCCCGACTCGCGTCGCGTGGGACCGCCGGCAGCTTCCGGAAGGTGTAGAATCGGCGCCATGATCCAGAGCTTCAGCATCGAGAACTTCAAGAGCTTCCGGAAAGCCACCCTTCCGCTGGCTCCTCTGACGCTGCTGATCGGCGCCAATGCCTCGGGCAAGAGCAATGCGATCGAGGCGATTCAGCTTCTCTCGTGGTTGGCGTCGGGCAGACGGCTGGACAATGTTCTCACTGCTCTTCGGGAGCAGGAGTTAAATTTACGCGGGACCCCTAGTGACTTCACCTATCAAGGTGCGTTCATTGACCTTGGCTGTCAGCTCGCTTCGGTACAGACGGGTCCTTACCGCCTTTCTTTGACGTTCTCCGTACGCCTTAAGGTTGGAGAAGATGGCTTAGGAATTTTGAGCGAAAGTCTTGAAAGCCCCGATCTTGCCACTCACTTTCCTTTGTATAAGGTGGTAGGACCAGCAAGCCGATATAGTCATGAAATACAGGTTGCTTATAATAACTTCGCCCAAGGCGGTAAGAAGCCACACATTGCCTGTATCGATCAGCAGGCGATCTTCACTCAGCTTTCAACACCAGCCCGATTCTCGGCATATCACAAGGCCTCACAGTCCCAAATTCCTGCGGCAGCGACGAGGCTACGACAGAGTCTAGAGAGCATTCTTTTTCTCGATCCCAATCCTCGCAGGATGCGAGGCTATAGCTATATCCAAGAAAAGAAGCTTCAAGGCGACGGCGCCGCACTCTCCTCCGTGCTCTATCGCCTGATCCAAGAAGAGAAACAGAAGGAAGTACTTCTTGATTTCATCCGCTCTCTACCGGAGCAGGACATTCAGGACATTTCTTTCCTCGAGGCACCACGCGACGACGTAATGGTCCAACTTCATGAGAATTTCGGGGACAAGGTTATTCCTCGCGAGGCCGCGCTCTTGTCGGACGGTACCTTGCGGGTTTTGGCCGTGGCTGCAGCCGTCCTATCCGTCCCGAAGGGATCGCTTGTCATCATCGAAGAGATAGACAATGGCGTCCATCCGAGTCGTGCTAATCTGCTCCTCAAAAACATTCAGCGAATCGCCCATGATCGTCAGATCCGTGTACTTATAACTACCCACAATCCCGCTCTTCTCGATGCGATCCCACCAGAAGCCGTGCCGGCAACAGTGGCGTGTTACCGCGACCCTAAGGAAGGCGACAGCCGACTGATCCGTCTAGAGGACCTCGCAAGCTATCCCGAGCTCGTAGCCCAAGGTCCTCTTGGCCGCCTCGTTACGCGGGGAATTCTCGATCGATTCCTCAAAGATCCGGAGAAACGAGACAGCGCGGCCAAAGTTGAAAAGGGGCTCGCCTGGATCTCAGACTTCAAGCGGCGAGCCCAATCTTCATGAGTATCTGCCTCCTCGACACCTCCATCCTCTGCGAGATCCTTCAGGTCCCCAACCGATGCGAGAATCATCGCGAGATCTACGCGCAGTTGGAGCAGAAGATTAAACGGGAGACACTGCTGCTACCCATGAGCGCAATTGTCGAGACCGGCAATCACATCGGACAGAACGGGGACGGACGCCAGAGGAGAGATGCGGCGAATCGATTTGTGGCCTTCGTCCGCGACGCCATCCGTGGGGAGACTCCATTCACGACGACGCCGTTCTTTGAGCCCGAAGTCATGCAGACCTGGCTGGAGGAATTCCCTAACTGGGCGACTCACGGTTCCGGACTCGGGGACCTCACCATCGTCCAGGAATTCCACCGCCAATGCTCCTTGAATCCGAGCCGGCGAGTCTACATTTGGACCCTCGACAACCGGCACCTCTCCTCCTACGACTGGAAACCCTGAAGGAATCGGCTAGTGCCTCGATGCCTTGAGGGGCCCAGATCACGTTTCTGGCTCATCTCGCCAGCTCCGGCTCCTCCTCGACTGAGGCGTCGGTGGCCCGGAGGACCGCGTCGATGCAGGCGTGGCACAACGCACCCCGTTGCGGGATCAGAGTGAGCTGATGGACCGGCGTAGGAAGACGGCAGAGGTTGCAGAGCAACGACGACGCGCCTTGCGCATCGTTTTCCTCAGCGGCAGCCTCCGGCCCGGACTGCGAAGGCCCGTGCAGGGCGTGCCGTACTGCGGCCTGAACGGTAGCCTCGATTGCAGGGTCGAGGATGTCACGGCAGACTTCGACGCACTCGTCACAGATAAAGACATTGGGGCCAGCGATGAGTGCCCGAACGTCAGCTTGCGACTTCTGGCAGAAGGAGCACCGTAACGTCCCCGGTCCCCGGCGAGCTTCTGCCGTGGATGCCTCTCCATCTTCGGATGTCACGATGCAGTCTCCTTCTGCCGCCCGAAGCTGCTGCCCCTCATGGGCGGCGCAGTCCTTTCTGTTAGTATAGGTCAGGTCGGAGCGGCACCTATGAATACCCTCACCGTCGAAGAGCTGTTCCCGGCCATGGCCGTGGAGGTCCTGGATCGGCCTGACGTCGAGGCGGCGCTCGACCCGTACCTGCCGCTCTAGCAGCTATCCAACTGGAGCTCACGGCCCCATGGGCAAAGCACAAGCCGAAGCACCCGCGGATAAACTGGCTCTGTACGATGCTCTCGTCGCGACCCTTCCGGGCGTCGAACGCAAAGGTGCGACCGTACCTTATACGTCGGTGAACGGTCACATGTTCAGCTACCTGGGGAAGACGGGCACATTGGCGCTTCGCCTCCCGCCGGAGGCTCGTGACGAATTCCTCAAGAAGTACAAGACTACGCTCTGCAAACAGTATGGCGTGGTCCAGAAGGAATACGTCGAGGTTCCCGACGCTCTGCTGGAAAAGACTGCGGAGCTGAAGACCTTTTTCGCGCAGAGCTTCGCTTACGTGAGTTCCTTGAAGCCGAAGCCGACGACGAAAAAGAAGTCAGGGAGCTGACTAGTATCCCGGGAAAGCAACCCGTGCCACCGCTACCTGCCTTGCAACTGAGAGTGCTGCTGCTCCTCCTGGCGGCGACGCCGCTGCTGTCGCCGTTGGGCTGCACCGGGATGGGGCCACGCAGTCCGCACCCGTCCACCTCGATCGCCCAGCCAGCCAACTCCTCGCGCCCCAATCTCGTCGTCGTGCTCTCCGACGACCAGCGTTGGGATGCGCTCGGCGCTGCGGGCAATCCCAACGTCGTCACTCCCGTGATGGACGGGATGACGCGCGCGGGCGTCTATTTCCGGCAGGCCACGGTCTCGGTCTCCCAGTGCCATCCGGTCCGCGCCAGCCTGCTCACCGGTCTGCCGTCGTTTCGCCATGGCGTCTATTCCACCAAGTACCAGGAGCCCGGGGTCGCCGAGACCCTCTGCCGGCGCCCGACGGTGGCGAGCCTGTTGCGGGATGCCGGATATCACACGGTATTGGTCGGCAAGTGGCACGTTCCCCCGCCTCCCTGGGAGTGCGGCTTCGACGAGGTGCGGACCTGGCTGCCCGGCGGCGGGTCGTACTACCGCGATCCTGAATTGGTCCATGGGGTTTCTGCCGAGTACAAGACCGTCCCCGGCTTCACGCAGGAGATCTTCGCCGACGATGCCTTGGGCTTTTTGCGCAGCGACGCCGCCCGGAGCAGCCCGTTCCTCCTCTGGCTCGGCTTCACCGCGCCTCACTTTCCCTATGAGCCCAATCCGGAACGGATCGAAAGGATTTACGCCGGGCGCCGCGCCGAAGAGCTCCTGCCGCCGGGCTTCCCGCGCGACGTGCAGGCCAACGATTGGCGCCACTATGACGAAGCGCTGAGCCACCTCGACGAGCAACTCGGGCGCCTGCTCACCACCCTGCGCGAGACGGGGCTCGCGGAGCGGACGGTGGTCGTGCTGCTCGGCGACAACGGATACATGATGGGCGAACGGGGCGTTGGCGGCCCCGACTCGGGCGCCGACGGCAAGCAGGTGCCGTACGAGAGCTCGCTGCGCGTCCCTCTGGTGCTGCTGGGACCGGGACTGCCGCAGGGGCTCGTCTCGGATCTCCCCGTTTCGAGCCTGGACCTGACGCCGACGCTCCTCTCCCTCGCCGGGCTCCCGGTACCGGAATCCTGGCCCGGACGCAACCTGCTGGCGGCGCTCGCGGGGAAGCTCG
>DASUEN010000129.1:0-26936 GCA_036275055.1 Thermoanaerobaculia bacterium
GGGGTGGACGAAATCGGCCGACGGCCGCGACCGCAGCTCCTCGAGGGTGAAGCCGAGGACCCGCTCCCAGGCCAGGTTGAGCTGCTTGAAATAGCCGTCGAAGCCGGCGATGCAGAGCAGCTCCACCGACATGTCGAAGAACCGGTCGCGCTCCCGCTCGGCCCGGGCGCGCTCGTCGATCTCGGCTTGCAGCGCGGCGTTGGCGAGGCCGAGCTCGGCGGCGTGTTGCCGCAGCACCTTCTCCTCCCGCATCCGCTCGGTGACGTCCATGGCATGGCCGAGCACGTAGGGCGCTTCTCCTTCGTTTGCCACCAGGTGGTTGCGGTACATCCAGACCCGTCCCTCGCCCTGCCGGGTGACCACGCGCATCAGCCCCTCGGTGGGCTGGCCCGATTTGACCCGGTCCAGGTACTCGTCGAAGAAACCCCGCGCGGCAGGAGCCAGGAGCTCGCGCAGGTTCTTCCCTTCGAGCTCGCGCTGCGAGTAACCCAGTCCCTGGGCCGCCGCCGGATTGACCATCAGCAGCACCCCGTTGGAATCGTGGGTGCAGATCAGCCCGAAGCTCTCGGCCACCAGGTCGCGGTAGCGCCGCTCGCGGACCTGCAGCGAACGGCTCGCCCGCTGGACGATGATCTTGACCAGCAGGGTCGACAGCCCTACGGTGACGATCGCGCCGGCGATCGCGGGACCGCGCCCCCACAGGGAGAGCACCAGCGGCACCACCGGGAGGGCGGCCAGGCACAGGAACAGCAGGAACCCGGCAACGCGCTCGCGGCCCTGGGGGGCGAAGGCCTCAAACTGGCCCGTTATTCCATTCATTCCGTTGCACCACCGGGAGCTGTAACGCCCGCTCGCGGTCGAGGTCGAGCGAGCCCACGTGGAGGGCGAGGGGAGACTGCACCCACTTGTAGATGGAGCGGGTGAAGAGCGTCGCGAAGCGGCGGGCCCACTCCGCGAGGCGCCCGGCCGCGATCTCCGGGAACAGCGAGCGCAGGGCCTCCCCCACCTCGGCGGGCGCCAGCTTCTCCCCGGCGTAGAGGTAGAGGCAGGCGTCGAGCACCGGGAAGGGCATCAGCTCGTCCTCCGCCGTCTGCGCCGCCGCGAGCTCGGGGCCGGGCTCGGTGTCGAGGGTGCGGCGCACCCCCGCGAAGCCGAAGCGCTCGTGGAACCGCTCGAGGAGCGCCACCACCACCGTCTTCGGCACGTTGGCGATCACCGACAGCGCCCCTTCGAGGTCGCCGCCCACCGTGGTGTAGCCCACGGCCTTCTCGCTCATGTCCCCGGTCTGCAGGAAGAGGGCGCCCGAGCTGTTGGCCCAGTTCCACATCCGCCCCGCCCGCACCCGCGCCTGCACGTTCTGGCGGGTGACCTCCGTCGGCTCCTCGCCGCCCAGCATCTCGCGGGTCGCCTCCACCTCGCGGTCGAAGGCCTCTTCGATGGCCACCACCCGCAGCGGGATGGAAAGCTCGCGGCAGAGGGTGTGGGCGGCGTCGCGCGTTTCCTCCCCCGAATAGCGGCTGGGCATGTAGAAGGCCTGGATGCCCGCCTCGATGCCGTCTGCCGCCAGGAGCTGCGCGGCCCGCCAGGCGAGGAGGAGGGAGAGCATCGAGTCGCGGCCACCCGAGAGCGCCACGCCGAGCGAGCGGAAGGCGCCGGACTTGCGGAAGTAGTCGGCCACGCCCAGGGCCAGCGCCTCGACGAGGTCGTCGAGCGTCGCCTCCCGCAGCGTGCGCTCGGGAGCGCCGGCCGCCGGCAGGAAGAGGTTCTGCCAGGCGGGCGCGGGATACGGCAGCCGCGAGCCGTCCGCCGTGGGCGCCGGGCTGCGCAGCACGGGCACCGGGATCTCCTGGCGCTGGAAGGCCTCGCAGTCGAGCCGCCAGGTGGTGTTCTCCTGCCGCGAGCGTAGCGTGCGGTCGAGGTCCACCACGCAGGCCATCCACCCCTGGCGGAAGCGGGGGGCCTCCAGCACCGGCCGGCCGTTCTGGAAGACGAAGCCGCCGCCGTCGAAGATCAGCCCGTCCTGAGCGCCCACGGTATTGGCGTAGACCAGCGTCACCTCGTTGTCCGCCGAGCGGGTGGCGAGCATCTCCCGCCGCGTCGCCGGCACGCCGACGCGGAAGGGGGAGGAGGTGACGTTCAGCACCATCTCCGCTCCCGAGTAGCAGCGGCGGCGCATCGGTCCGTCGGGCGACCACACGTCCTCGCACACCTCGACGCTCACCAGGCCGAAGGCGAAGGCGAAGAGGTAGTCGCCGAGCGGGATCCCCCCCGCCTCCAGGGCGAGGCCGGCGGTGCCGCGGGCGAAGGTCCGCGCCTCGTAGAAGACGTTGTAAGTGGGGAGCTTCTCCTTCGGGACCAGGCCGAGGATGGCGCCGCCGTGCACCACCGCCGCGCAGTTGAAGAGCTGGCCGCCCACCGCCGCCGCCGTGCCCAGCACGGAGACGATGGGCAGCGCCGCCGTCGCGGCGGCGAAGCGTTCCAGCTCCGCGCGCTGGGCGGCGACGAAAGCCCGCCACTGAATGAGGTCCTCCGGCGGATACCCCCCCACCACCTGCTCGGTGAAGCAGGCGACCGTCACCCCGTCCGCCGCCATGGCCCGGGCCTGCGCCAGGACGCGGTCCACGTTGGACCGAACCGCCCCCACGGCGGGATTGACGTTCCCGATCCCGATCTTGATCAGCCGCATGCGCTCGTTGTCCCCCAGACGGGCCGGTCAACCTGACTCAATCCTGACCGATCGGGGGAACGGTGGCAAGGGCGACCGGGAGAAGAGGGAGAAAAGCCAGAAGGGACGAAAGGGACAGCAGGGACAACAGGGACGAGGGAGAAAAGCGAGACCGCCCCAGCCGCGTTCCCCTCTCCCGGGGAGGGGGATCAGGGGGTCGGGAGAGGGGCAGGGGTGAGGGTCTTGGGCGGGCGTCCCTGCGGTCAGGTAACGTCCCCTCTCTCGAGGCTCTCGTCGGTCCCGACGTGGGCGCGCTCACGCAGCGCGCCGAGCAGCGAGGCGAAGGTCGCGAGCGCCATCGGGCCGATGAAGATCCCGAGCAGGCCGAAGGTGGCGAGACCGCCGAAGACGCCGAGGAACACGACGACCGTGCTCAGCTCCTCGGCGCCACGGATGAGCAACGGCCGCAGCACGTTGTCGCAGAGGAACGAGGTCACCAGCGTCCCCCACAGGAGGAGGAAGATGGCGGCGCCGTGATGGCCGGTGGTCCAGAGCCAAATGCTGCCCGGCAGCCAGACGATCGCCGAGCCGCCGATGGGCAACAGCGACAGCACCGCCATCGTCGCGCCGGCGAGCACCGGCGACCCCAGCCCGGCGAACCCCCAGCCGATGCCGCCGAAGGCCCCCTGGATCAGGGCCAGGAGCAGCGAGCCGCGGAAAATGGCCCGCACCATCTTGCCCAGCGACTGCCGCACCTCCTGGCGCCCTGCCGCGTCGGTGGGCAGCAGGTCGAGCGCCGCGGCGCTCAGTTGCTCGCCGTCGTGGAAGAAGAAGAAGAGCAGGAACAGCGTGGTGAAGAAAGTGAGGAGCGCGTCGAAGAAGCCGAGCACCAGGCGGCCGCTCGACGCCGCGATGAAAGTCGACACCCCCGTCACGGAGTCGGTGGCGAACTTCTGAAAGTCGGCGGGCGCGATGCCGAGGCGGGTCTTCACGGCGTCGAGGAACCGGGCCGCCTCGGGCATGGCGACGACGTCGGAAAACGAGGAGATGTTGCGGCTGTGCACGGCGTCCACGGCCTGGCCGGCGGCTTTCACCGCCTGGCTCGTCAGGACACCGACGAAGAGCCCCGCCGGCAGCAGCACGACCAGCCCGATCGCCGTGGTGAGGAGGCCCGCCGCCAGCCCCCGCCGCTTCGGCATACGGCGGGCGAGCGCCTGCCAGGGCGCCGCGAAGACGACCGCCAGGACCACCGCCCAGGCGAGCGCGGCGAAGAACGGCTTGAGCACCTCGAAGACGAGATAGCTGACGCCGAACAGGGCGACGAGGAAGAAGAGGATGCGGTAGACCTGCCGCTCCCGGTCCCAGGTTTTGGATTCCATGGCGGTATCCTACCCCGCAAATCTTGGCCCTGCGCGTCGTTGCAGTCCGGCTGGAGAATGGGGAAGCTCGCCAGGCTCACAGCCCGTAGCGATAGTGCCCCGTCACCTGGTACGCGAACAGCACATCCTCCACCCGCGCGCCGGAGCCGATGTTGTGGACCATCAGGTAGCGCTCGCCGGCCTTGCGATCGGACACCAGGCCGATGTGAGGGACCCCGGAGGAGAGCCGCCAGGTCACGACGTCTCCGGGTGCATAGTCGGCGGAGCGGCTCGACGGGGATAGCGTGGTGCCGTGCCGCCGCAGGAAGGCCGCGAGGTTCGGGACCCGGCGGTGGTCGATATTGGAGTCCGGCTTCGAGAGCCCCCAGAGGTGGGGATAGGCCGAAAAAGCACGGACCATGTCCTCGTGCACCAGAACCTGGAGATCGACTCCCGCGTGCCGGTAGGCGCGGACGATGACGTCGGTGCAGACGCCCCGGTCCACCGGGACATCGCCCCCGGGATAGGCGATGCGGCTGTAGGCGCTGTCGTAGCCGAGCGTAACGCCCACCTGCGCGTACGCGCCCTGGAGGACGCGGTGGAGGTCGACGACCGGCGCAGGCCGTGCCGCGAGCAACCAGGGAACGGCCACGAGGACGAAAATACATCGTTTCATAGGGGCTCCGAAACGCCTGGCGTTTGCCGGTGGCTGGCGTCATTCTACCTTGTCTAATTGCCACCGTTGCTCAGCCGTCAGGGGCGAGCCGCTCGGGGCTCCCAGCGAGGCGGCTTGCATGCACCGTAACGCTGTAACAATTCTTTAATTTCCTCCGCCTAATGCAGCGACGGGCGAAGTAAAGTTAAAACGATCAACCAATCCAAGGCAAGGAGGATGATATGCCTGACGTAATGCCAAGCGAGATCGCCAATGCGATCATGGGCAAGCTCTATGACGTATTGACGAACGGCGACGCGACCGTGCCCAAGTCCGCCGATAACTTTTTCAGTTGGTGCACACCCGGGATTCCCGTGGATCCCTCGGACTTCCAGTTCCTGACCCAGGGCCTTACGGGGGTCGTGAAGAAAACGGCGGCGGACACGATGCTCGCGGCAACGGGTGCAGGCGGAGCCGCTGCGGCTGCCACTCCGGGTACGGGCGGCGCCGCGGCGACACCGGCACCGGGCCTGACGCCGGCGCAGCTCGACCAGCTTCGCGCCTCGGACACCGCGCAGCTTTACGTCCAGGCGGAGGCGCTGTCCCGCCTCGTCGACTTCGTTCCCGACGTGGCACGAATCAACAACGACCAGTTCGCCAAGTTCGCGGTGATGAACGACGAGGGGACGCTATCGGAGATCTACGAGCGCACTCTCAAGATGAGCCAGGTGATGCAAAGCGAGCTGACGGACGACGTGAAGAAGAAGATCGAGCACCTCCAGAGCTTGCTCATCGCCAAGACCGTCAAGACCGACCTCATCACCGGCGACAAGATCGAGGTTTCGGGCGTGAGCCCGCTGGTGCAGGTGTATCACGAAAAAATGGCCGCCTACGACGCCGCGGCGCTCGAATACAACAGTTACCGGATCGACGGTCTCGCCGGCAACGATCCCAAGGCCGTGACCTTCTGGGCGTTGAACGCTCACATCCTGCGCGACAAGGTGAGGGCTGCGATGGACGACTGGGTCGCTTCCGGTTACAAGAACGAGTACGAAGAGATCGCCGCCTACATCTCGCAGGTGGAAGGGCGTTCCCTGACGCTGCTGAAGCAGGCCTATCTCGACGATCTCGACAAGGCCAAGCTGACGGGTCTCGCGTCGGGCAGCGATTTCTATTATTCATCGCTGGTCCCGGCCAGCTTCGCGACGTCGGCCGGCTGGTCGCGCTTCTCCTTCAGCGCGGGAGACTTCTCGCAGCATGCGGGCTCGAAGCTCGATGCCAGCGGCTGGTCCGTCCAGGCTTCGGCGGGCTTCTTTGGCTTCGGCGCTCATGGCGGCGCCAGCCATAGCGAATCCACCTCCTCCTTCGACGGCCGCTTCAACTCGGACAACTTCTCGCTCAGCTTCGAGATCGCCCAGATCCCCATCGTGCGGCCGTGGTTCAAGTCGTCGTACCTGGTCAGCAAGACCTGGCGGTTCGACCCCGGCAATCCGGACTTGAAAGGCGACATGCTGAGCGACGGTGGCAGCCCGCCGAAAGGACTGCTCCCGGCTTATCCGACCTCGATCGTTTTCATCCGCAACCTGAAAATGGAGATCGGGCACAGCGAAGGGTTCTCCCATTTCCTCGATGAGCATTCGGCCTCCGCGCAGAGCGGCGGCGGCGGCTTCTCGTTCGGCCCCTTTTCGGCGGGCGGCAGCGCCAGCCACTATACGACGCATGGCAACACCCAGCGGGATTACGGCCACAGTTGGGACGGGCATAGCCTGTCGGTGCCGGGAATGCAGATCGTGGGCTTCAAGTGCCACGTCCTGCCCACCAAGTGCCCCAACCCCTCGCCGGACATCAAGGCCTGGGTCTAAAGGGATTTTCCTCACCAGGAGCTGCGAAGGGAGAGTATGCCAATGGACGCACTCGCATGGCTTGCTTTGATGACGAAGGCGAAGCTCGTGTTCGAAAGCCCTGACACGTTCATGAGCTTCCCCGCCCTCTCCCCGGTCAGCTACACCGCGGACCAGCTCACGTTCGGCGCCTTCGATTCGCCGGCGGTTGCCGAACGGCTCGTCTATTCGGAGTTCGCCCGTCTGGTGAACGCGCTGCCCACGGGCACGATCTTCGACCTGGGCGAAAAGTTCCTGTGGGACACTTATGCGAGCGTTTTGCGGACCGCCATCCTGGCACAGAGCCTGCCGACGGAGGCGGAAGAGGCGGCCTACCAGCAGGCCATCGCATTCCTGACCGGCAAGGACGGGTTCGGCGAGAGCCCGCAACGGCTCGCTTATAAACAGTTCCGGGACGTCTGGTTCCAGGCGGTGCAAAGCTACAAGACGGAACAAAGCACCGCTGCGGCCGCGACGGACCCAGCCGTGCGCACGCAATGGAAAGAGACCACCGAGCCGCGTCTGCGCGCCGCGGTGGAGCAGGCGCGTGCCGACTGGGAAGCCAAGGGGTACAAGGGAGCGGTGGAGCAGGCGCAGCAGGTCCAACAGACCTATGCCGCCCGCTCGCCGCAACTGATGTGGCACACGTGGTCCTCGTCGTTCGATCCCGACCTGGACCTGCTGACCGATCCGAACCAGCAGCCCTTCGCTCCCACTTCGTTCGTGCCGGCGGACGTGTTCGCTCAGGAATGGCCGACCTTCACCATCACCCGTGAAGAGATCGCCCATCTGGTGTCGCAGGCGCCGCAGGAGCTGAAGGAAATCTTCGCGCCCGAGGGCAGCCAGTCCACGCTGGACCACCTGTCGTTCGAGTATCGCTCGGTCGCCCTCGCGCGGCCCTGGTTCCGGCGGGAGGTCTTCGATGCCCGCTGCTGGCGTCTGCCGGAGGGATCGCCGCCCTTATCGGATGGAGCGGAGCCGCCCCAGGGGACCTGGCCGGCTTATATCGCGGCGCTCGTCTTCGTGCGCAACATCCAGGTGACGATGCATACCGATCATGCAGCCGCACCACCGCAGCCGATCCGCGCGCTCCCGGCGCTGCAATTCGTCATGCAGCCGCGGCTGGCCGGCATGGCCACGATGCGGTTGGCCCCGGTGGCGGCTGCACCGCCTCCAGTCATAAAGCCTGCCAACGTCCAGATGCTGAGCAACGTCACGATGCGGCCGGTGCTGCGGGCTGCTGTCGTCCAGCCGGCACCGCAGCTTCGAGGAGCGCTCGTCAGGGATCACCGGCTGCCCGTTCCTCCCGGGGCCGTCCTCCCACCGGTGCGGCCGGCACCCGCCGCTCCCACGCCCGTCGTACCCGCGCCCGCGGCTCCGCCCCCACCGCCCGTGCCAGCCGCGGACCCGCGAAAGGACGTCTCGGTTCTCGCCTTCCTCTGCAAGCGCCTGCCGAAGACTCCTGATCCCGACGAGAGCCTGTCGTGGAGTGCGAAGCCGGGCGGGTGAGATCACCGGACCCTCTTGGAATCCACCCCGCAGCGGTGATACTCTCGGCCCGCGAGCGGTGACCACGGGTCCAAGTACCGGGAACGAGGTCTCTGTCCCGGGGCGTCAGGACTCAGCTCTACGAGCTCCTCAATCCTGTCCTCAGGAGCGCCTACCTCATCTTTGTGGCACCGCTCGCTCTTTCCGCTCCTCCTTCTCCTCCATGATCGACGCCTTCGCCCGCCAGATGCTCTATCCGGCGCCGCCGGTCGCCGTCCCCTCGCCGCCTCCCGCTCCCCTGGAGGAAGTCGCCCTCGACCTCGCCACCGGCGACCGGGCCGTGGCCTGGGCCTGGGACGATCCGGGGCTGCCGCCGGGGGCGCCGCGGGTCCTTTTCTTCCATGGCAACGGCGAGAACCTGGAGACGCTGCGGTGGTCCGGTTTCTATGACGAGCTGCGGCGCCTGGGCGTGCCGTTCCTCGCCGTGGACTTCCCGGGCTACGGCCGCAGCTCCGGCACCCCCTCGGAGGAGGGATTGATGGCCACGGGCGACGCGGCCGTGGCCTGGGCCCGGGGCTCGGGCCGCCCGGTCGTGGCCTGCGGGTGGTCGCTGGGCGCGGCCGTGGCCCTCGGCGCCGCGGCCCGCCATCCCGAAGGGGTGAACGGCTTGATCGCCCTCTCGCCCTGGACGACCTTGGCCGAAGTGGCGGTGGGGATCTTTCCCGCCGTGGCGGTCAAGGCGATGCTGCGGGAGCGCTACGACTCGCGGGCAGCGGCCCGGGAGGTCCGGGTGCCCGCCCTGGTGGTCCACGGCGAGCTCGACGACCTGATCCCCGTGACCCAGGGCAAGGAGATCGCCGGCGCGCTGGCAGGGCCTGCGCGCTGGGTGCCGGTGCCGCGCACCGGGCACAACGACCTGCTCGGCCGCCCCCTGGTGTGGCAGGAGATCGGAGCGTTCCTCGCGTCGCTCTGAAGTTTGCAGCCCCCTGTTCCCGCCCCAAGGGGCTATGATCTCCGTGAAATGCTGCCAACTGTGGACCCTCTGAGCCGTCCTACGGTTTTCATCAGCTATAGCCAGAAGGATGAAGCCTGGAAGGACCGCGTCGTCAGCCATCTGAAGGTCCTGGAGCTCGAGGGCGACCTGGCGGTCTGGGACGACAAGCGGATCGCCGCCGGGGACGGCTGGTGGCCGGAGATCGAGGGGGCCATGAACCGCGCGGCGGTCGCCGTGCTCCTGATCTCCACGGACTTCCTCACCTCGGGATTCATCCGCGGTACCGAGGTCCCCCTCCTGCTCGCACGGCGGCAGACCGAGGGCCTGCGGGTCATCCCCGTATTCGTGCACCCCTGCGCCTGGGAGGCGGTCCCTTGGCTCGCCGCCCTCCAGGGCCGGCCCGGAAAAGGCCAAACGCTCGCGCAAGGCCGCAAGGCTCAGGCCGAAAAGCACCTTGCCGCGCTGGCACTGGAGATCCGCGATCTTCTCAGCCAGAAAACCTCCCCGGTCGAACGCACCGTCAAGCCGTCCTCCGTTCCCTACCCGGCCGGCGAGCGCCGGCAAGTGACGGTGGTGTGCTGCGAGCTGGTGGGCACGGACGGGCCCTCCGGTGCGCCGCAGGCGCTCGATCCCGAAGCCCTCCAGGAGCTCATGCTCCGGCTCCGTGCCTTGGCGGATGGGGTGACGAAGCGCTACGACGGCCACCTGGGAAGCGCCCTGGGCAGCCATCGGCTGCTGATCTACTTCGGGTATCCCCAGGCCCATGAGGACAACGCCCGGCGCGCGGTACGAGCCGCTCTCGAGCTGGCGGATCAGGTGACGCAGATGAGCGCGGCCTCCGACCAGGGAAGGCCGGCCTTCCTGGCGCTGAAAGCCGGCGTCCATACCGGCTCGGCCGTAGTGGCTGTCCCACCCCAAGGTCAGGAGCCGACCCTCGGGTCGACCCTCGACCTGGCGATGGCGCTCCAGTCCCTGGCGGAGCCGGGCCAGGTGATCGTGAGCCCCGCCACCAGCTCCCTGATCGAGAAGAATTTCATGCTCGCGGCTCTGCCTACCATTCAGGTGCCGGGTCTCGGCACCCCGCTGATCCCCCGCCAGGTGCTGGAGCCCATGGACTCGCCGGAGGTCAGCTCCGCGGGGCTCCTGCCGCTGGTGGGCCGCGAGCAAGAGCTGGAGCTGCTGCTGAGCCGCTGGCATCTGGCCCGCGAGGGAAACGGACAGGTGATCCTGATCAGCGGCGAAGTCGGCATCGGCAAATCGCGCCTGGTGCTCGGCCTGCGGGAACGCCTGGAGCACGGCACGGTACAGTGGTGGTCCTGCTCCGGCTCTCCCTACACCCAGAGCTCCCCTCTCCAGCCAGTCGTCGGTCTGCTACGGCGGATCCTGCTCCGGCCGGAAGGGGCCCCGCCGCTGGACCAGCTCGCCAGCGCGCTGCAGGAAGTTGGGCTCGCCGAAGCCGTGCCGCTCTTCGCGCCGCTGCTCGACCTGCCGCTCGACGACCGATACCCCGCTCCCCCGCTGTCCCCGGAACGGCAGAGAGAGAAGACGCTGGAGGCGCTCGCGGCCTGGGTAGTGGAGACGGCGGAGCGGCAACCTCTCGTCCTCCTGATCGAAGACCTCCACTGGCTCGATCCCACGACCCTCACCTGGCTCAACCGGCTGATGGATCAGATGGCGAGCGCTCCTCTGCTCCTCCTGCTGACCCCCCGCCCCAACACCCTGGAGGCCTTCTGGGAACCGCACGCCCACCTGTCCCAGATCACCCTCACCCCGCTGAACGACACGGAGTCGGAGCGGCTCATCGATCGGGTGGCAGGAGAGCATTCCCTGCCGGCCGCGGTCCGGCGGCAGATCGTCGCCCGCACGGACGGCGTCCCCCTGTTTCTCGAGGAGCTGACCAAGGCGGTTCTCGAATCGCACGAATCCGGCGAGCGGCAGGAGCTGCCGGCGACGCTGCGCGATTCGCTGGCGGCGCGGCTCGACCGTCTGGGGACGGCCAAGGAGATCGCCCAGGTCGCCGCCGTGATCGGCCGCGTCTTCTCCTTCGAGCTGTTGGCGGCCGTCTGCTCCTGCGACGAGCCGGCGCTGCAACAGGAGCTGCGGCGTCTGGTGCAGGCGGAGCTCGTCTACCGCAAGGGTTTCGGTGCACAGGCGAGGTACCTGTTCAAGCATGCCCTGGTCCAGGACGCGGCGTACGAGTCGCTGCTCAAGCGTGAGCGGCAGCGGATCCACCGGCAGATCGCCGAGGCGCTGGCGTCTCGTTCCGCCGAGACCGCGGAGACCACGCCCGAGATCCTCGCCCATCACTACACCGAGGCCGGCCTGGCCGAGCCGGCCATCGACCTCTGGGTCCGCGCCGGCGATCTCGCCAGCCGCCGGTTCGCGAGCTCGGAGGCGATCAGCCATCTGGACCGGGCTCTCCGGCTGGTCCAGAGCCTCGCGGAAGGCCCCGGGCGCGATCGCCGGGAGCTGAGAATCCAGAATGCCCGGGCGGCCACGGTCATCACCGGGAGAGGGTACCTGGCTCCGGAGGTCGAGCAGATCTACGCTCGCGCGGAGGTCCTCGCGGAACGTCTCGGGGACGCCGAGGAGCGCTTCTGGGCCACGCTTGGACCGTACAACTATCAGGTCCTCTTCGGCCACTTGGCGCGGGGCCTGGAGCTCGCCGAACGCCTGCTGCGGATTGCCGAGAGCGAGCAGCATCCCGGCCTCGTCGCCATCGCCTGGTTTCAGCTCGGCATCTACCATTTTTACGTCACCGACTACACCAAAGCCGTGGCCGAGCTGGAGAGAGCGTACGAGCTCGCCCCGCCGGACGACGATACCTACCGCCTCCGCACCGGTGCGGACCTGCGGGTGGGGGCCCTCTCGTTCGCCGCGCATGCTCTCGGCAACCTGGGCCAGCTCGACCGCGCGTGGCACCGGAGCGATCAGGCCATCGCAATCGCCCGCCAGCTCCGCTCCCCGTTCACGCTGGCGACCGCCTGCTTTCACCGTGCGGCGCTCGCTCAGGGCCTGCATGACGTGGAGACCGGCCGCCAGGCGGCGCGGGAGGTGTATGAGCTCGCGGTAGAGCTGGGCCTCTCCTTTTGGATCTGGCGCTCCCACTTCCTCCTCGCCTGGTTCGAGCGGTATGCCCCGGTGGGCGGCGCACCCGCGATCGAGCTGGGAGATTTCGCCAACTCGCAGCAGGTTATTGCGCAGAATGCCGGGACCAGCATGGCCTTTTACTTCAGCCTCCACGCCGAGATCCTGATCTCGCAAGGGCGCCTCCGGGACGCCTGGCGGGCGCTGGACGAGGGCCTGCACCTCGCCCAGTCGCGCGGGCTGTCGATCTGGACCGAAGAGCTCTACCGCTTGCAGGGAGAGGCCCTGCTGAACGCGAAGAGCCCTGAAGAGCTTGGCGAGAAAGGCGGGCCAGCCGAAGCCGAGCGACGGTTCCAGGCGGCCCTGGAGCAGGCCCGGCGCAATGGCTCCAGACTTCTGGAGCTGCGTGCCGCCCTGAGCTTGGCCAGACTGTGGAAGAGCCAGGGCCGGACGCAGGACGCCCGCGAGCTCGTCGCCCAGGCCCGTCAGGGCTTCAGCGGAGAGCTCGAGAGCCACGACCTGCTGGAGGCGCGGGCGTTTCTGGCGGCCTGCTCGGCCGGAGACGAGGCCACTCCGTCAGGATGAATCAACGCACCCGCAGGCCCCGCGCCTCGTCCCAGTGGAGCGGCTTCGCCAGCCGGGGGAGCGGCGCCTCGGGGACCTCGCCGACGGTGACTCCGTGCTTCCAGCCCGGCGGGCAGATGGCAACGTAGCGCGCGTAGCCGCCAGTGCCGCCCTGGAGCTTGGGATAGCCGATGGCGACCAGGGCGCCGGTCTCCGGCACCTGATCCAGGTTGGCGACCCCTTCGGCCTGGGTGTAGCCGTGGTGCATCAGCCACGACTCCCCTTCCAGGTTCGGCGTGGTGTCCGTATCGAGGGGCTCGTGGCCATGGAAGAGGATGTGGCGCTGCAGGTGCAGGAACTGGAGCGCCTCCAGCTTCACGCCGGGGAACACCGTGCGGGTGGCCAGCTCCGGATTCGGCCATTCCTTCGACCAGTCGGAACGGACGAAGACCACCGAGCCCTCGGGGATGCGGCCATGCCGCCGCTCCCAGGCCTGGACGTCCGCGACCGTGAGGTGATACCCCGGATCCTTCTTGACCTGATCGGCGATCGAAATCACCACCAGCGGGCGGACCGCGTAGGTCGCCGGCAGCTCGTCGATCGCCGGATAGTTGGGATCCCAATGTGCCGGCGGGTCGAGCTGCGTGCCGAGCTGGTCGGTGGCGAGCTCGTAGCGGGTGGCCGCGAAGCCGTCTTTTTCATAGGTGAAAGGCTTGCCCGTCTTGGGATCGAGGGCGGGGCCGAACGTCGAACGGCCGAAACCGGCCCAGACGGGAATGGAGGGGTTGATCGCGTGGGTCAGGTCCACGTACCGTGCCCCTTTCAACGACTGCTCGTAGACCTGCCAGAGCGAGGCCGGGGCGGCCGGCTTCGAGGGGGCGGCCGCCATGGCGGTCAGAACCACGGCGGCGAGGCCGGCGAGGGCAAAGAGAAGCCGGGGTTTGCTCATTACGATCCCAAATCGGGGTGTCATCTTTCGAATCCTACCACGAGCACCTCCCGGCGGTTTCTGATAGCGTCAGGGCAGATCACCGCGCAGAAGGAGAGAGGATGCCGGACTGGTTCTATCGGACGGTGACGCGGCCGGTGCTCTTCCGGGTGCCGGCCGAGCGGGCCCGTGACTTCGCCCTGGGATTCATGGGCTGGCTGGCGCGGACGCCCTTCGGCCCGGCTGCGATCGATTTCCTCGGGCACATGCGGGCCGATCCCCGGCTCGGGCAGTCGTTCCTGGGGCTCGACTTCCCCACCGCCGTGGGTCTCGGGCCCGGGCTCGATGCCAAGGCCACGGCGCTGCCGGCGCTGGCCCGGTTCGGCTTCGGATTTCTCACGGTCGGACCGATCACCATGGCGGGGTCCGCCGGCGCCAGGCCCGTGGCGCGGCGAGTGGATCAGGAGGCGGTCTGGATTCCCGATCCCCCCTTCAGTCTGAGCGTCGCGGTCGCGGCTGCGCGGATCGCGGAAGCGTCTAAGCACGGGCTGCCGGTGATCGCGCGGCTGGCGGCGACCTCCGGCACCGGCGCGGAGCAGGCCGCCGCGGAATTGGCGAGCCTCATCCGGGAGCTTGCGCCCCACGCCCACCTCTTCGCGATCCCGCTTCGTCCGGACGTCGAATCCATCCTGAACGCCGCTCGCACCGCCTCGCCTCCCCGTCCGGTCCTCCTCTCCCTTCCCGCGGACCTGGAGCCGGGGACGGCGGAGCCTCTGGTGGATGCGGCGGTCCAGGCGGGAGTGGCGGGGCTGGCCGTGGACGGCAGCGTCGAGGCTCCCGAGGAAGGACGACTGATCGGCGGACCCGCCCGCGAGCCGGCGCTCGCCCAGGTGCGCCACTGGCGGGGACGGTATGGAAAGGATTTGTTGCTGATCGCCTCCGGGGGCGTGCACGAGCCGCAGGACGCGCTGGCTTTGCGCGACGCGGGAGCGGATCTCCTGGAGGTCGACACCGGAGTGATCTACACCGGCCCCGGCCTGCCGAAGCGGATCAACGACGTGCTGCTGTTCGCGGAGATCCAGGCGGCGGGACCGCCGGAGCCGCCGCTGCGGAACGTCGAGAGGACCTGGTTCTGGACCGCGCTGATGGGCGCGGGGATGCTGTTCGGCAGCGTGCTGGCGCTGGTGATCGCCTTGACGCGGGTGGTGCTGCCGTACGACGAGGCGTTCGTGAGGATGTCCCGCGAGCAGTTGATGGCGGTCAATCCCCGGCTGCTCGCATTCATGGCCCACGACCGGGTGAGCCTCGCCGGGACCATGATCGCCATCGGCGTGATGTACCTCGGCCTGTCGCTGGACGGCATCCGCCGCGGTCTCCACTGGGCGCAGCAATCGGTCTTCATCTCGGCGTTCACCGGGTTCGCAAGCTTTTTTCTGTTCCTGGGCTTCGGCTATCTCGATACGTTCCACGCCTTCGTCACGGCGGTCCTCCTGCAATTCCTGCTGCTGGGAACCCACTCGCGGCTGGGATCGTACACGCCGGCCGTCCCTCCTCCCTTGCGCGGGGACCGGGCGTGGCGGCGGAGCCTCTGGGGACAGTTGCTGCTGATCGTCCACGGCTTCGCTCTGCTCGGCGCCGGCCTCATGATTTCGGCGATCGGCGTCAACCACGTGTTCGTGCCCGAGGACCTGGAGTTCATGCGCACGACGGCCGAGACGCTGCGGACGGCCAATCCGGGGCTCGTGCCGCTGATCGCCCACGACCGCGCCACGCTGGGCGGCATGCTCCTGGCGAGCGGCTGGGTCTTCCTCCTCCCCGCCCTCTGGGGCTTCCGCAACGGCTCGGCCCGCCTGTGGTGGACGATGCTGATCGCCGGTCTTTCGGCGTACGGGGCGGCGCTGGGCATTCACCTGACGGTCGGCTACACGAGCGTGATGCACCTCTTGCCGGCGTTCGGAGGGCTGGCGATCTTCCTGCTGGGATTGGGGTTGTCGGCGGGGTATCTCAGGCAGGCGGGCCCGGCACAGGCAGCTCACTCCCAGGCCTGAAGGTCGTCTTGGACGAGTCCCCAGAGCGCGAAAAGAGAAACCACCGTCTTTGTGGCTCACGCCTTTTTCTGCCCCTGGATACGGGCCATGCCCACGGGGGTGAGGAAGATTCCGACCCCGACTGTGTTGCCGATGATCAGGGCCGACGCCGCGGCCAAGCCCACTCTACGTCGCAGCCTGGTGCGACTCGCGTCCACAGGCAGAGCGCCGAAATCGGTTGGCAGACCCATATTCTCCCTGGAGCCATACTACAGAACCACCGCGCCTGTGACCTGAACACGGGCGGCCCATGGAGCCGCGCCGCCCGCTTCAGATCCCTTCGATATAGGCCGTCTCGCCGTGGAGCGCCGAGTCCAGGCCCTCGCTCTCGCCGGCCGTCCCGACCTTGACCGGCGTCACCCGTTCGATCAGCCAGAGCATTCCGTAGGTGAAGAGGAACGCCCAGACCGAAGAGATCAGGACGGCTCCGAGCTGCACGAAGAAAAAGTGCGAATTGCCGCGCAAGAGGCCGTCGACGCCCGCCGGATTGAAGGCGGTGGTCGCGAAGACGCCGCAGAGGACGATGCCGATGAATCCCCCGACGCCGTGGACGCCCCAGACGTCGAGCGCATCGTCCCAGCCGAGGCGGTTCTTGAGCGCGACGGCGTAGAAGCAGACGAGGCCGGAGATCAAACCGATCAGGACGGCCGCCGCGGGCGAGACGTAGCCGGCGGCCGGCGTGATCGTGGCCAGACCGGCGACCGCGCCGGTCAGGAGGCCGAGGAACTTCGGCTTCTTCGACGTCATCCAATCCAAGCCGAGCCAGGCGATGGCGGCGAAGCTGGCCGCGACGTCGGTGTTCACGAAGGCGACCGCGGTGACCGAATCGACACGGAACTCGCTCCCCGCGTTGAAGCCGTACCAGCCGAACCAGAGCAGGCCGGTGCCGAGAGCGACGAGCGGAATCGAATGCGGTCCGCGATCCGCAACCGTGCGCTTGCCGACGTAGAGGACCGAGGCGAGCGCCGCGATGCCCGCGATGTTGTGGACCACGATGCCGCCCGCGAAGTCGAGCACGCCCCACTGCGCGAGCAGACCGCCGCCCCAGATCATGTGGACGAAGGGGAAGTAGACGAAGACGAGCCAAACGGTCAGGAACAGCATGTAGGCCTTGAAGGTGACCCGGTTCGCGAACGCGCCGGTGATCAAGGCCGGCGTGATGATGGCGAACATCATCTGGTAGGCGAAGAACACGAACATAGGGATCGTCGGGTTGACCGGCGATGGCGTGTCGAGCGTGATGCCGCGGAGGAACGCCCAATCGAAATTGCCGAGGATGCCCGCGAAGTCGGAGCCGCTTTTCAGGTTGCCGCTGAAGCAGAGCGAGAAGCCGAACGCCCACCAGAGGACCGTCGTCCATCCCATCGAGACGAAGCTCTGGATCATGATCGCGAGCACGTTCTTGCGGCCGACCAGCCCGCCGTAGAAAAAGGCGAGGCCAGGCGTCATCAGCATGACGAGGCTGGAGCACAACAGCATGAACCCCGTGTTGCCGGTGTCGATCGCCAGGTGCGGCATCGTATCTCCTCCTTCAGGCAGGAACCGGAATCGAACCGGGAGCGCGCGCCCCGGCGCGGAAAGGCAGATGGAAACCGGGGGATCTGACCACCATCGGGCGGAGGGTGTCAACTCGCGGGCCGCGGGATGGCTTCGCCGCCTCAGAGCGCCCCCCGCCCAAGACCCTCCCCCTTCCCCTCTCCCGCCCCCCGGCACCCCCTCCCCGGGAGAGGGAACGCGGCTGGAGCGGTCTCGCTTTTCTCCCCCGTCCTTGTTGTCCTTGTCGTCCCTGATGTCCTTCTTTGCTGTTCTCCCTCTTCTCCCGGGGAGGGGGTATCGGGGGTCGGGAGAAGAGGGCCGGGGTGATGAGGGTCTTGGGCGGGGGCGCTCTGAGGCAAAGTCCTCGATCAGCGAAAGCAGTTGCTCTCGCAGGCCGAATTTCCCTCATTGGCCGGCCGTTTTCGAGGCCTCGAGGACCACTTTCGCGAGCACCGTCCGCGTATCGCCGTCACGCCGCGCGAGCTCGGCCTTACAGATTTCCAGGACGTGCGGATCGCGTCCCGCGGTTTCGCGCAGCGACCACTCGGCGGCTCGCCCGATGGCCACTTTCAGCTTGTCCGCCTTCCCCGCCTGAAGGGACCAGGGCAGGCAATCGATGATCTTGGCCACGAAGTCCTGCCGGCCGGTGGCGAAGAATGCGCCCCAGAGGAGGTCGAGCGCTTTTCCGGAATCGACGGGAAGCTCCAGCAGGGGCTGCGCTGGCGACGCGAGGAGCTGGGTCACGGACTCCGCGGCGCTCCCCTTTTCCTTGTGTGTCGCGTCCTCCAGGATCGCTTTCGCCTGTGGGACGTTGGCCAGCCAGAGAGCTCGCCAGACGTAAGCCCTCGACGCGGCGTCGAGCTGCCAGAAGGCCGGCGCCCACCCCTTGAGGCGATCCGGATTGTCGTGGAAAACCTGCGACAGGAAGCCGGCCGCCGTCATGTGCTCGGGCGTGAGCGAGCCGTCTTTTTGCAGGTCCGCGAGCAGCGACGGGATGACGTCCGGCCGGGGTTTCACGTAGTAGAGCAAGAACGAGGAGGGGCCGGCCGCCTTGTCGTCCTTGGTCTGCTGGAGGTCGAACGTCTTCGGCTTGCGCTCGCCGCGGAGCGCAGCCTCCGACCGCTCCTTGATGATCTTGACCATCTCCGAATTGGGATCGGCTTTGAGGTACTCGTCCGCTTGCGGTATCACCTTGGCGAACTGCCCCAGTTGGTAGTACGTGAAGGCCAGGTAGAGGCGAATCACGGCAGGAGGCTTGTCGCCGCTGATCTTCAAGGCCTGCAGGAGCGGGGCCTCGGCTTCGGCCGGATGGCCCGACGCCGCGTAATGCTGGCCGAGCTGCAAGGGCGGCAGCAGCTCATCCGGCCGCAGGCGCGCGGCTTCCTTCAAGTGGAGCACGGCCTTGTCCCAGGCGCCTTCGACGTCCAGGTTGTGCCCCATCCGATAGGTTTCGCCCAGCCACAGCTCGAGGACGAAATCGTGAGGAGTCTCCTGAAGATCCTTGACGAGGTGCGCCTCGATAGATCGAAAGAGCGCCTGGGCATGAGCCTTTTCTTCGGGCGTCTTGACGTGCGGAGGGTAGCCATCGGCGATGCTCTTGAGCTCCTGCAGGTCCTTCACGAGCTGGCTCGCCGGCGGCTCCGCGGCGCCGGCCCTACCCGCGGCGCTGGCGGCGAAAATGAGAAAAACAACCAGGATCCGAAGCGTCACCCGTTCACGTTTCACGCAATCTCCTTCCAAGACCTGGCCGCCAGCATACCGCACTCCTGCCCCGGCGGGCCCCGGGTACAGGCTGGGCCAGTGGGGTAGCGGGCGATGGAGATCGCAAACTCTGGCGTCAAGCCGCGTTCACGGTGACGGTGTAGCGGAGTCCGACGCGGTTCAGGGCATCCTGTAGCGCGAGGCGCACAAACTGCGATTCCGCATAGCCCAGGCGCGCGGCCCAGCTCGCCGCACGCTCGGGGCTGACGACCTTCCGACCGTTCTCGATGTGCGACAGATGCTGCTTCGAGATTCCGAGCATGGCGGCGAGCTCAGCCTGCGTCAGGGCCTCTCCCTCCCGGATGGACCGGAGGAGCTTGGCGAGTGTGAGCGGACCACCACTCAGGTTCTCGAGGAAGGCCATTGCTTCCGACCGGCCGCGCTGCCGGCGCGGGTGCTCTTTTTCAGTAGTCATGGGGTGTCACCTCTTCAACCGACACAAGTTGCGCTCCGCCGCTGGCGCGAATCTCATAGATCGCGCGCCACTGCCGGCTGAGCCGTATGGACCGTTGACCACGTCGCGTCCCCTTCAAGGGCTCATCGTGGAAGCCCGGCACACGTCGCGTCGCCTCCAACCCCTCCTCCTCCACGGCCTCGATCCACGCCATGAGTTTGTTCACAATGTGTCCGGGAACACGCCGAAGCTGCCGACGGGATCGCTCCGCGAGGACGACGCGAGTCACCATGACCGAAGAGTATACCTATTAGGGCTACTCGTCAACTGACCCCAGACCGACTACGCTGGCCGATCAACAGAGTCCTCAGGGATCTTCCGGCGAACGCGACAGGCCTCAGCGGCGGAACCGCGCAGTATGCGGTTTCCGTCCGCTGCAGGCCCGGGGTTAGGCGTCAGTAAACAAACCCTCTGGTAGATCGCCAGGGGCGACCTTGGTTATCGGAATCGTCACTTGGGCTACAGCGCTGCGCTTCGCTGAGGTTGCCACCTCTAGACGCCAGTTCAGCAGCAGGTGCATATGGGCCACAGACGTGGTGAACCGGGCCCGACCAAGCCACCTATTAAATTGTGGGAGCACGCGCTGAGGAAGCGCTAGCGCCTGGACCAGATCCGAAACGGGTGCAGCATCGAAGCTAAGGCCGTGGGGCTCGTGCGCGAAGGCATTCCGGACCTTGCCCAGCATACGGAGTTCGGAGGCTTCGTCTGGACTGATGAGGCCCAAAGAAAGGCATAGCTTCCAACGAGCGCCGAATGAGCCCAACGGCTGATCTGGCTTTAGGAGTTCTAGAATTTTGTTCTCATCCGCGCTGAATGCCCTGAGGATCTGCTCAAGTTGAGTGTCCAGAAACGCAACGGCGAGCACGGCAGAAGCACGATCCGAGTCACCTTGAAACTCGGTGAACCAAGCGCTGACTTCATCGAAAGTAAAGATCTTGGGTTTGTTGAGCTTTGCCATACTAGTGATGCCCCCGGTTGACGCCTAACGCTTGGTCGATAAGCAGTAGCGTAAGCTGTCCGCTTAATCGGTAGGTTAGGCGTCTTGTTCATCGAGGCCTATATGCTCACTCTCCTGCTCAATCTCGAAGAAACTTGGGTTATCGGCCTCCAGCCACCATGGCGACCTCTCACTCAGTTGACGAGCAAGTTCCTTAGCCATCTCTCTTACCGTCGCCACAGATTCCTCAGCCGCTTCCAATGAGAGGCCGATAGCGCCCAGGAACTGCGGCGGAACAGCAGAACCGCACCAAGGCTCTCGTTGTACTTTGTAGTGCACAAGCTTGTTCCGAATCCGAATCAGGTTATCAAAGCCCTGATATGGCTGAGCGCCTGGATCAAAGCCAATATGGCCATGTAGTCGTGGAAGAAACAACCACTTGGCATCGAGAGATAGCCGCTCGAATAAGACCAAGGAGCGTCCCGAGAGAAGTTCCTGCCCTCTAATATTGATATGCGCTTCAAGGGCCGCGGCGGCGAACACATGCACAGTAGCTAGATTCTGCAGGAACGGCCCATAGGCGGCACCGACACCGTATTCTAGATCCTCCATCTGGCGCGCCAGAGGCTCCAGCCTATCGTAATAACCTGCCCCCACCTCGTCAGCCTCATACCACTCATTGAGCCGATCAATCTTGGCTTGGCAGCGAGCTACCCGCATTTCAGCCTTGTCAATACCTTTAGTCACCCCCGCTGCCCTAACCAGCGCCTCTTTAGCCGCGTGGAAATACATAGCGTCTACGGCCAAGACTGTCATCCAGGTTGGGGGTGTCGTCCACTCAGTTAACGGCATAACCCGACAGCCCTCCTCCTCAAAAGGGGCATAACTTGACCGACTCTTAGCGCATAACGCTTTATCGCTTCACCGTGCGGATGGCGAAGCCAGCCGTCCGGTGGAAGCGTGTGTTAGCTGGCCTTCCAAGACCGCGCCACCAAGTAGATGAGAACCGCAACGACCGGCGTCGTACCGTAGAGCCACAGAGTGATCCACAGGAGATTCCAGTTTCGTTGCCTAAGGTACTCACTGTGGGCGATTGGGAAGAGACCCTTAGCCGCGACCTTTGCTTCCCCAGAAATGCGGAGAAGGAAGCGTAATTTCTTAGTTCGATCACCGTCCTCCTTTCCGAGGAGGTACCCAACAAGCTCGTCACGCGCCACTACGACCTTCAGCTTCTTGCGAAGATAGCCGTAATCGATGAGGAAAGCGGCTAGACTGAAACCAGAAATCAAGGAAATGGCAGCCACTACTTTCGGCAGGTCCGTGGCCAGAGCTTGCAGATCAGGCGAGCCGGCCTTTCCGAGGATTAGCCCGAGGGAACCGTATAGGATAGCGAGGTAGCCCGCCCTGATCCTCCAAAGGATCTCATCGTAACCCGCGATCGCGGTTAGTTTGGCCTCGAGCGCAGACTTGACTAGCTCGGAGACCGGAACTAACTCTGCGTCTTCGGCATTTGAGGTTCGTTCCGACATTGAGTTGTGTGCTCTCCTGATCTCAATCTTCGGCCAGCTAACCTCTAGATTATCCTTTCCCCGTTTCGCCCCAGAATGCCTATCGTTGTCGAGGGAACCGTAGAGGCAGATTACTTCAGCCGATGTATGTCTCTCATTCTATAGGTCGAGTGCATTTTACACCTGTTCCTTACCCTCGTCAATGCTTCAGGCTCCGAGCGATAAGCATGCGCAGGCGGAGCCGTTTCGGTGTCACCCTACCGGAGGCGCGCTGAAGCTCCGGCGAAGGTGGTAAAGACGTCCCAGCCAGTCCACGATATCGACCGCAGGCCACGGAGACGGCGGGACGTCTCCGCAGGGCAATGGCGGTCCCCGCAGGCACCGGCCGCCGCAGACCACCCCAACGTGAAAACCAAAACAGGATGTCATCCTGATTCGGTGTGCCCCCCGTAGGGCCTTGCCGGCTCGAACCTCGATTGCCCCATCGGAGACGTCCCGCCGTCCCCGTGGCCTCCGGGTCGATATCGTTCAGGGCTGGGAACGTCTCTACTCCTTTTGGCCGGCCGACGAGGTAGAACCGGACGAGACCCTCAGTTCTCCCCCCTCCTTCTCGAGGACAGTCGGGTACAGGAACAGCAGCGCGCACAGGGCCGATCTTGGAGGACGGCGGCTCGATCCGGTGCAGTTGCGAGGATCTTCTCGCTCTCCACGCCATCGCGCCCGAAAATTGCGACAGCGCAAACGGGTTTTTCGGTCGCGCCCTCCCCTCGCGCCACGCTACCCCTCCGGTTTGCGACACCGCACTCCCGAGTTGCCATGGCGCCCTCCGGAATGGCGTTACGCCCCTCCGGAATTGCGACACGCAATTCCCTTGCGCCGTGTGGCACCCGCCGAATTGCCTCACTGCCCTCCGAATTGCGACAGCGCCCTCCCGAATTGCGACACACTCCTCGCGAATCGCGTCACGCCGTTCGCCGGGAGCGCGAGACAATTCCAAAGCGGCGCTTTGCAACTCGCGAGGGTAGTGTCGCGGAAGCGGTGGGCAGGGGCAGGGGAGCGATCCTCCGTGTCGCAAGACGGGCTCGCCCTCTCTCCGTTCGGCTTGCGCCTGTCGCGGAGGCGGAGCTCCGTGGGGTAGAAGCGGAGGGCGGAGTCACGAACCCGATTCCGGCTCTCGCGCAACGAGATTGCGGTAGCGCGTGGGCTGTGCCCCCGTGCCGTTCAAGTGAGCGGCGATGGAGCCCAGGTCTTTCAGCTCCTGGAGAGCCCGGAGAGAGAGCCGCGATCCGGATCGTGGCCCAGCGCCCCGACGAGAGACCGGTGCTGCTCCGCGAGACGGCGCTTCTGTTCCTCGGCTTGCTTCGCGTATCATGGTTTGCGACGCAGATTGCAGCACAGGGAACCCCGACCGAACGGGTACAACTCGCCGACGACCTCTGGGAAAGCCTCGCGGAGGAGCCGGAGGTTCTGCCCCTCGCCGACAAGGAGCAGCGGAAGCTGAAATGAACGTGCTGGTCGACACCGGCGTCTGGTCGTTGGCGCTGCGCCGCCGGCACTTCTCTCTGGACCCCGCTGCGCTGGAGCTCCGGGAGCTCATCCGCGCTCACCCGGGAGGCTTGGCTCCCTTGTTCGTAGATTTCGGCTCTCGCCAGGAGATCTCGATGGTCGCGCCATCGGGAAGCCGGCGGGTTTCTGGCTTGCCGTAGGGAAGAGTGATTTTTTGCTTCAGCTCTCCCCCCTCGTGCTTCGCGTTGGTCCAGGAAAAGTCGGCGGTCACCGTGACTGTCTTCGCCGTCAGCTCGAAGATTTCGACGCTTCCGTTGTAGCCGCTGCCGCTGAACGGGTTGTCAGCCGCGATTCCTCGAATGACACTGCCACGAATCGTCGTACCTTGCCCGATGTCGACAGACAATCGAGGCCGAATCGGAAATTCGTACTTTTCGCCTCCGCCGTCAGGGAAACGGATCTCGACCTTGAGCACGATGTCGGCACAGCTCTCATCGCCGACGACTTCGTAGCTCGTGGAGACGAACGGATGCTCCGGTGAAATCTCATATCGCTCCTCGGCCGGCGAGGGGCGAGACGACGCACAAGACTGCATGACGAAGGCGGGGGCTGCGACAAGGCAGACCATCAGGAGGCCGCGGACTTCGCGCTGGAGGCTCATGGCCCGATTAGACCCCGTCGCCGGCAGGAAAGTTCCGGCGCCGCAAGAAGCGGCGAACGCTCCAGATCAGCAGCACCAGAGGAATCCCCAGGAACAGCACGGCGCCGACGATCTCCTCGGCGCCTCGAATCCAGGTCGGCTCCTTGACTCCCAGCCACAGCTCGATGTCCGTATAGCAGCCTCTCTCCCGACCCGTCGCGGGATCCTCTGGCATGAGCGCGAAGATGAAGCTGTCCAACACCAGCCAGCACGACAGCACCCAGCCGGCTGCAAGGAGGAGGAAGGCCCACTTCTTCATCTATTCGGGCGTTCCGTCGGACCAGCGACTCACCGGTACCATGAACACGGTCACCGGCTCCAGCGCGGCCGTGCTCGCAAAGAGTGGCGAGCCCTTCGAGTTCGCGCCCCAGGTCGAGGGGCTCGTGCGGGGCTGGAAGAACATCAGGTGCGGATGCCAGGGGCCAGCGACCTCGTCATTCAGATAGCCGCGCTTCGACATCATGTAACACATGGCGCCAGGCTCGGGCTCCTTGATCTGCTTCGCCGCAATCGCCGCCTTGGTACGATTGACCATCTCGGCCTTGGAGACGCCGGCCAGTACCCATTCGGTGCGCTTGAGATAGGTGGACAGAACCGAGCGTGAAGCCGCGGCGTTGAAACAGTGCGGCGCGCGCATTTTGGGGTTCCAGAACTCGGAGTTGTCGAAGTCATTCGCCCAGGCCCGTTCGACGATGCAGACGAAGCCGTTCTTGCCCTTCACGGCGACGTCGTAGCCGTGGGCGCCGAGCGTCAGGATCTCCGCGTCGTCCGCGATCAATGGCGGCGCCGCGCTGCGCGCGAAGGCGATCTCGTCCTCCTGGCTCTCCGACCGATACTGCTCGAGCGGCGCCATGCTCGGATAGGCCGGCTCCGCCCCCTCGGCGTGGACAACTCCTAATCCGCCGAGGAACAGCGCCAACGCGACAACCCGTATTTCATTTGACATCGTCCGTTCCCCCATGTTGGTGGCGAGGGTTCTTGACCGCGCCGCTTCCCACTATACTCGGGTCCATGGATACCCGAGCCTTCCTGGCGGCCGTGGCCGAGGTCTTCCCGCCGTCGCGGCTGTTGAGCCGGCCGGCGGAGGTGGCCCCCTATGAGTCGGATGCGCTGACCGGGTTCCGGGCCAGGCCGCGGGCGGTGGTGCTGCCGGAGACGGCGGACGAGGTGGTCGCGGCGGTGCGGCTGTGCCACCAAGCCGGCGTGCCGTTCGTGGCGCGCGGCAGCGGCACGAGCCTCTCCGGCGGCTCGCTGCCCATCGAGGACGGGCTGGTGATCGGCCTCAACCGGCTGAACCGCATCCTGCGGCTGGATGCGGAGGAGCGGCTCGCGGTCGTCGAGCCCGGTGTGGTCAACCTGGACGTCTCCAAGGCCGCCTCGCCCTACGGCCTCTACTACGCGCCCGACCCGTCCAGCCAGCCGGTCTGCACCATCGGCGGCAACGTCGCCTTCAACTCGGGCGGCGTGCACTGCCTCAAGTACGGCATGACGAGCAATCACGTGCTCGGCATCAAGGCCGTTCTGCCCGACGGCGAGGTCGTCACGCTGGGCGGCGAGAGCCTGGAGGAGGCAGGGCCGGACCTCGTGGGCCTCTTCGTCGGCTCGGAAGGGCTGTTCGGCGTGGCTCTGGAGATCACGCTTCGCCTGATCCCCAAGCCGGAGCTCTACCGCACCGTGCTCGCTGCCTACTCCAGTCTCGGCGCGGCCGGGGACGCGGTGTCGCAGGTGGTCGCCTCGGGGTTGTTGCCGGGCGGAATGGAAATCATGGACAAGCTGGCGATCGAAGCGGCGGAGGCCGCGGTGCACGCCGGCTATCCGCGCGAGGCCGCCGCGGTGCTGCTCGTCGAGCTCGAAGGCGAGGCGACGCAGGTGGAGGCCGAGCTGGTCAAGCTGATGTCGGTGATCCACGCCTCCGGCGCCTACGAGGTGCGCGTGGCATCCGACGAGGCCCAGCGGATGATGCTCTGGAAAGGGCGCAAGAGCGCGTTTTCGGCGGTCGGCCGCCTCAGCCCCGATTACATCGTCAACGACGGCGTGGTGCCGCGCAGCCGCCTGGGGCACGCGCTGTCGGAGATCGACCGTCTCGGGAAGCTGCACGACACCCGCGTCGCCAACGTCTTCCACGCGGGCGACGGCAACCTGCATCCGCTGATCCTTTACAACGGCCGCGAGCCGGGCGCGCTCGAGCGGGCCGAAGCCCTGGCCGGCGAAATCCTGCGGCTGTGCATCCGGCTGGGCGGCTCGATCACCGGCGAGCACGGCGTCGGGATGGAGAAACGCAACTATCTGCCGGAGATGTTCAGCCCGACCGACATGGCGGTGATGAAGAAGCTCCGCGACGCGATCGATCCCCAGGAGCTCGCCAACCGCGGCAAGATGTTTCCCGGCGGCGAGGCGCCGGCGCTGCGTCTGCACGGTCCGCACCCACTGGAGCGGGAAGGAAGGATCTCCCGCGTATGACCGCGGACGACGTCCAGGCGCTCGTCGCGGCGGCGATCGAAACCCAATCGCGCCTCCTGCCACGCGGCGGCGGCACCAAGACGGCCCTCTCCACGCCGGCGGACGGTGGCGCCATCCTCGATCTGTCAGGTTTATCCGGCGTCCTCGAATATCAGCCCGAGGAGTACACCTTCACCGCGCTCGCCGGGACGCGGGTGAAAGATGTCGCCGCCCTGCTGGCGGAAAAAGGCCAATACCTGCCGTTCGATCCGCTCCTGGCCGAGCGCGGGGCCACGCTCGGAGGATCGGTGGCCGCGGGCGCCAACGGACCGGGACGGCAGCGCTATGGCGGCGTGCGCGATTTCCTGATCGCGGCCCGGTTCGTGGAC
>DASUEN010000130.1:0-13950 GCA_036275055.1 Thermoanaerobaculia bacterium
TCTCTAGGGAGGAGGCGGAGACCCTGAAAATCCTCCCTAGAGAGGATGGACACGGCCGGAAAACGAACGCTAGGCTTGACAAGCAAACCCGCAAACACGGAATGCTTGGAGGCGCCATGCACAAGCCGGGAATCGTTCGCAACGGATTCATCGCTCTGCTCGTCATCGCTTTCGCCGGTCTGGCCCTGGCCCAGATCGGCGGCGTCCTCGGGGGCTCTGCGGAGCCCTCGTCGCTGTCCCGCATCCTGCCAGCCCGCATCGACGTGCTCGCCGATGCGAGTAAATCCCGCGGCAGAGGAGGCGATCCGTGGCGCTTGTTCGACGGCGATACGGAACGCGGCTTCGCGTGGAGCGGGGAGGGTGCCGTCCGGCTCCGGCTCGTGCTGGACGCGCCCCACACCCTCGCGGCCGTGGGAGCGTTCGGCCCGGCGAACGGCCGCCTCACCGTCTCGGCGGAGCAGGAGGGCGTGCCGGTGGCGCTCTTCGACCTGGAGCCGCGCGCGGCCGGCTGGAACCGCGTCCAGGTGCCGCAGCCCTTCGCCACCCGCGCCTTGCTGCTGGACTGGCAGCCCGCCTCCCCCGGTGCGGCGCTGCCCGAGATCGAGCTGTGGAGCGCCGATGGGGCTGGGGAGCAGCCGGACGGCTCCGGGGACGGCTCACGGATCGCCGCGGGCTCGCCGGCCGCCCTGCGCATCGCCGAGGGAGTCGCGGACGGCGGCGGCACCTTCCGCGTCCGCCTGCCGGTGGCCCCGGGAGCGGTGTCGCGGGCCTACCTCACGTACGAGCTGACGGGCCTCTCGCACTGGTCGGCGGCGGTGCGCTCGATCAACGGCCTGTCTCCGCAGGGGTGGAGCGCCGTGCCGGCTGCCGGCGCCTCGCTGCAGGTCGAGGAGATCGATCCGGCCTGGCTGCGCCAGGGGAGCAACGAGATCCGCTTCGGCCCCGCCCACGCCGAGACGATGCCGGAGGTGATGACCGCCGAGCGGAGCCGGACGCAGGCCACGGCGGCGGACACCGTGGTGGAGAGCGTGCCCTACGAGGTGCGCAATCTCCGGCTGGTCCTGGTGGGCGAGCCGGGGCGCACGGTGGCGAGCGCATGGGACGGGGCGAGCCCGCTGGCGTTGGCGCTCGCCCGGCCTGCCCAGCCCTATGGCCTGGAGATCGCGGTGGGCCAGGGGGCCCGTGGCGTTCTGACTGCCGTGGCCCGTCTGGCCGGCGGCGGCGTGATGCCGCTGGGGAAGCCGGTGGATCTTGGCGCTCTCGGCGCCGGGCGGCACCTTCTCCCAGTGGCTGGGACGCTGCCAGCCGCGACGGCGGTGGAGCTTTCCTGGCGCGCTCCCGAGGGTGGACGGGGCGGAACCGTGGAGAAGGTCACCCTGCTCTCCAGCCCGGTAGGCCGGCGACAGGGGCCGCGCCTGGAGCTCACGCATCCGCCCACCGGCGATGCCGCCGAGGAGGGCGCATATCTCCGCGGCTTCGTGGAAGGCCCCCCCGGCGTGGCCGGACCGCCCGAGCTGTTCGTCAACGGCACCGGCGTCGCCGGCGCGGTGGCGGCGGACGGCTCGCTCGGCGCCTTGATCCCGCGGCCGGCGGGGGAGGAGGGCGCCTGGGACCTCTCGCTGGAGCTGCTCTGGCCGGACGGCACCCGCCTCACCCGCATGCTGCGGCTGGGGCAGGGAGGGGACGATCCAGCCGACCCGACAGGCCACCGGGGCGAGACGGAGCGTGAGGCGTCGCCGGAGAAGTCTCTCTCCCTGAGCGCCAAGGGAGCGCGGCTGGAGGTCCCCGCTGGAGCGGTGGGGGCCAAGGTCAAGCTGACGATGAAGCCGCTGGCCGCGGACGAGCTGCCGGCCCTGGACTCGGGGATGACCAACGTCACCCCCGGCCGCGGCGGCTTCCGCTTCGGCCCCCACGGCCAGAAGTTCAAGAAGCCGGTGCAGTTGAGCCTCCCCTTCGACCCGGCGCTGATCCCCAAGACGATGAAGGTGGACGACGTTCGCACCTTCTACTACGACGAAGGGACCGGCCGCTGGCGCGCCGTGACGCGGTTGAAGGCCTCGGGGTCCACGGTGGTGAGCGCCACGGACCACTTCACCGACTTCATCAACGCCACCCTGACCCTGCCGGAGGAGCCGGCGTCGGCCAACTTCAGCATGAACTCGCTCAAGGAGCTGGCCAAGGCGGACCCGGCGTCGGAGATCGAGCTCATCGCGGCGCCCGAGGGCGGCCCCATGGGCGACGCCGCGCTGAGCTACCCGCTGACGGTGCCGCCCGGCCGGCACGGGCTGCAACCCGAGCTGGCGCTCTCCTACAGCAGCGGCGGCGGCAACGGCGCGAATAGCTGGCTCGGCATCGGCTGGGACCTGAAGCTGCCGAGCATCGAGATCTCGACCCTCTTCGGCGTCCCCCAGTACAACTCAAGTTTGGAGACTGAGACCTACGCCCTGGAGGGCGAGCAGCTCGCGCCCGTGGCCGATCCCTCCAACCCGGTGCCGCGCCAGGCGGAGCGGGTCTTCACCCGCCGCCGGGAGGGGAGATTCCATCGCATCGTGCGGCACGGCAGCGGACCGTCCAACTTCTGGTGGGAGGTGACGGACCAGAGCGGCGTGCGCTCGATCTTCGGCCAGACGGCCCAAGCGCGCCTCGCGGATCCGCAGACGGGCAACACTTTCCAGTGGATGCTGGAGCACGTCGTCGATCTCCACGGCAACAGCGTGGACTACTCCTACACGCAGGACGCCGACAACAGCAGCGGCGAGCCGTGGGTGCAGATCTATCCGGCCGCCATCTCCTACACCAATGTCCAGGGGAGCAGCGGCATCTACCAGGTGCGGTTCTTCCTCGACGACGGGCAGCAACGCCTCGACCGGTTCTCTTCCGGCCGGTCCGGTTTCAAGGTGCTCACGCGCCGCCGGCTGGCGCAGGTGGACGTGATGGCGGGAGCGGACCTGGTGCGCCGCTATCTCTTCCAATATCAGGAAGGGGAGTTCCGCAAGAGCCTGCTGGCCTCCCTGGCGGTGACCGGCGAGGACGGCACCACCGTGCTCGCCCGGCACCAGCTCACCTATCAAACCGCCGAAGCGGCCTTCGGACCCATGGAGGCGTGGGGTGGCGTCAGCAGCACGCAGGACGCCGCCGACTCGGTCAACGTCGGCGGCAGCGTTCATGGCTACGTGGGGCTCGGGCCGCCGGAGTGCATGCCCCTGGTAGGCGTCCAGGTGGGGGGCTCGCTGTCGACGACGAACCAGTTGCTGAGCTTCCTCGACGTCAACGGCGACGGCCTGCCGGACCGCATCCGCAGCGACGGCACGGTGGAGCTCAACCGACAGGGCGCGTTCCAGTCCGCCTCCATGTCCGGGATCACCAGCCTCGGCAGCAGCCTGGAGTTCGGCTTCGACGTCTCCGGCGGGGTCCGCCTCGACCTGCTGGGGCTGCTGCCGGTGTCGGCGGGCGGCAGCTTCGCCTACAGCCACGCCAACGAGTACGCCACGCTCGTCGACATCAACGGCGACGGCTATCCCGACGAGGTGACTGCGGCCGGCGGCTTCCAGACCCGGCTCAACAACGGCTCCGCGTTCCAGTCGTCGTCCAACTGGGGCGGCTTCGGCGCCGGCGGGCTCTCCCTGGCGCGGCCGGGGGAGGAGACGGAGGTCCTCTCCAATCTCAAGCTCGCCGACACGGTCCGCCGGCTGGTGCTCCCCTTCGCCGGGCCGGTGACCCTCGACGGCGCCATCCAGAAGAAGCAGGCGGGCGGCGACGGCGTCAAGGTCTCGATCTTCCAGAACGGCTCACGGATCTGGCAACGGACGTTCGCCGCCGGCGACACCGCGGCCTGCGTGCCCGCGGCCGGCGACGGTTGCGGCAGTGGCGGGCTCGCCGTCACCGCGCAGGCCGGCGACCGGCTCTACTTCCTGGCGGACTCCATCCGCGACACCGACAACGACGCCCTCCTCTGGGCACCGCGGGCCACCTACACGGGGCAGGACGTTGCGGCTTTGGAGCCCTGGGGCTCCAGCGTTTTCGTGTTCGACGGCGGAGGCGACTTCCGCCTGGCCGGCCTGCCCGGCGTCTCCTATGTGGCTACGGAGGACGGCACCGCCCAGGTATCGGGGCCGTTCGTCAAGCAGGTCACCTCGGACGACGTCACGGTCTCGGTGCTGAAGAACGGCGACATGCTCTCCCCGGTCTACCAGCGCACCTTCGCCGCCGCCGAGGTGGGGAGCTTCGACGACGTCCCTCCGATCGCGGTGGCGAAGACGGATCGCCTCCTCTTCCAGGTGTCTTCCAGCACGCCGGTCGATCCCAACCTTCTGCCGTGGGCGCCGCAGGTGACGCTGGGGAGCAATCAGCCGCAGGCGAGCCAGCCGCTGTACACGATCCCCAAGCTCGATCCGTCGGCCGTGCCCACGCAATCGTGGCCGGTGCCTTCCGGCTGGGACCAGAGCCTCCACTTCGACTGGACGCCGGGGAGCGGCACGGCGACCCTCTACGTGCAGGGCGTCAACCGCCTGATCGACCGGCGGAGCCTCACCGGCGCGGCGAGCTTCGACGTCACGGGCATTCAGGCCAACGCCGGCGAGCCTCTGTTCGTCACCGTGCTCGGCTCGGGCGGAGGGACGCTCACCGTCACCGGCAACGGCGGCAGTGTGCCGGTCAACCTGCGCTCGCTCGCGGCGCCCGTCACGGAGACCCTCTCCGGCGGCTGGCACGGCTGGTCCTATGGCGAGTGGAACGGCAACAAGCCGTTCACCGAGGGCGGGCTGGCCTTGCCGCAGAGCCAGAGCGACGCGCTGCCGGACTTTACTCCCGCGGTCGCGAAGGCACAGGGCGTCACCGGCTTCGCGCAGCCGGCCTGGACGGGCGCCGCTCCGGACCTCTACCAGGCCGCCGAAGGGGTGAAGCCCGGGCGGCAGGGGGGCAACGCCGCCGGCCAACTGGATCAGACCTCGGCGACCACGGCCGGCGGCGGTCTCGGCGTGCTGCGGGTGACCACCGGCCGCACCGGCGGCCTCGAGGTCTCGGCCGGCATCAGCCTCGCCGTCTCCCTGGGCGACAGCGAGAGCGAGCTCGACCTGGTGGACATGAACGGCGACCGCTACCCGGACCAGGTATCGAGCAGCGGCGTGCGCTTCTCCAACGGCCGCAACGGCTTCGGCGACCTGCAGCCGTTCCCGGGCCTGAATTCCGCCGTCCGCCGCTCGGAGGACGCCAACGTCAGCACCAGCATCGGCTTCGGCTTCCCGTACACCAAGAAGGACGCGAGCGGCGAGCCCAACGGCGTGGTGACCACCATGCCGACGGTGGGCGACACCGTGGCGCTGTCCACGGCGCGGTACGACCTGATCGACGTCAACGGCGACGGCCTGCCGGACCGCGTGTCGATGAATTCGGGCGGCACGGCCGTCACCGTGCAGCTCAACCTCGGCTACCGCTTCGGCCAGCCCGAGCTCTGGCCGCTGCCGGCCTGGGAAAGCGGCGGCGGACCCGGGAGCTGCACCGACCTCGTGGACGTCATCGGCAACGGCATCAGCGCGCTGATCGTCGACCGCAACTCCCCCAACGCCCTCTCCTATACCCGCAGCTCCGCCCTCCACGCCGGCGTCGCCATCGGACCCTTCGGCGCCAGCGTCTCCAGCACCCTGTCGCGGACCCTGGTGCAGATGGTCGACGTCAACGGCGACGGCCTTCCCGATCACGTTTCCAAGGAGCAGGACGAGGACTTCTTCCGCGTCAAGCTCAACCACGGTGACGGCTGGGACCCGGAGCAGCGCTGGCCCGTTCCGGCCTGGACCACGCAACTGGGCACCACCTACGTCATCCCCGGCGTCAACACCTGCCTCGACGCCGTCAGCTACACGGGCAACATCGGCGCCAACGCCTCGCTGGGCTTCCAGTTCTGCCAGCCGTTGATACCGCCGGTGATCGTCGCGGGTCTCGAGCTGGAGATCTCCGGCCAGATCCAGGGCAACGGTGGCGGCCTCCAGCTCTCCTTCGAGGACCTCGACGGCGACGGCCTGCCGGACCATGTGCTCAAAAAGCCGTTCGACTCGAACGTCTACGTCAAGCGCAACCTGGCCGAGCAGGCGAACCTCCTGATCGGGGTCCAGCGTCCCTTGAACGGCAGCTTTCAGCTCACCTACGCCCGCCAGGGCAACCGCGTCGGCCCCTCCGCGGACACCCTGCGCAAGGTGGACATGCCGGACACCCAGTGGGTGCTCGCCAGCGTCACCGAGAACGACGGCCGCGGCAACAGCTATACGACGCGCTACGACTACTTCAACGAAGCCTTCTACGACCGCACGGAGCGGGAGGCCTACGGCTATGCGCGGGTGAAGACCACCCGGCCCGACGGCTCGACCATCGACCGCCATTTCAAGAACCAGGACTTCTACCAGCGCAACCTGGAGGAGAGCGAGCAGATCGCCGACGCCTCCGGCCACGTGTTCCGCACCGAGACCACGGCCTATGACCTGCGCCCCCTGGGGCCGGGCGCCGCCTTCCCGGCCATGATCCGGGAGCAGACCGACTTCTCCGAGGGCACGGGCAGCGTCCACAAGAGCACCGCCAAGACGTACGACTACGACTCTTTCGGCAACGTCATCGCCTACAACGACTCCGGCGACCAGGGCGTCGCCGACGACCTCGTGGCCACCGCCGCGTACGCCGTCGATCCGCAGGCCTACGTCATCAAGCCATCGCAGCTCGTGGTGCGGGACGGCAACGGCCATCTGCTGCGCCAGCGGCAGGCCACGTACAACGCCCAGGGCGACCTCGTGCGCCTGGAGCAGGTCCTGAGCGGCGGCAAGGACCCCGGGACCGGCACGCCCTACACCGGCAACAACAACGCCGTCTGGACCTACGGCTACGACGCCGTGGGCAACCTGGCCTCGTCCGTCGATCCATCAGGTTTCACCTCGACCTTCAGCTACGAGCCGGCCGCTCAGATCTGGCCCGCCCAGGTGACCGACTCCTTCGGCTACGTCACCCGTTTCACCTGGGACTTGAAGCGCGGCGACCTGCTGACGACCGTGGACAAGAACGGCCAGACCATCCGCCGCTCCTACGACGGCTTCGGCCGCCTCGTCCGCGTCGTGGGCCCCAACGACAGCGATGCCAGCCCCGCCCTCGCCTTCGAGTACGACCCGGTCTCGAACCCAGCGCGGGCCGTCGTCCACCAGAAGGACGTCACCCGCTCCGTCCCCATCGACTCGGCCCTCTTCATCGACGGGCTCGGCCGCACCTTGCAGACCAAGGAGAACGGCGAGCTCGACCTGGGGACCGGCACCTCCACCCGCACCGGCATGCGGGTGAGCGGCCGCCTCGACTTCGACGCCCTCGGGCGCGTCGCCGCCCAGGGCCAGCCGGTCTTCGATACCAGCCCGGCCAACGCTTTCGTCAACGTCCCATCGCTCAATCCCACCCGCTTCACTTACGACGTCCTCGACCGGGTGGTCCAGGCGAGCTTCCCACACGGTGCCGTGACCCGCATGAGCTACGGCTTCGCCACCCTGGACGGGGTGGAGTACCTCGCCCACACCCGCACCGACGCCAACGGCCGGGCGACCGTCTTCTACGACGATATCCAGGGCAGCGTGATCGGCGTCCAGCAGACCAACACGATCGCCGGCGCGCCGCGGACGCTGATCACCCGCTACGCCTACGACGCCTTGCAGCAGCTCACCGTGGTGACCGACCCGAAGGGGAACGTCACGCAAGTGGAGAACGACACCCTGGGCCGCCGGGTCGCTATCACCAGCCCCGACTCGGGCCGCAGCGAGAAGCGCTACACCCCGGCGGGCGACCTGGGAGCGAAGGTCACCGCCAACCTCGCCGCGCAGGGTCAGCAGATCCGCTACCAGCGCACCTTCCACCGTCTCGACCGCATCGTCTACCCGGTCACGCCCGCCGTCGTCTTCACCTATGGCGGACCCGGCGCGCCGGGCAACACCGCCGACCGCATCGCCAGTGTCACCAACGAGTCGGGCGTCGAGCAGCGCACCTATGACCGGCTCGGCAACCTCGCCCAGAGCGTGCGCACCTCGACCGCCCTCAACGGCACGACGCCCAAGGGGCCGTTCACCACCACCTTCCAATACGACAGCTTTGGGCGTCTTCTCTCGCTGGCCTATCCGGACGGCGAGCAGGTGACCTGGGGCTTCGACGCGGGCGGCGCCGTCAAGACGGCGTCGGGCGTGCTGTCCGGGGTGGGCTTCCAGTACCTGCGGCACCAGGGGTACGACGAGTTCGGCGACAAGGTCCGCACCGTCTACGGCAACGGCGTGGAGACCCGCTGGTCGTACGACTCGCAGTCGCGCGAGCTCGCCGCCATCCAGGCCCAGGATTCCGGCGGCAAACCTTTCCAGAACCTCTCCTACCGGCGCGACCTCACCGGTACCATGCTGAGCCTGCAGAACAACGTCCCGGCCGGCAAGCCGTCGCAGTTGACAGGGCCCTCCAACGAAACGTTCGTCTACGACGACATCTACCAGCTCGTGGGAGCCTCGGGATCGGCCCGCCAGGCGCCCAACAAGACGGCCTCCTACACCCTCTCCCTGGCCTATGACGAGGCCGGCGACCTGGTGACCAAGAACCAGGGTTTGACGACCAAGGCCAAGCCGCAGTCGACCAGCTACAACTTCACCTACACCTACGGCGGGCCGCAGCCCCACGCGCCCACCCACATCGGCGATCGCACCTTCCATTACGACCTGGACGGCAATCAGACCGGCTGGGACAGCGACAGCAACGGCACCCGCCGCACCAACTCCTGGGACGAGGAGGACCGGCTCAAGTCCGTGGCCGACAATGGCCAGACCACCCGCTTCCTCTACGACAGCGACGGCATGCGCGCCAACAAGGCGGGGCAGGGCGGCGAGACGATCTACGTCAACAAGTGGTTCTCGCTGACCAACGGCAACACGGTCAGCAAGCACGTCTTCGCCGACGGCGACCGCATCGTCACCAAGACCGGGCCGAGCGGCAATCCCCACCCCGCCGAGAAGATCTTCTTCTACCAGGCCGACCACCTGGGCTCCACGCAGTTCATCAGCGATGACCAGGGCGTCGTCTGGCAGCACCTGGAGTACTTCCCGCAGGGCGAGGTCTGGGTCGACGAGCGCTCGCAGAGCGACCCGACGCCCTACCTCTTCAGCGGCAAGGAGCTGGACGAGGAGACCGGCCTCTCCTACTTCGGAGCCCGCTACTACGACGGTCACCAAGGGCAGTGGATCAGCGCCGACCCGGCCTACGACGAGATGCTGGACACGGACGATCTCGCCGAGCCCGACCTGACGTTCCAGCCCTTCCACGCGCCGGGGCTGATGTACGGCTACGTGGGCAACGACCCGGCGGACGAGACGGATCCGAACGGGCTCGCCAAACCAAAAAGCAAACGGCTCCAGTACCTGGGGAGCACGCCGAGCAAGGCCAGCGGCGTTGGCCAGGCGGTCCGCCAGAGGATGGCTGCAAGTGGAGAATTGCACAACTATGGGAAGAAGACGGAAAAGGTTGACGTTTGGGACACGACGCAAACCAAGCCCAAGTTGGTCACGCTCCCGGTGCCCAAGAACCCGAAGCTTCACATGGGCCACGACGTCGATGCGGTGACTTTTTGGAACAAAGTGGGAAAGTATTTCGGACCCAAGGACACGGTGGTTCGGGACTTCATGACCGACCCGGACAACTACGAGTTGGAACACGGCCCGTCCAACAGCCAGAATGGTGCGTCCCTTGCCACCCAGTACGACCCGCCGGAGAAGACGACGTACTACAAGGTCAAGGGAGCCACCGCGCGTAAGGCCTTCGAAAAGAAGGTAGAGGCTTCGATCAAAAGCGCCAAATGGACGAAGAATCAAGAAGCTCTGGTGAAATATCATCTGCCGTGGTAGGAGCCGTCCTGAGGAGGGCCACTATGGCAGAGGAGCAGAAAGAGCTGGCGGACGGCCTGCACGCCCGGATCACCGCCCTGACCGAGCGCGGCAACCGGGATTGTGAGGCCGGGCGCTTCCGCGAGGCCATGGCGGTCTTCAGCCAGGCGCTCGAGCTGATTCCCGAGCCCCGGGAGGAATGGGAGGCCGCGACCTGGGTGCTGACGGCCCTGGGCGACTGCGCCTTCCAGCTCGGGGACTTCGCGGCGGCCCGAGGCTTTCTCACCCGCGCCGTGCAGGCCCCGGAAGGCCTGGGCAATCCCTTCATCCATCTGCGCTTGGGGCAGGCGCAGCTCGAGCTGGGCAACGAGGCGCGGGCCAAGGACGAGCTGGCCCGCGCCTACATGGGAGGCGGCCCGGAGATCTTCGAGGACGAGGCTGCGAAATACCTCATTTTCCTCCGGCGCTTCATGGACGGGATCTGAGGAGAACGGGGCGGCCCCGCGGGGGACCGCCCCCAGGGCCTGAAGGGATCAGCCCGCGACGGGGCGCTTGAAGACCATGGCGATGTTGTCCGTGGCCCCGGTCTTGAAGTTGACCGAGGTGATCGACACCAGCTCCCAACCCTCTTCGCCGAGCTGGTTCAACTGCGTGGCGGAGTTCGGGTCGAGGCGGTAGTTCTCGCTGCGGATGTTGATGATCTTGTACTCCCACTTGGTCATGTCCACTCGCTCCTTCCCTAGTCATCGGGCGCACAAGGCCTCGACGGGTCCATATTCTAGCTCCATTGCAAAGAAGTACGTCACCCTTCCGTCATATCTTGCCGGGAGGTGTCTCCCGTTCCTCCCAGACGATCTGGACTGCGTCGCCGCGGCGGATTCCCCAATGGTGGGCAAGGTCGTCACCGTTCATGGACAGCTCCACGGTGCCGAGAGAACCGGTCAGCAGCGCCGCCTCGCCCGCCGGGATCTCGGCGTAATGGCTCACCCGGAGCGATGCAATTTTTTCGCCTGCCCCGCCGCTCACGCGGGCTCGGCAGGGGCCGGCCGGGAGCCACGCGGCGGGCAGGTCCGTCACCAGGTTGCCGTAGCGGTCGATGTGAGCGATGCGGCCGCAGATTTTCCCCGCCTCGCGGCGGGGGGGCGGAACGGAGAGGCGGTACGGATCGCCGATCTCGGGTCCCAGCTCCGCCTCGCCGCCCCCGCGTAGCAGCCAGGCCGCCACCGGCGCGAAGCGGTCGCGACCATGGAAGGTCTGCCCCGGGCCGGCGAGGAACAGGTCGCCGCGCTCCACGGCGCGCACGGAGACGGCGGCGTCCAGCACCGGCGTCAGCAGGCCGTTGTCCGGCGCCACGAAGCGGGCGACCGGGGTGCGGACGGCGAGGATCCGCCGGCGGCTCCCCACCCCCGGGTCCACCACCGCCATGTGCACGGTCCCCTCGGGGAACGCGGGGGCCGCGGCGCCGAGGAGGAAGGCGGCGGTGGCCACGTCGCCGGGCGGCACCTGGTGGGAGACGTCCACCAGCGTCGTACCCGGCGCCAGGCGCAGCACGGTGCCCTTCACGGCCGCCACGTAATAGTCCTCGGTGCCGAAGTCGGTGAGCAGGGTGAGGATCTGCATCTCGGCGCGATATTACATCGGGAGTCCCCCCAAATCCTCCCTCTGCCGATACAATGCGCGGCCGTGAGCGAAAACCCGTCGCGCCGCCTGCTGTTGTTCACCAAGCCCGCCCGCCCGGGGAAGGTGAAGACGCGTCTCATCGGTGACCTGACCCCTGAGCAGGCGGCGCGCCTTCACACGGCTTTCCTGGAGGACGTGCTGGCCCGGCTGCGCGAGGGTGATTTCGAGCTGCGCATCGCCTGGGCTCTCGACGCGGACGAGGAGGTGCCGGCCGGTCCCCTGCCGGGGACGAGGCAGGAGGGGAGCGACCTCGGCGAGCGGCTCTACCGAGCGCTCTCCGCAGCCGCGGCGGGCGGTGCCGGCGTGGTGGCGGCGGTGGGGAGCGACTATCCGGAGCTGCCGCTCGCGCGGGTGCATCGTGCCTTTTCGGCCGTCGAGGCGGGTGCCGACGTGGCACTGGGACCGGCCGAGGACGGCGGTTACTATCTGATCGTCCTGCGGGCCGGCGCCGTGGCGCCCCGCCTGTTCGCCGAGGTCGCCTGGAGCACGGAGCAGGTGCTGCCGGCGACCCTGGAGCGCTGCCGCGAGCTGGGGCTCACCGTCGAGCTGCTCCCGGAGGCTTCGGACGTGGATACGCCTGCCGACCTGCGCCGCCTGGCCGCGCGGATGGCCACCTCGGACCTCGGCTGTCCCAAAACCCGCGATCTCCTGCTTGCCCTCGGCTTCATCGCGATCGATCCCGAATCCAAAATCCAAAATCCAAAATCCAAAATCGCCACCGCTGCTGGGGAGCCTGCATCATGAGAATCCTGACCGCCGAATCGATGCGAGAGGTGGACCGCGCCGCCATCGAGGAGCTGGGCATCCCCAGCCTGGTGTTGATGGAGAACGCCGCCATCGGCGTCGTCGAGGCGCTCTGCCAGGCCTTCGGCGAAGCGGATTCGGTCGCCATCTTCTGCGGGCCGGGCAACAACGGCGGCGACGGCCTCGCCGTGGCGCGCCATCTCGCGGTGCGGGGTTTCGAGGTGCGGATCTTCCTCGTCACCGGCGGCAAAGCCCTGGAGGGGGACGCGGAGGTGCAGCTCGGCATTTGCCGCCGCTGCGAGCTGCCCATCCTGGAGATCGCCTCGCGTGAGGCCCTGCCCGCGGCGCGGGAGGCGGCAGGGGAGTGCGAGGTGATCGTGGACGCCCTTTTCGGCACCGGCCTCGCCCGGCCGCTCGCGGGGCTGTTCGCCGAGACGGTGCAGGTGATCAACGAGCTCGCGGCGCCGGTGGTCGCCGTGGACCTGCCGAGCGGCCTCGCGGCGAGCCAGGCGCAGCTCATCGGCCCCCACGTGGAGGCGGACCTCACCGTCACCTTCGCCGCGCCCAAGGTGGCCCACGTCTTTCCCCCCGCGGCCGATGCCGTGGGCGAGATGGTGGTGACCGACTTAGGGATTCCGCCGCGGCTGGTGGACGACCTGGAAGAGGAGGCCGGCGACCTGCACCTCTTGCGGGGGGAGGAGCTGGCGGATTTGCTTCCCGAGCGGGAGGCCGACAGCCACAAAGGGGATTACGGCCACGCGCTGATCCTCGCCGGCTCGCCCGGCAAGGCGGGAGCCGCCATTCTCGCCGCCCGCGCCGCGGTGCGCGCCGGTGCCGGCCTGGTCACGGTAGCGGTGCCGGAGCCCCTGTTGCAGACGGTGGACCTGGGATCGATCGAGTCCATGACCCTGGCGCTTCCCGCCGCCGCCTCGGGGCAGATCGCCGAGCGTGCCGCCGACGTGATCCTGGAGGCGGCGGAGGGGAAGGCCGTCCTCGCCCTCGGCCCCGGCCTGGGGCAGGACCCCGCGACCTTCAACGCCATCCGGCGGATCGCCCAGGAGTGCCCGCTTCCCCTGGTGCTCGACGCGGACGGCCTCAACGCCTTCGCGGGGCGCGCCGGCGAGCTCGCCGGCCGGCGGGCGGAGACCATCCTCACGCCTCATCCCGGCGAGCTCGGCCGGCTCCTGGGGTGCTCGACGGCGCAGATCCAGGAGGCCCGCATCGCCGCGGCCCGCGGCGCCGCGGAGGAGACGGGCGCCATCGTGGTGCTCAAGGGGCACATGACGCTGGTGGCCTCGGGCACGGCGGTGTTCGTCAACCCCACGGGGAACGCGGGGATGGCCACAGGGGGGATGGGCGACGTGCTGACGGGGATCCTCACCGGCCTCCTCGCCCAGGGGCTCGACGCCCTCGACGCCACCCTCCTCGCCGTCTACCTGCACGGCCTGGCCGGCGACCTCGCCGCAGACCGCCTGCGGGTGGGGAACCTGGCGGCGGACGATCTGATCCGCATTCTGCCCGGGGCGTTCAAGGTGCTGGCGGGGGAGGACGAGGAGGAAGAGGCGTAGGCGCTAACTTTGCGGGGAGCGCCGCCCACCCAAGACCCTCACCCCTGCCCCTCTCCCGACCACCCCATCCCCCTCCCCGGGAGAGGGGAACC
>DASUEN010000131.1:0-66678 GCA_036275055.1 Thermoanaerobaculia bacterium
CCCCGCCCAGGTCTGGGCGGCGTGGGTGTTGGTGGGAGATGCGCGGTGACCCTCCGCCGATGGTTGATCGTGATCGGTTGCGCGCTGCTGGCGGTCCCGGGAACGGCTCAAACGAACAGTTGCATTGAAGACATCTCCGCCCGTCTGGAAGCCCGGTTGAAAGCCCTGCCCGACCGCTGGGACAAAATCCCCCCGCCGTTGGTCCCGCTCTCCGGCCGGTCTCCCGAAGAGGTCCTCGCCACGGCCTCCGAGGAGGAACAAGCCCTTGTCTCGGAATGGATCACGTTTCTCGCTCTGAGCCCCCCGGCTGGACGAGCTGCCCTCATCAGCCGGGAGCTTCAGGCCCGGCCGCTCTCCGAGGTCGACGTCTGGCTTCCGGAGAAATTCACCGACGAGCTTCGAGCGAAGAGCCTGGAGGAGCCAACGCTCTATGTAGAAGCCTGGCTGGAATGGGCGGAGGCCCTCGGCCGGAAAGACGCGCTCCTCGTGGCTGCCGGTTTGGGGCTGGAGCGGTCAGCTTTGCGAGCAGAGTCGGGGAGGTTGCTCGAAATCGCCTCTCGGTGGGCAAGTCTCCCCTCTCCAGACTATGCCACACGGGGAAGAGCAGAGGTCCTCTCCCAATATGGGGTCCGGCTCTTCGCAGCAGGCGAAAGCGACAAGGCTCTCGACGCCTATGGAAGAGCCCGCAAGCTTTTCGAACAGGCCGGAGACCGACGGGGCCGGGGAAATACGTTCAAAGGTGAGGCGGACGTCCTGTCTGTGTTAGGTGACAGCGAGAAGGCTATCGCTGGCTACAAACGCGCGCGCGAGCTCTTCGAGCAGGCCGTGGACCGGCGGGGACAGGGAAACACTTTCAATGGTGAGGCGAGCGTCCTGCTGGTCATAGGCGACAAACAGAAAGCGCTCGATGCCTGCAAACGCGCCCGCCAGCTCTTCGCGGACGCCGGGGACCGGCTAGGACAGGGAAACACTTTCAAGGTTGAGGCGGACGTCCTGTTTCGGTTGGGCGACAACGAGAAGGCTCTCGACGCCTACAAACGCGCCCGCAAGCTCTTTGAGGACGTCGGGGACAGGCGGGGACAGGGTGACACGTTCTATGGCGAAGCGGGGATCCTGTCTCAGTTAGGCGACAACGAGAAGGCTCTCGACACCTACCAACATGCACACAAGCTCTATGAGGCCACCGGGCACCTGCTGGGAGAGGGACTCGCCTTCTTTCGTGAGGCGGATGTCCTCTATTTCATGAGCGACTACGACAAGGCGCTCGCCGCTTATGACAGCGCCCGCAGGCTCTTCGAGCACATCGGGTACCGATGGGGCCTGGGAAACATGTCGATCGATGAGGCCTATATCGACATTTTGTTGGAAGAGCACGAGAAGGCTCTCGACGCCTACAAACGCGCCCGCAAGCTCTTCGGGGAGGTCAGGAGCCGACAGGAAGAAGGAGATACGTGGGTTGGTGAGGGGGAAGTCCTGTTTCGGTTGGGCGAGAGCAAGAAGGCTCTCGACGCCTATCAACGTGCCCACGAGCTTTTCGAGCAGCTCGGGGACCGGCGGGGACAGGGAAACACGTTCAAGGGTGAGGCCGACGTCCTGGCTCAGATGGGCAAAACCGAGAAGGCTCTCGACGCTTACAGAAGCGCACGCAAGCTCTTCGAGCAGGTCGAGCTGACTCTGGGTGTAGGCGGTGCTCTCTTGGGAGAGGCGAGGCTCCAGAGCCGCCAAGGGAACAAGAACGAGGCAAAGAACCTCGCCTCTCAAGCGATCGCCGCCTATCGCAAGGCGGGCTCCGTGGACGATGAACGGTCCGCTTGGCTCGTCGTGGCGGAGGCGGAGTACTCTTCAGGGAAGCTGGAGCCCGCGGTCTCGGCGGCCCGGGAGGCTGTTCACCTCCATGAGGCCTGGCGTTTCAAGAAGATCACCGAAGTGCTGCGGGCAGACGAGGATGAGTCGATCTCGGCCGCCTATGACATCCTGGTTCCCGTCCTGTGGTCTCGGGCGCGGATCGAGCAAGCCCTGGCCGCTGCCGAGGATGCCCGGTCCCACGTGCTCCTGGACCTCCTGGCAGCGGGTTTCAAACATAGCAAGCCGGTGGCCCTCGATCTGCGCGGGGAGCGCCAGCGCCTCGTCAGCGAGCTCGCCCAGATTGAGACCGAGAGCCGGCAGGCTGCCGATGCAGGCCGCCTGGCAGAGCTCCAAAGACACCGGAATCAGATCGACCGCGTGCTCGACTGGAACCGATACCAGACACTCGCCGCCGAGCAGGACGCCCTGCTCACGGCACAACCTCTGGACGTCGCGGGGATCCGGGCCGTCGCACGCGAGACAGGGTCCATTCTTCTCTACTATGCGGCCGACAAGGAGCTGATCGGCTTTCTCGTGCCTTCCGACGGGACGGACGTCTTCGCCGCGCGGATCGATCTCTCGCGGAGCCGCTTGACCGAGGCCGTCCAGCGCTACATCCACGACGAGGGGAACCCCATCTATGCGGAGCGTGCGGCGCAACAGAGCCGCGAGCTGTGGGACCGGCTGATTGCGCCCTTCGCGGCGCGTCTTTCGGCAGAGGGGCCAGCGGGTAGGCCGCTGGTGATCGTTCCGCACGGCCCGCTGCACGATCTGCCTTTCGAAACGTTTCTCGATCCCGCCGGAACGCCTCTCTTCGAGCGCTGGGCCGTGAGCTTCGCCCCCTCGGTGTCTACTCTCTTCCACGCCCGCGAGCGTCACAAGGAGCCGCAGCCGAAGGATCCCTTTCTGGCCTTCTCCTCCGGCCGCGGGCTGAAGCTGACGGACGCGGAAACCAGTGAGGTGGCAACGCTATTCGGCAACAACAAGGCGGCGTTCAAGCCCACCGAGGCGCGCTTCGAAAACTACGAGAGCCTGGTTCCCGGCGCCCGGCAGCTCCTGATCTCCACGACCGGCACCTGGGTACCGGGAGATCAGCGGAAAACCTATCTGGAAATCCTCCCCACCCAGGACGTGCACGACAGCCGGCTGAGCGTGGCGGAGATCGCGGCGATCCCTCTGAGCGCGGAGCTCGTGGCCCTGGCGGCCTGTGACACGGCACGGGGAGAGACGCTGCTGAGCGACGAAAGGGTCGATCTGACCCGGGCGTTTCTGATCGCCGGGGCCGCGTCGGTGTTGGCGACGCGCTGGAAAATACCGGATGAGCTGGCAACCAGCCGCTTCCTCCTCGACTTCTACCGCGCCTACCGTCAGGGAGGCCCCGGCGGCAAGGGGCTGCGCAAGGACCAAGCGCTCACCGAAGCGCGCCGCCGCTCGCGCGAGCGGGGCGACCCCGCCCAGGTCTGGGCGGCGTGGGTGTTGGTGGGGGATGCACGGTAAGGGGTGGCTCAGAGGCTCATGGTAGACTACGGTCTCTCAACGGCGCCTTATGAGCTCGCAGCAATTCGATGGCTCGACTCTGGACCTGTCCCGTACAGGTACGGACGTGGTGGGAGGCAAGGGCGACTTCGCCTTCCAGCCGATCCCCACGCTGACCATCCTGTTTCACCCGCAGGCCCTGCGCGTCGGGGCGCGGGCGTTTCTGGGCCAGATCGTTCGCGGGCAGGAGGCGCGCCTCAGCCGGCTGGAGCCGGCTTTCGAGCAGGCGGGCTCCCAGGCCCAGGCACCGCTCAACGACCCCTATCTCAGCCGGCAGCCGATCCGTTTCCTTCCCGTCCGTGGCGGCATCGAGATTCGGCTGGACGAAGGCCACGCGCGGATCGCCCTGAACGGGGAGCCGGTCGACGGCAGCCGCGTGCTCTCTGTGGCCGAGATCTGGGAAGGGGCCGTGCTGGAGATGGCAGGCCGCGTGGTCCTGTTGCTCCACTTCTTCGTTGCGCCCAGGCTCCCGGCCTGCGAGCCCCACGGCCTGATCGGCGAGAGCTCGGGCGTCGCCCAGGTCCGCGCGGAGATCCATCGCGTCGCCGATCTCGCGGTCCCGGTCCTGATCCGGGGCGAGACGGGGACGGGCAAGGAGCTGGTCGCGCAGGGGATCCATGCCGCCAGCCGCAAGCATCGCGGACCGTTCGTCAGCGTCAACCTGGGCGCCATTCCCCCGTCGCTCGCTGCCTCGGAGCTGTTCGGCGCGGCCCGCGGGGCCTTCACGGGCGCGGTGCAAGCCCAGGACGGGTACTTCCGGAAGGCCCAGGGGGGCACTCTCTTTCTCGATGAGATCGGCGAGACGCCCCAGGAGGTGCAGGCCTCGCTCCTCCGCGTGCTGGAGGTCAGCGAGATCCAACCGGTGGGTGCACAGTCTGCCCTGAAGGTCGACGTGCGGGTCCTCGCGGCCACCGACGCGGACCTCGAGCAACGGGTGCAGGCGGGGACGTTCCGCGAGCCCCTCCTGCACCGGCTCGCGGGATATTCGATCCGGCTTCCGCCGCTGCGGGAACGGCGCGACGACGTCGGGCGCCTGCTGGTCCACTTCCTGCGCCAGGAGCTGGCCGCCACCGGCGAGCTCGAAATCCTCGACCGGGACTCATCCCGCCTGCTCTGGATGAAGCCGGCTCTGGTGGTGCGGCTGGCCCGGTACGACTGGCCGGGCAACGTGCGGCAGCTTCGCAACGCGGTCCGGCAGTTGGTGATCGGCAGCCGCGGCCTGCCGCAGCTCCAGTCCAGCCCGGGGCTGGAGAGCCTCCTCGTCGGCGGTTTTCCGGTCAAGGCGCCAGCCCAGCCACCGGCCGCAACGCCGGCCGTTTCCGTTCCGGCGCCGTCCAGCAGACCGGTCGCCGCCCGGCGGAGAAAGCCGGCGGACATCTCCCAGGACGAGCTGCTGGCCGTGCTGTGCGCCCATCGCTGGCGCCTCAAACGCGCGGCCGAGGCGCTGGGGATCTCGCGGCCTTCGCTCTACGTGCTGATCAAGCGCTGCCCGGCGATCCGCAAGGCGGGCGACCTCAAGGTCGAGGAGATCGTGCTCTGCCATCGCGAGTGCGGAGGCGATCTCGATCTCATGGTCGAACGCCTGATGGTCTCGCGCGATGCTCTCCACCGCCGCGTCCGCGAGCTCGGCCTGGGTTCCTGAAGCGAGCTTGGACGTGGAGCAGGAGAGCTCTTTCGAACGGATCGGGCCCTACCAGGTCCTGAGGCGGATCGGGGCGGGAGGGATGGGCGAGGTGTTCCTCGCTTATGACTCTCGCCTCGACCGGAGGGTGGCGATCAAGCGCATCCGGCCCGGGCCAGTCAAGCCCGTGAGCCGCGAGCGCTTCCGCCGCGAGGCCCAGTTGGCCGCGCGGCTGAGCCACTCCGCCATCGTACAGGTCTACGACATCCTGGAGGAGGAGGAGAGCGAGTACATCGTCATGGAGTACGTGGAGGGGACGACCCTCCGCGACCAGGTCCGCCAGGGACCGATGGACGTGCGCGCGGCCCTGGAGCTGGCGCGCGAGCTGGCCGCGGGGCTGGACACGGCGCATCGCCAGGGGATCATCCACCGCGATCTGAAGACCGAGAACGTCCTGCTCTCCACCTCCGGCGGAGCGAAAATCCTGGACTTCGGTATCGCCAAGCGCCTTCTGGACAGCGAGGAGGCCTCGCTGACGGCCGAGAGCGCGATTCTCGGCACGTGCCGCGCGATGTCGCCGGAACAGGCCAGCGGCGCGCCGCTGGCCCCCAGCACCGACCTCTTCGCGCTGGGTGTGCTGCTGTATGAAACCTTGACCGGCATCTCGCCGTTCGAGGCGGAGAGCCAGGCGAGCACCCTGAGCCGCGTGATCCTGTACCGGCAGGAGCCGGCGCACAAGCTCAATCCGGCGATCCCCTGGCAGCTCTCGAAGCTGATCGACCGGCTCCTGGAGAAGACCGCGGCGTTGCGCCCCGGCTCGGCCGCCGAGGTGCGGCGGGAGCTGGAGGAGATCGCCGCGCGCCTCGCCACCACGAGCAGCTCCGGAGCACCGGCCGGAGGCACCGTGGCGAGCGAGACCCAGAGCCCCACCCTGGTCGACCTCCCGGGCCCTCCGCAGCCGCGCCCGGCCCGCCCGCGCCGCTTTCCTCTCGGCTTTCCTCTCGTTCTGGGGATCGCGCTCCTGCTGCTGGTGGCTCTCGCTCTCGCGCCGTTGCTCCTGCGCAGCGGAGCCCGCGATCTCTCCGCCCTCACGAAGCCGGCCGACCGTTTGTTGCCGGCCGGCGCGGGCGCGACGTTCGCCGTCCTCCGGTTCAAGGATCTCTCGGCGACGGGAGAGAGCTCCTGGATCGGCACGGCCTTCCCCGAAATGATCACCGATCTGCTGGCAATCGACGGGCGGATGAGCCGCGCCGCGCACCAGGAGGTTCCGCTCGCCGAGCTGGATTTGCGTCTCTCCGGGCTGGAGGGGCTCGCCGACTATCAACGGCGACTCGACGTCGACTATTTGATCGCCGGCTCGTACGCAACGCGAGAGGATGAAAAACTGATCGTTCGGTTCATCGTCGTCGACAGGTCGGGGCGACACACTCTCTCGGAAGTCCTGCCAGGCTCCGTGCCCGGGCTCGTCCAGCTTTCCAGCGAGATCGCCGGTGGGGTCCGCCGGGAGCTGCGCCTGCCGCTCCCCGGGGCTGACGGCCGGAGGGCCGTGGATGCGATCTATGCGGACCTCCCTACGACGGCCTGGCCGGGCTACTTCGCGGGGCTCGGGCACGTCCATGGCGCGAATCACGAGAAGGCGGTGCAGCTCCTCGCGGAGACGGTGCACCTGGCGCCGCGGTCCCCCTTGCCGGCAAGGGCCCTGGCGCTGGAGCTGAACGCGACCGGACATCCGGCGGATGCGGCGCGCGCTGCGTGCCGAGCCCAGGAGCTGGCCGGGCTACTGCCCGCGCAGGACCGCGCGGAGATCACCGCGCTCTGCCAAGAGCTCAGCGGCCGGAGCACCGAAGCCCGGAGCCTCTATGAAGCGCTCCTCCGGGAGAATCCCGGAGAGCAGGCCCGCTTCCGGCTGAAGATCGCGGCGCTGGACCTGCGCGACCGTGAGACGGATCGCATGAACGACGCGCTCAACGTCCTGCAGGATCTCCGGAGCGCCGCCCCGAAAACGTTGCGCGCGAGCGATCGGCTCGCTGCCGACCTCATGGAGGCCGAAGTCCTCTTTCAAAAAGACCGGTATCCCGAGGCACGGAGCCGCGCGCACGAGGTCGCTGCGCGGGCTGACTCCCTGCATGCCTTTGCCGATCGGGCTGCCGCGCGCCGGCTCGAAGGCGTGAGCCTGCTGCATTCCAGGGATTATCGCGGCGCGATCACACCCTTGCAGGAAGCCTGCACCCAACTGGCGGCCACCCGTCAGGAGCTCACGGCCGCCAATTGCAAGGCGAGTCTGGCGATGGCACAGTTTTTCGGCGACCGGACGCCGCGCTATGACCTGCTGGCCGAGGCCCGGGAGACCTACCGTGCGGCCGGCGACCTGGTGGGCGTCGGACAGGTGATCCAGTTCGAAGCCGTCCTGCGGCAGGCGCGGGGCGAACACTCCGAAGCCGAGCAGCGGAGCCGGGAAGCGGAAGCGCTCTTCACACGCATTGGAGCGCACCAGGAGCTGGCGGCCGGACGGGTCATCATGGGCAACCAGCTCCTGTTCCTGGGAGAGCTCCAGGAGGCCCGGAAAGCCCTCGATCAGGCCTACGTCGAGCTCAGCCGCCTGGGGCAGGCAGCCTATGCGGCGCAGGCTTTGGGGTATCTGGGAAGGATCCGCTTTTTGCAAGGGGATCTCCGGGGTGCACGGCAGGCGTACGAGGCCTCGTCGTCCGGAGAGAGCGTGCGTCAACTGGCTCTGATCGAGGCGATGGAAGGGAGGCTCGCGCGAGCGGTCGAGCGGCTGAAGCCGCTGCTGGTCCAGGAGGAACCACGCAATCCCACCTCCGCGGCGCAGATCGCCATGGACCTCGCGGATCTCCGGCAGGCCGAGGGGGCGGCCGGCGAGGCGCTGGCGCTCGCTCACCGTGCGGAAAAGATTCTGGCCGGCAGCGAGCGGCGCGATCTCATCATCCTGGCTCAGCTTCAGCTCGTGAAGATCCAGCTCGCGCAGAAAGATTTCGCCGCGGCGAACGAAAGGTTCGAGGCGATCCGTGCGCGCGCCGAACAGAGCGTGGATTATGTGGTCACTCTCGCAACCGGCATCACGGCGGCACGCTTGAAGGGTCTTCTCGGAGCCGGGCGGCAGCGAGACGAGGCGCTGGACGATCTGGCCAGGATCGAGCGCGACTGTCTACAGAAGGGAAACGTGATCTATGCCTTCGAGGCCCGGCTCGCCGCCGGTGAGCTGATGCGGTCGCCGGAGAGAGGCGCGAAGCTGGAGGAGATCGCTCGCGAGGCGCGCCGGCTGGGTCTCGAACAGATCGCCCGCCGGGCGGAAAAGATCCGGGGGGAGGCGTAGGTTTTCCCCCCGGATCGCGTTCATCGTCTCTGCTGCCTCAGGCCCTCTGGGGAGGCGGCGGAGGTGGCGGCAGCTTCGGAATGAAGATATCCGGCAGGTCGTCGGCGAGGAGACCGGGAGGCGGCGGAGGCGGCGGCAGCTTCGGAATGAAGATATCCGGCAGGTCGTCGGCAAGGAGACCGGGAGGCGGCGGAGGCGGCGGCAGCTTCGGAATGAAGATATCCGGCAGGTCGTCGGTAAGGCCAGCCGAAGGCAAGAGCAGGTGGTCGGCCCGCGCGGCGAGATTCGCGGAAGAGGCCGCGGCGCACGGTACGGCGAGGCACAGAGGAAGAATGCATACGGCGAGCAGCCAAAGCGACTTGGATTCGATCTTTCGAGTGGTAAACATGATTCTCTCCCGTCTGTTGAAAAACAGTTTTTAGTTCGCGTTTCGGTTTTTCGATCGAATCCGGATTCGAAAAACTGACAATTGCAGCCGGCGTGCCAAGCCGGCTCCCGCGGGGAGAGCAATCTGTCGGAGGGCGCTAACGAGTAAAAAACGTGATAAATAACCGGTCAAATCGGGGCGGTTGACATGTCAAAAGCCGAAGGCGCGAGCCGCGCCCTGGTGATCGGCGGTCGCGGCGCCACCGGGACAGCCATCGCTGGCGTCGCTGCGCCGCCTGGTGCGCTCCCCCGGCACGTTGGCCGAGCTTCGGGCTGCCGCTTGGCTTAGCGGAACGGACCGGGGCCATCGAGCTGTGGTATCTTTTGTGCGCTAACTTGGAGAAACACCGAGGAAACCCCTAGTGCGCCTTCTGCCCGCGCCATCGGCCGAAGAGCCGAACGCCCTTCCGGCGGCCGGCGACCTTGTGGGTGGCTACCGTGTCCTCGGCCCTCTTGGCGCCGGGGGCATGGGACAGGTCTTCCGCGCGCGGGACGACGATCTCGAACGGGACGTCGCGCTCAAGCGCCTCCAGCCGAAGCTGACCTTCCAAAGCCGCGCCATGAGCCGGTTCCGTCGCGAGGCGCGGCTGCTCGCGGCGGTCCACCACCCGAACATCGCGACCCTCTTCGGCACCTTCGAAGAAGGCGGCGTCCGTTTCCTGGTGATGGAGCTGGTGGACGGGCAGACCCTGGCCCAAAGGCTCGACACCGGCCGGCTGGCCGTGCTGGAGGCTCTCGGCATCGCCCGCCAGATCGCAACCGCCCTCGAGGCCGCCCACCGCAAGGGGATCGTCCATCGCGATCTGAAACCCGCCAACGTCATGGTGTCGCCCGAGGGCTGGGTGAAGGTGCTCGACTTCGGGCTCGCCAAAATGTTGTCCGGCGAAGAAGAAGGCTCCGCCGCCTCATCCGAGAAGACGGAGAAGACGCGCGCGCAGGGAGCTCTCGGGACGGCGCCCTACATGAGCCCCGAACAGTTGTGTGGGCTCGAGACCGATTGGCGCATCGACGTCTGGGCCTTCGGTTGCGTGCTCTTCGAGCTGGTCACCGGCAAGCGTGCCTTCTCGGGCAAGTCCCGGACCGAGCTCGTGCGCGCCATCTTCGACGCTGAACCGTCGTGGAGCGAGCTGCCGGCGGAGCTTCCGGCCCCGGTCGTGAACCTGTTGCGCCAGTGCTTGGCGAAGGACGCCTACCTGCGCCCGCTGATGAGCCACATCCGCATCGTGCTCGAGGAGGCGCTGGCCGGCCTGCCGAGAATCTCGGACCCGGCCGAGGTCGCCCCGACGACCCTGGTGAGCGATCCGACGACCTGGGGTCACCTCGACAGCCGCACTGCTGCTCTCCTGCCCGCCACTCCGCTCCCCGCGCCGCGCGAGATCGAAGAGCGGGTCCCGCCATCGCGGCTCGACTGGGCGCGGCAAAAACCGGTCGAGGCGATCGCCGCCGCCGGGGCGCTCCTGGTGGCGCTCGGCGCGGGCCTGGGGCTCCTGGGCCTGGTGACCGAGCGTGCCCGCGAGGGGCTGATCGGGCTTGCGCCGCTCTCCTACTCGAAGTCCGATCTCCTGCTGACCGGCGCCCAATCGCTCTGGTCCCTGCCTTGGCAGGCCGTGGCCTCTCTGGCCGCGCCGCATCCGGTGCTGCGCTGGAGCGCCTTCGCCGGCCTCCTCCTCGCGGCGGCTCTCCTCGCCGGTGGGTGGTTCCCGCGGCGGGGGCGCCGGGGACCCCGGGGGACGTTGGCGCTCACGGCGCTTGCGGCGAGCGCCGGCGCTCTCCTCTTCGCCGCCTGGTTGTATTCGGCGGCCGTCCATACCGGCCTGGAGACTCCTGGCGCTGGCCGCGGCCTTGCCTGTGAGGAGCAGCTCAGCCGGCGATGGGACGTGAGCGCGGCGTTCGAGACCTGCACCTGGCTGATCAACGACAACCCGAGGAATGAAGGCCGGCGGCAGGGTCTGGCCGGCGTCCTCGGCTTTCTTCTTCTGGCAGCCGGCGGCGGGGCCTGGATGGGAGCGCGCAGCCAGGGTCTCGGGCCGCGGGCGTCGTGGGCTCGGTGGGGCCTCGTGGCGGTCCACGGAGCCCTGGCGCTGTTTTTCCTCCAACTGGTGCCGGCGGCCCACGCCTACAGCACCTGGGGTGTGCGCTACCCGCCGGTGACGGTGAGAACCGACCTGCCCGGCTGCGATCAGGCGCTCGGCCAGGCGCTCGCGGCGGGCTCGTGCTGCGCCTTCAACGTGTCGGAGGACGCGACCGACGGCACCGTGTTGCTCCTCTGGGGGAGCGGCTGCCCCGGCGGCGCCGGGTTCAAGACCCCCCAGGATGTCGAGGCGATCGGCAAGGGCTGCCTCAGCCAGGCTCTGACGCCACAGACCGTCAACAGCCGTTGTCTCTGAGAGGGACGCGATCGACGAGCCGTCAAACGCGATCGACCTTCCGTCGAACGCGATTGACGAGCCGTCAAACGCGACCGATGGGCCGTCGAACGTGATCGACGAACCGTCAAACGCGATCGACGAGCCGGCGAACGTGATCGTCGAGCCGACGAACACGACCGACGAGCCGACGAACACGACCGACGAGCCGTCAAACGCGGTTGACGAGCCGGCGAACGCGGTTGACGAGCCGGCGAACGTGATCGACGTTCCGTCGAACGCGATCGACGAGCCGTCAAACGCGACCGATGGGCCGTCGAACGTGATCGACGAGCCGGCGAACGCGACCGATGCGCCGGCGAACGCGACCGCCGCGCCGTCGAACGTGATCGCCGAGGCGTAGGACGCGACCGATGGGTCGTATCTCCCAGCCGACACGTCGCCGACGCGTCAGTTTCGTGTCAGCCGGCCCCTCGGCTCCCTGGTTCGGCTTCCTCGGCCCCAGCCGGGCGGAGTCAAAGCCTTCTCCTGCCTCCGTTTATGCGCGGCGCACGCCAGACGCCCGCGACTGGCATCAAACCTGCTAAGATGATAGAAGTCTCGCAAATATCTTCTTACCTGGCGCGGCTAGAAGGGCGGCGCCCTCGCGAAAGGAGCACGACATGCCGGACAACCCGTTCGTTGGCAAGTGGATCTATCGCAGCTACCTCAACGAGCCCACGATGCCGATCTTCGGCGAGGGCACGCTGACCTTCGACGACTCTCCCATCGGCCTGCTGGCCGGCAAGCTGATGATGCCGATCGCCAAACCCACCTTGCAGCTCAACATCCGTGGCAACTTCCAGCTTGGAACGCCGTTCCAGGCCCGTTTCGAAGGGGTGGGCCTGCCCGGCACCGGCACCGCGGGCTGGATCTACGACTACATCGGCTTCTACGTCCCGGCCTGGCCGGACGGCGTCAAGCAGGTGACGGCGATGGTTGGCTCGGTCGTCCGCGCCGTGGCGCACGGCCCGGGCTCTCCCGCCGGGGTCGTGGCCTCGTTCATCGCGATCAAAGAGTGAGGGGCGTCTCGCAAAGATCTTGTCAGCAGCTCCGATGGCGCCGGGGATTGAAATCCCCGGCTACCGACGGTAGGTGGGCCCAGCGCTTATCAGCCCTTCTTGCCGCCCTTCTTGGCCGGAGCCTTCTCGGCCTTGACCTCGACCGAGGCGGCGGTCATCCGGTACTGGATGGTGACGGTGGCGCCGACTTTGAGGTCGCCGGTGACTTTGGTGGAGGCGTCGCGGGCGATCTCCCAGCGGTCGCTGCCCTTCTTCACCACGATCATGTCGCTGGTCAGCTCGAGGACGGGGCCCGTCACTTGATAGGTCTTGGGGGCCGCGGCCAGCACGGGAAGGGCGAGCAGGACCGCCAGCGCCGAAGCGAGAATCGACTTCTTGAGCATGGTCTTCTCCTTTTCAGAATGGCTTTGACGGGGATTATACGCGGGGAAAATCATACGCGGCTCTTCAACAGATCGAGCGAGAGGTGCCGCAGGGTGAGACGCAGGGCCAGGGCGGCGGCGCCGAGGGTCACTCCCACCACGGCGGCGACGGCCGAAAGCAGGGCGCGCGGGCTCGCGACCTCCACTCCGAAGAGGAAGGCGCGCAAGGCCTGGCCGGCAGGCAGGTAGATCGCGAGCCCCAGCACGGCCGCCACGGCGGTGACCGCGAGCGCGGTGCGCAGGACGCGCCTGGCGATGCCGGCCTTGCTGTCCCCGAGGGCCAAGCGGACCGCGAATTCGAACGACCGGAGCTCGAGGAGCCAGGAGAAGGTGCCGAACGCCGCCAGGGCGGCCAGGGTCAGCGCCGCCACCCATTGCAGCGTCACGAGGTCCCGCGCCAGCCGCCGGGGCGCCTCGGAGGCGCCGGCGAGCTCGGAGAGCGGCTGAACCTGGCTCGCCGAGGCCCCGGTTCCCGCCAGGGCGGCGTCGAGGTCCCCTTCCCGCAAAGGCTCCGCCAGGCGCAGGAGGAGCGCGAGCGCCGCCGGTCCGCGGGGGGCGGGCGAGCGGAGCGGCAGATACAACTGGGGACGAGGGGGCTCTTCCGGAGACGTCTCACGCACCGTGGGCACGAGCCCCACGATCTCCACCGGTTGCTCGTTGAGCAGGATCGTGCGGCCGAGGGGCGAACCGGCGCCAAAGACCTCCTTCGCACCCGTCACGTCGAGCAGGGCCACCGGTGCCCCGGTCTCCAGCTCCTGGGGCGCGAAATCCCGCCCGGCCAGGATGCGGAGCCCGAGGACGCGCAGGTACTCCCCACCGATCCGGTGCGTCCGGCCGAGCCAGAATTCCGACCGGTCCAGGGAGCTGACCTCCAGCGACCCGGCCGGCGACGCGAAGGGAATGGAATCGGAAAACGCCACGGCCGCAACGCCCGGAAGCCGCCGGAGACGCTCGCCGGCTTGGGCGAGGAGCCCCGGAAAGGATTTCGCTTCCGCCGGCACGGCGAAGCGGAGGACAGCGGTCTCGACGTGGCGCGGCTCGAAGCCGAGGGGCACTCCTTCCCGGTTGGCGAGCGACTGGCGGAGCACGGCGGCGCAGGCGCCGAGGGCCACGGCCAGGCCGAGGGCCAAGCAGACGAGACCCAGGCGGGCTTTAGCCTGCGGCCCACTCCGCCGCGCCGCGGCCCGCTCCGGAGAGAGCAGGGAGAGCAGGCCGGTCTGAGGCGAGGAGAGCCAGACGCCCGCGGAGCCGAGGAGCGCGGCGGCGGCCCACGCGGCGGCGGCCAGCGCAAGGCTGGGGAGGTCGAGCCGCGGCGGGATCAGCTCGGCGAGGGAGCGGGGGACGAAGCCCGCAAGCTCCTTCAACACCAGGAGCGCGACGGGCAATCCGATCAACAGGCCAGGCACCGCCAGGACGAGGATTTCGAGCAGCACGAGCCGGAACAGGTCGCGCCTGCGGGCGCCCAAGGCCGTCCGCAGGGTGAGCTCCCCCTGCCGCTCGGCCAGGAAACCGGCGAGCGCGCTGGTGATCGCCAGGAGGACGAAGGCGAGCAGGCCCGCGAGAGACACGGCCAGGATCCCCCGCTCGCCCCCGGAACGGCGGCGGAGGACGGTTTCGAGCGTCTCCGCCTGCACGTCTCCCTGGAGGAGCTTCTCCCGCTTCTCGAACTCCCGCGCCACCCGCCGGGAGGCCAGGTCCGCGGCCCGCACGCTGGTGCCTTCCGCCAGGCGGGCGACGATGCCCGTCCGCAGCAGCCCTGAGGGGAGGAACGTGCCCTCCGGATGGACGCCGGAAAGCCGCAGCACCCACAGCTCGGCCACCGGCGGAAAGGCGGGGCGATCGGGAACTGCTCCCAGCACGGAGAAAGGGCGGTCCCCGACGTGAAGGACGGCGCTCGCGGGCGGGACGCTGCGGCCGAAGAGACGCCGGCTCAAGCTCGCGGTCACCACCGCCGCCCCGGTCTCGGAGGAGGCATGCCCGTAAGAACCGGGCGAAAAGAGCCGCCCCGCCAGCGGCCGGCTGCCCAGGGCCTGGAAGAATCCTTCGTCGACGGCCGCGCCGGCCACCGTAACCGCGCCCCGCGGCCCGCTGGCGACGAACCACCCGAGGTCGTAGCTGGAGACGGAGTGGAAGAGACCCGTCGCCGCCAGCTCTGGCACCAGGTCCAAACCCGCCTGGACCTCGACGACGCGGCCGGCGTCAGGAAAAGGGAGTGCCTTCCATTCCAGGGCGCCCAGCAGCGAGAGGAGCGCCGGAGCCAGGGCGAACCACACCACGGTCGAGGCCCAGACGGCGACGGCCAGGCCGGGGGAGCGGGCCAGGGAGCGGCGCAGAGAGCGAAGCTCGGAGCCTTGGCTCACGTCGCCCGCTCGCGAGTCTTCGTAGGCGTCGCTACGGCCCCCGGTACGGTCAGATCTGGCGCCGCCCACCACCTCCGGGCGAGACCTGGTCGCAGGTGCCGTCGTCCTGCCAGTAATCCTCGTCGTTGACGCCGCGCACGCAGCGCTGGCCGCCGCGGCAGGCGCCCATCGAGTAGCTGCCGCCCGCGTAATAGCAATCGTCGGAATGGATCGACACCAGCCTCGCCCTGCCCTGATTCGCCGACGTCATCCCCGCGGCGGCGACGATCAATCCGAATGCGAGCGCCGCGACGGACCGCGGCCGAATCCTGCTCTCTCTCATCGATCACCTCCATGGAAGTCGCAGGATGCATCATGCACCTCTGCGCTGAAGATCACCGGGAGCTGCCACGGGGACCCAGACGCCTCCCGGGCCGCATTGGAGCTTGCGGCCGAGCGCCTCGGCCTTGGCCCCCCGGGAGTAGCCGTTCTGCTTGCGGTCCAGGCAAAGGTTGTGCGGTCCTGGAGGCCGCGCCTCGCGGGCCTCCGGAGGCGGCGGCGGAGCGGCCGGCAGGGCCACCTTGAAACGAGCGTCCAGCTTCTTCGCCACGTCGCCCTGGTAGGGACCGTCGAGGACGGCGAGCAGCGTCCACTCCTTGTCGAGCACGTAGGTCCGCGGCACCCGGGTGACGTGGTAGGCGGCCATCGCCGCCTCGGGCACCTGGGTCAGGAGCGGAACCGTCACCGGCAGGCGCTCGAGGAAGGCGGGAGCTCCCTGGGCCTCGGTCGCCACCGCCAGCAGCGCCCACTCCGGCGGCAGGGCTCGCGCCAGCTCCTCGACACGGCTCTGGTTCCTGTCGCTCACGGCGGCGCCCGGCGAGAAGACGTAGACGACCCAGCCCCCCTGAGGAGGGGGGGCGTCCACGGGCGCATTCCGCAGCCGCGCCTCGTCGAGGACGCTCGGCAGCTTCGACCCGAGCTTGGGGGTTGAGGCGGCGTCTCCGCGGGGGCGGGCCGCGGCGGACCCGCCGGCTCCCAGCAGGATGCCCAGAACGAGGAGGAGACCGAGAGGGATCAACAGGACGCCATCCCGTGGGTACGCTTGCCGCCGTTTCCTCATGCCCCTCGTGCCCTCCTCGAAGGTACTTTGTAGCCTGCCCTGACAACAAAGTATCCCCGCCACGCGGAAACGTGGCATTCCAGTCCATGCACTCTTTAACTGACACGGTGCAGCGCAAAGAGAAAAGCGAGCCGCCCGCAAGTGAAGCCGGCCCTTTGGTTTAGGGATAATTCTCGGCCGGGCCGCGAGCAGGCGCGGAGCGGGAAAGCGGGGCTCAGCAGACCCAGATTCTAGGGTGACGTCTAGTTGTTCAATACGGCAACTCGATACGGATCAACGTCCACGGTGACGGCCACTTCCTAGGGAAGCGCCTTTGCCAGTGGCGGGCGCCGCCGATTTCTTGTAGAACGTCTCCCGTGAACCGTGCTTCGATCGCCTCCGGAGGATTCGCATGAAACTTGGCCGCCTCGCCTCGCGCCTCGTCCTCTCTCTGTCGCTGGCCGCCGGTGCCGCGACTGCCATGGCCGCCATGGCGGCAGTTCCTCCAGAGGCCTACTCCGCTCTGCGCTGGCGCCTCGTGGGACCGTTGCGCGGCGGCTGGGCGACGAGCGCCGTGGGCGTGCCGGGCCAGCCGGAGACGTTCTACATCGGCACGGCCGACGGCGGCGTGTGGAAGACTGCCGACGCTGGCCGTACCTGGAACCCGCTCTTCGACCACGAAGGCGCGGCCTCGGTGGGGGCGCTCGCCCTGGCTCCCAGCGATCCCGCCGTGCTGTACGTGGGCACGGGCCAGGTGACCACCCGCTGGGACGTAACCTCGGGCAACGGCGTCTATCGCTCCGGCGACGGCGGCAAGACCTGGGAGCACCGCGGGCTCGCTGATACGCTCCACATCGGCCGGCTGTGGATCGATCCCCGGAACGCCGACGTCGTGCTGGCCGCCGCCCAGGGGCACACTTTCGGCCCCAACGCCGAGCGCGGCGTCTTCCGCACCACCGACGGCGGCAAGACCTGGAGCCGCGTCCTCTTCGTGGACGAGAACACGGGGGCGGTGGACCTCGCCGCCGATCCGGCGGCGCCGGACACGGTCTTCGCTTCCACCTGGCAGGTGCGGGGCTACCCCTGGCTCTCCTACTTCATCCCCAACACCGGGCCGGGAAGCGGCATCTTCAAATCGACCGACGGCGGCCAGACCTGGACGCGCCTCACCGGCAACGGCCTGCCGCCGGCGCCCCTGGGGCGGATCGGGCTCGCGGTGGCGCCGGGTTCCAAGGGCGCGCGGGTCTATGCCACGATCGATGCAGGCGGCGGCGCTTCCGGGCTCTACCGCTCGGACGACGGCGGCGGCACCTGGCGGCAGGTCAATGCCACGGGGAGCCTCGCGAGCGCCTACTTCGCCAGCGTCACCGTGGATCCGAAAAACGCGGACACGCTCTACGTGATGGGACAGTCCATCCGCCGCTCGACGGACGGGGGGAAGACTTTCGAGTTCTTCCGCGGCGCTCCGGGGGGCGACGACTATCACTTTTTATGGATCGATCCCGAGCGGCCGCAGCGCATGATCACGGCGAGCGATCAGGGAGCGGTGGTCACCGTCAACGGCGGCGGGAGCTGGAGCAGTTGGTACAACCAGCCCACCGGTCAATTTTATCACGTCGCCGCCGACGACCGTTTCCCTTACTGGATCTACAGCGGCCAGCAGGACAGCGGCACGGTGGCGGTGGCGAGCCGCAGCGACTACGGACAGCTCACGTTTCGCGACTGGCATCCGGTGGGGGGCGACGAGCGGGATTACGACGTCCCCTTCCCCGGCAATCCGGACGTCGTCTACGGCAGCGGCCTCGGCGGGCGCCTCTCGCGCTGGGACGCCAAAACGGGGCAGGTGCAGAACGTCGCGCCGTGGCCGGTTTCGAGCTACGGCGCGCGCCCCACCACCGTGCGCTACCGCACCACCTGGATCACGCCCATCGCCATCTCGCTCCTGCCGCCGCATGCGATCTATCAGGGGGCGCAGGTCGTCTTCCGCTCCCTGGACGGCGGCCGGAGCTGGGAGGTCGTGAGCCCGGACCTCACGGGTGCCGCCTCGCCCCTCCCCGCGGACTGCGTGGGCGACGTGCCGGTGGAGCGCGCCCGGATCTGCGGCTACGGCGTGATTTCGACCCTCGCGCCCTCGCCGATCGAAAAAGACCTCGTCTGGGCGGGGACGGACAATGGGATCATTCAACTGACTCGCGATGGCAAAACCTGGCAGGACGTGACGCCGCCGGGCCTTCCGGACTGGAGCCGCGTGGCCCAGATCGACGCCTCGGCGACCTCTCCCGGCACCGCCTACGCCGCCGTTGACCGCCACCGGATGGACGATTTCCATCCTTACGTTTACGTCACGCACGATTTCGGCAAGACGTGGCGGGCGACGACGACGGGGCTGCCCGCCGACGACTACGTGGGCGTCGTGCGCCAGGACCCCGTCAATCCCAAGCTGCTTTTCGCCGGCACGCGGCGGGGGGCCTTCGTCTCTTTCGACGACGGCGAGAGCTGGCAGCCCTTGCAGCTCAACCTCCCCACCAGCGGCGTCAACGACCTCACCATCCACGGCAACGACCTGATCGCCGCCACCGAAGGACGCTCCCTCTGGGTGCTCGACGACTTCTCCCCTCTGCGCCACCTCAACCCCGAGATGCTGGTTCGGATGCTGGATTCCGGAGCGGCGCTCACGCCGCCGGCCGCCGCCTGGCGCGTCAACGACAATCAGAACCGCGACACGCCGCTGCCGCTCGACGAGCCGCGGGCGCTCAATCCGCCGGCCGGGACCGTGATCGATTACTGGCTGGCGGCAGCGCCCAAGGAGCCGGTGAAGCTGGAGATCGTGGACGGCCAGGGGAAGGTGGTCCGCAGCTTCAGGAGCGACCAGACGCCCGAGCGGCCGGAGGCCAGGCAATACTTCGCCGACGCCTGGCTGCAACCGCAAGCCGCGCTGCCGGCGCGGGCCGGGCACAACCGTTTCGTGTGGGACCTGCGCTATCCCCGGCCGCGGGCCCTGGAGTACGAGTTCTCGATCGCCGCCGTCCCCGGCACGGACACGCACGAGGTGCCCCAGGGGCTCTTCGTGCTGCCCGGGAAATACGAGGTCCGCATGACGGCCGGCGGGCGCACCGTGAGCCAGCCGCTGATCGTCGCCATGGACCCCCGGATCGAGACGCCGGCGGTCGACCTCGCGGCGCAGCGGGATTTCTACGTCGCCGTCTCGGAGGCTCTGGAGCAGGCGACCGCGGCCCAGGAGGAGCTCCGGGCCGTGAACGACCGCCTGAAGAAGCTCGACGCCGAGCTGGCCAAGCGCGGCGGGGACGCCGGTCCGCTGCGGGAAGCTGCGAAGCGGGCCGCCGCCGACCTCACCCGCTTCCAGGGGCGGCGGGGAGGGGAGGACAGCCTCGACGCCGTCGCCGGCGTCTTGAACGCCCTCGCCATCGACCTCGAAAGTGCCGATCGCGCCCCCACCGAGCCACAGCGGGAAGTCTTCGACGCCTACCGCAAGCGCCTGGAGCCGGCCCTCGCCAAGTGGAAGGCGCTCGCAGCCGGAGCGCTGCGCGAGCTGGACCGCAAGATAAAGGCGGCGGGGCTGGGGCCGCTGGGGTAGGAGGAAAAGAGGACCTTAAAGGACACCAAGGACATCAAGGACGAAAAGAAGCTGCTGCACCCTTGCCGGTTTCTCCTTGTCCTTGAAGTCCTTGGTGTCCTTTAAGTCCTTGGTTCTTGGGCTCGCCCGATCGCCGCCAGCAACTGCTTCTGCACCACCTCGCGGGAGTAGTCCGCAGCCAGGCGCCGGCTGCCGTTGGCGGCGAGGCGGCGGCGAGCTTCGGGATCGTCCACGAGATCGAGGATGGCGGCGATCCACTCCTTGGAGTGGCCGGCAAGGAGAAAGTCCTCCCCCGCGCGGCCGGAGGTACCGGCTGCGGCCCAGGGGGAGGCCACGACGGGCACGCCCAACGCCCAGGCTTCCAGGATTTTGACCGGCACTCCCGAGCCGCAGCGCATCGGCGCGATGGAGACCGTCGCCTGGGCCAGGATGGCACGCAGGTCCGGTGGCGACTCGACGAGGCGCGCTCCGGCCGCGCCGATCGCCTGCCGCAGGGACCGTGACGGCCGGTCTCCGGCGACCACCAGACGCAGGCCGGATCGCACTTTGCGCAGCTCGGGCCAGACGTCCCGCAGCCACCAGGTGGCCGCGTCCGCGTTCACGAAGTAGCCGAGGTTTCCCGTCAGGGCCAGGACCGGCCCTTCGTCTCCGCTTTTCTGGAGCGGCTCCTCCTCTTCGGCCACGGAGAGGGGAACGACCGCAATCTTGGCCGCGAGGTCCGCCGGCAGGCGAGCGGCCATCGCCTGGCGGTCCCGTTCGCACACCACCAGCAGGCGGAGAGACCGCTCAGCCAGTTTTCGCTCGGCCCTGGCCAGGAGCCGCGCCTCCAGTCTGAGCACGGGAGCCCGCCACCAGCGGTCCACCTCCGCCCGTCGCGCGAAGTTGAGGGCGAGGCTGTCGATGAGGTCGGTGATGAAGGGCGTCGAGCCGAAGTCGTCCGCATGAACGGCGAGGCGCACGAGCTGCAGGATTCCCAGGTCGTGCCGCGGCGCCAGCTCCCGCAGCCTGCGCCCCAGGTCCGGCTGATAGAAGAGCCCGGTCTGCAGGGGGAGCCCCTTGAGGAGCGCCCTCACCATTCCGGAGACGAACGCCAGTCCTCCCTCCGTCTCGTAAAGCTCCACACGGTAGGGCAGCCCCGCGGGCGGCGGAGGCTGATCCCTTCCCGGAGCCGGAGCGAGCAAGGTCACCTCGTGCTCACTGGAAAGGAGCTCCAGCATTTGCACGGCCCGCATCTGATCCCCCCGCCGCGGCGGCCAAGGGTAGCGGGAGGTGGCGAGGAGGATCTTCATGAGAAGCCACAGGAACAGCAGGGACTTCAGGGACGGCAGGGACGCAAAGACACTGCTGAGCCTGGGGGTTTCTCGCGTCTCTGGTGTCCCTGAAGTCCCTGCTGTCCCTGGCGCCTTACCCTAGACCAGCTTCAGCAGATGCCCGAGCTTCTCGCGCTTGGTCCGCAGATAGGCGCGGGTCGTCTCGGTGGGGGGCACTTCCAGGGGGAGGCGCTCGACGATCTCCAGGCCGTAGCCGTGGAGGCCCACGTACTTGCTGGGGTTGTTCGTCATCAGCCGCATCTTGCGCACGCCGAGGTCGCGCAGGATCTGGGCGCCGATGCCGTAGTCCCGCTGGTCGGGGCGGAAACCCAGGCGTTCGTTGGCCTCGACGGTGTCGTGCCCCTGCTCCTGGAGCTCGTAGGCCCGCAGCTTGTTCATCAGGCCGATGCCACGCCCCTCCTGGAGGAGGTAGAGGAGCACGCCCTTCCCCTCTTCGGCGATACGGGAGAGCGCGCGTTCGAGCTGCGGTCCGCAGTCGCAACGGCAGGAGCCGAAGATGTCGCCGGTCAGGCACTGGCTGTGGACCCGCACCAGGGTAGGCTCCTCGGGATCGATCTCCCCCATCACCAGAGCCACGTTCTCGTCGCCCGTCTCGTCGGAACGGTAGGCGTGGATGCGGAAGTCGCCGTAGACCGTGGGGAGGTTGGGCGAGGCGACCTTGCTCACCAGCGTCTCGTGACGCAGCCGGTAGCTGATGAGGTCGGAGACGGTGATCATCAGCACGCCGTGCTCCCGGGCCACCTTGGTGAGGTCGGGAACGCGGGCCATGGTGCCGTCGTCGTTCATGATCTCGCAGATCACCCCGGCAGGTTTCAAGCCGGCGAGCTTCGCGAGGTCGACCGAGGCCTCGGTCTGCCCGGCGCGCTTGAGCACGCCGCCGCGCTTGGCCCGCAAGGGGAAGACGTGCCCCGGACGCAGGAGATCCTCGGGCCGGGTCGCCGGATCGATGGCGGTGAGGATGGTGGCGGCGCGGTCGGCGGCGGAGATGCCGGTCGTGATCTTGCCCCGCGCCTCGATCGAGACCGTGAAAGCGGTGCCGAAGGGCGAGTTGTTGGCCTCCACCATCAGGGGGAGGTCCAGCTCGCGGCAGCGCTCCTCGGTGAGGGTGAGGCAGATGAGCCCTCGCCCGTACTTGGCCATGAAGTTGATGGACGCCGGGGAGACCTTCTCGGCCGCGATGGCGAAGTCGCCCTCGTTCTCGCGATCCTCGTCGTCGCAGATGATGACGATCTCGCCCCGGCGGAAACGCTCGATCGCCTCCTCGATGGAAGCGAAGGGATTTTCCTTGGACATGGTGCTCAGACTTTCCCGCCCGGAGCAGGTCGCGCCGCCCCGGAGCGCATGGAGAAGTTGGATGCGAATGCGACCCGAAGCAGTCTACGTTGCCGCGGTGCGACGGTCAACCGCGTTATACGACTAGAACGGATTCCCAATATTGAAGAACAACTGGTACCCCGACTCCCCCTTCTCACGGTTGAGCTTCCAGCCGATGCCGGCGCGGATGGGGCCGATGGGGGAGAGGTAGCGGGCGCCCAGGCCGATGCCGTTTTTCACGTCGCGCACGCTGATGGAGCGCCAGTCAGCCCAGACGTTGCCGGTGTCGTAGAAGAGGGTGCCGCCGAAGTCGCCGTAGACCGGGAAACGGTACTCCAGGTTGAAAAGGAGGAGGCCGTCTCCCCCCACCGGCAGGAAGCCCGAGCCGCTCGACTTGAGGATCTGGGTCTCGCCCGGAATCCCCAGCTCGTCGCGGCCATAGGCTCGCTGGCTGGAGTCGCCACCGGCGAAGAAGCGCTCGGCGATGGGCACGTTGCGACTTGGGAAGTCCCGCAGCGGATCGCTCGCCGCGGCGGGCAGGGCCAGGTAGGGCTGGATGCCGCCCAGGCGCAGGCTGGCGGCCACCACGCCAGGGCGGCCGAGGCTCACGTACTGGGTCTGCTGCAAGAAGAGCTTGACGAATTCGGTGTCCGTCCGGAAAGCCGGGAAGGCGTACTGAAGCTGGACGAGCGAGCTCCAGCCACGGGAGGGCGAAATGGGATCGTCGCGGCGGTCCCAGAAGAAGCTCGGCACCAGACTGGTGATCTGGTAGGGCTGGTCGTTGCGCTCGAGGTCGTTGGCGACGACGCCCGGATTCACCTGCAACTTGACGATGCGGTAATCGATGCCGAGGCTCAAGCGCTTGGCGCCGAAGACGCGCACGGCCTCGCTGCGGGCGCCGTAGCGCGTGACCTCGAACGGCAGGTTGACCTCCGCCGCGTCCTCGTAGAAGACGGTGGAGGTGAGGGAGACCGGCTGCTCGAACAGGTAGGGCTGGTTGAAGACGAAGCGGAAGCGCTTGTCGCGCTGGCTCCAGCGCACGTCGGTGCGCAGGCTGTAGGCCTGGCCGAAGACGTTGTTGTCCGAGTAGCCGAAAAGGCCGCGCAAGCCGGACTCCGAATCCCAGCCGATGCCGTAGGTCACGGAGCGGGCCTTCCCCTCCTCGACGCGGATCAGGACGTCCCGCTCGGTGGCGTCGAGCCCGGCCTGCACGAGCTCGACGTCCACGCGCGAGAAGATCCCCAGCCGATAGAGGCTCCGCTCGACTTCCAGCAGCTTGGTGTCGCTGATCGGGTCGCCCCGCTTCAAGTCGATGGTGCGGCGGATGACGTCCCCATCCGTCTGCCGGTTGCCGCGCACGATGATGCGGTCCGCCACCCGGCGGGGTCCTTCGAAGATTTTGAGGGTGACGTCGACCAGGGTGTGATCCGGATTCCAGTCCTGCCCGGCCGAGACCTGCGCCTGGGCGTAGCCCTTGGCGGCATAGGCGGCGCGGACGGCGTCCAAGGCGCTGTCGAGGAGGGCGGAGTGAAACGGCCCGCCCTCCTTGAGCGGCAGGTCGCGCTTCAAGGCGGCCGGCGCGAGCGACTCGACGCCCTCGAACCGCAGGTTGACCACCCGCTGGCGCACCCCTTCCCGAATCGGGATGACGAGCTTCAGCTCGCTCCCCTGCTTTTCCACCGAGACCGGCCCCACCTTGGCGGTGGGAAAGCCGGAGAGGGCATAGTAGCGGCGCAGGTTGTCGAGGTCCTCGTTCAGCTCGGAGTCCACGAGCCGGCCGCTTCCCGGGTGAAGCAGGCTGCGCCGGGAGGTCGCCATGTGCGCCATCAGCTCCGGGTTCGCAAGCTGCTCGTTGCCCACGAAGTCGATCGCCTGGAGCGTGTAGACAGGGCCGGGCTCGATGCGGAAGGTGAGGTGGAGCTCGCCGTTCTCGTTCTTTTCCTCGGTCGTGACCTTGACGTCGTAATGGCCCTCCTGCTGGTAATAGTTCTTGAGCCGCTCCACCGCTTGGAGCACCAGGGCCTCGTCGTACCCAGTCTCGCCGAGGAACGGCAGGAGCCCTTTGCGGCGCAAGGTCTTCAGATCGGCGCCGATCACCTGGAGGGAGATCTTGGGGCCGATCACGATGGGGAAGGTGAGATTGACGATGTTGGCCCAGCGGTCGTACTCCTCGGTCGGGGGATCGACGCGGGCGGCGCCGTACTGCTGGCGCAGGAGCCACTCCTGGAGACGGTCGGCGCCCTCCCGCGCCTCGCGGCGGCTGAACCCTTCGCCGGACTTGACCCGGAGCTGCTTGACGAGGAGCGCCGGCGCGAACGGATCCACCGGATGGTCGAAGGCGATGGTGCGCACGATGGCGCGCGCACCGCAGCGAACCTGATAGGTGACGATCGAGCGCCGGCGTACGGCATCGGTGGTGACCGAAACGACCACTCGCGCTTTGAAATAGCCGTTGGCCTCGTACAGGTCGTCGAGGGCGTAGACGCCGCGCACCACCCGCTCCTCGGAGAGGGGCTGCGCCACCCCCTGGGGGATCGCCCGCCGCAGGTCGTCGCGAGAGAGGCCGAGCTGACCCGTGATGCGAACGTCCTCCACCTGCGCCACGGCGCGGAACACGATGACCACCACCACTCCCCCGCCGGCAGGGTCGTCGCGCGTGTAGAGCTCGAGCTCCGTGGCGTCGCCGGTCGCCTGCAGGTTGCGCAGGGTGTGGCGAACGGCGAGATCGGTGAGCGGCTGGCCGACCTCGACCTCGATCAAATCGTTGAGGTTGAGCGAATCGTCGAGGGGGGCGTCGCTACGCACCTCAATGGCGGTGACGAGGGGACCGGCCGGCGCGGCCTCCTCGACCACCTCGGTTGCAGGTGCCGGAGGCGCCGGAGACGGCGTGGCCTGGCCGCGGAGCGGACTCGCCGCGACGAGCGCCAGCGCGAGGAACGTTCCCCGCCGGGCGAGCCGCTTCAGAAGCGCCGTTCCCATTGCGCGTCGATGGTATAGGTGCCATCGCCCACCTGGGTCAGCACGAGGGTGACGTTCTTGCGGAGCTGCCACTCGACTTGGACGATCGACTGCCGGTTGTTGGTCGGGTCGTAGGAGTAGGTGACGAAGACGTCCTTGGAGAGGCGCTTGCCCACCGTGACCCCGACCCCGGAGACCGGCTGGCCGGAGGAGGTCAGGGGATCGATGCGGAAGCGGTCGAAGCCGAAGAGGGTGCCGACGCGCTTGGTGAGGGCCGAGGCCGCCTGGCCATAGAGGAACTGGCGGGCCACGTCGTTGGCAGCCGCCTGCTGATCGGGCGAGGGCGTCGGGGTGTAGCCGGCTTCGGCCGAGGGGCGCTGGCCGGTGGCCACCAGGGAAACGATCTCCAGGTCCGCCAGGTTGGCATCGGAGGAGAAGTGGACGTCGGGCTTCTCGAAGGTGCCGCCCAAGTTCAGGGTGACGTTGAACCCCTGGATCTCCGTCTGCGCCACGAGGTCGATCACGGGATCGATCTTGGTGGCGCTGTCGAACGAGAGGTTCCCCCGCAACACCTCGTACTTGTTGTCGTTGAACACCAGCGTGCCGCCGGGGTCGACGTTCACCTTGCCGAACACCACCGGCCGCGCCAGGGTGCCGCGGATGGCGAGGTCGACGTCCCCCTGGAGGTTCGCCAGGTTGTTGCGCACCCGCAGGGCGTCCGGGCCGGTGACGGTAAGCCCGAGCTGGGTGGTGGACTGGAAGTCGTCCGTTTCCGCCACCTGCAGACGCTGCCGCTGGAGGATCGCCCGTTGCAGCAGGACCAGCGGATCGACCGTGATGTCCTCGACGTAGAGCGAGCGCTGGAGGTCGATCTCGCCCACGATCTGCCGGCCGCCGCCGTTGCCGTTCGAGATCAGGGAGACCTCGGCGTGGCCGCGGTTCAGGAGGAACTCGGGAAAACGCATGGAGATGTCGTCGGCGGAGACGTCGAGCCGGTACGCCAGCTCGCGCCCCGGTCCCGGCAGGGAGAGCGAGCCCGTGGCCCGCAGGGTGCCGCCCCCTAAGCGGGAGCGCAGCTCGTCGAGCACGATGTGGTCGCGGTTGAAGCTCAGGGTGCCGGTGACGTTCTCGAAAGCCTGCGCCAGGTTGGGGACGATGACCTGCGCGTTCTTGATCTCCCCCTCGCCGCTCAACAGCGGATCGCCGGCCGTGCCGCGCACGGCGCCCAGGACGTCGAGCGAGCCCTGCACCTTGACGCCGGGCACGAACAGCTCGGCCCAGGTGGCGGCGACGGTGCTCTGGAACCGGAGGTCCAAGGGGACGCCGCGCTGGAGGCCCAGCCCTCCGGAGACGAAGAGCTCGTTTTCCGTCCCCGGCTCGCCGAGGTAGAACGAGCGTATCGTCACCCGCTCGGGGGTGACCTCCGCCACCACGGGCTCGCGGCTGGCGATGGTGTGCCCTTGATACTGGAGGCGGAGGTCCGAGAGGCGGATGGCCGCCCGATAGGCCTTGGAGGCGAAGTTGGCATCCAGCCCCACGGTGCCCACCAGCGAGCCGCTGAGCTCCGGCAGGGGCTTGGGGGAAAAGGCCCGGGCGAGGGTGCCCAGGTTCTCGGTATGGACGTCGATGGCCAGGTCCGCTCCCTGGCGATCGAGACGGCCGCCGCCTTGGAAAGAGGCCATGCCGAGGAGCGACCCTTGAACGTCCAGCCGCTCCCCCGTCCAGGTCGCCACCACCTGGGTGTCTCCCTGCTGCCCCACGGTGCGGCCGTCCAAGGCCAGGTCCCGGCCACGGATGGAGACCATGGCCTTCGGTTGATCGAGGGTGCCCGACGCCGCCGCCTCGACCGACACCCGCCCGGTGAGCGCGCCTCCGAGGCGGTCGCCGAAGGGCGGCGCCGAAAGCGAGAGGCCGGGCGCGGTGAGCGTGGCGTCGAAGGCCTTGGTCGCACTGTCGTAGCTGCCACGGACGACGGCGAGTCCGGCGGGCATCTCCACCTGCCCCTCCTGCACGGCGAAACGGCCCTCGGCGAAGCTCGCTACCACCCGCGCCTTGCCGAGGGCGACCCCTTCCACTTCCAGGTTCTGGGCCTGGGCGTCGATGCGCCCGTCGAGCCGGTCCGCAGGCCCCGTGAGGTCGAGCCGGCCGGAGAGCTCCCCTTTGAAGAGGCCGGCCAGCTCGGGCCCCAGGAAATACCCCAGACCGGCGGCCGGCCACTGCACGGCATCGACGGCGATCGCCAGGGGCTCGGTGGCCGCGGTCTTCCCCGGCGGCGCGAGCGGCACCCGGCCGGTGACCATCACGGCTCCCCCCTCGCGGGTGAGCTCCAGGCGGAGGTCGTCCACCGCCCGGGGGGTCAGGGTCAGCGAGCCATGGACGGCGCTGGCTTGCGTGACGGGAGCCACCGTGTCGTGCAGGTCGAGCGCCAGGCGGAGGGTGTAGTCCTTCTTGGCGAAGGTGAAGGTCCCCGCGACCGTCCCCCGCCCCTGGGTGGCGAGCCAGAAGGGAGGCGGCTCGCCCGGGGCCGGATGCCCCGCGAGCAGGGGGTAGAGCGGGGCGACGTCGCGGCTCACCAATTGGAAGTCGAGCTGCCCCGTCGAGCGGGTGAGGTCGTAGGTGAAGCCGCTGGAGGTGATCTCCTGCCCCGGGGAGGTCAGGTGGAGGTCGCGGCTCGAAATCACGCCGCGGTCCAGGGTGATGGGCAGGTCCCCGGCGATGGGGAGGCCGCCGCCGCTCTCCCCCTCGACGTGGACGTCGGCGCGGCCGGTGCCGGCGATGACCGCTCGATGACCGAACTGGTACTTGAGCGTGCCGCGGGCGCGCCCCACGAGGCCGCCGACGATGGGAAGGTCCTCACCGGGGAACTGGTCGGCCACGAGCTTCCGGATCTCCAGCCCCGAATAGTTGAGGTCGAGGGCGATGGGGTACCCCTCCCGCGTCTCCTTCCTGTATTCCACTCCCACCAGCCCGGAGACGGAGCCGCCGGCATAGCGCGCATGGTCGATCTTGACGTCGATCCGCTGGAGGCCGCCGAGGTAACTGGTCGCCGCGTCCTCGAAAGTGCGGCCGAGGGTGGAGACGCGGGGCGAGCGCGCCGTCCCCGAGTAGGACCAGGCGTCGCTCTTCCAGTCGAAGCGCCCGGCCAGGGCGAAAGGACCGGCGATGGGATCCGTCATGTAACCCAGGCGGTTGAGGATCTGGGTGGCACCCTCGCCCGTGTAGTGCAGCTCGACGCGCCGGTTCTCGGCACGGTAGTCGATGAAGCCGTTGGCCTTGAGGGTCACGTCCGGGCCGGCGATGCGGGCGGTGGCGATCTCCAGCCGCCCCGTCTCGGGCAGGATGCTCCCCCGCGCCGACACCGTGAAGCGCCAGAGGCGGGCATGGGGGAGGGTCGTCGCCACCTCCTGCGCCGTCACCAGGGCGTCGAGGCGATTGCCGCCGTGGCCGTTGCGGTCGGCCTTGCCGATCAGGCGCCCCCAGACGGCGCGCGCATCGAGCGAAAACGGCGAGCGGACCTCGTTGAGCTGGAAGGTGCCGTCCTGGATCAGGATCCGGCCGACGCGGACGTCGAAGCGCCGCGGGCCGCCCCCCTGCCCGAAATTGAACGGCGGCAGGTTGGTGCTGCCGTCGGCGTTGACCTTGATATAGACCTGCGGCCGCACGACGTCGATCTGTTCGAGGTCGAAGGCCCGGCCGCGCAGGTCGCGGATGGTGAGCTGCAGGCGGGCGGAGGGGGCGCGGAAGACCGGTGGATCGCCTGGGCGCGGGCCGGGGACCATGACGTCCGAAACCTCGACGCCCGGCGGGAAGAAGGTGTAGTCGAGGCTGCCGATCTGGATCTTGCGGCCGAGGAAGCTGGAGGCCTGCGTCACCAGCCGGGCCAGGGCCTGCTGGCGGGCGAAACGGCTCTGGAGCAGGAGGAGACCGGCCGCCAGCAGGGCGATCATCAGCAGCAGGCCCCAGATGAAGGGGCGCACCACCCAGCGCCGCATCCGCCCCGGCCGGCGCCGGATGGGAGCGGACGGCGAAGGAGCGCCCTGCGCGGCCGGCGTCCCCTCCGGCGGCTCCGGGTCCCGCGGCTCGCTCACGGGGGGGCTCCTCCGGCGTCGCCGCCCGTTCCGCCGCTACTCCCGGAGCTCTCCGTATCTCCCGCCAACCCTCCCCAGCGCAGCTTCCCTCGCAGGCTCTCGTAGAACCGGCGGCCGGAGACTTTGGCCAGCCGCACGCTGACCGGGCTGCGGGTGATGCTCACCGTGTCGCCGAAGCTCATGGGGGTCCCCTCCTGGCCGTCGAGGGTGAGGTAGACCTCCTCGCGCCGGGTCTCCAGGGTGACCTCGATGGGCGCGCCATCCGGCACCACGATGGGGCGCATGGAGAGGGCGTGAGGGCAGATGGGGGTGAGCACGGCCACCGGCAGCAGGGGGTTGACGATGGGGCCGCCGGCCGAGAGGTTGTAGGCGGTCGAGCCGGTGGGGGTCGAGATGATCAGGCCGTCCGAGCGGAAGCGGGCGATCAGGTGGCCGTCCACTTGGAGGGTCAGCTCGATGATGCGGGCGAGGGCGCTCTTGGTGATCACGGCGTCGTTGAGCACCCGGAAGCGGGAAGGCTCGCCGCTCACCCGCCGCAGCTCGACGTCGAAAAGGGAGCGCTCCTCGGTAGCGAACCGCCCCTCCAGCACCTCGACCAGGGCCGGATAGAGCTCGCCGCGGTTGATCTCGGTGAGGAACCCCAGGTTCCCGAGGTTGACCCCGAGGATGGGGACGCCGGGAGCGAGCGCCCGCGCCGCGGCCAGCAGGGTGCCGTCCCCCCCCAGCACCACCACCAGGTCGTAGGGCTCGCCGGCGAGGAACGGCGAGCTGCCCGCCCCTCCCCGGGCCTGGAGGGTGCCTTCATCGAGGACCGCGGCGAGACCGCGGCGGCGCAGCCACTCCACCAGCTCGCGAGCGGTATGGGCGGCCTCGCGGCTCCCCACCTTGGCGACGATGCCCACCCGCTGGAAGTGATCGTGGTTGCGCTTGCGGCTCATCTCTCCCCCTCCCTCCCTTGCTCCCTGCGAAACAGCGCGAAAGCCTCGCGGTTGCCTCCGGTTCCGGCCACCGGCGAGTCGAAGACGCCCAGCGGTACGACTCCTAGCGCGGCGATGCCGGCCGCGCACTCCTCGATCACCCGCCGCCGCAGGGGCTCGTCGCGCAGGATACCCCCTTTGCCCACGGCGCCCCGCCCGGCCTCGAATTGCGGCTTGATCATGGGGAGCAGGAGCCCGCCGGGGGCGAGATGGGCGAGGAGCGCCGGCATCACCTTGAGGAGCGAGATGAAGGAGACGTCGACGGTGACGAGGGCGCACGGCTCGGGCAGGGCGTCCGGAGCGAGGAGGCGGACGTTGACGCGGTCCATCACCACCACTCTGGGGTCGTCGCGCAGCCGCTGGTCGAGCTGGCCATAGCCCACGTCCACCGCGTACACGCGCGCGGCGCCGCGCTGCAACAGGCAATCGGTGAAGCCCCCCGTCGAGGCGCCCGCGTCGAGGCAGACGAGGCCGGCCGGGTCCAACCCAAAATGATCGAGCGCCGCCGCCAGCTTCCGCCCGGCGCGGGAGACGAACGGCTCGCGGGCGGCCACCGCGAGGCGGACCTCGGCGCGCACGGCCGTGCCGGGCTTGTCCACCCGCCGCCCCTCCACCTCGACGCTCCCCGCCATCACGGCACGGCGCGCCGCCTCGCGGCTGGCGAACAGGCCGCGCTGGACCAGCAATTGATCGAGGCGCAAGGAGGGCGTCTCCCGTCCTTTTTTTCGGTCATCGGTCGGCATCGAAACGGCATCGTCTCCCGGGGCGAACCGCCGATTCCGGCGGAGGTGCAACGGCTGTGCCCGCAGTTTCCTCCTGGAGATTCCTTCTATATATCACCCGTTTCCCGGCCGTCCGTCTTCTTCGTCCGGCTCTGCCGCTTCGAGGCAGAAGGGGATGGCGAGGGCGAAGAGCGCCGTCCGTTGCACCTCGGCATCCCCCCAGTTGTTCTCGAAGAGGCCGGCGACGTTGAAAGCCAGGATGGCGAGGAGGGCACCGATATAGAGATCCGCCCGCGGCCCGCTCGCGCCACCCTGCTCGCGGAAGCGGCGCCAGGCGAGGGCCATGGCCGCGAGAGTGAGCCCGAGATAGGAGGCGAGGGCCGGCAGGCCGCGCTCCGCCGCGAGCTGCAGCAGGCTGTTGTGGAGGTGCGGCACGTTGTAGCGCGGCGCCGTGGGGGGGCGGTAGAGGGGGTAGCGGTGGCGCACGACGTCGGGGCCGATGCCGAAGACAGGGCTCTCGCGCACCATGGCCACCCCCGCTTTCAGCATGCAGAGGCGGTCGTAGTTGGAGACGTCCCGCAGGTTGGCGATCGAGGTCACCCGGTGGACCAGAGGCACCGGCGCCAGGATGAAGAAGATCAGGGCCGCCGGCACGAAGGCGAGGAGGAGCCGCGGCGCGCGGATCAGCGCCAGCGCCGCGAGCGCCACGGCAAGGCCCACCCAGGCGTTGCGGGTATAGCTCCCGAGGAGGGCGGCGTTGACCACCAGGAGAGCACCCCACGCCCAGAGGCTGCGCCAGCGGCGGCCGTAGACCATCGAGGCCACGAGCAGCAGATCGCAGATCAGGAGGAACCCCGAGAACGTCATGTAGGTGGCGAACGGGCCGCGGATCCGCCGGTCGATGTCACCATAACCGAACAGGTACTGCGACAAACCCTGACAGGCCATGAGCCCCGCCACCACCAGCAGGGCGTTCACCACGGCCCGCACCTGCCGCTCGCGGCGCAGCAGGAGCGGGGCGATGAACAGGGAGGAGAGGGTGAAGACCTCGGTGGCGCCTTCGGCGCTGACCTTGAGCTCCGAGGAGGCGAGGATGGCGCTGCCGTAGAGGAGCACGTAGAGCCCCAGGAAGACCCAGAGCGGCGTCACCTTCCCCCATGGCATGGGGCGGCGGCGGGTCCAGGGAAGGGCGAGGAGAGTCAACCCCAGCAGGACGTTCGAGATGGCGATGCTGAAGATCGACGCCACGGTCGCGGCGTAGAGCCAGAAGCCGGCCCGCTCGCGCCAACGCTCGGAGACTTCGGAGAACGCCACAGCCGGAGAGGCCGGGGCGTCAACGCCCGACGGCGGAAGCGGGGAGCGCCTCCTCGATGAGCATGATGGGGATGTCCGAGACGATCGGGTAGACCAGCCCCGAGGTGGCGCAATAGAGCCCCTGCTCCACCACCGGCTCCTCGTCGCGGAAGTGCTCCCGGTATTTCTCCACCAGGGCACCGCGCACCTCGCGCGGCAGCACGATCAGCTCCAACTCGCCCTTCGACTTCGGGCAGACGAGAATCTCCAGCAGCTCGGGATCGACGGCCATGACCGCGGAGGATAACACGCTCTAGAGCCGGGCACCGAAGGTCAGCACCAGCGACTCGCTGCCGGGGTTGTGGGAATAGATGCCGGCGTTCGAGAGGTGGTAGAAAAGGAGGCCCAGCCGGTAGCGCTCGCCGATCTGCCGCGTCACCTCCAGGCCGGAGCGAAACTCGACCTGCCCGCCCAGGTTGAAGCCGCCGTTCCGGTCGTAGAGGCCGTAGCCCACCTGCGGCGTCACCCGCCAGAGCCCCACGGGAACCTCGAAGCGGAAGCTGCCGTAGGCGTAGTGGGAGGAGTCCGAATTCACCATGGCGCCGAAAGCGGGCACGAATTCGACCTGCCGGGGAAGCCAGCGGAAGTGGTGGGGAGCGAGCCGCACCTCCAGGCCCGCCTCGTTGATGTTGCTGCCGCTGTCCAGTACCCGGAAGCGGCCGGCGCTGACGGCGAGGTCGAGGGCCCGGGCAGGGGGAGTGGCGCAGAGGACAAGGACGAAGAGGACAGGGATGGCGGATTGCGAGATTTTCACGGCAGCCGGTATAGCACCGGAAGCCCCCTGGCCTCAAGAGCGTGACGCCCACCTCCGCGCAACCGAACTTTCCCAACACCCTCTAAGATACCCTCCGTGCCCCTGCCCGAGATCTCCGTCGTCGTGCCGGTGTTCAACGAGGAGGAAAGCCTCCCCGTCCTGGCCGCCGAGCTTCAGGGAGTGCTGCGCTCCCTCGGCCGCCCCGCGGAGACAATCTTCGTGGACGACGGCTCGACCGACGGCAGTCTCGAGGCGCTCCACGGTCTCGCCCGGGCGGATCCGGCGGTGAGGATCGTCCGCCTGCGGCGCAACCTGGGGCAGTCCGCGGCCCTCGCGGCAGGCTTCGCCGCCGCCCGTGGCGGCATCGTCGTCACCCTCGACGCCGACCTGCAGAACGATCCGGCGGATGTCCCCAAGCTCCTCGAACGGCTGGAGGGGTGGGACGTGGTCTGCGGCGTCCGCACCCACCGCCAGGACCCCTGGCTGCGGCGAGTCTCCTCGCGCCTCGCCAACGGCGTGCGTAACCGGCTGACCCGGGAGTCGATCACCGACGTCGGCTGCACGCTGAAGGTCTACCGCGCCGAGCCCCTGCGGCGCGTACCGCTCTTTACGGGCATGCACCGCTTCCTCCCCACCCTGCTCAAGCTGGACGGAGCACGGGTCACCGAAGTACCCGTCCATCACCGGCCACGCCTCTACGGCCATCCCAAGTACAACATCCGCAACCGCATCTGGCGGGCGCTGGCCGATCTCTTCGCCGTCCGCTGGATGCAGCGGCGCTGGATCGACCGGCGCAGCTTCGAGGAGATCGACGTTTGGGACCTCAAATCTGGCTCGTCATCGGATTCCTCGGCCAAGGCCTCTTCTTCGGCCGCTTCTTCGTGCAGTGGATCGCCTCCGAGCGGCGCAAGCAGAGCGTCATCCCGCGCGCCTTCTGGTACCTGAGCCTGGCCGGCGGCAGCGTGCTGCTGATCTACGCCATCCACCAGCGCGACCCGGTCTTCATCGTGGGTCAGGCCACGGGTTTCTTCATCTACACCCGCAACCTGTGGTTCATCCTCCGCCGGCCTTCGTCACCCCAGCCCTGACGTCCCCTCCCAGGGGAGCCGTCCAGTGGGAGAGGGGACAGAGAGTACCTGCTCGATCTAGGGTGCGCAGTTGGCCCGTAGGCAGGCGACGAACTGGGACGGAGATGCATTGAAGCAAGCACAGAAACCTACAGGGTCGCGGCACAGCGGCAGGTTTGCGGGATTGCAGGCGCAATAGTGGAAAGCGCCGTCGCATTCGACGAAGGAAGCGCCGGAGCTACAGCTCGTGGAAGCGACGCAGCTAATCGGTTTTCCGCCGGTCGCGGTGCAAGGGCAGGTGGCCGTGCAATCGCGGTTCGTCGGCTGTGGTGTAAACAGGCTTCCAAGGTCGAATATTTGATCCGCCGGGGGCGTGGCCTGTTCGGTAACAGTGACTGTATCGACGGGGGCCGTATTGTTACTGGGGGCGGCCACAGGTTGTTCCGCGGCGAAGACTGCCACGGTGCTCAGGAAGAAGGCTGAGAGAACGCAGATCTGGACAAATCGATTCAATGCCATCGTTAATCCTCCTTTTCACTGTTACTATATCACGAGATCATTACCGCCAAATTCTCAGACTTGAGAGTCTGGCACCAGCAGGCGCTCGATGCCCCGGGGCGTGGAAGTCCACGAAGATCACCTCACTTTGGGGTCGAGGCCGCGAGCAGGCGGTCGGCGACGAGGAAGGGGGAGTCGAGGTGATGCATGAAGACCCGCCCCTCGCGGTTGATCACCGCGACCGGTATCCCCGCCGCCGTCTCTCCCACGTGGAGCCCCCGCCCGGGATTCCCCTCCGGATAGTTGTGGGGACGCAGGAGGCGGGGCTCGTGGTCGAGGATCGCGACTCCTTCCTTCTCGTCCCACATGTGATTGCCCGTGGTGCAGACATCGATAGGCAGGGAGGCGAGCTCGCTGAGCACCTCCGGTGTGGCGCCGAAGCCGCCGGCCGAGTTCTCGACGTTGACCACCACGTAATCCGCCCGGCCAGCCCTGAAGTCCCCCCTCCCAGAGGGCCACCCAGCGGGAGAGGGGACAAAGGAGTACCTGTTATAGCTCTAGGGCGCGCAGTGGGCCCGTAGGCAGGTGACAATCTGGGACGGAGATGCATTGTAGCAAGCACAGAAGCCTTGGGGGTCGCGACACGTCGGCGGCACGTTCGCGGGAACGCACGCGCAATAGGTGAAAACGCCGTCGCATTCGGCGAAGGCAGCCCCGGAGATACAGGTCGTGACGCCGGTGCAGGCGACTGGGCTTCCGCCTGTCACACTGCAATCGCTGTTTGCAGTACAACTGCGGTTCGTCGGCTTGGGCGTGAACAGACTTCCGAAGTCGATCTCCGGCGCCAGCGAAGGATCGGTCTTTTCCGTGACCTTGGATACGACCGCGTTGCTACTGGAGGCCGCCGCCTCGTGTTGTTCTATGGCGAAAACCGCCGTGGAGCTCATAACACAGGCTGAGGCCAGGACGCAGAGGGTGAGAAGCCGATTTAGGATAGGCATAAATCCTCCTTTTCCTTGTTTCCATATCACGTTAGGAGGATGGACAGCAAATGCTTATGTCTCGCGTAGAGCGGAGTGAGATATGAGGGCTTGCCGGTGTATTATTGGCGTGGTACACTGCTTCTCGACAGGGCCCTGTCGCAACCTGCGAAAGGAAAGCACGATGAAGATTCGAGTCCGGTTCTACCTCCCCCTCGCCGGCGCCGCTTTGGTGCTGGCGCTCCCCCTCCTCACGGCGGCCGATTCCAAGGTGCCCGATGAGGCCGACGTGACCGCCACCAAGCAGTCGATCCAGGACATCCGCAACGTCGGCACCGCCATGTACAACTGGTACAAGGCCGAGATGGCGCCGAAACGGAGCCCCGAGAGCCACAAGAAGGCGGAGGAAGCCGCCAAGGCGCCGTCGGTCGACATCAGCGCTGTCCCCGAGATCTCCCGCGAGGACCTAGCCAAGGTCCTGGTCCCCAAGTACATCAGGTCGATCCCGGAAAAAGACGGCTGGGGGCACCCCTACGACTTCCACCTCGACACCAAGAACCCCGACGCCATCCCCGTCATGGGGCTGCGTAGCGCCGGCCGCGACGGCAAGTTCTCCGGCGACGTCTACCAGGTTGGAGGCTTCTCGCCGGCCGACGCCGATCAGGACATTTCCTGGGTGGACGGCTACTTCGTCCGCTGGCCGGAGAAGTAGGCTCAGTCCTGGGCGTCGGGCACCAGCAGGCGCTCGATGCCCAGGGCCTTCCCCGGCCATGACGTTCAGCTCGAATCAGAGGGGCGGAATGTCGAGGTCGCGACAGATCTTCCGTGCCAGGTCGTTGCTGATCTCCGTATGCCGGGGAACCGAACTTCGACGGCCGTTCGCTGGATTTCCCCACCAGGAGTGTCTGGCCCCCTCCCGCACCAGGAAGCAGCCGTGCTTCTGGAGATGCGAGAGTAGCGCATGACGCTTCAAGCAGAGATTCTCACTTCTTCATAGGGTTCCGTGACGGTCGCCAACGCTTCGGCGCGGTTCATCTCAAGAGCTTCTTGGAGAGCCGACCTCAGATTCTCCAGCAGCTCTTCCCGAGTTCGGCCTTGGGAGTTGACACCCGGGATCTCTTCGAACCATCCGATCCACCAGTCACCGTCGCGCTGGATGACCGCCGTGTAGCTTGTCTTCGCGTCCATGGGTTACCTCATGAGTGAGCCCCGCCGGGCGTCCCCTGATATTAGTTGATGTCAGCCGGACCATCCAGGCGACCCTTCACGGTCGCTTCAGTCCTGCGCGTCGGGCACCAGCAGCCGCTCGATCCCCCGGGCCTTCCCCGTCTCCTCGTCGATGTCGATCACGGCGGCGGCCAGACGCACGTCGCGCTTGGCGACCTCGAAGGAGGCGGGGGTCTGGAGGAGGAAGCGCTTCAGGACCTTGTCCGGCCGCATGCCGATGATCGACTCGTAGGGGCCGGTCATCCCCACGTCCGTCAGCAGGGCCGTGCCCTTGGGGAGAACCCGCTCGTCCGCCGTGGGCACGTGGGTGTGGGTTCCCACCACGGCGCTCACCCGGCCGTCCAGGTAGAAGCCGAGGGCCTGCTTCTCGCTCGTGGCCTCGGCATGGAAATCGACGAAGATCGCCTTCACCTTCCGGTCGAGGCCCGCGAGCAGCCGGTCGGCGATCAGGAAGGGGGAGTCGAGATGGTGCATGAAGACCCGCCCTTCGAGGTTGATCACCGCGACCGGTATCCCCGCCGCCGTCTCCCCCACGTGGAGCCCCCGCCCGGGATTCCCCTCCGGGTAGTTGTGGGGGCGCAGGAGGCGCGGCTCGCGGTCGAGGATCGCGACCCCTTCCTTCTTGTCCCACATGTGGTTGCCCGTGGTGTAGACGTCGATGGGCAGGGAGGCGAGCTCGCCGAGCACCTCCGGCGTGACGCCGAAGCCGCCAGCCGAGTTCTCGACGTTGACCACCACGTAATCCGCCCGGTGGTGATCCACCAGGCGGGGGAGGAGGCTGTGGAGCGCCCGGCGGCCGGGCTTGCCGATGACGTCGCCGACGAAGAGGAGCTTCATCGGGCGTATTCCACCGACCGGGTCTCGCGGATCACCGTCACCTTGATCTGCCCGGGGTAGGTTAGCTCCTGCTCGATGCGGCGGGCGATGTCCTTCGAGAGCCACAGGGCCTGCTCGTCGCCGATCTTGCCGCTGTCGACGATGATCCGCACCTCGCGGCCGGCCTGGATGGCGAAGGTCTTCTGCACCCCCTTGAAGCTGGAGGCGATCTCCTCCAACTTCTCCAGGCGCTTGACGTAGGTCTCCAGCACCTCGCGCCGGGCCCCGGGGCGCGCCGCCGAGAGGGCATCGGCGGCGGTGACCAGCACCGCCTCCACCGTCTGCGGATCGTAGTCGCCGTGGTGGCAGGCCATGGCGTGCACCACCTCCTCGGTCTCGCCGTACTTGCGCAGCAGGTCGATGCCGATCTGCAGGTGGGTGCCGTCGATCTCCCGGTCGATGGCCTTGCCGATGTCGTGCACCAGGCCGCCGCGGCGGGCGATGGCCACGTTGGCCCGCAGCTCCGCGGCCATGGTGCCGGCGAGGAAGGCAACTTCCTTGCTGTGCTGGAGGACGTTCTGGCCGTAGGAGGTGCGGTAGCGCAGCCGGCCGAGGAGCTTCACCAGCTCGGGGTGCATGCCGGGGATCCCCAGTTCCAGGAGCGCGCTTTCGCCCTCTTGCAGGATCTTCTGCTCGAACTCCGCCTTCACCTTCTCGACGATCTCCTCGATGCGGGCCGGATGGATGCGGCCGTCCACGATCAGCCGCTCCAGGGCGACCCGCGCCACCTCGCGGCGGAACGGGTCGAAGCCGGAGAGGATCACCGCCTCCGGCGTGTCGTCGACGATCAGGTCGACGCCCGTCGCCATCTCCAGGGCGCGGATGTTGCGCCCCTCGCGGCCGATGATCCGCCCCTTCATCTCGTCGTTGGGGAGCATGACGACGGAGACCGTGGTCTCGGAGACGTAGTCCGAGGCCGAGCGCTGGATGGCCATGCCGATGATGCGCTGCGCCTGCCGGCCGGCCTGCTCGCGGGCCTCGTCCTCAATGCGCTTGACGATGTGGGCGGCCTCGATCTTGGCGTCGTCCTCCATCACCCGCACCAGCTCCTCGCGGGCCTGCTGCGCCGTCAAGCCGGCGATCTGCTCGAGCTTCCCCCGCTCCTCCTCGACCATCCGCTCCAGCTCCGCCTCCCGCTTCTCGGCGGCTTTCTCGCGGCCGGCGAGGGAGCGGTCGAGCTGCGTCAGCTCCTTGTCGCGCCGGGCGAGCTCGTCGCCCTTCTTGTCCAGGCTGTCCTGCTTCTGGGTGAGACGGCGCTCCTGGGCTTCGAGCTCCGAGCGGTTCTTGCGCGACACCTTCTCGAATTCGCTGCGGGCCTGGAGGAGCTTTTCGCGGGCGGCCACCTCGGCCTCGCGCATCTGCGCCTCGCCCTGGCGCCGGGCGTCCTCGAGGACATTGGCGGCGTCGAGCTTCGCCTGCTCGCGAATGCGCTGCCCCTCCTGGCGGATGGAGCGCCACCCGAAGACCAGGACTAGGACTGCGACCGCGGCGAAGAAGATCGCTGCGGCCAATATGATGCTTTCGGTATTCACCGGTTACCCCTTGCTCCTACGGGCGAGGGGACCGGGCTGGATCAGGAAGGACCTCTCGAAGCCAGAAGTAAAGGGCATCCCCCGCGTAGCCGTGAGCGCCGTGCGTTTAGAACCTGACGCGCCAGGTGGGTGTCCGCTCCGTGAGCCTTCAGCGTCCTCGTACGAGCGAGGCTGGCACGGGCCACACGGGTAAAAGACTCCCTTGGTATGAATGTTGGTCCTACAACCGTAGTACCCACGAACCACGCAGGGGATGCTAACCCTTGTTCCATCATATCTTGAGCTGACGCCGCCACTGCAAGCCACCTCAACCGGCGAGGGCCTGCGTTAATTCCTCGGTGAGCGACGCCACCTTCTCCCTGATCTCGACCCGTTCCCCTTCTTGCCGACTCTGAATCTGAAACAGCTCATCCGCCAGATTGAGCGCCACCAGGATCGCGATGCGGGCCGTATCCCCCGGCCTCACGTGCTCGGCCACCTCCCGCATCTTGCGGTCTACCAGGTCGGCCAGACTCTGGAGGTACCCATTCTCGTCGTCTCCCCGGACATGGTACACCTCGCCGAAAATCTCAACCGGTGTGGTGGTTGAAGGCATGGTCTCCCCGTCCTCGGTATGCCTTACCGGCCAGCAAGTTACGTGGTGCCAGCGGTTTGGCGGGGCACACTATAACACAGTCGTCTACAATCCCCCGATCGTGCCCGTCTACCCCGCTCTGCGCCGCCTCCTCTTCCTCCTCGAACCTGAAGCCGCCCACGGGCTCGGGATGGTGGCCCTGCGGATGGCTCAGGCCGTGCCGGGTGCGGTCGCCGCCCTCGCCCGGCGCCATCTGGTGGAGGCACCCGCCCTGCGCCAGACCCTCTTCGGCCGCGAGTTCCCCAACCCCGTGGGGCTCGCCGCCGGCTTCGACAAGGACGCCGTCGTGGTGCGGGCGATGCCGGCGCTGGGCTTCGGCTTCGCCGAGGTGGGGACGGTGACTCCCCTCCCCCAGCCGGGGAACCCGAAGCCCCGGCTGTTCCGGCATTCCGCGGCCGGCAGCCTCCAGAACGCTCTTGGATTCAACAACGGCGGGATGGAAGCGATGCGGCGCCGCCTCGCCCGGACCTACCCCACCCCCTTCCCCCTGGGAGTCAACGTGGGGAAGAACAAGGCGACGCCCCCAGAGCGGGCGCTCGACGATTACGAGACCTTGATCCGCGGGCTCCATCCCTTCTGCGACTACCTGGTGGTGAACCTCTCCTCGCCCAACACGCCGGGGCTGCGGGACCTCCAGAACGAGTCGTTCGTGCGCGAGATCCTGGCGATGGCCGCGAGGATCACGGCCAAGCCTGTCCTGGTGAAGATCGCCCCGGACCTCGCCCCCGGGCAAGCCGCCTCCCTGGCGGAGACCGCCGTGGCGGCAGGCGCGGCGGGCCTCATCGCCACCAATACGACGACGGACTACTCGCTGCTGTCGGAAGCCAAGGGCTTCGGCGGCATTTCCGGGAAGGCGCTCCGGGAGAAGAGCTTCCAGGTCTTCGAGGAGGTGGCGCGGGCCGTCTTCGGCCGAACCGTGCTGATCAGCGCCGGCGGCATCGACTCCGGGGCCGAGGCCTACCGGCGCCTGCGAGCCGGCGCCTCGCTGGTGCAGACCTACACCGCCCTTGTCTACGAAGGGCCGTCGCTCCCCCGCCGGATCAACGAGGAGCTGCTGGCGCTGATGGCGCGGGATGGGGTCAAGGGGATCGGGGAGGTGATCGGGGCGGGGCGCTCTACGCCTCCGCCAGCCCCTCCAGCCTCTCCGTGAGCGCCTCCACCCGCCGCCGTACCTCCTCGCGCTCCGCCTCCCAAACCTTCGCGGCGGCCTCGGCGGCGGCGAGCTGACTCTCCAGGTCCCGCACTCGGGCCTGGAGCACCTCGATCTCTTCCTCTCCTTCCTGACCCTCCCAGAGGGTGGGCGCCGGAGGAGGAGCGGCGGCGAGCCGGGTTTCGAGGTCCTTGACGCTGTCGCGAAGGGTACGGTTCTCCTCCCGCAGCTCAACCAAGCTCCGGGCGGCGTCGTGCACCCGGGATTCGAGGCCGTCCAGCCATTCGATCTGCAAAGCGGTTACCCCTTGAAGCCGAAGCGGCGCTCGAGCTCCTGGTTGAGGGCGCCCTGGCGGGCGTTGACCTCCTCCTGGGTGAGCGAGCGCTCGCGCGCGTTGTAGTGGAACGAAAGAGTGGTGTTGACCGCGCCCTCGGGCACCCCGGGGCCGCGGTAGCGGTCCTTGAGCTGCCAGGAGACGAGGTCCGGCGGCGCCAGCTCGCGGATCGCCCGCTCGATCTCCGCCCACGGCGTCTCCAGAGCGTGGGTGAACGTGAAGTCCGCCGATACCCCGGGGAAGCGGGAGGGCAGCTCCACCTGCAAGCTGAGCTCGCCGTCCTTCAGTGCCGCCGTGGCGAGCTCCGCTGCGTAGAGCGGATAGCCCTCTTCCTCTTCGACCCGGCCGAACCACCCCACCACCTCGCCGCCTCGCAGCAGCTCGGCGGAATTGCCCGCGAGGAGCCCAGGGAGATCCGCGGGCCGCGCCTCCAGCCGGACCCCGAAGGCCTCGGCCAGGGCGTCGAGCGTCCCCTTGAGGTCGAAGAGGTCGAGCTCCACCTCCCGCTCCCAGGGATTGCCCAGCCGGCCGCCGCAGACGAGCCCCACATGCTCGGGCTGGTCGGGGATTCCCCCCTCCGGCCGCTCGTAGAAGACGGTGGCGATCTCGAACATGCGCACCGCCGGCAGCCCCCGGCGCTGGTTGAAACGGGCCGTCTCCACCAGGTTCGGCACCAGCGAGCGGCGCAGCACGGAGAGCTGCTCCGAGATCGGATTGGCGAGGCGGATCGGCTTCGCCGCCGGCCGCAGGCTGGGGAAGGCGGCGTCGCGGGCCGGATCGAGGAAGGCGAAGTGCACGGCCTCGGTGTAGCCGGACGCCGCGAGCTGCCGCCGTATGCGGTCGCGCCGGATGAGGTTCTCGGCCCGCGGCGCGTCCGCCCCCGGAATCCCCGGCAGGGCTGCCTCGATGCGGTCGAGCCCGAAGACCCGCAGCACCTCCTCGTACACGTCCTGCGGATAGACCTCGTGCGGCGGCTCGGGCCGCGGCTGGAAGTCGAAGTACCGCCAGGAGGGAACGGTGATCCCCCAGACGTTCCCCCCAGACCGATCGACGCCGAAGCCTAAGCCCTGGAGCCAGCGTTCCGAGTCCGCCGGGTCGATCGTGGCACCCGCGAAGGCGTCCAGCTTCTTGAGGTCCAGCCGGCCCTGGCGGGTCCAGGTCTTCGCCTTGTCGCGGACGTCGAGGACGCCCGCCAGCACGGTGCCCCCGGCGATCTCCGCGATCAGCAGGGCGGCGCGGCTCACGGCCTCGGCGCAGATCTCCGGATCGGCGCCGCGCTCGAAGCGGTGGCTGGCGTCGGTGTGCATCCCCAGCCGCCGGGCGGTCGTCCGCACCCGCCGCCGGTCGAAGTGCGCGCCTTCGATGAGGATGTCGCGCGTCTCCGCCGTGACCTCGCTCTCCAGGCCGCCCATGATCCCCGCCAGCCCCACGGGGCGCTCGGCGTCGGCGATCACCAGCGTCTCGGAGTCGAGGGGGCGGTCCTGGCCGTCGAGCGTCGTGAGCGTCTCGCCCGAGCGCGCCCGGCGTACGATAATTGTCCCGCCTGGGCCGCCGGCAAGCTTGGCGAAGTCGTAGGCGTGGAGCGGCTGGCCCAGCTCCCAGAGAATGAAGTTGGTGACGTCCACGACGTTGTTGATGGGACGCAGGCCGATCGACTCCAGCCGCCGGCGCAGCCACTCGGGGCTGGGGCCGATCTTCACCCCGCGCACCAGGCGGGCCGCGAAGCGGGGGCACCCCTCCAGATCGTCGAGCGTCACCCGCGCGACGTCCGCCGCCCGCTCACTCCCTTCAGCCGGCGAGGACGGAGGACGGCGCAGGGGTACGCCGTAGAGGACCGCGATCTCCCGCGCCAAGCCGAAGTGGTTCATGCAGTCCGGCCGGTTGGTGGTGACGTCCACGTCGAGCACCGTATCGTCGCCGTGGGCGGACATCCCCTCCACGGCCAGCCCCGCCGCCGTCAGGCGCCGTGCCAGCTCCTGGGGATCGGCCGGCAGGCCGGTGTACTGGGAGAGCCAGTCGCAGGAGAATTCCATCAGCCCCGCACCTGCCGCAAAAGCCGCTCATCGTTGTCGAAGAGCAACCGGATGTTGGGAATGCCGTAGCGGTTCATGGCCACGCGATCGGCTCCCATGCCGAAGGCGAAGCCCGAGTAGACGTCAGGGTCGATGCCGCAGCCGTGGAGCACCCGCGGGTCCACCATGCCGCAGCCGAGGATCTCCATCCACCCCGTGCCGGAGCACACCTCGCACCCCAACCCCTTGCAGTTCTGGCAGGTGGCGTCCACCTCCGCGGAAGGCTCGGTGAAGGGGAAGAAGCTCGGCCGCATGCGGATCTCCGTCTCGGGCGAGAAGAGCCGGCGCATGAAGGCGAGGATCGTCCCCTTGAGGTGGCCGACGGTGATCCCCTCGGCCACCGCCAGCCCCTCCACCTGGTGGAACATGGGTGAGTGGCGCAGGTCGTTGTCGTTCCTGAACACCCGGCCGGGGCAGATCACCCGGATCGGCGGCTTCCTTGCCAGCATGGTGCGGATCTGCACCGGCGAGGTATGGGTGCGCAGCAGCAGCCCGCTCTCCAGGAAGAAGGTGTCCTGCGTGTCGCGCGCCGGATGGTCCTCGGGGAAGTTGAGGGCGGTGAAGTTGTGATAGTCGTCCTCCACCTCGGGGCCCTCGGCCACGCTGTAGCCCATCTCGGCGAAGATCCGCTCCATCTCCGCGAAGACGAGCGTCACGGGATGGAGGCTTCCCAGCGCCGGCCGCCGCCCCGGGAGGGTGACGTCCACGGCCGCGGTGCGGCGGGCCGCGGCCTTCTCGCGGGCGGCGAGCTCCTCGTCGAGCTCGGCGAGGCGGCTCTCCACCCTTTCCTTGAGCCGGTTGACGGCCTCGCCGTAGGCGCGGCGGCCCGCCGGCTCCACCTTCTTGATGTCGTCGAGGAGCGTGCGCAGAAGGCCCTGCTTCCTCCCCACCCACTGGACGCGCAGGGCCTCCCAGGCGGCGCGGTCGCGCACCTCGCCCGCCGCACCCTCGAACTCCGCGGTGCGGGCGGCGAGCGCGGCCGTCTGGTCCTCGCCGGCAGGGCTCAACCTCAAGCCTCCGCGGCCGCCGGAGCGCCCTTTTCGAGCGCCTGCTTCGCCAGCTCGGCGATCGCCGCGAAACCCTGGAGATCGGCGACGGCCATCTCGGCCAGCACCTTGCGGTCGAGCTCGGAGCCGGCGGCCTTGAGGCCGGCGATCAGGCGGCTGTAGGAGAGGCCGCTCAGGCGGGCGGCGGCGTTGATGCGCACGATCCACAAGCTGCGCAGGTGCCGCTTCTTCTGCCGCCGGTCGCGGTAGGCGTAGCCCAGGGCCTTGTCCACCGCCAGCTTGGCCATGCGGTGGGCCTTCGACTTGGTGCCGTAAAAGCCGCTGGCGCGATCGAGAATCTTCTTGCGCTTCAGGAGGCGCTTGTTTCCACGTTTGACACGTGCCATCTCTCGAACCTCGTTTCTGCTCCACGCCTCGGAGGGGGAGCGGTCAGTTGGCCCGCACGGCGCGGCGAGTGGCCGGAACACCGGGGGCCTCGGCTTCGGGGGGCAGGTCCGTCCCTCCGAGCGCCGGAATTCATTGGGGGGCGGCCGCGGGCCGCCCTACTTGTGCAGCATTCCGGTGAGAATGGCTGCGAACGCGGGAGAGACCTCCACGGCCCTGCGCAGGTTGCGCTTCCGCTTCGTGGTCTTCTTGGTCAGGATGTGGCTCTTCATCGACTGGTGACGGATCACCTTGCCGGTGCCTGTGACCTTGAACCGCTTCGCAGCCCCCTTGTGCGTCTTCTGCTTGGGCAAGGGCGGCTCCTTTCTGAAAAACAACTTTCTGACAAAAAAGGTCCAAGGAAGGGGATCACCCCTCCCCGGAGCTCACGGCTCCCCACCCTTCCGGGTCAGGGAGTCGTCTTCGGCTTGATCCCGTGGCGGGGCGGACCGAAGATCACGTGCATCCGGTTGCCCGCCATTTCGGGGGAGGATTCTAGCACTCCATGCTCCCCGAGGTCTTGCTCGAACCGCTTCAGCAACTTGTGGCCGAGGTCCTGGCGCGCCATCTCACGGCCCCGGAACTGGACGGTGGCCTTCACCTTGTCCCCTTCGCCGAGGAACCGGATGGCGTTCTTGAGCTTGAAGTCGTAGTCGTGCTCGTCGATGTTGGGCCGGAACTTGACCTCTTTGATGTGGATCACCTTCTGCTTCTTCTTCGACGCGTGCGCCTTCTTCTTCTGCTCGTACAGGAACTTGCCGAAATCCATGATGCGGCACACCGGCGGCTTCGCCGTCGGCGCCACCTCCACCAGGTCGAGGGTCTGCTCCTGAGCCCGCCGGAGTGCCTCTTCGATCGGCACGATACCCGCCTGCGAGCCGTCGGCGTCGACCAGGCGCACCTCCCGTACCCGGATGCGCTCGTTGATCCGCGTTGCCTTGTCGATGTCAGCTCACCCCCTGAGAGCGCCGAGCTTCCGCCCGGTATGTAGTGTCCAGATCGTAACTCCTTCCTTCAGTTGACCGTTTGTATTCTAGAGTGCTTAGAGCTCCCGGCTGCGGGACGACTCCAAGTCTCCAACCCGGGCCAGGAACGCCTCCAGGGACAATGCCCCGAGGTCACCCCCAGCCCGGCGCCGTACCGCGACGGTCCCCTCCGCCTCCTCCCGCGCCCCCACCACCAGCATGTAGGGGACCTTTTGCACCTGCGCCTCACGGATCTTGTAACCCAGCTTCTCGTTGCGGTCGTCGAGCTCCACCCGCACCCCCGCCGCGGCCAGCCCGGCCCGCACCTTCTCGCCATAGGCGGCGAACTTCTCGGAGACCGGCAGCACCGCCGCCTGCACCGGCGCCAGCCACAGGGGGAACGCCCCCGCCGTCTGCTCGATCAGGATCGCCAGGAAACGCTCGACCGACCCTAGCATGGCGCGGTGGATCATCACCGGCTGGTGCTCGGCGCCGTCGGCCGCCACGTACTTGAGGCCGAAGCGCTGCGGCATCTGGTAGTCGAGCTGTACCGTGCCGAGCTGCCAGCTCCGCCCCAGGGCGTCCTTGACGTGGAAGTCGATCTTCGGCCCATAGAACGCGCCGTCCCCGGGGTTGACCTGGAACGGGATGCTCCGGCTCTCCAGCGCGCGCGCCAGGGCCGCCTCGGCCTTGTCCCACAGCTCGTCCGAGCCGATCCGCTTCGCCGGCCGCGTCGACAGCTCGATCCGCACCTCGTCGAAGCCGAAGGTCCGGTAGAGCTCCAGGATCATCCCCGCCGCCGCCAGCACTGAGGACTCAACCTGTTCCTCGGTACAGAAGACGTGGGCGTCGTCCTGCTGGAACGAACGCACCCGGAAGAGACCGTTGGTGACGCCGCTCCTCTCGTAGCGGTGGAGCCGGCCGAAGTCCGAGTAACGGATGGGCAGGTCGCGGTACGAGCGCAGGCGCGTGCCGAAGATCAGGCAGTGCGTGGGGCAATTCATGGGCTTCACCGCCATCTGCCGCTCGTCGGCCTCGGTGAAGAACATGTTCTCCTGGTAGTTGTCGTAGTGCCCCGAGGTCTTCCACAGCTCGACGTCGAGGATCTGCGGCGTCACCACCTCGCCGTAGCCGTAGCGGGCGTTCAGCTCGCGCACGTAGTCGATGAGCGCGACGTAGATCGCCGCTCCCTTGGGGTGGAGGAACGGCATGGCCGGCGCCAGCGGGTTGAAGCTGAAGAGGTCGAGCTCCTGCCCCAGCCGGCGATGATCGCGGGCGCGCGCCATCTCCACCTGCGCCAGGTACTCCTCCATCTCCTTCTCGGAGCCGAAGGCCGTGCCATAGATCCGCTGCAGCCGCTCGTTGCGCTCGTCGCCCTTCCAATAGACCGCGGACGCCTCCAGCAGCTTCACCGCGCCGACCTGGGAAAGGCTCTGGACGTGCGGCCCCCGGCAGAGGTCGGTGAAGCGGCCGTCGCGGTAGAGGGTGATCACCTCCCCCTCGGGGACGTCCTTGAGCCGCTCCACCTTCAGGCTCTCGCCCATCTCGCGGAAGGTCCGCTCCGCCTCCTCGCGGCTCACCTCGATGCGCTCGAAGGGGCTCTTCTCGGCGAGGATCTCACGCATCTTCTCCTCGATCTTCACCAGGTCCTCGGGGGTGAAGGCACGGGGGAAGCGGAAGTCGTACTGGAACTTCTCGCTATGGTCCTGGCGGCCGGCGTCGATCTCCGCCTCCGGCCACAGGCGCTTGACGGCGTCGGCCAGCACGTGCTCCGCGCTGTGGCGGATGAACTCGCCGGCCTCCGGGCTCTTGACGGTGAAGATGCGGAAGGCGCCGCCCCGGGTGAGGGGCAGGCGCAGGTCGACCTTGCGCCCTTCCAGCTCCGCCCCGACGGCGTCCTTGGCGAGGCGCGGCCCGATCGAGGCAGCCACCTCGAGCGGCGTGGTTCCCGCCGGAACCGTGCGTACGGATCCGTCAGGAAGGGTCAACTGGACGGCTTCGGTCGTCGTCTCCATAAGGTAGCGTTCACTCTACAACTTGGAAGACCAAAGGGAATCCACTTTCGGGCCACGAGCCCGCGCCGAAGGGGATCACGAGAGGGAAGAATGGTAGGCGCTAGCGGACTCGAACCGCTGACCTCTACCGTGTGAAGGTAGCGCTCTAACCAACTGAGCTAAGCGCCTGGGCATGAGGCTGAAGATCGGTTCACCAGTGAGGTCGAGGGCTCCGTACGGCTCTGTTCTCTCTCGTTCTGGCTCCGATTCCCCACTCCTGAAGATACCTTGGTAGGCCCGAGCGGATTCGAACCGCTGACCTCTACGATGTCAACGTAGCGCTCTAACCAACTGAGCTACGGGCCTGTATCCTCGGCCGACTTTCTCGGTTCCCAAGGGAGGGAGAGGGTAGCAAAGGGCGCGCGGGGTGTCAACGCGGGGGAGCGCCGAGGACCTCTTCCGCCGAGGCCGCGGTCGCAGCCCGGAGCAGGAACGCCTTGAGGATCTCCATATTCCTCTCAGCGGCGAGGGCGCTCCGAAAGGCGTCGTCCATTGCGACGCCCCTTGCCCCGAGGATCTCGAGGATAGCCTCCTGTAAACCCTCGGCCCGGACGGCGTCGAGACCATCATAGCCCCGGCGCTGTAGCAGGTTCTGGAAGGTGACCTCCTCACCTACCTCGCGGTCATAGAGGGCCGCGACCGGCACCGGGTTGGCGAGGATCCCCGGAGCCGAGAGAGCCTCGCCCGGCTTGGCAATGGTCATGGCCTTTCCCACCTCGTGCACCTCCACCCGGCGCGGACCGGTCAGCCTCACCACCCAGATGAAACGGGTACCCGCCGTCAAGAGATCCTGGATCTTGCCTTTGAGCTCTCCCTCGTCCTGCCCGGTGTCCGGGTACTCCACGGCCAGGAGCGGTGCTCCCTGCACCCAACCCGGCTGATCTGGGATCTCCCCCACTGAGAGGTCGGGAGCCCTGAGCATGTCCGGCTCCGGAGAGAAGCCTGCGTCCATCCCCACGTCCCGGACCGCCGGATCGCTCGCCAGGACTCCGGCTCCGACGCTCATGGCCTTCGCCTCTCGGTCGCCCGCAGGCAGGCAGAGAATAGGATGGCCGTGGGACAGCTCATACGGATCGCCCGGCCGGATCTGATCGGCACGAAAGGGCCCCTTCGAAATCTGCTGAAAGAGACTCTTTGTCATGCCGGAAGGATACCACTCCAGGAGTGGGAAGCGACGGGCCCAGCCTCAAGGGAAGGAGTGGAGCGACGACGCCTGCTGCAGGGCCGCGAGGGAGCCGTTGAACACGTCCAGGTCCACGGCCCCCGTGATGCCGGAGACCGAGCCGCTCTCGGAATGCTGCCAGAACGCCCAATTCGTCCAGCCGCTCGGCACCGCCGGCTGGGTGGCGCCATACTCGGCCACCCAGAGAGGATAGGCGCCGAAAGCCGACGTTCCCAGGCCGTTCCAGAAGCTGGGATCGGTGTAGATCATGGGTATGCGGCCCGAGAGCTGCTGAAGCTCCGCCAGGAACTGCGTGAGGTTGGAGATCAGGGTGGCGTTGGCGACGCCCATCGACTCCTCGACGTCCACGACCAGTGGCAGCTCGCCGTTGCCCCCCACCGTCTGCCAGAACAGGTTCACCTGCGCCTGGGGCGAGTCCTCGGCGCGGAAGAAGTGATAGGCCCCCCGCAGGAGGCCCGCCGCCGCGGCACCGCTCCAGTTCTGCGCGAAATCGGGGTCCACGTAGGTCTCCCCGTCCGTGGCCTTGATGAAGGCGAAGACGTATCCCGCCTGAAAAACAGCGGCCCAGTCCACGCTCCCCTGATCGTGGGACACGTCGATACCTTGGGCCTCGCTGGCGTTCGATGACATGGCCTCTCCCTCCAGAATTCGGGCAGTTTACCTCACCGCCCTCCCGGCCCAGACAAGGGACAGCAGGGACACCAGGGACGACAGGGACAAGAAAAGCCCAGGATCGGCAGCTCTCTTCATGTCCTTGTTGTCCCTGCAGTCTCTGCTGTCCCTTGTGTCCCTGCTTCGGGTTTTCTGCCGCGCAGGCTCCTAGTCGCCTGAGGTGAGCGAAGAACGAGGCTGGGTGGGGTAGTGATGCTTATCGGTTGAGGATCGAGAGGTAAACCCGCCAGGCACCGACGTCTTCAGTGTACCGCTTGGCCAGGACGCGGGCGATCTGGGCAACGTGGTTGAGGTCGTGAACGGCCCAAGTTGCCAGGAGCTCCCGAAGACTGACCGGCCCGAGCTCAGGGTGGCGCCCAGGCCGTTCCAACTGAGCCTCGGTCAGGCGCCAGCTTCGGACGGTCTCGAGGTTGCCGTGCCGAAGCTCGGCGAACCGGTCGAGGAGGTTGTCGAGGGACCAGCCAGCGAAGCGACTGAATTGGGCGAAGCGGTCGAACGGCTCGAAGGGCCGGTCTTCGCCGTGTTCGAGGATGATGCGGGCCCGTGGAACCCAGTCGGTCTCCTCGCCGTGGATGAGATGCCCCACCACGTCGGACGCGCTCCAAGTGCCGGGCCCTTCGTTCATGGCGTGCCATGAACCGCTGGTGCCCCGGAGAAGGGTGCCGACCACCGTTGGAGTGCGCCCCAGGACGTCGAGGGTTTCAGAGAGATCGAAGCTCACGTCGTCCTGTTGACCCTGATTCCTTTTCCGAGCCTCGCTGGCGGTTGATGACATGGGCTCTCCCTTTCCGGAGTCAGGAGCAGTTTACCTCAGCGCTATCATGGGCTGGGAGGAACGTCGATGAGCCTGCCGCGGGGGGGCGCGCCGCTGCGCCAAGCGGCACTCGCGATCCCTGTCTTGCAACACGAGCGCCGGCTCTCACCCATCCGGGTCGGTTCGTGCGTCACCAGGAGCCGTTCGTGGAACGCAACGGAACGTTCCCCGGCCCCGTAGGCCGGTTCCTGCAACTCCAGGGAGCGTCTCCTGGACGTTCACGAAGCGGGATGAGACACGAGCCTGTGTTCCCGAGTGTCGCAGCAACGCCCATGCGACACGAAGAGCCTCTCCTGCGGGGCGGAGAAAGGCTCCCGCATCACGCCGCTCTCGGGAAGCGTCACGGCGACTCCGAGTTGCATCACTAGGGAAGCTTCCGCGGTGACGCAACCCGAGATCTGCATGACGCAGCTCCCTTCCGCGGTGATGCAACTCGCGATCTGCGTCATGCAACTCCCGAGCGGGGTGATGCAATTCGGGATCTGCATCACTCCGCTCCACAGCGCGGTGATGCGGAACGCGGGCCGCGTGATGCAGCTCGCGATCCTCGTGATGCAGCTCGCGTGCGCGGTGCCGCGGATCGGGATGGCTGTGATGCCGGTCAGAAGGGGAGAGACTCATACCGGCCGGAGCGTGGCGCAGCGCCCATTGCAGCTTAGGAGGCTAATCAGTAAACTCTAGTCGTGAGGGTCTATCTCGACATGTGCAGCATCCAGCGCCCGCTCGACACGAAATCCCAAGTGCGGATCGCAGTGGAAGCCGAGGCCGTCCTGGGCGCCCTCGCTCTTTGCGAGTTGGGTCAACTGGACTTGGTTTCCTCGGACGCTCTGTTCTTTGAAGCTGAGCAAAATCCACATCCAGCGAGAAAGCGCTACGCGTTTGAGGTCTTGTCCAGGGCAAGGCTCCATGTCCACACGGACGAGCAGATAGAGGTACGTGCACGCTCTCTGCACTCCAAGGGAATCAAGACTCTTGACGCCCTTCACCTCGCCTCGGCGGAGGCAGCAAAGACGGATTTCTTCTGCACGTGCGATGATCGATTCATGAAGCGAGCCAGGGAGGTCGTGATTCCTCCTACTGAGGTCGTTTCACCGCTCGAACTGATCACGGAGGTAGGCCCATGAATGTCCAGGTAAAACCGCTGGCTGAAATCACCCAGCAAGCAATCGAGGTTCTGTACAGGGAGCTGGGAGTCGTGGCGACGGTCCGTTTCCTGAACCAATTCACGACGGGATATGGCAATTACACCGAAGAGCGGGAGTCCCTATTCGAGGGGCTGAGCTTGGAGCAGGCCCTGGCGGCGATGAAGAAGACTGCCATCCCGAAGAGAGCGTAGCTCTCAGGCCAGCCCAAGCCTGAAGGCATCCGCCGGCTTTGGTCTTCTCGATCACCCCTCGTCCAGGCTTCCGCCCCCGCCCTACCCCCATCCCCCAACTGTCGCCTCGCCTCTGCGGCCCCCGGGGGCCCCCAGCTCCAGGTAGAGGCGATAGGCCTCCTTCGCCTTCTCAGTCTCTCCGAGGTGCCGCCTTGCGTCTCCCGGGTTCAGATAGGCCACGGCTCGCGAGGGATCCATGGGGAGGATGTTCTCGGCGGCTTCCCGGTATTTCTCCTGCTTAAAGTAGATGAAGCTCAGGTTGTTCGCCGCCAGGGCGAAGCCGGGACGCAGCTTCAAGACCTCCGTGAACTGGTCCTCGGCCGCAGCGCCGCCGCTCTTTGAGAGGCCTCACCGTCCGGAGCCCGGCGTCCGGTGGAGCGGGCTCCGTTTAGAGCCGAGAAAGACCGGATGGGCGGGCCTTTCCTTCGTGGCCGGATAGCGGGAGACATTACGGTCGATCGCGGTGATTCGGTCCCGCTCGCGCCAATGGGTCCGTAGAGACGTCCCAGCCCGACCACGACACCCTTCGCAGGCCACGACGGCGGGACGTCTCCGATGCGGAGACACCGGTGCGATCCTCCCAGCCGGCGGACGTCACCACACCGGCGTTTTTCCCGAGGTCCGATGTCGCCCCGTCCCAGGGTATTGGCGGTCGGACCGCCGTCTCCGCCCCGGAGACGTCCCGCCGGCGTGGTAGATGACAGGGAATCGTAATGGGCTGGGACGTCTCTACCGGCACGGTATGGTCACACCACCTACCCCCCATCCCCCAACTGCCGCCTCGCCTCTGCGGCCCCCGGGCCCCGGGGCGCCAGCTCCAGGTAGAGGCGGTACGCCTCTTTCGCCTTCTCGGTTTCGCCGAGGTGCCGCCGGGCGTCTCCCAGGTTGAGGTAGGCCACGGCTCGCGAGGGATCCATGTGGAGGGTGTTCTCAAACCAGCGGGCGGCTTCGCGGTATTTCTCCTGCTTGAAGTAGACGAAACCCAGGTTGTTCGCCGCCAGGGCGAAGCCGGGACGCAGCTTCAACGCTTCTGTGAACTGGTCCTCGGCCGCGACGTATTGCTTTTCCCGGTAGAGCTGGAGGCCGCGGTCGTTCGCCCTCTGGGCAAGCTGGCGCGCGGAGAGCTTCACCGGCGCGGGTGGCGCGATCGTCCGCTCTTTGCCTTGCAGGTCGGGGATCGTCACCGCCGCCGCGGTCACGGAGCTGCCGGAGGCCTCCAGCTTGGTGTTCAACTGGATGGCCTCGGGCGAAAGCTGCGCCGTTTGCGCGCTCAGGAACTCGTTCTCCGCGGGGAGCTCGAAGACGAACTCGCCCCCCTCCGATCCCGGCAGGCTGCCGAAGGCCGGCGTCTGCTGGGTGACCCCCGCCACGGCCGGCGCCACGTAGGCCGCCAGCTCGGTGGCCGTGATCAGTCCGTCGCCGTTCAAATCCCCCTTGCCGGCCAGCCCTTGCAGCAGCGTCCAGGTGAAAACGGAATGGCCGTTCGGCCCGCCGTCCGCAACCTGTTGATCGGCGCCGCCCGCGGTGAGCATCTGCCGCCCGAGCCGGCGGGCGTTCTCGCGCAGGAAACGGGCGGAGCTGATGCCGCGCGTCAATCCCAGGCCGCTGTAGCACGCGTCCATCACGAACAGGGCATGCTTGGCCTCCAGGCTCTCGGCCAGGTCCTGCACCGCCGTCATGGGGATGGCGTCCACGGAAACGTGATCGGGATCGGAATCCACCGGCACGATATAACCCAGGTTGCGGCCGGAGCTCAGTTGCCGCGTCGCGCCATGGCCGGAGAAGAAGACGAAGACCCGGTCGTCGCGCTTCAAATTCTTCCCCAGCTTGTCGTCGAACAGCGCCAGGATGGCCGCGCGCGTGGCGGCGGCGTTCTCCAGGGTGAAGACGTGCTGCGGCGCGAAGCCGAATTTATCGATCAAGACCCGCGCCACGGCCTGCGCGTCGCGCACCGCGTAATGAAGCTTCGGCCACTTCACATAGTCGTCGATGCCGATGACCACGGCCCAGCTTTCCCCATACCCGGTGGTGGGACGCGCCTCGTTCGCCGTGGCCGGACCTTTCGACTCGAAATCCCGCCCGTCCCAGGTGGCGAAGTGGTAGTCCTCGGCCACTAGGCGATCGAGCACCATCGGCAGGGCCTTCACCGTCCGTTCGTGGATGTCGTGAAAGAGGACGATCCCCCGCCCCTGCTCGTCCAGCCGGCTCAGCACGCGATCGACGATCGAGGTGGGTACCGGATCGGCCCAGTCGAGGGAATCGACGTTCCACAGCACCGAGCGGAGCTGCATCGCCGCCAGGATGTCCAATCCCTCCCGGCTGCGCGCCCCGTAGGGAAAGCGGAAGAGGGCCGATCTCCCCGAGTCCACCGCCTTGAGAAGGGTGTCCGTCTGCACGATCTCGGCGCGCAGCTCTTCTCCCGTCTTTTTCGAAAGCTGGGCATGGGTGTAGCTGTGATTGCCCAGCACGAACCCTTCCTTGAGCAGGCGGCGGCTGGTCTCGCCCAGGGGGCCGAGGTGGGGCGCGCCGGCCGCGTCCACCTTCCCCAGGTTGCGGCCGACCTCGAAGAACACTCCCGGTACCCCGTACTGCTGGAGGATCGCGGCCACTTCGTCCGTGTAGGTGCCATGGGGACCGTCGTCGAAAGTCAGCACCACGGTCTTCGGGGGGAGGCCGAGGCCGAAGATCTCCTCTTCTTCTCCTCCTTTGGGCGGCGGAATGGGAAGCACGATCCCATGATCTTTGAGCAATCGTTCGCGGGAATAGAGCCGTTGCAGGTGGGCCACGTAATCGGTCCAGCGTTCCCGCTTCTGCGGGATGGCCCGGGTGGAGAATCGCCCGAAAATCGGCTGCACTTCTTTCTCGTAGCGCCGCTCGATTTCGGTCAGCGCCCCCAGGTCGTCCCCCAGGCGCTGGTGCAAACGGATGGCCGGCAAGGTCGCATCGGCCGCCAGGGCGCCCTGCAGGCTGCGCAGGATCTCGCGGAACGCCAGGCGGTCCGCGTCGTACAACCCCTCGCCGGATTCCACCCAGTCCAGGATGGCATCGAGGGTCGCGAATCGCCGTGGGTCCGGCGAAGCCGCCAGGGCCGCGAGCGCCGACTCCAGCTCGGCGCCGCGTTCCAGGTTTTCGTGAAAGATCTCGTGCCCTGCCTGATCCACCGCCGCGCGCTCCGCCGGCGATAGCGTTGGCTCTTCCGCGAGCAGCACGATGAGCTGGCGGTAGGCGGCGAGCGTCTCCTGGAGCGCCGCCAGATAGGGCGCCGGCCCGGTTTGCCCCCGGAAGCTCGCGCCCGCCGCTTCGGCCTCGCCGGACGGCGCCGCCGGGGCGTTCGCCCGATGGAGGCGGGGGAGAACGAGCGCCCCTCCCAGCGCCAGAACCGCCAGCGCCACGCCCAGTATCACCGCCCGCCCGCGAGACATCCAGTCCTCCCTGTCAGGATCGTCAATTAGGGCAGAAGTCCGGCGCCGATCCGTAGGAGCCGAAGGAGCAAGAGCCTGCGTAGTAGCCGCAGGTGCCGGACGTCGAATCGCAGATACCTGTGGACTGTCGATCCACCCGGCCACTGCAATAGGTCGTTACCTGGACCAAGCAGTGCTCTACATAGTAACTGTACAGGGAGTACAGGGAGGAGCAGGAACCGTCGAACACGCAGGCCGAGCCCGCGGGAGAAGTAGTTTGCGTCCAGAGCACGTATTCGGTATTGACACTCACCGGATCGGTGCAGATCCTGCAGCTTTCGAAGCAGGCGTCGTACTGGTCCTCGCAGGCGGGGCACCAGCGAAGCCCCTCGCACTCCGGCTCGCTCGCGTAGCAGGCTACCTTGGCGGCGCCGCAATCGTCGATGCAGTGGGGATCGTAGTCCGCCGCCGTTGCCCTCTGGAGCCGTCCCGCAGCGCCTGAGCCGGCCGCGGGAAAGTACGACCGATGCTCGGAGAGAGGGCTCCGCAGCACGAGCAGGGAGAGTTGAAGTCGCCGGCTCGCCGCGGCAAGCTCGGGCAGGCTCAGCGTGCGGAGGAGCCGGCCGTCGAGGGTGACCCGGACCTCAGTCCGATTCGAGCCAGCGGCGAGCTCGAACAGTTGCCGCTGCCGGACGGTATCTCCTGCCAGCAACTCGACACTACCGCCCGCGGCGTCCGCGGGCAGTTGGAGCTTGTCGTCGATGCGCAGCCGGCCCTCGACCCGAATCTCGAACCGCAGCTCGTGAGTCCCAGGAGCGAGCTGGCCGGGGAGGGAGTAGTACAGCCGTTCTCCGTTGTCCACACGCAGCAGAGCGCCACCGGCCGAGACCGGAGCCGCCGTACCCTCCGGGGTGCGATCCGGAAGGAAGCGGGGGCTCTCGCCGGCGGTGGCCATCGCGGGCGCCCACAGAAGCAGAGAGGCTAGCAGCAGAGCGGGTGAGTCCTTCATCTCGATCTCCTTTCGCGGTTTCATCCGTTATCTAGCTAGGTGCCTGATGGGCCGCGAAGCGAGCTTGGCGCCATGTATTTTACTCCGCCGCAGCGGCAGCCTCGTCAGGATTCGCCGCTTCCTCTTCCGCCGCCGCCGTTTTCGGCTCCTCGTCAACGTAGAGCAGGCCGATCACGCTGCGAAACCAGTCCTGCGCGCCGTCGAGGGCCGAGATGGCTTCGTTGCTCAGCTTCAGGTCCGCGACGGAGCGGGGATTTGCCATCCGCTGGAGAATCGCTTGCGCTTTGCGAAAGTTTTGCCAGTTCTTGCTGCCGGTGAGCACCTGCTTCTGGCGATCGAATTTCCGGGAAAACAGGTTGAGCACGCGCACCAGCCGCTCGTCCTCTTCCAGGCGCTCGTCGAAGTTTTCGGCGTCTTCCGCTGAAAAATCGGCGGCGGCGGCAAGCACCAGCTTCGCGATGGCGATGTGGCCGTCCGTTTCGGCGAAGAGCGTGCGCAGCAGGTTCTTTTGTCCGAACTGGCCGTGCGGCCCGATGATCGTATCGATCCTGGCAAACTCCAGGGACTGCTCCAGGGCGCGCGATGAATCTTCCATCAGCCCGAGGAAACCGGCCTTCGCATACTTCATCTCGGCGAACGGCGTATCGCGCACCCCCGCGAGATCTTCGTCCGTGAAGACCAGCCGCTTGTCGCCGATCACCGCCAGGGCCGGGAGATCGTATTCCTCGACCTTGAGGTCGGACTCCTCGATCGCCTGATTGCAGACTTGGAACAGTTGGCTCAAGCGGGCAAGGAACCAGGCGCTGGCGGGCAGAAAACAGGTGAAGATCCCCTGGCCGAAAAGGTCCGCCAGGACCTTGGGATGATCGATCTCGTTCATCGTCTTTTCGAGGCCGAGAAAGGCTTGGCCGCCTTCGCCTTCCAGAACGAACGGAAACGAGATGCCGAACAGGGAGGAAAACTGCTGGAACGCCAGCTCCAGGCCCGCGATCCGTTCCGCCGGTCCTTTCTTCTCTTGAAGCTGCCGCTTATCCTCCGGCGTGAGCTCTCTTTCCACCTCCGGCGCCCACTCGATCACCGCCGCGCGCAGGGCGAAGCTGACGCCGTCGACCAGGGCGAAGAAGGCGCGCCCCACCGTCTTCGCCCGGAACGACAGCTCCCAATTCGGAACGTCCTCCTGACTGTACTCAACGATCGCGCCGGCGAAACCCTTGGCCGCGATGTTCAAATCCCGCACCAGGTGACCGGCGATCTCCCTGGCCTTGTTGAGAGCTTCGAGCTTCTTCCTTTCGCGCCTTTTCATCAGGTACGCTTTCTCCAACGGAAATCGGGGAGCGGATCAGGCTCCGCCTGCTGAGATCCCGGCAGTTTACCTCACCGTCCCGCCCGCCCATACCAGACCCGCCGGAACGCCTCGTACCCCATCGGCGGCCGCTCGCCGCGATAGTTGTCCTCGCAGTCCACGACGACGCAGGTCTCGGTGCCGCCGAACTTCGGTCCCCGCAGGCCGCGACCCACGATCTGCTCGTAGAGGACGCGGCTCACCGTCGGCCGGGCCATCACCACGTGGGTCACCCGCGGCGCGTCGAAGCCCGTGGTGAGCACCTCGCAGTTGCAGAGGACGCGCAGCTCCCCCTGCTTGAAGTCGCCGACCACCTGGCGGCGGGTCACGTCGCGGGTGGTGCCGCTGATCACCGCCGCGGGCACTCCGGCCTGGCGCAGGAGGAAGGCCATGCACTCGGCGTCGCGCACGCTGGGGCCGAAGTAGAGGATGAGGTGGGCCGGGTCGCGCGCCAGAGGGAGCAGGTGCTGGAAGACGACCAGCCGCCGGGGCGTGTTGTCGGTGCGGATCGCCAGGACCCGGTCGAGCCGCTCCAGCTCCTGCTCGGAGAGGAGGGCCGAAGCCGGCGGATCGGGCAGGCGGATGGTGGTGGGGGTGCGCAGGGTGTCGAAGACCGGCCGCGCCAGCACTCCCATCTCCTGGAGGGTGATCCGCGGTCTGACCCCCAGGGTGCGGACGGGCTCCACCAGGCGGTGGAAGATCTCCTTGAGCTCGCGCGTCCCCTCCTCGGGATCGTCCCCCAGGTACTCCATGCGGAAGGGCGTGGCCGTGAGCCCCACGACGGAGACCGGCCGTTCCGGCGGTGCCAGGGTCTCCAGGATCCGCCGGTAGGAGGGCGCGGCGGCGCGGTGCGCCTCGTCCACCACGATGAGGCCGAGCGCCGTCACCAGGTCGGCCAGCACGGCCTCGCTCCCCCGGGTCTTGCCGTCCAGGAGGTTGAGCAGGCGATGGGGCGTCGTCACGAGAACGCCCGGCCGCTGGAGAGCCTGGCGCAGCGTGGGGTGATGGGCCAGGAGGTCCTGGGTGTGGGCACCCCAGAAACGGACCAGGGTGGTGGGGACGACGTCCTCGTGCGATTCCCACACCTGGCGAAAACAGGCGCAGGCCTGCTCGCACAACTCTTCGGTGTGGGCCAGCCAGAGCGCCGTGCCGCGGTCCGCCAGCTCCCGCTCGCGGTCGTAGCGGTCGAACATCCAGTACGCGATGCTCTCGACCGCCACCCGCGTCTTGCCGCTCCCCGTGGGCAGGGCCACGATGCAGCGCCGGCCGATGGGCTCCTGCAGGGTCTCCAGCACGCCGCGCTGGACCTCCTTCTGGAACGGCTGCAACGGCTGCAGGCGGAACCGCCCTTCCAGGTATTCGAGATCGGGCGGCGATTCGGGCGCCGGCACCCCCGCCAGCTCCTGCGGGAAGCTCACCCGCTCCACGAACTCGTTCGCCGAGGGCTTGCCCGGATGCCAGCGGCGGGGCCACTCCACGCTTCCCGCGGCCCGGGCCACGGCCTCGCGCACCCGCGGCTCGCCGAACAGGTCCACCCCGTGCTGGAGCACCAGGGCGCTCGCCAGCTCCCGCTTGGTGCCCCGGCGGTCCACGCCCTCCGCCTCCTTGCGCGCCTGGCGGAGGGTATACAGGAGGTGGCCCAGCAGCTCCTCCAGGTCCGCGTGCTGGAGGAGCTCGACGAGCCGCTCCACCGTCTGCGTCTCCCAGTCCGCCCGCAGCAGGACCGGCTTCCCTGCCGTCTCCTCTGGGAGACGGCCCCGGCGGCGGCGCGCCAGGAAGCCTCCCGTCCCCTGCGGCCCCGGCTCGATCTCGGGATGATCCGCCAGCCGCCGCTGAAGCTCGCGGTACTCCTCCTCGCCCAGCCCCCACGCCTCGCGGACCTCGTCCTTGGTCAGACCTCCCGTGTCCAGGACGGCGCGGGCGACTTCGGAGGGGATGGAGGCGTCCAAGGTGGCGGTCTCAGGGAATTCGCGGCCATCATATCGCGACATTCCCCCGCACCTCGTTGCAAAAGTACGCCTCGGAAGAAGGGCTTGGCGCGCAGAGGACACCGGCGTCCTCTCCAGAGGCCGCTCCGAGGAGAAAGCCCGGCAGTGTCAAACAGTGTCAGCCGATTCTGACACTTTTTTTAGGAGTGTCAGCAACACAAAATTTGTAGCCGCGGGGCCGGATTGACACGCTCCGCGCCCCTTCCAGCCCCGTTTTCCCCGCGAAGTCAGAGGTGGCACGCCGATTGCGAAATAACCTATCGAGCAGTTGAAGCTACAGAGGCGCGGGGGCCCAAGAGCCCCCAAGGAGGGGGCGAGATGAGTACCAAGATCGAGCGGCTCGTACTGGATCCCTTGGCCGGCAGCAAGGCTCCTCCCACCCCCCATGGCTATCCCCTGGTGGGCGCCCTTCCCCGGATGCTGGGCAACCCTGCCCGCTTCTGTACCAAGATGATGCTCGAGTACAACGACCTGGTCCGCCTGGACTTGGGGTTCGGGTCGATCTACCTGGTTACCTTGCCCGACCACATCCACCACGTGATGGTGGCGAACCATGACAATTATTGGAAGGGGGACGTTTTCGAGCGCACCCGCTTCCTTTTCGGCAACGGGCTGGTGGTCAACGAAGGGGAGAGCTGGCGCCGCCAGCGGCACCTCATGCAGCCGGCGTTCGCCCATCGCCGGATCGCCGGGCTCGTTCCCATCATGACCGAAGTCGTCGAGCGGCGCCTGGCCGGCTGGGAGGCGGCGAGCGACGCGGGCGAGCCCCTGGAGATCGGCAGGGAGATGATGTCCCTCACCCTGGGGATCATCGTCAAGACCATGTTCAGCCTGAGCATCGACGACCGTGACCTGGCGGTGATGGCGCGCTGCTTCAACACCGCCCTGGAGCAGATCACCACCCGCATGGCCACCTATTTCCTGCCGGAGTGGTTCCCCCTGCCCCACCAGCGAGCCGCCCGCGAGGCGGTGTCGACCCTGGAGAAGATGGTCTACCGCATCATCAAGGAGCGGCGGGAGAGCGGCGAGGACATGGACGACCTGCTCGGGATGCTGCTCGCGGCGCGGGACGAGCAGACGGGAGAGGGGATGACGGACCTCGAGATCCGCGACGAGGTGATGGTCACCCTCTTCGGCGGCTACGAGGCCACGGCCGACGCCCTCACCTGGACCTGGCACCTCCTCGACGAGCATCCGGCGGTGGACGAGACCATGCGTGAGGAGATCGCGACCGTGCTCGGCGACCGCAAGCCGACCTTCGAAGAGGTGGCCCGTCTCACCTACACCTCGCAGGTGGCCCAGGAGTCGATGCGCCTCTATCCTCCCTTCTGGTTCTACAACCGCACGGCCCGCAGCGAGGACGAGATCGGCGGCTACAAGATTCCGGCCGGCGCCCAGATCCTCATCTGCCCCTTCGCGACCCACCGGCACCCGGACTTCTGGAAGGTGCCCGAGGCGTTCCATCCCGAGCGCTTCGAGCCCGCCCAGGTCGCCGGCCGGCCGCGCCACGCCTACGTCCCCTTCGGCACCGGGCAGCGGATGTGCGTCGGGCGCCACCTCGCCATGATGGAAATGCAGCTCATCCTCGCCCTGGTGGCGCAGCGCTTCCGCCCGCGCCTCTCCCCCGGCTACTACGTGGTGCCCAAGGTGGGAACCTCGCTGCGGGCCAAAGGCGGGATGTGGATGATTCCGGACCGGGTTTGAGGGGAGCCTCATCACCCCCGCCCCGATCGGTCCGATCCGTCGGATCGGTCCGATCGGTCGGATCGCCCCCTCACTCCGGAGCCCCCTCGCCCGGGCCGGCGATCGCGCCGGCCAGCTCGCTCCGCGAAACGCCGAGGGCGATGAGGGTGCGGATCAGCCCGTCGACCGAGGCGTAGGGCCTCGCACTCTCCATGGCAAAAAGGTAGGAGACGTGGGTGCCGAGCTCCCGCGCCAGCTCCGCGAGATTCATCCCCCGCTCCTTGCGGACCTCCCGCAGCTTCGCGGCCAGAGCTGACACGAGCTCCCGGTAAGGCTCTCCATCCTTGCAATGGGTGAGGTCTCTTGTTTCCATGCCTTCCGTCCCCTCCTTGGTTGCCGTCTCCGAGCCGGCAGGCATCGGGGAGGCCGGCGCCTCTTCCCGCGTCCTGCATCGCTATTGTTTCGCCGTTAGATGCTACGGTACCTCAATGCGGGTAGAGGATGCAATTGGAAGGCGAGCCTTGTCTCGATTCCCCGCGCTCCCGCACAGTTGCTTATAGACGTTCTTGACCCGCCGCGTGCGGAAGGAGCCTGCCCCATGCGTAAAACCTGTCTCCGCATCCTCGTTCTGCTGGCGGTCCTCGCAAGTGTTGGCGTCAGCAAGGCCAGGACGACCACCTTGCCCTTCTGCCTGTTCATCGACCAGGAATGCGTCCGCTGCGGTCCGGACCTGGCGAAGAAGTGCACTTACTACGAATGCGATGACGGCACGCAGAGGGTTACCTGCACCCAGTGCAGCCTCTTCTGCACCGTGGCTTGACGGAGGCGCGGGTAGATCGGGTTGCCCGGGTTGTCCCGCGACCGCTCGCCGGCTTCACCTTCTCTATTGCGGGGCCGCGCGGCCCCGCACCCCAGGCGGGGGCAACCCGAAACTTTCGCGACCCAGAAAGGAAACCATCCGATGACGAAGAGGCTCCTCTGGTTGGCGTCCGCCCTCCTGCTCACCGCGTTCTGCCTGCTCGCCCCCTCGGCTCCGGCCGCCGCCTGCCCGGCGGACTTCTGCACCAGCGCACAGCGGTCGCAGTGCGCCAAAACCTGTCACTTCCATGGCATCGGCCTCTGGTGCGACTCCACCACTTGCACCAGCGAATGCATCTGCGGCAGCGTCCCGCCGGGCTGACGCGGCCTTCTTGACCTCGCGCCCCCGCCTGGCGCCCCGGTCTGTTCTCGACACGCTTCACCAACCCCCTGAGGGGAAAGGAGACGAGCACCATGAAGACCAGGAGTCCGCTCTCGAAGCTCTGGAAGCTGGCGCTGGCTGCCGGCCTGCTCCTGTTCGCGGCACCCGCCTTGCGGACGGCGGAAGCCTCGCCCTGCCCGCCGATCTGCGGCTACACCTACGATCCCGTCTCCCACTGCTGCGTGACGGGTCCCAAGTTCGACTGCTTCGACTTCTGTATCAGCGACAACTGAGAGCGGTCACCCCCAGGAGAAGCCTGGAGGTATTCTTTGAAAGGACGGCTGCCGTGAAGAAAAAGACGACGAAGCTGACGCTGGCGAAGGAGACGTTGCGGAGCCTCGAGCACGGGGCTCTCGAGGAAGCCAAGGGAGCCCTGAGCAGCCACTGCTCGCGCACCGACTGCGAATCCGTTTGCGACTTCTGCACGAACTGAGCCGAGCCACCAGGAGGAGACCATGGACGAGGCCAAGGGGAGGCATCTGGACGGCTGGAGTTGGGCGATCTTCTTCGTACGTTGGGTGCTGGGTCTGATCTTCTTCATGGCAGGATGGTGGAAGACGTTCGACCTGGGGCCGTTGGAGCACGCGCGGAAGCTCTTCGTCGAGCCCTATGCGGACACCTGGCTCCCGGCCTGGCTGCTGTGGGGCTCCGGCACGGTGATCCCGGTCGTCGAGCTGGTGGCGGGCGCGCTGATGTGCCTGGGCCTGCGGGTGCGGGAGGCGGGGATCGCCTTCGGCTTCATCCTTATCGTGGTCGACTACGGCCATCTCCTGAAAGAGCCCCTCTTCGACACCACCCACCACATCTTCCCGCGGCTCGTCCTCCTGACCTTCGTCCTCGCCGCCCCCGCCGGGCGCGACCTGCTGAGCCTGGATGCGTGGCTGGGGCGGCGGGCTCGGGGAGAAGCTCCGCCAGGGTGACTCCCGCCGGCTTGCCAGCCTACTTTTTTGTTAGGCAAGCCATGACACCAGAAGCGGGGAGAAATCTCCCAGAGCCGATGGATCGGTCGAATCGGTCGGATCGGTCCGATTGAGACGTCTCATGGCGCCTGACCGGCCGGGCTAGCGCGCGACGGGCGGAGCCTTCTCCGTCTCCGTCACCAGCCCCACATGGGTGAAGCCGGCGTGACTGACGGCGGCCAGGACCTCGCAGACCGTTTCGTACTGCAGGGCCCGGTCGCCGCGGACGATGACGTCGCGGTCCGGCTCGGCGGTGTGGATCTCGGCGAGCAGGGCCGGGAGATCGGAGCTCGCCACACGGACGCTGCGGACGTAGACACCGCCGTCTTGGGCGACCGAGATCGTGAGCTGCTTCGGGTCCTGCGACAGAGGGAAAACCTGGGTGGTCTTCGGCAGATCCACCTTGACGCCGGCGTGGAGGATCGGCGCCACGACCATGAAGATGATGAGGAGCACCAGGCAGACGTCGACGAGCGGCGTAACGTTGATTTCACTGCGGACCGAGCCGCGTGGGGATTCCAGAGACATGGCGACCTCCTCTCGCGCAAACGCGAAGCCAGACTTTGATCAGACCGTTCGTGAGGCGCCTCACAGGGATTGGACGTCTTTCGCCCTCTCCTGGTTCCCGGCCACCCGCGAAGGCGCAGCTTTTGTCTCGAAGTCCCTGGTCCCTGTCGTCCCTTCTCGGCTGTTCTCCCTCTTCTCCCGGTCGGGGCATAGGCGCTAACTTTGCGGGGAGCGCCCCCACCCAAGACCTCACCCCTGCCCCTCTCCCGGCCCCCGAGATCCCCCTCACCGGGAGAGGGGAACCGGTTGGAGCGGTCTTGCAACTCTCCCTCGTCCTTGTTGTCCCTGCTGTCCTTGATGTCCCTTTTGGGCTGTTCTCCCTCTTCTCCCGGGGAGGGGGATCTCGAGGGTCGGGAGAAGAGGGACGGGGTGATGAGGGGGGCTTGGCCGGGAAAAGCCTCCAGTCCTCCTTCGTCGCACATTCGTCGCACTATGGAGGCATCGGAAGGGCAGGCGGGCGGGCCGATTCCGGCCGCGTCTCCGACCTGCCCGGAGAGGAGAAAACGGTCATGACTCGCAACAGATTGCGGCGCCGCCTGGCCGCCGTTGCCCTGGGGCTCTTGTTCCTGGTCCCAGCGGTCGCGATGGCCCAGACGGCGAGGCCAGCCGTTCCCGCCTCCGAAGGGCGTGGCGTGCTCGCCACCCTATGGAGTTTCGTCTCCGGTCTCATCCCAAGGCTCCATGCCGTCACCGGAACGGCCACCGCTGATCCCGACGGCGAACATCGGGGGCAGATGGATCCGGACGGCCTTACCGTGACCGGCGACCCCGGCGGGGAGAACCGGGGACAGATGGATCCAAACGGCTAGCAGGGGCTCAGGGGGTTCTCCGAGGAGGGAGCCCCTTTTTCCAGAGATCTCGTACAGGAGTGTCCCGTTTTTTCATCCGCCAGATACTTTGTCCGTAGAGAAGCACGAAGACGAAGCTCGCCGATATGCCGCCTTCCGTCCCCAGCCCTGAAGATCTCGACCGTCTCGTCGCCAGGGTCCAGTCGGCGGTGGTGAGCATCCTCCAGGAATGGGAGGTCCCCGAGTTGGAGGCGGAGAAGCTGGTGAGCGAGGTCTTGGTCCGCCTCTCTTATCGTTGGAGCAGGATTCCCGACCCTGACCGCTGGTTCCTGACGGCCCTCGAAAAGAAGGCCCGCAGCTACTCGGAACGATCTCAGAAGGAGCCGAGGGATGAGGAAACGCCGCCCTGATTCGAAAACCGCCGGCCGTGACGGCGCCCCTGACTATGAGAACGCCGTCCAGCGTGCCTCCGGAAATGCTCGTGGCAGGCTTCAGGAGATCCTCGCGGAGGTCGATGCCGCGACGGCGCTGGTGGGAGAGCTGCTGGCAGCTTCCGGCTCGAAGCGTTCGCCCCTGGTACAGACTGAGAAGGTGAGCCTCCATGGGCTGGCCCTCTGCAATCTTCTACGAGAGAGGGCCCAGGATGCATGGCATACCGACCCAGCACGCGCGGTCGAGCTGGCTGAGCTGGCTGTGGAGGTCGCGGACAGGCTGGACAACCTCTTCTACGGTAAGGCGCTCACGGAAGATGCCCGAGCCCTCGCCTGGGCACATCTGGGTAACGCCTGCCGGATCGCATCCGACCTCCGGCGTGCAGAGGAAGCCCTTGGCCGAGCCGAGGTGCATCACCAGCAGGGAGACCAGGACGAGCTGACCCGAGCGCAGATCCTGAGCTTCAAGGCTTCTCTGCGCAACGCTCAGGGAAGGTTCGAGGAGGCCGCTGGTCTTCTGGATCAGGCCATCGCCATTTACCGTGACGCGAAAGCCCGGCACCTGGAGGGGAGGGCCCTGATCCAGAAAGCCACTGCGCTCGGGTATGCGGGGAAGCTCAAGGAGGCGGAGCGCCTGATCCGGCGGGGCTTGGCGAGAATCAACGTCCTGGAGGAGCCGCGACTCTTGGTAATGGCTCGCCACAATCTGATCTGGTATCTGACAGAGAGTGGGCAACACGAAGAGGCCCAAAGGTCACTGGAGGATACCCGTGGGCTCTATCTCAATCTTCGGGAGCAGATCAATCTCGTCCTGCTTCGCTGGCTGGAAGGGCGGATCGCCTACGGCCTGGGCCGGCTGGACGAAGCGGAGACGGCTTTGCGGGAAGCGCGCGACGCCTTCATCGAGCGCGGGATCGGCTTCGACGCCGCCCTCGTCTCCCTCCACTTGGCCGCCGTCTACGCGCAACGAAGGGAGACGGGCGCGATGAAGAAGCTCGCGGCCGAAATGCTCCCCATCTTCGAGTCGCGAGACCTGCACCCGGAAGCCCTCGCCGCCCTGGCCGTTTTCCGTCAAGCGGCTGAAGCCGAGGAAGTCACCCTGGGCCTGCTGGACGAAATGGCCACCTACCTCCAGCGCGCCCGCCGGAATCCGGAGCTGCGGTTCGCGTAAGGAGGGTCTTTTACCTCCTCACCGGCTTCCCGTTACGTGGAGGAGCTCCAGCAACAATGTTGCTGGGATAAAACGCATTGTGGCTGGGATTTTTG
>DASUEN010000132.1:0-3431 GCA_036275055.1 Thermoanaerobaculia bacterium
CCGAGCCCAAGAGGGCTCCTTGAGAGTGCGGATGGAAGACTCGGGGACCGACACCCGACTCCGATCGAAGAAGCAGATAGGGACAGGCCGCCCTGGCGGCCTTGCTATTTGGGGCCTTCTCATGGAAGACGCCCTCACGGGTACCCCGTGGGGCGTCTCCGAATCGGCGATCCCGGTCCGGCCTTCACCCACCTCTGGACGGCACGACGAAGGTCCCTCCGCTACAATCTTCTTCAATGCCCGGCCCCACGGTCTTCCTTTCCTACAGTCACCAGGACGAACCCTGGAAGGACCGCGTCGTCAAACACCTAAAGGTCCTGGAACCGCAGGGCGAGCTCGAGGTCTGGGACGACCGGCGAATCTCCGGCGGCGACGTTTGGTTCGCCAGGATCAAGGAGGCCATGGACCGGGCGTCGGTGGCCGTGCTCCTCATCTCGGCGGACTCCCTGGGCTCGACGTTCATCTTGGAGAATGAGGTTCCTTACCTGCTCGAACGCCAGAAGTCCCATGGAATCCGAATCCTCCCGTTGATCGTCCGTCCATGTCCGTGGTCGTCCGTGCCCTGGCTGTCTGCGCTTCAATGCCGGCCCCAGGACGGTACACCTCTTTCCGGAGGAACCGATCATCAGGTGGAGGAGGCGCTGACCGCCCTGGCCCTGGAGATCCAGGATCATCTCGGCACCGCGCCTCAACCTCCCCATCTCAGCTCCGTCCCCCGCCTCGACCTCACCCGCCTCCCCACCATCGGTCCCGAATTCGTAGGCCGCGAAGCCGAGCTAACCCGCCTCGACGCCGCCTGGGAGGACCCTGGAACCCACGTCGTCACCCTCGTCGCCTTCGGCGGCGTCGGCAAGTCCGCCCTGGTGAGCCGCTGGCTCGATCGCCGAGCCGCCGCAGGCTGGCCCGGCGTCCGCCGTGCCCTGGACTGGTCCTTCTACAGCCAAGGCACGGGGGAGCGTGTGGCCTCCGCCGACCGCTTCCTCGATCACGCCCTGACCTTCTTCGGAGATCCTGATCCCGCCGCCGGCTCGCCTCGGGACCGCGGTCTGCGGCTGGCCGATCTGATACGGCGGGAGAAGACGCTCCTCGTTCTCGACGGCGTCGAGCCGCTCCAGCACCCGAAGGAACCGTTGGCTGGCCGCCTCAAAGATCCGGGTCTCGCCGCCCTATTGGAGAGCCTCGCCGCCGAGAATCCCGGTCTCTGCCTCGTCACCACCCGCGAGCACATCGCCGATCTCAACAACTTCACCCCAACCGCTCCCCAATGGGATCTGGAGCACCTTACTCCGGAAGCCGGCTCTGAGCTGCTACGCCGCCTCGGCGTGAAAGGAAAGGACTCCGAGCTACTGGCTGCCTCCAAGGAGATGGGCGGCCACGCCCTGGCGCTGACACTCCTGGGGAACTATCTCCGCCGGGCTTGTGGTGGCGACGTGCGGCGGCGCAAGGAGGTGGATCTGGGAGATGCCGCCGAGCGGCAGGGAGGCCACGCCTTCCGGGTGATCCGGACCTATTCGCGCTGGCTGGGAGAAGGACCAGAGGTGGCGATCCTTCGCCTGCTGGGCCTCTTCGACCGGCCGGCCGATGCGAGAGTATTGGCGGCTCTCCGGGCGAAGCCCGAGATCCCTGGCCTCACTGAGTCGCTGGTGGACATCTCAACCGAGGAGTGGAGCTGGGCCATCTCGAGCTTGCAGGAACACGGCCTCCTCCTGCCAGCCGATCCTCACCAGGCAGCAGCCCTCGACGCCCATCCCCTGGTCCGGGCCTACTTCCAGGAGGAGCTTGAGAAGGATCGTCCCGAGGCTTGGCAGGAAGGCAACCTGCGGCTCTACGAGTACCTGAAGGGTTCGACGCCGGAGCTCCCAGAGACGCTGGAACAGATGGAGCCCCTCTTCACCGCGGTCGTCCACGGTTGCCGGGCGGGGCGGCAACAGGAGGCGATGGATGAGGTTTATTGGCGGCGGATTCTGCGGACTGAACAGTTCTACAGCACGCGGAAGCTCGGGGCCTTCGGCTCGGACCTGACGGCACTGTCTGGCTTTTTCGATCACTCCTGGGACCGGCCCTCCACCCGCCTCACTGCGGCGGATCAGGCGTTCGTCCTCAACGAGGCCGGTTTCGACCTGCGCGCCCTGGGCCGGCTGGCGGAGGCGGTTCAGCCGATGCAGGCTGGATTGGAGGCGCGCATCGCGCAAGAAAAGTGGCACAACGCTGCGATCACAGCCAGCAACCTCAGCGAGCTCACCCTGACCCTGGGGGAGGTGCTGCGCGCCGTGGCCTTCGGGGAGCAGAGCGTCGAACTGGCCGACCGCAGCGGCGACGCCTTCCAGCGGATGGCCAACCGGACGGCCCTGGCCGATGCTCTGCACCAGGCGGGCCGGTGGGAGGAGAGCGCGGAGGCATTCCGCGAGGCCGAGGCGATGCAGGCGGAGCGGCAGCCCCAGTACCCGTGGCTCTACTCGCTGCAGGGCTATCAATATTGCGACCTGCTGCTGAGCCGGGCGGAGCCGGAGGACGGGGCCGGGCTGGACGGGCTCGCCGCGAACCCGGAGCAGACGCGGCGGTTCCGCGAGGCGTGCAGGGAAGTGCGGGAGCGGGGAGAACAGTTCTTTGAGTGGCGGGTGCCGAGCGATCCCCTCCTCGATATCGCCCTCGACCACCTATCCCTGGGCCGGGCTCATCTCGGCTTGGCCCTGACGGCCCCCGTCCTGGCAACTCCCGGCGAGGAGGCTGAGGCGGAGCTCGCCCAATCTGCGGCGCACTTGGACCGCGCCGTGGAGGGTCTGCGACAGGCGGGTCGGGAGGACCGCCTTCCCTGGGCCCTGCTGGCCCGAGCCGCCTTCTGGCGTTTACGAGGCGACCTCCATGGCGCCAAAACCGACCTGGAGGAGGCCCTGGAGATCGCGGAGCGCGGCTTGATGCGCCTTCATGCCTGCGACGCGCACTTGGAGTGGGCTCGCCTTTGCCTTCAACAGGGGGATGCGGAGGCGGCCCAGGGGCACGTGGGGGTGGCGCGGACGATCGTAGAGGAGACGGGGTATAGGCGGCGGAGGCGGGAGGTGGGGTGGTTGGAACGCAGACTGGGGTGATAGGCACCGGGAGAAGAGGGGTCTTGGAGGAGGCGGATAGCCGAAAAAGGGGAAGACCCAGCAAGACCGCTCCAGCCGGGACCCCTCTCCCGGTGAGGGCATGCGGGAGAGGGGCAGGGGTGAGGGTCTTGGGCGGTCGGCGCTCCCCGCAAAGGTAGCGCCCACCTACGGGCGCCGCCGGTGCGAACCTCCACAGCGGTACGCCCCCCCCACTGTAGAGATGGGATGAGAAGGCCAACCTCCTGTGACGCAGTGTCAGAATACTGGCCTGCAAACAGGGTAATCGCGCGGCTAGACGCGAAAGGAGGTTGACCGTGATTGAGCTTAGCAAAGTGGAGGCGCAGG
>DASUEN010000133.1:0-7373 GCA_036275055.1 Thermoanaerobaculia bacterium
CAGGGCGCCCACGGTCGCGCCCGCGTCGAGCCCCTGGGTATTGCGCTCCAGACCCACGAAGCCGCGCACGGTGTTGGTGGTGACGACCACCGGCGCGCTCGCGGAGCCGATCACCGTCCGGCCGTAGAGGAAGCCGCCGACGTCCGAATTCTGAATGAATTTGCGAATGATGGCGCCGCTTCGCATGTCCTCGTCGAGGATCGAATGCATCTTGATCAGCGCGGCGAACTGGCTGGCGGTGAGCGGCGGCCGCAGCGATCCATCCGGATTGAGCTCGCCGCTGTCGAACTTGGGATCGGTTGCCGTCACTTGCGGATCGTGGCCGATGGCGCTGCGCACCGTGTCGATCTCCTCCGGGGTCATGAAGCAACCCAGGAGCTTCACCGGAGGCAGGAATTGCCGCTGGGCCGCGCTCGGCAGGGGCTGATGGCTCACCGGGCAGTGGCCGGCTCCGTAAGAAGCGGAGGTGCACAGCGCGGCGAGAACGGCGAGGACTGCGAATCGGAGCGTGAATCTCTCTTTCATGATCTCTCCTGAATCTGAGAACGGGCCATTTCCCGGCGACCAGGACTACGTGCCGTCTTTCGCGGAATGCTACAACGGGAGGGGGGTGCTTGGGAAGGTGGGGCCGCCCGAGGAGGGTGTCGCGAAAGGCGCTGTTAGAGGACGGCGACGCCGGGGATTTCAATCCCCGGCGTTTGGCTGTCCATTGTGGCGACCACCGTCGCCGCCTCAGCCGGGCCGAGGCTTTGTCCCTCCGGGGTATGGGCGAGGGGCTCGCCGGTGATGGCGGGGGCGAATCCTCGCGTTGGCGGTCGTTTCATCCGTCACCGACGGGGGATTCTGGTCCCCTTCGCGGGCTATCGCCTTCGCGGTGCTTGTCAATTTGCCGCGAGTCGATGAAGCCACTGTGACGTCGAACTTTTTGGTGAAGGTTTCGTTCCGGTTCAGGCTGTCTTTCGTGCAGACTACCGTTTTCGGGGTCCCGGAGACGCTACAGCCTGGGATCGTTGGGACGCTGACCCCAGAGGGCAGAATCAGAGTGGCCTGCATCTCTGTCGCATCCAGGGCCCCTTCGTTCGTGACGGTCAGAGTGTAGGTCAGCTTGTTGCCCGCTTTGACGGGTTTAGGAACGCTCTTCAGCGTCACCATGAGGACGGGAACCGGATTGATGCCGGTGACGGTGAGCGTATATTTACCGCAGTGGCCGCCGGCGGCGGCTGCGTCGATGGATAGATAATAGATGCCGGGCAGGTAGTTCTGCTTGGAAAGTTTCTCGTTGCCCGGCCCGTCGGAGCTCCTCTGGCAAGCGTTGTTCGTGTCGGTGCACACTTTGACCAAGGCGAGGGCCAGGTCTCCGCTCGTAACGGTCAAGTTGAACTCCACATCCCGGTTGCCTTCGTGCAACCAAACCTTGTAGACGGCTTCGGGATTGGTAAAGGCGGCACCATTGATGCCGCAAGGCGGGCTGTAGTGAGTCATCGTATTGTTGTGCAGGGTGCAGGTGTCTCCCGTGAGGGGGGCCGGCAAGGGAAGGACCTCGATTTGAACAGGTTTCTCCGGAGTGGGACATCCGTCATAGGGTGCCTGCGCCCAGGCCGGAGGAGCAGAGAGCAGGGGCATCGACAGGGCTGCGGCTGCGAAGCTAGAGAAAACAATGTTTTTTCTCATCGAGATGACCTCCGAACGTATCAATATCTGACGCCGGCCGAAAGCGAGATCACGCTCACTCGCTCCGAATGATCGAAAGCAGCGTCGATCTGCAAGCGTCGCAGGGCCAGCCCCATGCCGGCCGTGTAGTGCACCTGATCGGGCCGCCGGCGAAATATCGCGGCGAAGCCCACGTTTTGGCCCTCGAACCGCAGGCTATGATCCGGCTCGTACCAGGCTCCGGCTCGTAGAGTGAGGACGGGCCAGCGGTGGAGGAAGGCGTACTCCACGCCGAGGTGGAGCTCGCCGATATCGTCGATCACGAAATGATTCAGCTCCGGATCCAGGGGCCTCCGGGAATCAGGATCCACCTCCAACGCAGCCAGATCGAAGATGTCGACGAAGCCAAGGAGGAGCTGTGAGTAGCGGACACGGTCGTAGTCGAAGGCCAGGCGAAGGGAGTCGCCAGGCTGGAAGGCGACGCCTAAGCCCCAGACGTCGGGCACATGGAAAGCCGCGATCTGCTCTTTCGGGGAGAAAGAGAAGCTCGGCGGCAGCCCGGGGCCCGGCTCGTTGCGCGCGTGGAAGTGGAAGCTTGGCCCCTGCCGGAAGACGCCCCCCACATTCCAATGCTTCTGCGGGCTTTCCCAAAGGAAGCCGGCGGCGTAACGCCAATCGCCGTCCTTTCCACGCTGGGTCTGAAAGTTGACGAACGGATCGGAGGTGAAATCCGGTGGGCTGCTGAGCTCTTGCCGGTAGCGTTGGGCGAGCGAGTCGATGGAGAAATCGAAATAAGAGACCGTCAGGCCCAGCGAGAGTCCCCTCCCCAGCCGGCACGAGGCCGCGCCGCCATAGGCCGTGACGTCCACGTCCATGTGATTCCGCAGCGCTGCCAGGCGGCCGTCGGTCTCCCCAGGAATGCCATAGAGCCCGCGGGTACGGAACGGCCCCAGGTAGGCGCCCTGAGTCGAGAAGTCGGCCTGGAAATTCACCAGCTCATGGCGGAAAAGCGCGAACGACCAGCGATCACGGGGCACGACGTAGGAAAGGAAAGAAAGATCCGTCACCTGGTTCCCGGCCCGGCCGTCGCGAAGGCCCGCGATGGTGTCCTCTCCAAAATTCGTAGGGGCTACGCCCGCGATCCGGCCGCGATCGGTGAACACATGGGTGTAATCCCAGTGCCGCCCCTCGACGAGCGACTCCGGCGCGGCGATGGTGGTGAGCCCCGCCGGATTGGTATAGGCGGCGCTGGCGTCGAAGGCGAGGGCGAGGAAGGCGCCGCCGAGAGCCAGGTTGCCGGCTCCCGGAGTAGAGAAGTTGAAGTGCACTCCGGCATTGGTCTCGAGGTTCGTCTGTGCGTGGATCGGCAGCCGGCAAGAAAGCCAAATCACGACGATCCAGGCGCAGGTGTTCAACCGGTGGCGCGGGCTGACCATGACTACAGTCCCCCTGACTGGAGCCAGCAGCTCCATTGTTGGCACATCTCTTTCTGCTGAGGAGGCTCGCTCTTCTTGCTCGCGCACAGAGACTCCAGCTCCGAGAGCCGCCGAAGCTCGGGCTCCAGCTCTTTCTTGCCTTGGCCAAGTTGTTTCAGTTTCGATTGGCCGAGCTCAGCGCAGGCCTCCTGATAGCAGCCGAGCTGGAGCAGGGCTTCGGAAAGGCGAAAGCGGGGAAGGTACGGCACCGGGAATCGGCCGGACGGCAATTTCATCTCGCCCGTCTCCTCCGCCACCTGGAGGGCGTCCCACATCTTCTCCGCCGCCTCTTTCCAGTTGCGCTGCTGAGCGGCGGTGAACCCTTCACCGAAGTAGGGAGGCTGCTTGCTTTTCAGCTCCTGGCGGCAACCCGAGGTCAGGGTACCGAGATCCCCGGTATTCTTTTTGTCCCGCTTGGTCTCGCCGGTACAGCTTGCGAGATAGAGGTGCCGTAGGGTACCCGGCAGATCCTTGAGCTTGTACTGGCATTTGGCGATGAAATAGAAAGGCAGATACGAGTACTCGAGGAAAGGATTGGGATGGATGAGCCACGGACCATTGGGAGGATCCGGGACGGGACACAACTGCGACGCCTCCTCGAGCCGCGGAATCACCTCCCGGCACGACTTGTCATATTGCCGCATGCCGGCCAGAAAAGCTCTCTCCGCGGCTTCTTTGTCGCAGTGCCCGGCAGCCGGCGCCTGAGCGGCGGCTACGTGGGAGAGAAACAGCAACGGCAGGGCCGAGAGGCAGATGAAACGCCGGGTCGTCATGATGAGAGCACTCCCTTGAGCAACTGGTAGGCGGCACCGATGGTCGTCGCCAGGGTGATGGAGGACTTGAGGACGTCGGCCAGCAGGGAGAGATTGGCAGACCAGCCTTTCCCTCCACCGGGGCCGCCGCCGGATTTTGCGTCCACTGCCGCCGGCGACCATCGGCTCTGCAACGAGTTGCCGAGGAAGGCGGCAGTGGCGAAAGTGAGAGGTTGCCCAACGGCGAAGGTGAGCAACGTAAGCTCCACTCGAATCTTGGCGCCTGCGAAGCTCGCGAGCATCAGCCCGATGAAGGTCAGGTTGAGAGCGCCGAGAGAGAAGCCGGAGAGGAAATAGGTCCGCGGGCTGCGCCGGCTCGAGACCAGGCCGACCAGCAGGCCGAGAGCCGCGGGAGGAAAGGCGATGGCGAAGACGTAAGGCAGGCTGCGGCTTTCGATCGGCGGCTTCACCATGACGAGAAAGTAGCCGGAGGTGAAGATGAGGGCGAGCGTCACGGCGACGACGGCGGAGAAGGAGTTGGACGGCGCCGCCTCGGCAGTCTTGGGCCCGGTTGCCGCAGCCGGCTCCTTCACCTTCTTCTCCAGCGCGATCAGCCGCGCCAGCAGGGGCTTCACCAGGCTGAAGTCATGGCTGCAATAGCGGCAGAACACCGCTTCGTCCTTGATTTCTTCGGCGCAATAGGGACAGTTCATGAAGGCACCCAGCCAGTCCGAGACGGCTCGCGATGGCCGCGAGCCCTCGTCCAGCTAGCTGTCTTCTGTTGGGGACTTATCTCACTACGGCGATCTGCCGCCAGGCAGAGCCGAGTCGGCCTACTTCGCCACCACCCCGCGGAAACCCCGGCTGATGAGGGTCGCGATGTCGCTCAGGACGCGGGGGAGGGCGAGGCCGCCGGGGCAGGCGAGGTAGCGGGATTCCCAGACGGGCTCGAACTTGTCTTTATATTGGCGCAGCCCCTGGAAGTTGTAGAAGTGCTCGCCGTGGCGGAAGACGAGGGCGCCCAGCCGGCTCCACAGCGGCGCGATGGTGCGCGCTTCGAGCCCCGCGAGCGGCGCCATCCCCAGGTTGAACCAGCGGAAGCCCTGCGCCTGGCCGTAGAGCATCAGCTCCACGAAGAGGTAGTCCATCACGCCGGTCGGCGCGTCGGCAGTGTGGCGCATCAGGTCGATCGAGACCTCTTCCTTCTCTCCCCCCTGCCAGAGGTTGGCGAAGGCCACGATGCGCTCTTCCTTGTAGATCAGGGCGATGGGGAAGCGGCGCAGGTAGTGGGGGTTGAAGTAGCCGAGGGAGAACGCCTTCTCACGGGTGTTCTTGTGCTCCAGCCACTCGTCGGAGATCCGTTCGAGCTCGGGCAGCAGGGGTGCAGCCTGCTCGATGGAGAGGACCTCGAAGCGGCACCCTTCCTCCGTGCACTTCCTCTGTGCCCAGCGCAGCTTCTTGCGGCTGCTGCCGGCGAGCGAGAAGCTGGTGAGCGGCACCCGCGCCTCCTCGCCCAGCTTGATCAGCGTCAGGCCGAGGTCGGCGTAAAGGTGGAGGCTCTTGTCGTTGACCTGGTAGAAGCAGGTCCAGCCGTCGTGGCGGTCCACCAACTCGCGGAACTTCCACACCAGCTCGGCCCGCTCGCGGTCAGGGCCCACGGGATCGCCCATCGAGACCCAGGTTTTGTGCTCGACGCCGAACATCACGTAGGCGTTGCCCGAGTCGTGGAAGAGGAGCTGCTTGTCGCCGATCAAGGCGAGCCAGGCATAGGTGCGCGGGTAGGCCGCGGCCACGGTGGCGGCCTTCGTCATCTCTTCCTCGGTGGGCGTCGAGGGCTCGTGCGGCGCGGCCCGCAGCAGGCGGCTGACGGCGACCCCCAGGGCCACGGCCGCCACGCCCACCGAGGCGCGCAGGAAGCGGGGCGCGTTGCCGAAGAGGGTGAAGTGCCACCACAGGTCGCGCGAGTAGTCAACGTGCTTGTAGGCGAAGAAGCCCAGCCACACCGATCCCAGGAGGACGATGGCGATCGCCAGGCTCCAGCCGGGAGTGAACGGCTCGGCGGTCAGCGACGCCTTGCGGAAGAAGTGGCGATGGCACGGGAACAGCGCCGCCAGCATGATGGCGAGGACGATCGACTCCTCGTAGTCGAGCCCCTTGGCCAGGGAGAAGACGACGCCGCTCGCCAGCAGGATCACCGTGAGCTGGTAGGCGGCGTCGATCCGGCGCTGGAGGCCGATGGCGAGGAACAGCAGCAGCACGCCCGCCAGGCTCCCCAGGAAGTGGGAAACCTCGATCACCGAGAGCGGCAGCGCGTCCTTGAGCCACGAGAGCCGGGAGTGGACGGCCGGCGTGGCGCCGGAGACGAGGAGGATGGCGCCGCCCAGGAAGGTGGTGACGGCGAGGATCTGCGGCACCACGTCCGGTGCCCGGCCGCCGAACATCCGCGCCAGGCGCCCCACCTGGTGGCGCCGCCGCACGATCTCGTGCACGCCGAGCGAGACCGCGGCCACCAGGAGCGGCATGAAGTAGTAGACGGCGCGGTAGGCCACCATGGCCGCCAGGAGCTGGGGGTGCGGCAGCTCCGGGAGGAGGAGCACCATCATGCTCTCGAACACCCCGAGCCCTCCCGGCACGTGGGAGAGCAGCCCCGCCACCTGGGCAAAGAGGAAGACACCCAGGAAGTGGAACGGAGTGATGTTCCAGTCCTCCGGCAGGAGGGCGTAGAGCACGGCGCCCGCCAGTGACCAGTCGAGGGAGGCCACGGCGATCTGCATCAGCCCCATCCCCGGGCGTGGGATGGCGAGCTCCATCCCCTTGAGCACCACCGGCCGCCGCCGTACCACGGTGAGGATCAGGTAGGCGAGCACGATTCCCAGGAACAGCGCTCCCACCGGCCGGGCACTGGCCACGGGGAGGTGGAGACGGGCCGGAACGGCGATAGGCTCGAGCAGGAACGCCACCCCCGCGAGCCCCAGGAAGCCCAGCCAGAAGGTGGCGTAGGAGAGGAGCACGATGCGGGCGATGTCGAGCGCCGTCAATCCCCAGCCCGAATAGAGGCGGGCGCGCAGCGGCGTGCCGGTGAAGAGCGGCATCCCCAGGGTGTTGCTGAAGGCGTAGCCGGCGAACGACGCCAGGGCGATCTTCCAGTAAGCGACCTCTTTGCCGATGTAGCGGATGGCCAGGGTGTCGTAGCCGGTCAAGGCGAAGTAGCCGGCGATGGTGAAGGCCACGGCCAGGAGCACGCGGCTCGCCGGAAGCTGGCCGAAGAAGTTGAAGACGTCGCGATAGCGGAAGCCCTTGAGCTCGCCGTGGAGGAGCCACAGGGCGAGGCCGAAAAACGCCAGGCTCAAGAATGGCGTCAGCTTGGAGAGGGGGATCTTCTTCATGCGGGCTTCATCGCGGGCTGCGTCGCGTGCCGGCCGGCCTCAGCCTTGGAGCCGGCAAGAGTGTCCGGCAATGATTATCGTAGAAACGAGCTCCCGATAGCCGGCGGGGA
>DASUEN010000134.1:0-37193 GCA_036275055.1 Thermoanaerobaculia bacterium
GGCTTCCCTTTCGCTGGGGAGGGCGCCGTCTTCGCTTCCGGCTCGGGGATAGGGAACAGGGTCTCGCTCATGAGTGAAGTATCTCACGAACACGAGCCAATCAGAGGCGGCTATCCGGAATTTTTTCACAGCCTCTCAGGCAAGACGCGCTTCCCTTTGGAGCTCTTCCTCGGTCAGGCGAAACGTGTCGACCCCGTAATCGGCGAGCTTGGAAAGAAAGACGACGCGAGGCACGCCGGCCAGAACCGCCGCCGCCCCCGAGGAGAGCCGTCCCAGCTCGAAGAGCTTCACGGCAGCGGCCATCCGCAAGGCCTCGCCGAGCTCGTCCGGCTGTAGCTTCAGGGCGAGCATCGAGTCTTCCGGGATGTCCAGAAGGATGTGGCTCATGGCGTCTCCATTTCTCTGGGGGGCAAGCGGGCTCCCTCTTGCCCCGCCTCATTCTACATCCCCAGCCGCTCCTCCAGCCCCGCCTTCGCCCGCGGCCATTCTTCGGCGATGAGGCTGAACATCATGGTGTCGCGAACGAAGCCGTTGGAGCGGATCTGGTAGCGGCGCAGCACTCCTTCGCGCTGGGCGCCGAGTTTCTCGATGGCCCTTTGGCTGTGGAGGTTGTTGACGTCGGTCTTGAACTGGACGCGCGCCGCTCCCAGCTCTTCGAAGGCGTGGCGCAGCAGGAGGTACTTGCTCTCCGGGTTCACCCGTGTGCCCTGGCGGGATTTGGCGATCCAGGTGCGGCCGATCTCCAGGCCGCGGTGGAGGGGACGGATCTCCAGGTAAGAGGTCATCCCCACCACCTCCATCTCCGGCTTGGCCACGATGACGAAACCGAGGGCGTCCGGCCGCGAGAGGCCTTGGCTCAGCCACTCCTCGAAGGCCTCGGCGCTCTCGTTGCGCGGCCAGTCCAGGGTGTGGCGAAAGATCTCGGGATCGGCCTGCCGCCAGAGGGCAGGGGCGTGCTCGAGCGTCAAGAGTTCGAGGACGAGGGTGGGGCCTTCGAGGCGGATCGGCTGGACGTTCATGGCCGCCTCAGTTTATCGTGCGTGCCGGAGGTTCCGACTTCGATGCCATCATCCCTCGCACGCCGTCTCGCCCTGCCGCTCATCCTCGCCTGCGCAGCGACGTCTGCCGCGGGGCAGGAGACCCCCAAGCCTGCGACCACCCCCACTCCCCCACCGGGTGAGAGCGCGCCTCCGGCGGCCCCGGCGGCGCCGCCGGTAGTCCGCATCCCGGATCGCGGCGATTTCAGGGTGGCCTACGAGAAGTCCAAGAACCCGGACTATCAAGGGCTGCAACAGATCTTCAAGGAGACCCAGTTCCTGGAGGAGACGGTGCGGGCGCTCAACGAAACGCTCGCGATGCCGGCCGACGTCACCGTCTCCCTGCGGGAGTGCGGCGCCGCGGACGCCCCCTACGAGCCGGAGAAGCGCCGCATCTCCATGTGCTATGAGCTGATCGATTCCCTCTCCGACCTGTTCATGGCGGACGCCACCAGCGAGGAGGACATCCAGCAAGCGGGGATCGCCGTGGCGAGAGCGACGCTCTTCATCTTCTTCCACCAGGCCGGGCACGCCTTGATCCGCCTCGACGGCCTTGCCGTGCCGGGAAAAGAGGAGGATGCGGTGGACCAACTCGCGGCTCTCCTCCTCCTCGCAAGCGGCAAGGAGGGGGAGAAAGCGGCCGTGGACGGCGCCTCCAACTTCCTCGCCCGCGAGAAGGACCCCAAAGGCCAGGCCGCCCTTTCGAGGTTGGCCTTCTGGAAGGCTCATACGCTCGAGCCGCAGCGCTTCGCGCACGTCCTCTGCTGGGTCTACGGCAAGAACCCCACGGATTTCCAGTACCTGGTGGAGGACGGCTCACTCCCCGAGGAGCGCGCCGCACAGTGTCCCGCGGAATACGAGCAGATGGCGAAAGCCTGGGACGCGCTGCTCGCGCCGTACCTCAAGGGGCCTGGCTTGGCGCCGCCGCCCCCTGTGCCGGCGGCAACCCCGCCACCTTCGCCTTCTCCGACGCCACCCATTCCTTGATCTGCTTCTCCAGCAGGGCCAGCGGCAGTTGGCCATTGCCCAGAACGTGGTCGTGGAAGGCGCGGATATCGAACTTCGGACCCAGCTCTTTCTGGGCGTAGGCGCGCAGCTCTTTGATCTTCAGCTCGCCGATCTTGTAAACCACGGCGCCCCCGGGCCAGACCATGTAGCGATCGATCTCCACCTCGACGTCGTGCTCGGGCTTGGCGCTGTTGGCTTTGGCATAGTCGATCGCCTGCTGGCGGGTCCACCCTTTCGTGTGAAGGCCCGTGTCCACCACTAGACGAATCGCACGCCAGATCTCGGCGGAGAGCTGGCCGAATTTGGAGTACGGGTCTTTGTAAAGCCCGAGCTCGCTCCCCAGGCTCTCGGCGTAGAGCGCCCAGCCTTCCGACATGGCAGGGTACACGTCCCACTGGCGCCAGGCCGGCAATTCGCCAAGCTCTTCGTTCAGCGAGTACATGATGTGGTGCCCCGGCACGGCCTCGTGGAGGGCCAGGTCTTCCATCTCCCATTTCGGGCGGGATTTGAGATCGTAGGTGTTGACGTGGAACCATCCCGGCCGGCCGGCGGCGAGGGAGCCGTTGCCGTAATAGGCGGTGGTCTGCGACTTCGCGTCATAGTCCGGAACGGCGACGACGCCATACGGGAGGCGCGGCAGCCGGCCGAAGAGCTTGATCAATTCGGGATCGATCCGCTTCGTGATGTCGCGATAGCCGGCGATCAGCTCCTCCGGCTTGTCGTAGAAGAAACGGGGATCGGTGCGCAGGAAGTGGCAGAACTCCGCGAAGCTCCCCTTGAAGCCGGTCGTAGCGATCAGCGCGTCCATCTCGCCGCGGATGCGCTTCACTTCAGAAAGGCCGAGCTGATGGATCTGCTCGGGCGTGAGGTCCGTGGTGGTGCCGGTTTTCACGTTGTAGGCGTACCACGCCCGGCCGTCGGGGAGGTCGCTCATCGCGGTGGTCTCGCGGGCCCCGGGAATGTAGGTTTTCACGAGGTATTCGCGCAGCTTGCGCAGGGCCGGTGCCACCTGTTGCTCGAAGACCTGCACCGCCTCGCGCCGCAGCCGCTCGCGCTCCGCGGCGGGGATCATGGCCTCGGGCATCTGCTGAAAGGAGGCCAGGAAGGCGCTCTTCATGGGATCGGCGGTGAGCAGGGCGTCGATCTGCCCGGGCACGTCGCGCAGGGTGATCCGCGGCGAGGTGATCCCCGCCTGCAAACCTTTCTCCAGCAGGGCGAGGGTCTGATCGACGGCGAGCGGGAAAGCTCGCATCCGGGCGAGCCGGTTCACGAAATCCTGAGCATTGCGGGCCGGCATCGCTCCCAGGAGGTACACGACGTCCGCGTGAACGCTACTCAACTGATGAACGGCCAGATACTCGGGATGGAACCTCTCGCCTTCGATCGCCTGCTCCAGGCGCCAGTGAACGAGGTCGTAGTTGAGCTGCTCGGCCGGCGTCAGGCGGGCGCGGTCGATCGAATCGAGCGCCGCGAGCTCCTGGCGAGTGATGCGGCGGGAGAGGTCGAACGTCTCGGGCGAGTTGTCGCTCAGGCGGTCCTCGAAGCCCGGGACGCCGATGTAGGTGGCATACTCGGGGTAACCGCGCAGCTTGGCGAGCCAGTGGAGGTCGAAGAAGCGCTTCAGCCGCTCGCTCTCGCTCCCCTGCCCTTTGGACGCCGGGAACTGCTCGAGCTGCCGTGACGAATCGATCAAGTCCGGCGGCACCGCGGCGCCGAGACGGCCGCCGGCGAGCAGCACGGCGGCAAGGGCCAGGAGAGCAGAGCGGGCCATGCTACTTCGCTCCTTTCGCCTTCTCTTCCGCCACCCACGCCTTGACGTTCTTCTCCAGCAGGTCGAGCGGCAGGGAGCCGTTTCCCAGCACGTGATCGTGGAAGGTGCGGACGTCGAATTTCGCTCCCAGCTCTTTCTCGGCGTAGGCGCGCATCTCCTTGATCTTGAGCTCGCCGATCTTGTAGGCCAGGGCCTGCCCGGGCCAGACGATGTAGCGGTCCACTTCGACCTCGATGTCGTGCTCGGCTTTCGCCGAGTTGGACTTGAAATAGTCGAGCGCCTGCTGGCGGGTCCACCCCATGGTGTGCATCCCCGTGTCCACCACCAGGCGGATGGCGCGCCACACCTCATAGGTGAGCTGGCCGAACTTCGAATACGGGTCTTCGTAAAGGCCGAGATCGCTCCCCAGGCTCTCGGCATAGAGCCCCCACCCTTCGGCGAAAGCCGTGTAGTCGTCGTACCGGCGCCATTGGGGGATCTGCTCCAGCTCCTGCGCCAGCGCAATCTGCAGATGGTGTCCCGGCACGGCCTCGTGCAGGGTGAGGGCCTCCATCTCCCACTTCGGCCGCGACTTCAAGTCATAGGTGTTGGCGTAGAAGTAGCCCGGCCGCCCCCCCGCGAGCGACCCCGCGTCGTAGTAGGCCGTGGTCTGCGACTTCTCGGAATAAGAGGGGACGGGGATGACGCCATAGGTCAGCCGCGGCAGCCTGCCGAAGAGCTTCACCAGGCCGGGATCGATGCGCTTGCAGATGTCTCTGTAGCCCGTCAGCAGGTCCTCAGGCTTGTCGTAGAAGAAGCGCGGATCGGTGCGCAGGAAGGTGGCGAACTCTTCGAAGCTCCCTTTGAAGCCGGTCGAAGCGATCAGATCGTCCATTTGCTTGCGGATACGTTTCACCTCGGAAAGGCCGATCTGGTGGATCTGCTCCGGCGTCAGGCTGGTGGTGGTGCTGTTGCGCACGTTGTAGGCGTACCATACCTTGCCGTTCGGCAGGTCGCTCATGGCGATCGAATCGCGGGAGGCGGGCAGGTAGGTGTTGGTGAGGAAGCTCTGCAGCTTGCGAAACGCCGGCGCGTCCAGTTCCTTGAAGGCTTTGACGGCCTCGCCCTTCAACCGCTCCTGGTCGGCCGCGGAAACGCTCGCCGGGAACTTCTGGAAGGCCCGCAGCAAGGGGCTCTTCAGAGGATCGTCCACGAACAGGTTCCCCACCTGGGCCGGAACGTCGCGCAGGGTGACCTTGGGTGGTGTGATCCCTTCCTGAAGCCCTTTCTCCAGCAGGGCGATCGATTGATCGATCACCTTGGGAATGCCCTTCAGACGCGCGATGACGTTCTCGTAATCCTTGACGTTGCCAGCCGGCATTGCCGAGAGGACCTGCGGGATCCCCTGCTGCGGCCCGCCCACCTGGTTGATCTGCAGGTATTCGCCATGGAACTTGTCCCCCTCCATCCCCTCCACCAACCGCCGCCGGGCGAGGTCGAAGTTGACCTGGTCGGCCGGCGTGAGCTTCGAGCGGTCGATGGAATCGAGGGCCTTCAGCATCTTGGGAGAGAGCGCGCGGCCGAACCCGATGGCCTCGAACGACGAGTCGGACCAGCGGTCGTTGAGCCCCGGATAGCCCACGAAGGTGGCAAACTCCGGCGAGGCGTGCATGGTGAGCTCCCAGGAGAGGTCGAACAGCTTCTGCAGCCGCTCGCCCTCGCTCCCCTGCCCTTTCGTGGCGGGGAACTGCTCGAATTTCTTGGCGTACTCGACGAGGTCCGGGGCCACCGCGGCCGAAGCGGCGGCGGCGGTGAGCAGGAAGACGCAGAACGGGAGGAGCAGCTTTCTCATGACGACCTTTCTATCAAAAACGGATGGATACACCACGGGCCTGGTGATTGTACGGAGGAATCGGCGGAAGGTTGCGCGGAGCGGAGCGCCCCCGCCCAAGACCCTCATCACCCCGGCCCTCTTCTCCCGCCCCCTCCCAACCCCCCTCACCGGGAGAAGAGGGAGCCCCCACCCAACAGCAAGAACAGTTCGGCCCGGGTTCCCCTCTCCCGGGGAGGGGGATCAGGGGGTCGGGAGAGGGGCAGGGGTGAGGGTCTTGGGTGGGGGCCCTCTCCGCAAAGTCCACGGCTACCGCCGGCTGCTGCCGAACGTCACCTCCATCGCCACCCGCTTGCCGTCCCGCACCACTACGGCGTTCGTCTTGTCCCCAGGCTTGGCGCTCTGAAGGACGTACATGAAATCGTGGATGTCGCGGATCTCCTTGCCGCCGATCTCGACCAGCAGGTCTCCCCGCTGGATCCCGGCTTTTTCGGCGGCGCTCCCCGGTCTCACGCCGGCCAGGAGGACTCCGGGGCGGCCATCGCCGGCATAATCCGGCACGGTGCCCAGGGAGGCGCCGTAGGAGCGGGCATCGCCCCGCGGCGCGGGCGAAGGCGCGCTCTTGTAGGTGGGGCGCCCGGGCTGGTCCGCCACCGTTTCGGCGACGTTCGCCACCAGGCCGGCGATGCGGGCGCCGCCCGCGGCGTTGATCTTGACGGCCACGTCCGAAGGCTTGTGATAGTCCTCGTGAGCGCCGGTGAAGAAATGGAGCACCGGCACCCCGGCGGCGTAGAACGCGCTGTGATCCGAGGGGCCGTAGCCGTCCCCCGAGAGTGTGCACTCGACGCCGCTCTTGTCGCACTCCGGCGGCACGATCTGTTTCCACTCCTCCGCCGAGTCACCGCCGAGCACCGTCACCAGATCCCCCCGCAGCCGCCCCACCATGTCCATGTTGAGCATGGCCACGAGCTCGGGGAGCTTGATGCCGGCGGGGGGCTGGCGGGTGAAGGCGGTCGAGCCCAGGATCCCCGCCTCCTCGCCGGAGAAAGCGACGATGTAGACGTCCCGCTTCAGGCGGCCGCGGTCGGCGGCGAGCTGGCGCGCCACTTCGAGGAGGGCGGCGGTGCCGGAGGCGTTGTCGTCGGCGCCATGGTGGACGTCATGCGAGTCGGGAGCGAGCGAGGCGGCGCCGCCGAATCCCAGGTGATCGTAGTGCGCGCCCACCAGCACGGCCCCAGGGAGCCGGTCCGCGGCGCCGGCCCGCACGAGCCCCACCACGTTGGCCGCAGGCTTCGTCTGCCGTTCGAGGTCGATCTTCAAAACGGCCTGGTGGCTCCCCGCGAAGAGCTTGCTTCCCAGCTCCCGCTTGAGGGCGACCACCGGCAGGCCGGCATCGCCGCCGGAGGCCTCGGTGCGATCGATCGCCAGGCTGGGCAGCGGCGCTTCGGCGGGCGGCGACGCCCCCTCGGGCGCATCGACGATGAGCAGCCCCGCAGCACCATGCTCGCGGGCGTTCCAGGCCTTGTAGCGCAGGTCGCCGTAGCGCTGCTCCGCGTCCTTCTGGGCGAACGGCCCCCCCTCGGGAGTGAAGCGGCGGACGACGACGATCTTCCCCTTGGCCTCGACCCCTTTGTAGTCGTCGATCGCCAGCTCCGGCGCCGTGATGCCGTAGCCGGCGGCCACCACGGCCCCTGAAGCCTCGCCGCTGCTGGAGAACGACGCCGGCTGGAAAGCGTCGCGCGCCACCGCCTGGCCGTCGACGGTGGCGGCCGTTCCCGGCTTGGCCGAGACCCCCACCGGCACCTCGAAGCTCTGGAAGTAGCCGTCTCCCCCGGCGGCTTCGAGGCCCAGCTCGTGGAAGCGGCCGGCGAGCCAGTGCGCGGCCTCGTCGAGCCCCTTGGTGCCGATCCCCCGCCCCTCGCGGGCGTCGTCGGCCAGCCAGCGCACGTCGTCGCGGAAGCGGCCGGCGGCGGCGGTTTCCGGCGCGGCAGGGGGCGCCGGGGTCTTGTCCACCCAGCGGGCCACGTAGACGTCCGTCTCCCCCGGCTCGTTCTGGTTGCGGTTCGAGGAGAAGGCGAGGTGGGTGCCGTCCGGCGAGAAGAGGGGGAAGCCGTCGAAGCCGGCAGTCCAGGTGATCCGCTCGAGGCCGGTGCCGTCGGTGTTGATGGCCCAGATGTCGAACTCCCGCCCCTTGGGATCGCCGTAGTTGGAGGAGAAGAGGAGGCGGTCGCCGGAGGGGAAGAACGACGGCGCGAAGGAGGCCGCGTCGAGATAGGTCACCTGGCGGGCCTCCGTGCCATCGGCGTTGGCCATCCAGATCTCCAGCTTGCTCGGCCGCACCAGACCCTGGGCGAGGAGGCGCTTGTACTCCTCCAGCTCCGGCCCCGGCTTGGGGCGCGAGGCCCGCCACACGATCTTCGTGCAGTCCGGCGAGAAGAAGGCGCCGCCGTCGTAGCCCGGGGTATCCGTGAGACGCTTGACGTTCTTGCCGTCCGCATCCATGCGGTAGAGGTCGAGGTCGCCGTCGCGGGTGGAGGTGAAGATCACCGAGCCGTCCTTGGCGCAGACGGTCGATTCGGCGTCGTAGGCGTCGTTGTGGGTGAGGCGCACGAGGTCCGAGCCGTCGGGATTGGCGGTATAGATCTCGTAGCTGGGATAGACGGCCCACACGTAGCCGTGGGAGCGGTCCGGAGTGGGCGGACACTCGGGGCCCGCGGCGTGGGTCGAGGAGAAGATCACCCGCTTGCCGCCCTGGAGGAAGTAGGAGCAGGTGGTGCGCCCCTTGCCGGTGGAGACCAGGATGGGCGTGCCGGTGCCGTCGGCGCGCTGGCGGAAGATCTGGTCACAGGTATAGGGGGGACGGGTGGACTGGAGGATCAGCTCCGTGCTGTCCGGCGACCAGTAGGCCTCGGCGTTCTCGCCGCGGTGGGTGAGCTGGACCAGGCCGCTCAGGTGGACCTCCCGCGGATCGAGGGGGGGCTGCTTCAGGGCGTGCGGGGTCTCTTCAGCGGCGCTCGCCAGGCTCGCAGCGAGCAGGCCAGCCAGCAAAAACGGCACAAAGAATGGGCGCATTGTCTCTCTTCCTCTCCTCGCAGAGTTGGCGGGACGCCGGACGCCTGCTATTCTGCCCCGAAAACGGAGGGCCCCGCTATCAGGGGGGTCTTCCGCCGCGGGGCTCCGTTCAGCCTCGCACTGCGGCCGGCGGGCGGCGCCGGCACGCCAACCCAAGAGCAAGGCGGGGTGGAACGGAGCCCCGCTCCCCCGGGGAGGATGGCCCGGAATTTCCGGAAGGCTCGCAAGCGTTGCACTCCCAGGCCAAGTAGGCATGATCCTTCATGCGTCGCCCGGCTCGAGGGCCGGGCATGCTGGACCGCGACGCGCCCGGGCTGCAAGAATCCCCAAGAATAGTGGAGAAGAAATGAACGATCAGGAAACCCAGGAGAAGAAGGACGTCGGCCAGGAGACCCTGGACAGCCCGGCGGCTCCCGAGCACCAGGACCTCCCGGACGCCCAAGCGGGCGCCCCGGAAGCCCAGGCCGCTCAGGAGACGCCGGACAGCCCCCAGAAGGCTCCGGAAGCTGAAGAGAAAAAGGGCTTCGGCGAGATCCTGGCCGAGTTCGAGCACGCGGCTCCGGCGAAGCGGGACGATCCGGCGGTTGGCGGCAAGGTGAGCGGCAAGGTCCTCTCGATTGGCGAGGAGTCGGTCTTCATCGATCTCGGCGCGAAGTCGGAAGGGCGGATCAACACGGCCGAGCTCAAGGACGCCGAGGGGAACGTCACGGTCAAGGAGGGGGACACCCTCGAAGCCACCGTCACGGGCACCGATCCGGAGACCGGCGCGCTCCTCCTCAAGCGCAAGGGCGGAGGCAAGGGGAAACGGACGACGGAGGTGGCGGCCGAGATCAAGCAGGCCTACGAGAGCGGCCTGCCGGTCGAAGGGCTGGTGACCGGCCTCAACAAGGGCGGCGCCGAGGTGCAGGTGTCCGGCATGCGGGCCTTCTGTCCGCTCTCCCAGCTCGACCTGCGCTACGTCGAGGACCCGCAGCGGTTCGTGGGGCAGAAGCTGCAGTTCAAGGTCTCCCGCCTGGAAGAGGGGAACCGCGGCGGCCGCGGCCCCAACATCGTCCTCTCCCGCCGTTCCCTGCTCGAAGAGGAGCAGCAGGCGAAGGCGGCCGAGACCCGCGAGAAGCTCCAGGTGGGAGCCACCCTCACCGGCAAGGTGACCTCGCTCACCACCTACGGCGCCTTCGTCGACCTGGGCGGCATCGAGGGGATGCTGCACGTCAGCGAGATCGGCCACAGCCGCACGGCGCATCCGCAGGACGTCTTCACGATCGGCCAGGAAGTCGACGTCCAGGTGATCAAGATCGAGAAGGGGAAGGACCCCAAGCGCCCCGAGCGGATCTCGCTCTCCCGCCGCGCCTTGGAGAAGGACCCCTGGCGTGACACCGTCGCCCGTTTCCCCGAGGGGACGGAGACCACCGGCAAGGTGATGCGCACCGAGTCGTTCGGCGCCTTCATCGAGCTCGCTCCGGGCCTCGAGGGGCTGGTGCACATCAGCGAGATCGGCGCCGGCCGGCGGCTGAACCACGCCAAGGAAGCCTTGCAGCCGGGCCAGGAGGTGCAGGTGAAGGTGCTGGGCGTGGACACGGCGCGCAAGCGGATCTCGCTCTCCATGTCCGCGGTGGGCGGCGGCGACCGGGAAGAGAGCGGTGGCCGCGGCAGCGACCGTAGCAGCGACCGCGGCGGCCGTGACCGGCGGGACGACCGCAGGGACGATCGCCGCGACCGCGAGGAGTACGCCTCCTCCGCGGCCTCGGCGAGCAGCGGCTCCGGCTTCGGCTCCATGGCCGACTTCTTCTCGCGCAGCAAGAAGAAGTAGGCGCAGGATCGGATCGGCACCCCGCGGAGCCCGCGGGGTGCCCTCCCTACTTCTTCCCCTTCGCCGTCACCTTGAGCACCCGCGGCGGCCCGTCGGCCACTTCCCAGGTGCAGCCCACGGTCTGGCAGATCTTGTCGAGCACCTCCCGGCAGGGCACGTCGCTCAGGTCGAAGGTCACCGTGCCCGTGATCGCCGGATCCACCTCCGTAGTGCCATCCAAGATCTCGCCGAAGGTCTTCAGCACGTCGCGGACGTCGGCGGCGGTGACGCGAAAATCGATGTGCTGCTCCATCGTCTCTCTCACCGGCGCCTTGGCGGCGGCAGCCGGCTTGTCCGGAGGAAGGGGCCACACCCTCAGCTTCGGAGGATTGCCGGGGAGGAGCTGCCAGCGGCAGCCGATGCCCTCGCAAACCACGTCGAGGAGAGTGCGCACGCGCACGTTGTGAAGCTCCACCGTCACCTTCCCCTTGAGCGCCGGCGACACCTCCACCTCGGCGCTCAGCAGCTTGGCGAAAGTGCGAAAGGTTTCGTCCAGCCCGGCGTCGCGCAACGCGATGTTGGCTCGGGCGTCCAGGGGGTTCTCCGCGGCGCTCGCGCCGGCGGCGAAGCAATAGGCCAGGGCGAAAGCCGCCAGCCACTTCGTTCTGCCAAGGATTCGCTTCATTGACCACCTCCGTAAACTACGATCAGGGTTCCCGAGGGAGATCCCGGCTCCCGGCCTGGATTGACGATGGAGACCGGACCGTTCTGCGGCCGCACCAGCAGCACCTCGCCCACGGTTTCGATCGAGGCCACCGCCCGCCGGGGCGTCAGCGGCCGCAGCAAGAGCACGGCGGCCACCAGCAACACGGCGATGAGTGACGCCGCCGGCAACAGCCGCAGGGCCGGGGCCGGCCGCGGCGAGGCGAGGGCCCTGTGCACCACGCGCTCGACGGCGTCAGGCGTGGGATCGAGAGCTTGGCGCAGCCTCGTCTCGTGAGGCGAGTCCAGCGGTTCCATCGCGTTCCTCCAGAATCTTCAAAAGCCGTTGGCGTGCCCGGTGCACGCGCATCTTGAGAGCCGAAACCGAGATGCCCAGGACCCGTGCCCCCTCCGCCGGCCCGAGCTCCCCCACGCCCACCAGCAGCAGGGCCTCGCGGTCCTGGCCGGAGAGCCGGCGCAGCGCCGCCAGCGTGCGGCCGAGATCCGTCCGCGCCACGGCCCGCTCTTCCGGGTTGGGCAGAGGGCTCTCGCCGTCGAGCAGGAGATGAAGGGGGAACAGCAGCCGCCGTTTGAAGGTGAGCCGGAAGGCGCGCCGGCGGGCCACGGCGAAAACGAACGCCGCCGGGCACTCCGGAGGCCCATACCGGCGCCAGCGCTGGACGAGGGCCGCCAGGGCGTCCTGGGCGACCTCCTCCGCCAGGGCGGGATCGCCGGTCCTGCCGAGGGCGTAGCGGAGGAGCTGAGGGGTCAGCTCCCGCACCGTGGTTTCGAGCTCCATGTCCCTGACGTACCCGCCGCCGCGAAACGGTCACACCCCGCCGGCCCTCGCGCAGCCGAATCCCGGTAAACCCCTTGGAAATCAGAGTTTTTGTGGTACCCTATCGCGGCCGGGATGGCGTATACCATGAAATCGCGCGCCTTTGGCGCATGGGGCTCAACCAAGACGTAGGGAGTTTCGAAAGACGCCCATGCACAGCTCTCGCGTATCCCGAATCCGCCAGCGCCGCCGCTTTGCGGCCTTCTGCCTGCTTTCCCTTCCCGCCTCTCTGGCGGACGCTCAGAGCCTCCTCGGCTCGCGCGAGTCGATGCAACGCCAGGACGAACAGGCGCAAGAGCACGGCTACACCTACATGCGCACCACGGCCGACGTCCGCGACTTCGCCAAGCGCGGCCTGCTGGTGCGCCTGCGCGGCAACGCGGACTACGACATCGAGTCCGACGAGGTCTCCTTCCCCTACGCCCGGCCGGAGGTGAAGCTGTTCGTGGAGCGGCTCGCCGACCAGTACCGCAGCGCCTGCGGCGAGAAGCTGGTGGTGACGAGCCTCACCCGCCCCATCACGCGCCAGCCCTGGAACGCCTCGGTCCTCTCCGTCCATCCCACGGGCATGGCGGCGGACCTGCGCAAGAGCTCCAGCTCCGCGTGCCGCAACTGGCTGGAGAACACCCTCCTCGACCTCGAAGGGAAAGGCGTGCTGGAGGCCACCAAGGAGCAGTACCCGCCGCATTATCACGTGGCGCTGTTCCCCAGTCCCTACCTGCGCTACATCGGCTCCGGCCAGTTGCCGCCCGTCGAGGTCGCCGCGGACGACGTGCCGGCCGATCCGCCTCCGATCCGGCACTCCCGGGGGGGGCGCCACGCCGGCTCCAAGCGCTCGCACCATTCCCACACCGCGCTCGCCCGCCACGGCAAGCACGGGAAGAGTGCCAAGGGAGCCAAGGGAGCCAAGAAAGTCCGCGTCGGCCACGGCGACAGCCTGTGGAAGATCGCCAAGCGCAGCGGCGTCAGCGTCTCCAAGATCAAGAAGGCGAACGGCGTTCGCGCCCGGCATTTGAAGCCGGGGCAGGTGCTGTCGATTCCGTCGCGGTAGAGGGAAGAACACGGACGAACAGGGACGATCACGGACCTACACGGACGTATGTTCGTCCGTGTCTGTCCTTGCTCGTCCGTGTAAGTCCGTGTTCTTCCTTCAAGAACCCCGCGCCACCCGGTACGCCGGAATCTTCTGCTGCAGCCCCTTGAGCTGCCACTCCCCCAGCGGCTCGGTGCGCAGGGCGCCGTTCAAGAGGCGCTGGGTTTCGGGCCCCAGGACCACGTCCCCCGGCTGCGCGACGAGGGCTTCGAGGCGGGCGGCCACGTTCACGGTGTTGCCCAGCACCGTGTAATCGACGCGGCGGGCGCTGCCGATGTCCCCCACCACCACGGGACCGCTGTTGACCGCCACCCGCGCCTTGAAGCCGGGGAGCCCCTCGGCGGTGCGGGTCAGGTTCCAGGCGTCGAGCCCCTCCTGGATCTCGACGGCGGCACGCACGGCCCGCAAGGCGTGATCGGCCTGCGCCACGGGCGCGCCGAAGAAGGCCATCACGCAATCGCCAATGAACTTGTCCAGGGTTCCCCCGGCGCGGAAAATGGCCTCGACGGAAAGGTCGAGGAAGGCGTCGAGCGACTCGGCCACGATCTCCGGCGGCGCGTTCTCGGCGAAGGCGGTGAAGCCCACGAGATCGGCGAAGAGCACCGAGGCGTGCGCGCTCTGGAGGCGCTGCATACCCTCGTCGCCCCGCCGCAGCACCTCCTCGATGACCGCGGGCGAGTGATAGCGCTCCAGGCGGGTGCGCACCAGCTTCTCGAACTCCGCCTTCTTGGCGTAGCGGATGCGCTCGACCGCCACGGCCACGTAGTTGGCGAGGGTGGTGAGCACGTCGATGTCCCGCTCGCCGAAAGCCCCCACGGTGAACGGCGAGTCCACCTGGATGACGCCCATGATCTGATCGCCCGACCAGAGGGGCGCGCACATGGCGGAGCGGATCTGGTGGAGGCGGATCGATTCGCCGCCGGAAAGGCGCTGATCGCTCTGGGCGTCGAAGGTGACGAGCGCCACCCGCTCGCGCATCACCGTGCGCAGCATGGTGCGCGACACGGGGACCTCGCCCGAGGGGCGAAACTGCACGCGGTCCTTCACCCGGGTGACCTCGCAGACCAGCTCCCCCGTTTCGTTCGACAGCAGGATGAAGCCGCGGTCCACGGGGAAAGCCTCGAACGCCAGCTCCAGCACCCGGGAAAGGACCTGATCGACCGAGTCGGCCACCGTGAGCACCCGCGCCAGCCGGGTGAGGAAGCCGAACATGCGGTGCACGTAGGCCTGCTCCTCCGTTTCGGCTCCCGGCTTCGGCGCTTTCGGCGGCACGGCCGGCTGGTCGAGACCATACGCGGCCGCGAAATCGGCGAGCGGCCGGATGATGGTGGCGTTGCCGAGCCCCGCGAGCGAGCCCTCGCCGTCGTCCGTCGCCGGCTTGGGGCGCACGCTCTGGGGCTCCGCCGCCTCGACCCGGATCTCGAACGAGCCGACCCCCAGTTGGTCCCCCGGCCGCAGGAGGGCCTTCTCCACCGGCGCGCCGTTGACCTCGACGCCGTTGGTGCTCTTCAGGTCGTGGACCGCCCAGCCGTCCCCCTCGCGCAGGATCTCCGCGTGATAGCGGGAGACGGAGACGTCGGAGAGCACCACGTCGTTGTCGCTCCCCCGGCCGAGACGGACCCGGCCGCCCGTCAGGGGAATGGCCCGCTCCTCACCGTTGACGACGTAGCGCAGACGCAGCATGGAGTGGGGAATGATAGCAGGCCCGGAGGACGGGGAGAGTTGACGAGATCGATCAACGTCAAGGCTCCGGGGGCCGGCCACGGCCGCAAATGCGCGGCGCGACCCGGCTCGGGAGTCGTGGGACCCGCACGGCGGGTCGAGGGCTTCAAGGGTCGCGTTGCAGGACCCGCCGGGTTCGTTGCGGAGGCCGCGAGGCGGGTCACCCGCTGCGAGAATTCCGCCGCGCGACCCGAGGGTCCGCGGTCCGGAGATCCCGCGCTTCACACCGCCACGGGCGCCCGGGGGCCGGTGCCGTGGGCGGCGCAGATCTCCAGGATCTCCCCCTCCTCGAGCGTCGCGAGCGACGTCTTCGCCTTCTGGAAGATCGCTTGCACCAGCTCGGGATGGGGCTCGAACCCCCGTTCGCGCAGCCAGTAGACGACGTTCGATTCGCCGCTCATCGGTCCCACTTCGATCACCTGGCGGCTGCCGATGAGGGAGGCGGGGATGGAGGAGTAGACGCGGTCGGCCAGCCAGTCCTCGCCGCGGGCGCGGGCTTTGATGATGGCCGAGGCATGGACGCCGGTGCCCGTGCGGAAGGCGTCCTTCCCCACCACGGGGTAGTTGTCCGGCAGGGGCACGCCGGTGGTCTCCGCCACCAAGCGGCAATATTGCTGCAAACGGGAGAGGTCGCGGTCGATCCAGCCCAAAAGCTGCATGTTCACCAGCAGGACGTCGATGGGGCAGTTCCCCACCCGCTCGCCGATTCCCACCGCCGTGCCGTGCAGGCGGTCGGCGCCGGCCGCGGCGGCGGAGAGGGCGTTGATCACCGAGAGGCCACGATCCTTGTGGCCGTGCCAGTCCACCTTGACGTCCTCGCCCGTGGCGTCCACCACTCCGCGGATGAATTCGACGACGTTGCGCGCGCCGTTGGGCGTCGCGTGCCCCACGGTATCGGCGACGCAGACGCGACGGGCGCCGGCCTCGATGGCCACGGTGTAGAGGCGGCGCAGGTCCTCGGGCGCGGCGCGGGTGGTGTCCTCGGTGACGAACATCACCGGCAGCCCTTCCTTGACGGCGAACTCCACCGCTTCCTGGGAGAGCCGGAGCATGCGGTCGAGCGTCCACCCTTCGGCGTATTGGCGGATGGGAGAGGAGCCGATGAAGCACGACGCCTCGATGGCGAGGCCCGTGCGCTGCGAGATCTCGACGATGGGCTGCACGTCGGCGATCATCGTGCGGGCGGCGCAGTTGGGAGCCACCGGCAGCCGCTGCTCGACGATCTCCCGCGCCAGTCGCTCCACGTCGCGCACCACGTGCGCCCCCGCCCCCGGCAGGCCGATGTTGGCCGACTCGATCCCCAGCTCGGCGATCAGATGGAGGATCCTGAGCTTGTCCTCGATCGGCGGGTTGCGCACGGACGGCGACTGCAAGCCGTCGCGCAGGGTCTCGTCGTCCAGCTCGACCTTCCCCCGCAACGGGCGGAGCTCCTCGCCGCCGGCACGGTTCCAATCGTAGATGAGCTCTGATTCGCTGGGGTGCATGAATGGCCTCCTGGTTGCTGCCCGATTATAGCGGGCGGGGGCCCCCTCCCGCCCGACGGACACGGACTGACACGGACGAGCACAGACTTACACGATCTCTGTCCGTGGGCGTCCGTGTGTCCGTGTGAGTCCTTGTTCGTCCGTGTCAGTCCGTGGTAGGCGGGCGGGGGCCGCCTTCTACCCTGCTGCCGCCACGCCCTGCCCGACTGCCCGCGCCAGCAGGTCCCCTACCTGGGAGGTGGTGAGCGAGCCGCCGAGATCCTGGGTGGTCTGCCCTTCGCGCATGGAGCGCGCCACGGCTTCTTCGATGGTGCGCGCGGCCTCGGTATGGCCCAGGTAGTCGAGCATCAGCGAAGCCGAGAGGATGGCGCCGACGGGATTGGCTTTGCCGGTGCCGGCGTACTTGGGCGCCGAGCCGTGGACGGGCTCGAACATCGAGGTCTGGCCAGGGTGGAGGTTGGCCGAGCCGGCGACGCCCAGGCCCCCCTGGAGCGCCGCGCCGAGGTCGGTGATGATGTCGCCGAACATGTTGTTGGTGACGATCACGTCCAGGCTCTCGGGGTGCTTGACCATCTGCATGGTCAGGGCGTCCACGAACATGTGGCGCGAGCCGATCTGCGGGAACTCCCGCGCCACCTCGGCGAAGGCCCGCTGCCAAAGGTCGTGGCCGTAGCGCATGACGTTCGACTTGTCGGCCATGAGCACCTCGCGGCGGCCGTGGGCCACCGCGTACTCGAAGGCGGCGCGGAGGATCCGCTCCACTCCCTTGCGGGTGTGGATCTCGTCCTGGATGGCGATCTCGTCCGCCGTCCCCTTCTTGAAGTTGCCGCCGACGTTGACGTAGGCGCCTTCCGTGTTCTCACGGAAGATCACCATGTCCACGTCCTTCTCCGTCCTGTCCTTGAGCGGGCAGAGGCGGGCGTCGTAGAGCTTCACGGGACGGAGGTTGATGTAGAGGTCCAGCCCGAATCGGATGCCCAGGAGGATGTCCGCGGCGTGCTTCATGTCGGGTACCCGCGGATCGCCGTAGGCGCCGATGAAGACGGCGGAGTAGTTCTCCCGGAAGTCGTCGAGCGCACCCTTGGGGAGGGTCTCGCCGGTCGCGAGGTAGCGGTCGGCGTCCCAGTCGAAATGGACCAGCTCCAAGGGGAGGTCCCAGGTCTCCGCCGCGGCTTCCAGCACTTTGACGGCTTCGGCGGTCACGTCTTTGCCCGTGCCGTCCCCGGGCAGCACGGCAATGCGTTGCGGGCGTCTTTGCGAGGGTGGAATCGAGATCATGCCGCGGATGCTAGCACGAGGTCCGGCGGCGCTTGGGGGGCAGGTGGCGGCTGCCCGGACGGTGGAGGTCCGCCGACGGCCAGCGGAAGCTCACCACCCGGCCGGCGGCCGGCTGTGCCATGGCCGGAGCCGGGGCCACGGGGACCCGCAGCACGAGCCCGAGCTCGAAGACGAAGGGGATCTCCGGGCAGAGCCACGCCGAGTGCAGGGCCGGGAACGGCGAGCCGGGGGGGAGGTCGAGGAGGCGCGGCAGCAGGCCGTTGCCGTCCACCTCGGCCTTGAGCGGCCAGACGGTCACCGCCGGATGCTCCGACGCGATGCGGTGCAGCACTCCCGAGGCCAGGGCGTACCCCCGCGGGCGGTCCTGGAAGTAGCGCACGGACTGCTCCCACGAGCCCAGGCGGGGACCCTCGCCCAGCATCGGCGACGATTCCCAGGCCCGCACCTCCAGCCGCCCCTTGCGCTCCACCCGCCAGACCCAGGGACCTCCGCCTTCGGGGTCCTTGGACGGCCGGGGAAACCTCAGGAGCGCCGGCGAGGCCGGCTGATGGGTGACCAGCCGCGTCGGGGGAACCATCCACACCGGCATCAGCATGCGCCGGAAGAGCACGGAGGGGATCCCCTCTTCGTCCAGCACGTGGAGGCGGAGGTTGAGCTGCGGGTAGCCGAAGCGCAGCCAGGGGAGGGCCGTGAAGTGGAGCGAGTCCTGGTGGAAGAGGAGCGCCGAGGCAAACACCCAGTCCCGCCCCTGCCACGAATGCACCTGGTAGCGCAAAGGCCGCGGCGGCGCCGGCAGCTCCTCCGCCGGGAGCGCCCAGTTCAGGTACAGGCAGTCACGCACCGTGGTCCGCAGCATGGCTCCACCATAACGCGGCGGGAGGCGGGGGGCAAGGGCGGGTGGGGCCCCACCCGCCCGACGGACACGGACGAGCACGGACGGACACGGACAGGAAATCGTGTTCGCCCCGTCTTCGTCCGTGTTCGTCCCTGTAAGTCCGTGTTCGTCGGGCGGGTGGGGGGCCTAAAACCCCTCCAGCAGGCTGGTCACCAGCGTTTCGGCGAACTGCTTGGAGGCTTTCTCGATGGCGCCGTTTTCGAGGTCGATGTAGGCGGTCTGGGTGGCTTCGACCGGGTAGTTTTCGCGGAAGGTGTAGTTGTCGCTCTTCCAGATGACCTTCCCTTCGGCCCCCGTGCGCTTGAAGACCACCTGGGCGGTAATGGAGATCTCGTACGCCGTGGCGCGCCCCGTGTTGTCGAAGGTCACCGGCGTCACCCCGAAGCCGGTGACGGCGCCGCCGATCTCGGCCGTGGCCTCGGATTCCGCCGATACCACGGCGAAGCGCTGGCGGGTCACCAGCTCCTGGGCGATGGCCTGCGTCAGCTCCTGCTCCACCTGCTGGCGCTGGGTGCGGTTCACCAGCGGCTGGAGGTAGACCGATTTGACGTCGTCCGGGATGTTGCTCCCCTTCCCCACCAGGGCATAGCCGCAGCCGAAGAGGGAAAGGGACGGAGCGAGCAGCAACGCCGCCAGGCAGAGCTTCTTGATCATGATCATTCCGACCTCCGCGTCACCAAGTTCATCAGCCGCCCGGGGACCAGCACGGCCTTGGCCACCTCCCGCCCGGCCAGGAAGCCTTGCACCTTGGGGCTGGCGAGGACGGCCGCGCGGACCTCCTTCTCGTCCGCATCGGCGTCCACCTCCACCCGGTCGCGCACCTTGCCGTCCACCTGCACCACCAGCTCGATGCGGGCGCGGCGCAGCTTCGCCTCATCGTACTCCGGCCAGGAGGTTTCGAGCAGGCTTTCCGTATAGCCGCGCCGCTCCCACAGCTCCTCGGTGACGTGGGGAGCCAGGGGATGGAGGAGCTGCACCAGGGTGTCGAACGCCTCCTCGCAGCGCAGCCGCGACGCCGTCTTCTCCTCCAAGGCGCGGGAGAGGCTGTTCGAAAGCTCCATCAGGGCCGCTACCGCGGTGTTGAAGGAGAAGCGCTGGAGGCTGTGCGTCACCCGCTGGATGGTGGCGTGGCGCTCGCGCTCCAACTCGGCATCGGCGGGCGCCGTGGGGGGCGCCTCGGGAAGGCGCTCCAGCATCCGCCACACCCGCTGCAGGAAGCGGTAGGCGCCGGAGACCGCCTCGTCGCTCCACTCCGCCTCCTTCTCCGGCGGGCCGATGAAGAGGGTGTAGACGCGCTCGGTGTCCGCTCCCATCTCCTCGATCAGCTCGTCGGGGGAGACCGTGTTCCCCTTCGACTTCGACATCTTCTCGATGCGGCCGGACTTCTCCGCGTAGCGGGTGATCATCCCCTGGTTGAACAGGTTCTGGAACGGCTCCTCCACTCCCACCATGCCGAAGTCGTGCAGCACCTTGCAGATGAACCGCGCGTAGAGCAGGTGGAGGATGGCGTGCTCGATGCCGCCGATGTACTGGTCGACCGGCATCCAGCGGTTCGCCACCTCGGAGTCGAACATCTTCGCGGCATCGCGCGGCGAGAGGTAGCGCAGGTAGTACCAGGAGCTGTCCACGAAGGTGTCCATGGTATCCGTCTCGCGGCGGGCGGGGCCTTGGCACTGCGGGCACTTCGCCTCCACGAAGGCAGCCGAGCGCGACAGGGGGTTCCCCTCGCGCCCCGTGAACTCGACGTCGTACGGGAGCTCGACGGGGAGCTGATCGTCCGGCACCGGCACCATGCCGCACTTCTCGCAGTAGACGACGGGGATGGGCGTCCCCCAATAGCGCTGGCGGGAGATCAGCCAGTCACGCAGACGGTAGGTGACCTTCCCCTCGCCCCAGCCTTTTTCCGCCAGCCAGGCGATGAAACGGGCGATCGTCTCCGGGCCGTCGCGCCAGCCGTCGAAAGGCGGCGCGTTGCGGATCACCCCGGTGTGGAGGATGGGCTCGGTGAGCTCGGCGGGGTCGATCTCCCCTTCTTCGGGGTGATAGACCAGCCGCACGGGGAGCCCCTCCTGGCGGGCGAAGGCGAGGTCGCGGGCGTCGTGCGCCGGCACGGCCATGATGGCCCCTGTACCGTACTCGGGGAGCACGTAGTTGGCGAGCCAGATGGGAATCTCCTCGCCGGTGGCGGGGTTCACGGCCACGGCGCCCGTGTCCCGCCCCTCCTTGGGGTTCCCCTCGTCCGAGCGCTGGATGCGGGGGGTGTTGCGCACCGTCTCCACCCAGGCCTCGATCGCGGCGCGCTGCGGATGATCCGCGATCAGCCGGCCGGTGAGCGGATGCTCCGGGGCGAGCACCAGGAAAGTGGCGCCGTGTATGGTATCCGGCCGGGTGGTGAACACGGTCACCGAGTCCTTGAGGGCCGGCAGGGCGAAGCGGATCTCCGCCCCTTCGGAGCGGCCGATCCAGTTGCGCTGCATCACCTTCACCTTCTCCGGCCACCCCTCCAGGGTGTCGAGCCCCGCGAGCAGGCGGTCGGCGAAGCCGGTGATGCGGAAGAACCACTGCTCGAGGTCGCGCTGCACCACGGGGGTGCCGCAGCGCTCGCAGGCGCCGTCCACCACCTGCTCGTTGGCCAGCACCGTGCGGCAGCTCGGGCACCAGTTGACCGGGGCCATCTTCTTGTAAGCCAGCCCACTCTCCAGCATGCGCAGGAACAGCCACTGGTTCCAGCGGTAGTACTCGGGGAAGCAGGAGGCGATCTCCTTCGACCAGTCGTAGAGGATCCCCCAGCGCCGGAACTGCTCCTTCATCACCTTGATGTTGCCGAGCGTCCAGTCCTTGGGATGGATGCCGCGCTGGATGGCGGCGTTCTCCGCCGGCAGGCCGAAGGCGTCCCACCCCATGGGATTGAGCGCCCGCTTGCCGTTCATGCGCAGGAAGCGGAACAGCGCGTCGCCCAGGATGTAATTGCGCCCGTGCCCCACGTGCAGGCGGTCGCCCGAGGGATAGGGGAACATCATCAGCATGTAGTACTTGCCGTGACCGTGGCGCAGGTCCACTTCGGCGGTGCGCTGCTTTTCCCAGCGGTCCTGCCATTTGGACTCGATGGCTTTGTGATCGTAAGGTGTGCTCATCGCTCCTCTGCTCTCTCCAGCCCTCACCGCCCGCCCTCTGGGGGGTCAGGTGAGGCTGCCCGGGAAGGTGTGCTGCTTCAGCAGGCCGTCCAGCAGGCCGTTGACGAAGCGCCCCGACTGCTCGGAGCCGAACTTCTTCGCCAGCTCGATGGCCTCGTCCAGCACCACGAGCTTGGGCGTGTCGCGCTCGTGGAGCATCTCGTAGACGGCGAGGCGCAGGATGTTGCGGTCCACGGCCGGCATCCGCTCCAGCCGCCAGTTGTCCGCCTGGCTGCGGATCAGGTCGTCGATCCGCTGTTGATTGTCGATGGTGCCGCGGACCAGCTCCTGGGCGAACTCGAACGCCTCCTCCACCCGCTGGCGGCGGCGGGTCCCCTCGGCCCGCTCCTCCGCCGACGGCTGACCCGGCCGCTCGTCGGCGGCAGAAGCCTCCCGCGCCAGGTACTCCGCCAGGTCGAACGTGCTGAAGATGTGGGGCAGCGGGCTGCCTCCCAAATCGCTCTGGTAGAGCATCTGCACCGCCATTTCGCGCGCCGTGCGCCGCTTTCCTGCCGTCATTGGCCTCGCCTCAAAGATCCCATTGAACACCCTCATCCAACACAACGGCCGCTCCCGCGGACGGGAACGGCCGCCTGCCGGCGATCCGAAATCGCGGCGCCATCATAGCGGGGAGCGTGATTCGCCGCTAGCGGCCGGCGGCGCCCGCGCCGCGCAGCCGTGCGAAGAGGTCGGCCATCTCCAGCGCCGCGAGGGCCGCTTCCCACCCTTTGTTGCCGGCTTTCCCCCCCGCCCGCTCCTCGGCTTGCTGGGAGCTGTCGCAGGTCAGGAGGCCGAAGCCCACCGGGATGCGGTGGCGCTCGGCCACGCCGGCGATGCCGCGGCTCGCCTGGGCGCAGATGTAGTCGAAATGGGGAGTCTCGCCACGGATCACCACCCCGATCGCCACCAGGCCATCGACGCGGCCGGCCGCGGCCAGCTCCTCCAGCGCCTGCGGAATCTCCCACGCCCCGGGCACGGAAACGAGCTGCACGTCCTCCGCCGCCACGCCGTGGCGCCGCAGGCAGTCCACGGCGCCTGCCGCCAGCAGGTCGCCAATGCGCGAGTTGAAGCGCGACGCGACGATGCCGAAACGGCGGCCGGCGCCGGTCAAATCTCCTCGGGTCTCTTGGATTCCGTTCAAAGTCAGGGCCTTTTCTGGAGGGGTGAAGTATAGGGAGGCGCTCCGCCGTCCGTCAACGGAGCCCAATCGATCCGGCCTGGCGAGCGGTTTGCAACGTTCCTCGAGCGTTGGATGGGGAAACCCGCAGGAGGCAGCACCATGAAACGCAATCTCATCCGCTTCTCATTCCTGGCCCTCGGCTGCATCCTCTGTGCAGCCATTCAGGCTCCGGCGCAAGTCGCCGGCCGCCAGGTGCTTTGCCCCGGCGACACCATCCCCGCCGGCTGGATCAAGGTGGACGCCCGCTCCGACGCCTCGGCCTGTCCGGGCAGCGGCGAGGTCTGGGTGGTGGAGACTTTCACCAACAAGGCCCCGGGCTCGGCCATGATCGTCTGCGCCGACCAACCCACCCCGGGAGGCTGGGAGACCCTGGGAATCGCCACCTCCACCGGCCAGTGCCGCGGCGCCAACGCGGCCGGCGACAACGTGAAATCGATCCGGCGACTGGTGTAGGGAGCCAAAAACCAGGGACAGCAGGGACTTCAGGGACTCCAGGGACGAAGAAGAAGCTTCGATCCCTGTTTTCTTCTTGTCCCTGTTGTCCCTGAAGTCCCTGCTGTCCCTGGTTTCTTGAATCACGGCGCCCCAACCATCCGCCGCAGGAACAGCCCATACGCCGGGGCGAACGCCGCCTTGATCAGGAGATCCGCCACGATCCCCGAAAGCGCGAGCCCCATCAGCCGCACCTCCTCGCGCTCGAACGGCCACAGCCGCCGCACCAGCAGAGGACGAGAGAAAACAGACCCCAGCAGCACGAAGGCGCAGACCCGCAACACCGACCACGGCACCCAGGCGGCCAGCGAGCCGAGGAAGGGATGGCCGCTGGCCACCGCAAACGAGCCCACGAAATAGCTCATGTAGCCAACCAGGGCCGCCCCGAGCGCCAGCCCCAGATAGCCGCCGCTCGCCCAGGTGAGGAGCAGGAAGACCCCGAGGTGAAGGAGGTGCTGGGGGAGGAACTGCCGCCAGTCGTTCTCCGGCGCCTCGCCCGTCGCCACCCAGCCGAACATCTGCTGGCGGTAGTCCTCGCCGTGCAGGATCCCCGTGCGCGCCACGTCCGGCAGCCAGACGACGAGCAGGATCACTCCCACGCTGAGCAGGAACGCCCAGGCGAGCCCCAGCGACCAGGCGCCGAGATAGTCGCGTTGCCGCACCCGTTCGCGGAAAGGAAAGTAGAGGGTGAGCGGCGCCAGCAGGGGGAGCGCCCACTTCCCCCCGGGCACGGCCGCCAGGAGAGGGACGAAGACCGTGAGCAGCACCACCAGGCTCACAACGCTCCTCCCGCCGGCCCCAGGACGACCTCCTCCACCTGCGTGGAAGGATCGGCGTCCAGGGCGTAGGCGAGGGCCCTCACCACCTCGCGGGGAGGGACCATGGCGGCGCGGTTCCAGCTCCCCGGGAGGTGGTCCCAGATCGGCGTATCCGTGGCCCCCGGATAGAGGGCGGTGATGCGCACGCCCGTCCCCTGAAGCTCCTCGCGCAGCACCTCCACCAGGCCGCGCAGCCCCCACTTGCTGGCGCAATAGGCGCCCCAGCCCGGAAAGCCGCGCCGGGCGGCCACGGAGAGGAGGGGGAAGATCCACCCGCGGCCGCGCTCCTTCATCGCCGGCAGCAGGGCGCGCAAGAGGAGGAAGACCCCGGTGAGATTGGTGGCGAGGATGGCCGCGAAATCGTCCGGCGTGACCTGCTCGACCGGCGCGAGGGAGACGATCCCCGCCGCCGGCACCACGATCTCCGCGGCTCCCCAGCGCGCCCGCACCTCCCCGGCGCAGCGCTCCAGGGCCGCGGCGTCGCGCACGTCGCAGGGGAGCACCGCCCCGGCCGCCTCCGCCAGCGCCAGCGTCTCCTCCAGAGGCTGCCGCCGCCGGCCGAGAAGGGCGAGGTCGTAGCTGCGGCGGGCCAGCTCCAGCGCGATCTCGCGCCCCAGGCCCGAGCCGGCACCGCTTACCACGGCCACGTTGCGGGGTTCGCTCATGCGGGGAGCATAAACCACGGACGAGCACGGACGGACACGGACTTTCACGGACAGCACCAATGCCGTTGTTCAAGTCCTTGTAGATCCGGGCTCGTCCGTGAAAGTCCGTGTTCTTACCGCTCCCCCCGCCGCGCCTGCTCCAGCTTCATCCGCTGCGCCCGGACTTCCTTGACCCGGTAATCGGTCTCGGAGAACTGCGCCGTAAGGGTGGCATCCGCCTCGCGCAGCAGGGTATCCGCCTCAGCGAAGCGGCCGAGCGAGGTCAGGCAATCCCCCAGGGACGCCTTGGCCTTGGCCACGTCGGGATGGTCCGCCGGCAGCTCCTTCTTCCGGATCTCCAGAGCCCGGCGCAGATAGGGCTCCGCCTCGGCGTAGCGCTTGAGGGAGGAATAATCTCTGCCGACCTCGCGCAGAGCGTAGGCCACGTGCAGGTGGTCCGGCCCCTCCTCCTGCTCGAGCAGGGCCAGGGACCGCAACGCCAGGGGGATCGCCTTCTCCGCCTCGTGAAGCCGGCGGTGCGCCTCGGCGAGCAGCAGGTAGATCTGCGCCACCAGCGGGCCGCGGTCGCCGCCAGAGTTCTGGCGGCGGATCGCCAGCGCCTGCTCGTAGTAGCCAATCCCTTCCCGTATCTTGTCCGGCTTGTCCTCCTGGGCGACGAGCGTCGAGCCCAGATTGCCCAAGATGAAACCCACCCGCCAGTGCGTGGGGCCAAACTGCCTGCGGGCGATCTGCAGCACGTCGCGGTCGATGACCTCGGCCTCCACCCACCGTCCCATCTTCTGGACGGCCATGCCGAGGTCGTTGAGCGTGGAAGCGGCATCGGGATGCTCGCGGCCGAGGAGCCGCTGCTGCACCGCCAGCGATTGGCGCAGCAGCGTTTCCGCCTTCTGGTACTCGCCCTCGTCCATCAGGATCTCCGCCAGCGTCGTCTGATCGCGGTAGAGGCGGGGATCCTGAGAGCCGAGCGCCCGGCGCTCGATTTCCAAACCCTGGCGAAAGAGCTGCTCCGCCGCCGCCAGGTCGCCGCGTTCCTTCTTCCTCTTCGCGAGACCCAGGGTACTGTCGGCAACGGTGATCCCCACCGGCCCTTCCACCTGATGGGCGATGTCCAGGGCCTGCCGGTGGAGCGTTTCCGCCTCGGCATAATGCACTTGGTCCGCCACCACCTCCCCGAGCTCGTTGAGGGTCCTGGCCACCGCGAGGTCCCGCGGACCCAGCAGGCGCCGCTTGAGCGCCAGCGCCTGGCGCAGGTACGCCTCGGCGACCGGCAGGTCCGAGCGCTCCTGCATGAGCAAAGCCAGGTGCTCCAGGCTCTCGGCCACCGGCAGCGACTTCGGCCCGAAGGTCTTGCGGCGCAGCGCCAGGGCCTTCTCAAAGAGCGGCTGGGCCTGATCGTAACGCCCCAGCCCAAAGGCCACCTCGCCGATCGCGTCCATGAGCTGGGCCTGCACGTCCGGCTGGCGGGTGAGCTCCCGCGACACTCGGGCCGCCCCCTGGTCCAGGATCTCCCGGGCCGTCAGTTGCTCGCCCCGGGAGTGATAAGGATCGGCCTCCTTGAAGGTGTCGATCAGGAAGGAAAGCGCGTAGCGGGCCTTGTCCCGCTCGCGCGCCACCCGCCGCCCCTGCACCACGAAGCTCGCCAGCAGTCCGACCCCGAGCAGCACCACCAGGACCGTGGCCACCGAGACCGTGCGGTTGCGGCGAATCAGCTTCCCGGTGCGATAGAGCAGGGTGTTCGGCCGCGCCGCCACGGGCCTTGTCGCGAGGTGGTTTTCGAGATCCTGCGAGAGGAGGGCCACCGAGGCGTAGCGGCGCTGGGGATCCTTGCTCAGGGCGCGGAGGACGATCGCGTCGAGGTCCCCCCGCAGCCGGCGGGCGAGGGCATGCGGGCTCGTGCCGCGGGCCGCCGCCGCGGCTTCCGGCGGAGCCTCCTCCATGCCCTCGGAAGCCGGCGGACGCAGCAGCGCCTGGCTCGGCGTCTCCGGCTCCTGCCCCACGATGGCTGCCGCCGCTTCCCGGTCGCTCCGGCTGACCAGCCGGTAGGGAAGGCGCCCCGTCAGCAGCTCGTAGAGGAGGACGCCCAGCGAGTAGACGTCGCTCGCCGTGGTAACCCCTTGCCCCCGGACCTGCTCCGGGCTGGCGTAGACCAGGGTCATCAACCGCGGCTCGGAGAGCTCCAGGTCCCCTCCGTCCTCTTTTTCCTCCAGGCTCTTGGCGATGCCGAAGTCGAGCAGCTTCGGCTCGCCCCCCGTCGTCACCAGGATGTTGGCCGGCTTCAAATCGCGATGGACCAGCAGGTTCTGGTGAGCGTACTGCACGGCGCCGCAGATCTTCCGGAAGAGGTCGAGACGCTCTCCAACCGTGAGCCGGCGTTGATCGCAATAGAGGTCGACGGGGAGCCCCTCCACCAGCTCCATGGCGAGGTAAGGGCGCCCCTCCGCCGTGGTGCCGCCATCGTAGAGGCGGGCGATGTTGGGGTGCTCCAGGCCGGCGAGGATCTGCCGCTCGGCCACGAAACGGTGGCGGTCCTCGGGGCTGTCGAGCCCCCAGCGCAGCACTTTGATCGCTACCAGGCGCTCGAAATGCTCGTCGTCGCGGCGCGCGAGGTAGACCGCCCCCATGCCGCCGCTGCCGATGCGGCGCAGCAGCCGGTAGGGGCCGGCCCGGCCGCTTTCTCCGACCAGGGGTGCCATCCCCAGGAGCTCGCCCGCCGGCTGCTCCAGGAAATCGCCGATCCGTTCGTCGGCGGCGAGGAGCCCCTCCACCTCCCGCCGCAGCTCGGGATCGTGGGCGCAGGCGGCGTCGAGCAGCGCCGCCCGCTCGGCGGCGGGAAGCTCCAGAGCCTCGGCGAAAATCCGGTCCACTTCGCTCCAGCGGACGGCATTCATCGGGCCTCCTTCTATTTGGGTGCTTCTCTTTAGACCCTGCTCGCTACCGGCTGAAGCTGGTCGTACAACCACGCCCTTGCCCGCCGCCACTCCCTGCCCACCGTCTCGGAGGACACTCCCAGGTGCTCGGCCGTTTCATCCAAGGTCAGGCCGGCAAAGAACCGCAGCTCCACCACCGCCGCCTTGCGAGGATCGAACGACTCGAGATGGTTCAACGCCTCGTCGAGAGCCTCCAGGTCCGGGCAGCGCTCCATGGCCAGGTCCGCGGCCTCGGCGAGCGTCACCCTCTCCAGCCCCCCTCCCCGCTTGGCGCGGTTGCGATGGCGCGCGTAGTCCACCAGGATGCGGCGGATGAGGTGGGCGGCGAAGGCGAAGAAGTGAGCCCGGCTCGGCCACTCGAAGCCGGCGTGCCCCTGCAGGCGCAGGTAGGCCTCGTTCACCACCGCCGTGGCCTGAAGCGTGTGCCCCTCCCGCTCCTGGCGAAGCTGCCGCGACGCGATGTGCCGCAGCTCGTCGTAGACCAGGGGAAGAACCCGCTCCGCCGCCTCCTGGTCTCCCTCACTCCAGGTCTGGAGCAGCTTCGTGATCATCCCATCGGTCATGGCGCTGGACCTTTCTCCCCTCAGTGCCAGCAATGGGCCAAAAGGGGAATGGGCCTGAGAGCTGGGATCGCTCCCGCCTGGCCGCCTTTCATGGCGTACCCCCTGAACCTGATTATGCTATCTTACCATGAGACTCTCAAGTCTTCCCTCATCAGGCCCTTTCGAGATCGGTGCCAGGGCACCGCCGCCTGGCAGGCGCGGGCGACCGTCTCAATGAGATGACGAACTGGGACGTTTCATGTCTAGGTATACGGACAATGAAGAATCAGCAGAGAAAGCGCGAAAACTGCTCTATCTCCGCGTTCTTGCTCGCCGCGAAAGCCGGCGGGACGCCAGCGCTCCCAGGCAGGGGCTGGCTGAACCGGTCTTGCTGTTCTCCCTCGTCCTTGTTGTCCTTGCCGTCCTTTATGTCCTTCACGAAGAACTGACGACTTTCTCTACCGCGGTCCCCACAAAATCAATCCCGCACCGAGGAGGCACAGAACCGCCCCGAGCACGTCCCACCGGTCGGGCGTGCCGCGCTCGACGGCGGCCAGCCAGACGAGAGAAGCCGCGATGTACATCCCGCCATAGGCAGCATACGCGCGGCCGGCGAACGGCGTCTCCACCCGGCTCAAGAGCCAGGCAAAAGTCACCAGCGCCGCCGTTCCAGGCAGGAGCCACAGAGGCGAACGGCTAAGGCGAAAGAAAACCCAATACGAAAAGCACCCGCCGATCTCGCAGAGGGCGGCGGCGGCGAAGAGGGCGATGGCGCGCATCGACGCGGACCCTACTTCGAATCCGGCCAGATCAGCTTCAAAATGCCATCGGGGATGACCAGCAACGGGTCTTTGGCGCTTTTCGCCGCCTCCTGCCACTCCTTGGGCATTGGCGGCTGGTGCTCGTCGCCGTCCTTGCCGTCACCCCCCGCGATCTTGCCGGAGATGGCGAACGCCACCGGGCCGGAGCGCACCTCCAGGGGCGTCACCGCTTCGAGCTTGGCCCGCAGCGGCTCCCGCGCCTTGTCATCGGGCGCATGAGTCGACGAGACGAACCAGACGCGCGACTGCTTTCCAGGCTTCAAGGCAACGATCACGTGCAGCGTCTCGGGCGTCGCCGTGGTAGCAAAGTACGCCGTGCAGACCGCTTGCAGCCGCTTTATGTAGTCCGCCAGGGCGCTGGTGCCTGGAACACGCTCACGCAGGACGGGGTCCGGTTGGTAGAGGACGAGATGATCGGTCTCGAATCCCTTCGGAGGCGTTGCGCTCAGGAGACTCGGAACGCCCATCGATGCGAGGGCCAAGGCAAACAGGAGCCGTCGAATCCTCATTGTGAATCCTCCGCGTGCCAATGCACGCCGTGGCGATACGGCAAAATATATTAGGCCAGCCCGGTTTGCAGCCAGCGGTCCAGCTTCTCCCGCAGCACGTCTTCCCGGAAGGGCTTGGTGATGGTGTCGTTCATGCCGGCGGCGAGGCAGCGGTCCAGGTCTTCTTTCAACGCATGGGCGGTCAAGGCGACGATGGGGATGCAGCGGATCGTTCCGGAGCTGGCGCGGATGCGGCGGCTCGCTTCGTAGCCGTCGAGCTCGGGCATCTGGCAGTCCATCAGGATGAGGTCGAAAGCGTCGTTCTCCAGGGCGCTCAGGGCTTCGAGCCCGTTGTTGACGGCCACCACGTCGTAGCCCAGCACGGCGAGCTCCTGGGTGATGACGAGCTGGTTGATGGCGTTGTCCTCGGCCACCAGGATGCGGTGCTTCCGCCCTTCGGGACGCCGCGCCGGCTCGAGGTGGGGGCGAGCCGCCTGGGGGGGCGGCGGCGAGGCCAGGTCGAGGGGGAGGGTGAACCAGAAGAGCGAGCCCACGCCCGGGGTGCTTTCGAAACCGATTTCCCCACCCATCTGCTCGACGATCCGCTGGCTGATGGCCAGCCCCAGGCCGCTGCCGCCGAAGCGCCGCGAGGTGGAGCTGTCCGCCTGGGAGAACAGGCTGAAAAGCCGCCCCTGAGCCTCCGGCGGAATGCCGATCCCCGTGTCGCGGACGCGAAATCGCAGCCGGCCCTCCGCCAGGCGCTCGACCTCGAGGTTCACCGTCCCGCCCTGGGTGAACTTGACGGCGTTGCCCACCAGGTTGGTGACCACCTGGCGCAGGCGCCCGGGATCGCCCCAGATCCATTCGGGCACGCCTTCATCCACGACGAGCCCGAGCTCGGTCCCCTGCGCGCCGGCGCGGAAGCGCAGCAGCTCGACGATTTCGCGCAAGGTCACGTGCAGGTTGAAGGTCAGCCGCTCCAACGTCAGCCGGCCGGCTTCGATCTTCGAAAAGTCCAGGATGTCGTCGATCAGCCGCAGCAGCGAATCCGCCGAGCTCTGGATCAGCTCGCCATAGCCGCGCTGAGCCAGCGACAGATCGGTTTTCAGCAGCAGGTCCACGAGGCCGAGCACGCCCGCCATGGGAGTGCGGATCTCGTGGCTCATGTTGGCGAGGAACCGCCCTTTGGCCTTGTCGGCCTGCTCGGCGGCCTCCTTCGCCAGGCGCAGGTCCTCGGCCTTGCGCCGCTCGGTGACGTCGCGATTGACGCTGAGGATGGCCGGCTGCCCCTCGTACTCGATGGCCGAGGCATTGATTTCGAGGTACATCCGGCTGCCGTCCTTGCGGTACTGGACGCTCTCGAAATTGTGGAAGACTCCCTCCTCCAGGGTCTGCGCCACCTGATCGCGCCCGCGGGAAACGTTTTCCGAGATGTCGATCAGCGACTTGCCGATGAGCTCTTCGCGGCTGAAGCCGTAGACCTCGCAGGCCCGGCGGTTGACGTTCAGCACCACCTCGTCGCCGGGGCGGAAGACGAGGATGGGATCGTGCGCGTTCTCGAAGATCCGGCGGTAGTCCTCGCTCACCTTGCGCAGCTCCTCCGTGCGCTCGCTGACCAGCCGCTCGAGCTCGTCGCGGACCCGCCCCAGCTCGTTGCGGGCGCGCTCGAGCTCGCCGGCGCGGCTGATGAGGAGATGGGCGTCTTCGAGCGCCTGCCAGCGCTCGCGGTGAAGCTGCCCCGCCAGCATGAAAAGATAGACCAAGAAGAGGACCAGGCACGCGATCTCCCAGGCGTCGGGGCGCCAGCCCGTGTAGCCGGTGAGGCCGCTGAAGGTGAGGAGCACCGGCAACAGCAGAAGGACGACGAACGCAAGGACGACCCGCAGGGCATGGGAGTAGAGAATCACCGCCATGCTCGCAATCACCGCCGCAATCGTGAAAACGAAGAATGACTCCACCCGTGTCCCGAAGCTCCGGACGGTTACCAGGAACAGCCAGCCCAGGACCACGGCATTGAGCAGCAGCCCGCCATAGAAGGCGGTGCGCCAGGCACGGGGATGGGGGGAATAGAGCGCCTCGAACCGCCGCACCAGCACGAGGCGGACCCCCGCCAGGCCCAGACTGGCGAGCAGCAGGAAGGCGAAGAGGGCGGGAGAGCGCTCCGCCCACCGCGACGCCCAGCCCAGGGCGGCCACGACGAACGGATAGCTAGCGACACCCAGCAGAGCACGCTGGGCCGTCAAGCGGTCGGCAGCCTTCTGAACTTCCGGCGAGATCTCGAGCATAGGCCTGGGTACCGGCACAGCCGGAAGCCAGAAGCATATCCGATCGGCAGATCGCTGGCTCGATCCTGCTTGCCCGCCTGGCGACAGCTCCCGGCTGCCGTGATATGCTTACCTTCTTCACCGCGAGAGCAAGACAGGAGGTGCGAGCATGAACGCTTTCCATCCTCGTGGTCTGCGCAGGTCGTGGCCACTGATCCTCTGTGCGGTCCTGGCGGCGCCTCTCCAGGCCCAGGATCAGCCCCCGAAGCCGTTCATCGAACCGTCGGAGATGCACGAAAAAACCAAGCTCGAGGCCGTGGAGGAGAAGCATCCCGAGCTGAACGGCCGGTGGGCCACCCTGCCGTTCCACATGCCCATCAACCCCGTTCACGTCGCGCTGATGCACACCGGCAAGGTGCTGGTCGTTTCGGGCTCCGGCAACGATCCCGACAACCAGAACTTCCAGGCCGCCGTCTGGAACCCCAAGGACCACACGATCAGGACGTTCAAGCTGGCGTGGGACATGTTCTGCAACGGCATGGTCGTGGCACCGGACGGAAGGCCGCTGGTGCTCGGCGGCACGTTGAGGTACGACCCGTTCAAGGGCGAGCCCCGGGTGTCCGCTTTCGATCCCGCGGCCGAAAAATTCGTCAACCTGCCGGTGATGAACGGCGGCCGCTGGTATCCCACGGGAACGGTGCTCGGCAACGGTTCCGTGCTGGTCTACTCCGGCTTGAACGACAAGGACGGCGGGATCAACCCCAGCGTCCAGACCTTGACCGGAAAAACCTGGGCCGCCGCCGGCACCGCCTTCGCCGGCGTGCCGCTGTATCCCCGCCAGCACGTGCTGCCGAACGGCAAGGTTTTCGAGTCCGGCGCCAACCGCGACTCGCAGATGTACGATCCCGCCACCCAGAAGTTCACCACGGTGGCGACGACGAATTTCGACCGCGACCGGAACTATGGCACCTCGGTGCTGCTGCCGCTGACGCCCAGCAACGGCTTCAAACCCAGAGTGATGATCATGGGCGGCGCGAGCCCGGCGACGGATTCGACCGAGATCATCGACTGGTCGCTGCCGGCACCGCAATGGGTCAACGGCCCGCGCATGGTCAAGGGCAGGATCCAGGTGAACGCCACCCTGCTGCCGAACGGCAAGGTGCTGGTCTCGGGCGGCTCGGAGAACGACGAGGACGGCGCCACCGCCGTGAAGGAGGCCCAGCTCTACGATCCGCAGAGCAACACGTTCAGCTCCGCCAGCTTCATGGAATTTCCGCGGCTCTATCATTCGAACACGCTGCTCCTGCCGGACGCCACGGTGGCGGCGCTGGGCGGCAATCCGCAACGCAAGGTCTACCAGCCCGAGATCGAAATCTATTCGCCCCCCTATCTGTTCAACGCCGACGGCAGCGTCGCCAAGCGCCCCACCATCACCAGCGTTCCGACCGTGCCCATCGCCTACGGCGCAACCATCCAGGTGAAAACTCCGGACGCGAAAAACGTTCAAGCCGTGGTGCTGATCCGCGCCGGCTCCGTCACCCACTCCTTCGACATGGACCAGCGGCTGGTGGGATTGACGTTTACGACCGCCGCCGGCCTGTTGAAGGCCAAAGCCCCGGCGAACGGCAACCTCGCGCCTCCCGGCTACTACCTGCTCTTCATCCTGAATACGTCGGGGGTGCCCTCCGTGGGGCAGTTCGTGCAGTTGGTGCGGGCCAAGAAACCCTGAGGTGGGCGGCATCGGTGACCTCGCCGGCCAGCACTTGCGATAGACTTCCGAATCATGCGCGCCGTCGGACTCTACAAATACCTGCCCATCGAAAACCCGGAGAGCCTCGTGGACGTCGAGGTTCCCAAGCCGAAGGCCCGCGGCCGGGACCTGCTGGTGCGGGTCCAGGCCGTATCCGTCAACCCGGTGGATACCAAAGTCCGCGCTCCCAAAGACCAGGTGGAGACGGAGCCCCGCATCCTCGGCTGGGACGCCGCGGGCGTGGTGGAAGCCGTGGGCGAGGAGGTCACCCTGTTCTCCCCCGGCGCCGAGGTGTACTACGCCGGCAGCAACGTTCGCCCCGGGTGCGACTGCGAGTACCACCTGGTGGACGAGCGAATCGTGGGGCGCAAGCCGCGCAACCTCACCTGGGAAGAGGCGGCGGCCATGCCGCTCACCACGCTCACGGCGTGGGAGGTGCTCTTCGACCGCATGGCGGTGCCGCGCGCGGGAGAGGGTCCCGCGGCGAGCGTGCTGATCATCGGCGGCGCCGGCGGCGTGGGCTCGATCGCCATTCAGATCGCGAAAAAAGTGGCAGGCCTGCGGGTGCTCGCCACGGCCTCGCGCGGCGAGTCGGTCGACTGGTGCCTGTCGCTCGGCGCCGACGAGATCATCGACCACCGCCAGCCGTTCGCCGGCCAACTCAAAAAACTGGGCGAGCCGCTGGTCGACTACATTCTCTGCTTCAACAGCACGGAGCAGCACGTCCAGAACATGGCCGACGCCATCAAGCCGCAGGGGAAGATCGGCTGCATCGTGGGCGCCAAGAACAATCAGCCTCTCGCCACCAGCCCCTTCATGCGCAAGAGCGTGACCTTTTGCTGGGAGCTGATGTTCACCCGCCCGGACTTCCAGACGCCGGACATGATCGCCCAGCACGACATCCTAAGCTCCACCGCGAAGCTCTTCGAGGACGGCACGCTCAAGACGACACTGCGCGACAAGCTCGGCCCCTTGAACGCCGAGAACCTGCGGCACGCCCACGCGCGGATCGAGAGCGGGCGGACGATCGGCAAGCTGGTGCTCAGCGGCATCGGGTGAAGGCGGCGCCTCCCAAACAGCTTGCTCTCAAAGGCGAGCTCCAACAAGCGCGTGATCTTCCTGTCCCTCCAAGCCGGGGGACAGGCACCGGTCTTTGTGTAGACGGCACGCTCGCCGCAGGAGGATAGACGACTTGACCCGAGCCCGATGTCCGCTGACCCTGACGCTGATCCTCGCCGCCGGCCTCGCCCCCTGGCCGGCCCTGGCCGCCGATCCCGAGCCTCTCCCCTCCCCCAGCTCCTTCGCCAAAGCGCAGTTGCTCTACCAGCTCGGTGAGACGCAGAAGATGATGGTCGCCCTCGCCGAGGGGATGCCGGACGACGCCTACAACTGGCGGCCGAATGAAAAGATGCGCTCGCCCGGCGAGATGTTCCTCCACACCGCCCGTGCCAACTTCTCACAGCCCGAAAGCTGGGGCGTCAAACCCCCCGAGGAGCTGACCCTCTGCGGCAACTACCTCGACCAGGGGAACCTGGAGAAAGCGAAAGTGATCGACATGCTCAAGAAGTCGTTCGAGCATGCCCGCAAGGCGGTGGATTCCGTCCCCGGCGACACTTTCTTCAAGAAGTTCAAGATCGACAACCGTGAGAGCACCCCCTACGAGGACGTGCTGGCGCTCGTCACCCGCGACTCCGAGAACCTGGGCCGGATGATCAGCTACTCGCTGCTCAAAGGGATCGTGCCCCCCTGGATGGGAGGTTGGTTCACCTCCGGATCGTGAGCATCAGGCCACCTGCATCGACGGCGTACCCCGGAGCCTGCCGGCCGGCCCTCCCGCGGCGGGGGAAGGCGCGTGGCTCCTTTTCATCCGTGAAAACACCCGACACCTTACCAAGGAGACGACCCATGAAGAACGACGAGATCATCCGCGCCTGGCGTGACGCCGACTATTTCTTCGACCTTTCGGACGAGCAGCGCGCCCTGCTGCCGGCCAATCCGGTCGGTCAGATCGAGCTCAGCCAGGACGCCCTGACGACCGTGGCGGGCGGCGCCTCCTGCGCCGTCAGTTGCTGCTCGGATTGTTGCAATAGCTGCGCGACCGCGGCCCGTCCGCACTGTTGCTGCTAGTCTCCAATTCCGAAAAATCGCGCCGGGGGAGCCGCGGCCCCCCGGCGCGGTACCATCTCCCTCGCGTCCTGCAAGGAGGCCTCGTGACCCTGTCTTTCCCGGAATTCGCCGCCGCCCTGTCGCTCGCGGAACGCGCCGCCCTGGGGGCTCCTCCCTCCCCGGCCGCCGCCGGCGAGCGGGCGCAGAAGCGGCTCGCGCGCTGGCGCTCCCAGGCCCCTTTCGACCGCGACGGCTATTTTCCCCGCCGCCTGGCCCAGGACGGCCTCGACGAAGCGGCGCTGCTGGCCCTACTCGGCGAGCCGCCGGAGGCGCTCGCGGAGCGCGCCGGCCTGGCCGCGTCGCCGCCGGACTGGTTGCGGGAGATCGCAGAGACCTTCCGTCTCGCCGTTCCCGGCGCGCCTTTGCCCTTCCCGGCCGGGGAGCCGGAGGTCCATCTCTTGCGCCTGGCGTCCCCCTTCCTTCAGCAGGCCGAGCGCCGCCTAGCCGCGGCCGCCGCCGAGCTGGCCGCGGAGCGAGCCGCCGCGGGCCGGCCCCTCCCCTTCGCTCCCGCGACGGTGGTGCCGCTCCTCCTCGCCGGGCTCGGCAACCAGCTCCGCTGGACGGTCACCCGCGCCGCCGTGCTGGAGCTGAACGTGGCCCGCCTGGAGGGTCGGATCACGGGGGAGACGCCGGAGGAGCGCTTCGCGGCCTTCGTCGAGCGGCTGGGCGATCCCGCGGAGGCGCTCGCCATCCTTCGGACCTATCCCGTGCTCGCCCGCCAACTGGCCGTGCGTATCGGCTGGTTCGCGGATGCGGGGATCGAGTTCCTCCGCCGGCTCACCCACGATTGGGACGCGATCCTCGCCGCCTTCGGGCCGGCGGGAGATCCGGGACCGCTCACCGAGGTGGCCACGGGCGCGGGCGACCGCCACCGGGGAGGGCGCACGGTCTTCCTGCTGACCTTCGCCTCCGGCTGGCGCCTGGTGTACAAGCCGCGGCCGATGGCCATCGCCGCCCATTTCCAGGATCTCTTGCGCTGGCTCGACGATCGCGGATTCGCCCCCGGCTTCCGCAAGCTCGGCGTGCTCGCCCGCGACGGCTATGGCTGGATGGAATTCGCCGCTCCCTCCCCCTGTGAGACGCGGGACGAGGTGCGCCGTTTCTATCAGCGGATGGGGGGATACCTCGCCCTTCTCTACGCGCTCGACGCTTCCGATGTCCATTACGAAAACCTGATCGCCGCGGGTGAGCACCCACTGCTGGTGGACCTCGAATCGATCGTCCAACCGCGCGTCTCCCCTCACCCCGATACGGGCGCGGACTGGATCGCCAATCAGATCCTGAGCGAATCGGTGCTACGCATCGGCCTCCTGCCGCAGCGCTTCTGGGGAGGAGCCGGCGGCGGCGTGGACCTCTCCGGCCTCGGCTCGCCGGACGGGCAGCTCACGCCGGACCGCTACCCGAACTG